>JBCDDF010000010.1:0-84619 GCA_039180525.1 Pseudomonadota bacterium
CGCCGCCGCGTGCCGCTTTCTCTTCGCCATCTTATCCGTCTCCTTCTCGAAGACCAAGATGACCTCAGATCGTAGCTTCCGTCAGTGCCCAGTTTCCAGAGAGCACCTCAGACTGAGCAATTCGGTTACGCTGTTTGTATCGGCCTTTGTTGTGTTTGATGGTAGTCTTGCGCTACTTCCGGCCCGGGATACACGCGCGTATTCCTTTATCTCTCAACGCCTCTCTGAACCAGTCAGCGTCATAGCCACGATCCGCCAGCAGCCAGTCAGCCCTTTGCAGATCAGCGCTGGTTGTGCCGAAAACACAGAGCCAACCTGGTAAAACGTAAAACACGTCCTCGCAAGCGCACCGCTTGGGACGTCCATTGCAGCGGTTGTGGATCGTCGTGTGGGGGTCGTAATCTGCAGGGCAATCGCGGCAGCGCGCACCGGTCTTCAACATATGCAGGATGCCGGAGACAACCCGCCGATCATCGACCCGCCGCGCCCCGTTCCGCCCATTCGGAAGATGCGGCTGGTCCGACGCCCACTCACATCGCTTAGCCAATAGAGGCTCATCACCCTCTCACTTGTCGCCCCCGCTCAGCGCAAGTGAACCGGGCAAAAGACCTCAAAGAGAATTCGCTGAATAATTACAGAGCCTAGATTGGCAGCCCAAAATGGGAGTAATAGCGCCCAATAGATCAATGTATAAGATAGAAGACATTACTTGTTGACGAAGGCAAAATATTTTCCAGGTTATAGACTGAAACAAACCGCCATAAACATAAATTGATCGTCTGTTTTCATACGCAGTCTGACTATATTGATTACGATAGCCGTGGCATCTATTTTCAATCGCTACTAGTTTGTTTCTTCCGCTCGGCGTGCAAGCGACCGTTCGAATGCGGTCCGTGCCGTCGCCGACGCTTCAAGCACCGCACGCGCGCGGCTGAGCGTGCCCGCATCCGCCACCTGAGCGTGCCCGTCATGATTCTCAGACTTGCGCACTGAAACGCCAGGTGTCTGAGCTCCAACCGAAATCGCGTAATCCGTCAATTCGGGGAACGTGTTATCTGAAACCTTTACCACCGCATCCCAAGTGCCGGCTAGCAACGCAAGTTTGTTCCGCGTCGCATCGGTGGGGTCAAGCTGACGAACCGCATCGAAAGCCGCCTCGATCGCGCCAGCGCTGCGATGAGCTTCGGCGCGCAAACGTCGTGCCTCGGCACTTTCCAGTCCTTGCAGTTTTTCCAGGGCGCCGGCGTGATCGCCGCGCATATGCCGTGCTTGTGCAAGCAGGACCCGCGCGTCGGCATTCAGCAGGCCATCACCTTGGGTATTGAATATTGCCTCCACGGCATTTGGCAATCCGGCATCCAACAGCCGCACGGCGATATCCTGCCGCAGCATAGCGTCGCCCAACGTAAGCAGATGATCGCTTTCCAGGACCGATCGCACGAATTCCTCCGGAGCAATCTGAACCGATGACAAGTCACGCAAGATATCCTGTCCCAGCGCAACCGCGCGATCCGCGTGTTCCGGTACCATCGCCTCCAGCGCGCGCAGTTCCGCCAACGCGTCCCGCGGTCGACCTTGCGCTGCCGTGACCCGCGCCGACACCAATCGCAAGGCGAAGCCCGCTTGGGTTTGCACCGGAGACGCCTCGGAAACGGCATCCATCGCTGCGCTGAGATTTTCGGTGATCGGCGCGCCCGACTGTAGTACCGCCTCCGCATGTGCCAACAACAGTTCAGGGTCTGCCGGACCAGACAGATCAAGCGCCGGGGCGCTGATCTCCGCGGCGCGCTCTGGACGCGCCTCCGAAATCAGGGTGTTTGAGCGAGCCGCTCGCTCGGCGGCATCCATGGCCCCCGGTGTGCGATCAAGGACATCGAGCGTCCGGCGCGCGGCATCGGCGTTTCCCGCAACCAAAGCGATACTAGCGAGGCGGGATCCCAACAACCGTCGCAGCCGTGGCGGCAGCGATTCGAGCGCATCCGAAATCTCTTGTTTGTCGGCCTCGTCGGCGGGATAGGCCTCCATTTCCGCAAGGATCCGCCACAGCCGCGCTGCGCCGGGGCAATTGGCGGCCGTGCCAAGCGGCGGGCCTGCGACACCACTTCCGCTCTCGACCAAAGAGGCAAGCTGTCGCAGCAGATCGCGATGCGGCGTGGTTTCCGGGGCAAGGTTCAGCACCGCGCGGCTTTCCCGACCGAAGCCCAGCCCCATATACACGCGCACCAAAGCCGCGGCCCCTTCCGCGCTCACCGAACCGTCTTCCGTCAGAAGCGCAAGCCGGGCCTGCGCGATGGACGCACCCGGATCGGATGGCGCATCGACCTTGGGCAGGAAGTCAAATGCCATCGGAGGCGGACAGTGCTCCTTTGCTTCCGGTTCGGCTGTCTTTTGCAAGACCAAACCGCCACGGACCGTCAGATGGTCGCGTGCGGCAAGGGCCGACAATGTGGCAGGGCCCGTCCGTGCGGGCGGCGCGGGCGCGCCGGTGTCGCGGCTTGGCGGCAGGCTGCCGGCGGTCGCCGGCGCGGGCGGCACCGCTACGAGTTCGTCCGCGCTGTCCTCGATGGAGGGTGCAAAGCTCAAAATCCCCTCCTCCGCGGCCTGGTTGAGCTGCCGTATCAGCGCCTCACGGGCGGCCAGCACCGGGTCTGACGCAGGTTCCGCGGCCGTCACAGGGGTCTCCGGCACCGGGTCGGCAGGCGCATCGGGCGCCGGCGGGGCGTCGGCAAGCGCTGCCGGCTTGCGTGACCCCGACGTGTCCGGCGGCAGTTCCGCCTCCGGCGGACCGATGCCTTGCAGTCGCGTGGGGCTTTGCGCCACTTGTCCACCATCGGCATCCAGCCGGCGCACATCCAAAGCCAGGTAAAGACTGCCGAGCCTGGTTACGGAGACATCGCAGTCGCAACCCAGTTCAAGGGTAAGAACGGTGCCGTTTCCGCCGGGCGCTTGCGATACTGCGCGGATCCGGTCGCGCGGCATACGGTCAAACACGCCCTCTAGCCGATAACTTCGGGTGGCGCCAGCGATGCGCAGCGCGGCACGGCGCCCTTCGCGCCCCAGCGTCCAGGTATCGCCCTGTTCAACCGGGAGCACGAGCCTCGAATACTCGGGGTGCTCGATCGCTCGGATCGGCTCGGCCGCGGCCGCCGCGAAGGGCATCACCATTAGCACAATGATCGACATCAGGCATGCCAACAGCCTCATGCCGCGGCCTCCTGCTTGCCGGAGCGCAACGCCTCGTCGAGATCGTTGAAGCTGGGCCGGAACTGATGCGGGGTGTTTTGCCGTCCGACCTCGACACAGATGTTGGGCGGATGGCGATGAAGGTTCGCCACCATCACTTCGCGGATCAGGGCGTAGAAATGCTGGTCGTCATGCACCACCGACCCGACCTTTGTCGCAAACGGCCCGACGATGCCATAAGCGAGGAAGACCCCGAGAAACGTTCCGACTAGGGCACCGCCGATCAACTTGCCAAGGATCTCCGGTGGCTGATCGATCGAACCCATGGTCTTGATGACCCCCAGAACCGCCGCAACGATCCCAAGTGCTGGCAGACCGTCAGCCATGCTTTGGAGTGCATGGCTGGAGTGTTCCGCATGGATATTGTTAGCCTCGATGCGCTTGTTCAGCACCTCTTCGACCTGGTGCGGATCGTCGTAGTTCATCGCCGCCGCGCGCATGGTGTCGCAGATCAGATCGACCGCCTCATGGTCGGCGGCGATCTTGGGAAACTGATTGAACAGATCCGATTCGCCAGGGCTTTCGATATGTGTCTCGACCTCCAGCGGGTTTTGCCGGCTGAGCCGGATGAGGCTGTACATCAAGACCAGGATGTCCTGATAGTCCTGCGCAACCCAATGCGGCCCCTTAAATACCTTGCCGATATCTGCCAGGGTCTGTTTCACCCCCGCGGCGCTGTTGGCGATCACGAATGCGCCCACCGCGGCGCCGCCAATGATGATCATTTCATAGATGATGGCGCTGAGGATGATCGAGAACTTGCCGCCGGCGGCCGCGTAGCCGCCGAACACCATCACAAAAACGATCACGATACCGATCGCGCCGAACATAGCTCATCCCCTCTCAATTCGCGCCAAGCCCTACCGCCTGGGCTTTAAGAAACCCTCAATTCGCCGGCGCTGGCCCGCCGGCGTTCATGTTTCGTGCCGCGAGTATGACGCTGACCGCATAGGCTTTTTCCGCCTCCATCAGGGTCAGGATTTCCGCGGCCGAGGTTGCGTTCATGCGCGCCAGAATGCCGGCGGCGAACGTCGGTTCCATGGATTCAAAGATCCCGACAGCGCGTTTGGGTTTGACGTTCTCGTAGATCGCGGTCAGCTGCGCGAGATCTCGTTCCGCCGCGCCATCCGCGCGCGCTATGGTCGCTGACAACCGCTCCTCCGCGGCGACGAGAGCGGCCTGTTTTTCCTCGAATTCGGCTTCGGCCAATTGCAGCAGCGCTAAGCGTTCGGCCAGTTCCGCCTCGCGGCGGTCCAGTTCTTCGCCCCGCTCACGCACCGCTTTCAGCACCACATCCGCCGGCTCCCCACAGCCGCCGCCCACGGCTTCCGCGGGATTGGCGGCGAGCTGTTGTGCGGCAGCCGGTGCCGCGTCCATCAGCCGAAGCCCGGCTGAACCCAGAAAGCAGGCTGTCAGAATCGCCAACGCGCCGCCAGGCGTCTGAGGGATACGTATGCTCATCGTGCACCGCCTTCCGCGATGCGGCGCAGGGCGGTCACGATCTCCCGTTGCGGTTCCCGCGCGGGTGCGGACGCGGCCACTTCCGGCTCGGCGGGCGCCTCCGGTTCGGCGCGTGGGACAGGCGTGTCCGACTTGGGAGAATCGTGGAGCGTGGATAACAGCAGTTCCAACCGCCCGGCGGCGATCTCCGCCCGCGCGGTCAGTTCCGACAATTCCTTTGAAATGTCGCGCGTCGAAGCCTTGGTGTCGGCCAAGGACGCCTTGGTCTGCTCCACCCGTTCCGACAGTCCGGCGATGGCACCGCCCAGCCCCTTATCCATATTGCGCAACGCCCGCAGCCGCCGCGCCAGGACCCAGCAATAGAGCGCGGCGGTCAGCGCGCCAGCAATCAGCAGTCCATCGGCGATCAATTCCATTGTCAGGTCCCCTTAAGTCAGAATGAATTCCGCGATCAGAAGATCGCGGACATGGCCATCGCCGACGATGATCTGCAGGCGCCGCAACATCTGAGCCCGCAGCAGCGTCAACGAGGCGGGATCCTCAAGCTCGGTCTCATCGACCGCGCGCAGGTAGTTGTTCAGCACATCCATGATGCGTGGCATCAGATCACCCACCACCACCTCAGAGCCCGGCTCGACCTCCAGCTGGGCGGTGAATTTCAACGTCGCCGCCCGCGCATCCGGGCCCAGCGTGACAATCAGCGGTTCAAGTGGGACGAACGCGAAGTTCTTTTCCGCCGCTTTCGGCGCATCCCCGCCCTTCAAAAGCGAATCGGTCAGCCCGGTATATGTGGCGAAAAAGCCGGCGCCACCCATCACGATCGCACCCACCAGGCCGACAAGGATGCCTTTCAGGCTGCCCTTTTTCGGCTTTTCCTCGGCTTGTTCCACCGCTGCATCTGCCATGGGGAATCCTTCCACCTCACAATTTCCGCAGCGCCGGTATTAGCCGTGCCTGGCTAACCAATTCTTAAATCCAAACAGCCCATAAGGCGGTGGTGGCCGGGCCCAGAAAGGGGCTGGCGGAGATATGAGGCTGGGCATGAATCAGGCACTCGCGGCATGGGGCGCGTTGGACGGGCGGCGGCGATTCGTGGTTGCAATCTCCATAGCCGCGGCGGTTCTGTGCATGGGCTTGATCTGGCGCCTATCGACTCAGCAAGACATGGCGCTGCTGTATGCGGGGCTCGAGCCTGCGACGGCCGGCGAGGTGATTGCAGCGTTGGAGGCGCGAGCCGTGCCTTTCGAAGTGCGGGGCGGCGCGATCTATGTTGCCAGCGACCAGCGCGACGGAACCCGGCTGGCGCTTGCGGCGGAGGGGCTGCCGGCAACCGGTGGTGTGGGCTATGAGTTGCTGGATACGATGACCGGCTTCGGCACGACCTCGCAAATGTTCGATGCCGCGTATTGGCGCGCGAAAGAGGGCGAATTGGCGCGTACCGTGCTGGCCAGCCGCAACATCCGGTCGGCCCGGGTGCATATCGCGACGCCGCCGCGGCAGGCGTTTTCGCGCAACACCGCGCTCAGCGCCTCTGTGACGGTGACGCCGGCGCGCGGGCGTGTGGCCACGGATCAGGCGCAGGCGATCCGGTACATGGTCGCCTCGGCCGTCTCGGGCCTCGCGCCTGAGGATGTGACCGTGATCGACAGCGTAAACGGTGTGCTGCTGGAGGGCGGCGCGACGGAGCCCGGCACGGATGCCGCGACCTTGGACGATCGCGCTGCACAGATGAAGGCTAACCTGGAGCGGCTGCTGGCCGCGCGCGTGGGCGCCGGGAAGGCGCTGGTCGAACTGCATATCGACGCCGACATGGACTCGCAGCGCATCACCGAGCGGGTGATCGACCCCGCCAGCCGGGTCGCGATCAGCACCGATCTGGAAGAAACGACCGAACAGTCCAGCGGCAGTGGCGGCGGCAATGTCACCGTGGCCAGCAATCTGCCCGCCGGCGACGCCGAAGCGACCGGCGAAAGCTCCAATAGCAATCGGTCCGAAACGCGTGAGCGGCAGAACTACGAGGTGTCAGAGACCCGGCGCGAGCGGGTGATCCAGCCGGGGCAGATCCGGCGCATCACGGTCGCTGTCATGCTGGACGGGATCACCGAAACCGCCGCCGATGGTACGCGGACCTGGCAGCCGCGATCCGAGGAGGAGATGGAACAGTTGCGCGCATTGGTCGAAAGTGCCATCGGGTTCGATCCGGCGCGCGGCGACCGCGTCACGTTACAAAGCCTGGAATTTCCCGCCGCCGACACGGCCGGGACGGAGGCGGTGGCGGGTGGTTTCGCCTTGCCGGGCGGCAATATCGTCAGCCTGATCCAAACGGTCTTTCTGGGCCTGGTGGCACTTGCGTTGGGCTTTTTCGTGGTTCGACCGCTGTTATCGCGCCCGCCATTGCTGCCCGAACCAGAAATCCTGGCGGGCAGCGCCGATCTGACCGCGGCACCAAGCGAAGTGACACTGGACACCGAGACGGCGGCGCTGGAGCAGGTCGACCAAAACAAGCTGCGCAATCTGCGCGAGCTCGTGGTCGACCGGCGCGAGGATTCCGCAGACGTACTGCGGCGCTGGATTGAATCGCCAGAACAGGCGGAAGGAGTGGGTTGATGGGTTTCGCGCTGACATTGGAAGAATTCACCCCCTTGGACCACCCGGCCGCGGCACAGGCCGCCCGTCGCGACGCGATTGCCGAGGCTTGGAACGAGGGCCATGCCGCCGGGGCCCAGGCGGGTACCGAAGCTTCTGCCAAGGCGCATGCCGATGCCCAGGATCGGCTGCGCGCAGAATGGATCGAGGTGTTGCGCGACCTGGCACAGGACCGGCAGGAGGCGCAGGCAAGTGTGTTGCGCGGGATCGCACCCTTCGTTCAGACGGTGATCGCGGGCTTGGCACCCCGGCTTGCCGAAGAGGGTCTGAAGGATCTGGTTTCCGATGCGCTGGCCGATGCGCTACGCGACCGACCCGAACCGGTGCCGGTGCTGCGCTGCGCGCCGGAAATGGCCGCGGCGCTGGAACCAGCGCTGGCGGAGTTCGACGGCCGCTATCGGCTTGACCCCGATCCGCGCCTGACCCCGCAAGAGGCGGAGTTGCACTGGGAAGACGGGTTCGACGCGCTCGATCCCGGGGCGATCCTCCGTGCGGCGGAGGCGCATCTGACGGCGGCGCTCGCCGGTGTCGAACAGGATTTGGACGCAACACATACGGAGACCCGCGCCGATGTCGGATGACACCGCCCCCGAAGCCCAGGAAAACCCCGGCGATACGCAAACGCCCATCGCCGGCAGCCTTCCACCCACGCCGATCGTGGAAACCGAGGCGCCGGCCACCGGCTCCGGCCGCCGCGAAGCCGCTTTCATGGGAGTGCCGATCGAAGTGATGGTCTCGGTCGGCAAGGCGCGCCCGCTGGTTGCCGACCTGGTGCGCCTGCGCCGCGACAGCGTGGTCACGCTGAATAGCAAGATCGACGACCCGGTGGAGCTTTATGTTGGCGAACGCCTGATCGCCCGCGGCGAGTTGCAGGAGATGGATGACGGCACCGGCCGGCTGGGCGTGCGGCTGACGGAAGTCGCCGACCTTTCCAAGGGGGTCTGAGATCCGCGCGTGGCTGAGTGCGGGCCTGACGCTCGCGGCCGCGCTGACGGTCGCGGGCCCCGCAGGTGCGCAGGAAGTGATGATCGATTTCGGCGGCGACGGCAGCCTGTCGCTGCGTACGGTGCAACTGTTTCTGCTGGTCACCGTGCTCAGCCTGGCACCGGGCCTCGCGATCATGATCACCTGCTTTCCCTTCATGGTGACGGTGCTGTCGATCCTGCGCCAAGCCATCGGGGTCCAACAGGCACCGCCGAACATGATGATCGTCAGCCTGGCGCTATTTTTGACCTACTTCGTCATGGAGCCGGTCTTCACCGAGGCCTGGACGACAGCGATCCGCCCGGGCATCGACGGCGACATCGACCCGGAGACGGCTTTCACCCTGGGGCTAGAGCCGTTTCGCGCCTTCATGGGCGCCCGCACCGATCCCGAAACCGTCCGACTTTTGGTTGATGCCGCCGGGCGGCCGGCCCCTGAGGGCCCGCTTGAGGCGGCGCCGCTGCAAGTGCTGATCCCCAGCTTTCTGCTGTCGGAGATCCAACGCGGGTTCGAGGTCGGGTTTCTGGTCTTTTTACCTTTTCTGATTATCGACCTCGTCATCGCAGCCATTCTGATGTCGATGGGAATGATGATGGTGCCCCCCGTGGTGGTCTCCCTGCCATTCAAGCTGGCCTTTTTCGTGCTGGCCGATGGCTGGTCGTTGCTGGCCGGTGCGATGATCCGGGGATACGGGTCATGAACATGCCCGCCGTAACCGGCGGCGCGCCCTTGGGTCAGGCACGCGACGCCCACGAAAGCTGGGAAACGCTGGGCGAAGGCGGCCCCACCGCCGACGAATTGAGCCCGATCCAGAAGGCTGCAATCATCCTCGCCGCGATAGGACCCGAAACCTCCGCCGAATTCCTGAAGGGCATGAACGAAGCCGCGCTGACCCGCACAGCGGTAGCGATCAGCCGGCTCGACCGGATCTCTACCGAGACATTGGATGCGGTCATCGCCGAGTTCGTTCTGTCCATCGGCACAGAAGAAGAAGTGTCCGGCGGCAGCCAGACCGCGCGCCGCCTGCTGTCGGAGGTTCTGGACGACGCCACCATCGACCGCATCATGTTCGATGTCGAAGGCGGGGACACACGCAAGGCGTGGAAGAAGCTCAACGACATCTCGAATGCGGCACTGGTCAGCTTCGTCGGCGGCGAACACCCGCAGACAGCCGCCGTGATCCTATCCGAGTTGCGTGCCGACAAGGCCGCATCGGTGTTGGAACGGCTGGATCCCGAGTTCGCGCAGCAAACCGTATTGCGCCTGTCGCGGACACCGGCGCTCAGCCCGGACGTGGCCGAGATGGTCGAGCGCGTGATCGCGCGTGACTTCCTGTCCGCCCTGCAGCGGACCAACCGCGCCCGCCGTCCGGCGGATCTGATTGCCGGCATGATGAACAATGTCTCCGCCCAGAACCGCGAAAAGTTCCTGACCTTCTTGGAGGGCGAACGCCCGAACCTGCATCGCGACGTGCTGAAGACGATGTTCACTTTCAACGACATCCGCCACCGCGTGGAGGCGCGCGATGTGCCGATCATCATCAAGGAGGTCGAGGAACCGGTTCTGACCACGGCATTGAAGTGGGGCCAGATGCAGAACAACGCCTCTGCACCGTTCATATTGGAAAACCTCTCCAAACGCCTGGCCGAACGGCTGGAGGAAGACGTCGCCGGCATGCCGGAACCGACCCAGCGCGACGGCGAAGCCGCGCATCAGGAACTGGTCCGCACCATTCAGGACATGGCCAAGCAGGGCACGATCCAACTGATCGAGGAGGAGACACCGGAAGACTGATCGCGCAACCGGCATCGCAGAGCGACAGGGAAGGTCGCCCAAAACCGCGGCAACCGCCGCAAAGCCCGCGCCGGCGCAGCGCCAGCGCTTCCTTGCCGCTCGTCAGGCCACCTGCCAGCGCAGGACGGTTCGGACAAGCGCGGCTCCTGACGAGACCAAGAGCAGGTATGCTGCCCGCAACTGCGAACCGTCCAAGCGACGTCTGTCCAAATTGCGCGTTTCGCGCTGATGCTCCGTCAGGCCACGGGTAGGGTCGCTGCCCTCAGCCGCCGTCGATTGGTTGGTCGAGGGGTCAGCTCGTCAAAAGTCCGAACCGGACACATCCGGTGGCCCTGACGTGCTGCAAACCGGGATGGGCCGCAAAGCGCGATCAAATCAAAGCAGCTGGGGTTCAGAAGCCGCCAAGCGCTGGGATGCTGGGAGACTTGGCACGTGTCATACGCAATGGGTGTGTCATCCACCGCGCACCCAGGGCGCCAACATCGCTTCAATACTCCTGCGCTTTCCCACCTTCACCAAACCGACCTGCCGCGTAATCTGCGGCTCAAAAGGTGGTGGTGTCACCTCCTGCGGGCGCGAAGGGGCAGCGGAACGGCGCTGGAACTCGGAGTGTCGGGAAATCCGGCGGCAAATGATGGCATCGATCGGCCACCGGTCGGGAAAAGTCCCCGTAACTACCCAAGCCGAGCTATGCACAAATCGCCGCTCGCCCCGGGCAATCCCATTGCGCATGGGCACCCGCTCAGCTTGCCAAGAGTATCACGCGCGGCGCAGCCGGACACAGCGGAGGCGGCTCGCGACCTGCGGGATCTTAGCCGCAGTACACTTCGGTGACCGCCCCTGCATCATCGAAGACGATGTTCAGCCGGTCCGGCTGGGCGTCTTGCGCCACCGCATCACCGGGATTGATGAACCGCACCTTCGGAGCCACCAGCGACAGCCCGGCCAGATCGCGCGGCACCGCACCGACCAACCCCCGCTGACCGCGCGCGTCGCAACTGTCGGCCATGGCCAACCCACCGGACTGGGACACCGGCGCCCCGGAGCCGCAGGCACCCAGCACCAAACATGCCAGAAAAACCGAACCGTAGCGCATACCCACAACTCCCGTCGAACTGGGTGGAGTGAATCATGCGCGCCGCCCAAGCGCAAGCGAACCGAACCCCGAGGCCAACAACAGCGCCAACCCGATCAGCGCCAAGGCATCGGGCAGACTGCCCCAAACGAGCAGTCCGAAGCCCATCGCGGCGATCAGTTGCAGATAAACGAGCGGTGCCAATACGGTGCCCGGCATCAGCCGATAAGCGAACAAAAGCAGCATGTTGCCCCCAAATGATGCCAAACCGCTACCCAGAAGCAACCCCCAGGGCACCTCGGGCCCAAGCCCGCCGGCACCCAAGGGCCACAACAGAAGCGACCCGCACAAAAGCTGTGCGGTCAGTTGCAACCCCGGCGCGCCCAAATGCGCCAGCCAGCGGCTGGCGGTCAGAAAGCAGCCATAGAACAGCCCCGCAAGCAGCGCAAAACCCAGCCCCGCGGTCATCCCCCAACCGGGTTTGACCACCAGCAAAACCCCGATAAAGCCCAGCACCAGCAGCAGGCTGCGTGCCGGCCGCACCGGTTCGCGCAAAAGCCAGGCGGTCAGCACATAGGCGACCACCGGCCCGATAAAGAACGCGCCGAACACACTGCCGATATCCTCGGTCTGCAATGCGGTTAGAATACACCCGATCGCGGCCACGATCAGGAGCCCGCGCAAGTAAAGCCGCGGGTCGCGCAACACGCGCAAATGCATGCGTGAAACCACCAAAAACGGCAGCGCCGCTGCCAACCCGATCAGGAACCGTGTCCAGGCGACCGTCAACGGCGGCACACCATGGCGTTCGATGGCCAGTTTACCGAATGTATCGCCCAGCGGGATCAGCGCCATCGACACGACCATCAGCGCAATGGCCGCGGCCGGATGCGGCACCGGGACCTCAGCCCCGGTTCATGCGATTCTCGATCAGGTCGTCGACCACCGCCGGATCGGCCAGCGTCGACGTATCGCCTAGGCTGCCATAGTCGTCCTCTGCGATCTTGCGCAGGATCCGCCGCATGATCTTGCCCGAGCGCGTCTTGGGCAGCCCCGGCGCCCATTGGATCAGGTCCGGCTTGGCGATCGGCCCAATCTCCGTGCGCACCCATGTCTCCAGGGTTTTGCGCAGATCATCCGAAGGCGCCACGCCGTTCATCAGCGTGACATAGGCATAGATCCCCTGCCCCTTGATCTGATGTGGATAGCCCACGACCGCGGCCTCGGCCACGTCGGCATGGGCAACCAATGCGCTTTCGACCTCTGCCGTGCCCATGCGATGGCCAGAGACGTTGATGACGTCATCGACCCGCCCGGTGATCCAGTAATAACCATCGGCATCGCGCCGGCAGCCATCGCCGGAGAAATAATAGCCCTTGTAGTCGCTGAAATAGGTTTTCACGAACCGCTCGTGATCGCCCCAGACCGTGCGCATCTGTCCGGGCCAACTGTCTTTGATGCACAAGACGCCCTCGGCCTGGGTCGCGGTCATTTCTTCCCCGGTTTGCGGATCGAGTATCACCGGTTGCACCCCGAAGAACGGCATACAGGCAGAGCCCGGCTTGGTGGCGGTGGCGCCGGGCAGCGGCGTGATCAGGTGGCCGCCGGTTTCCGTCTGCCACCAGGTGTCGACGATCGGGCAGCGACCTTTGCCCACGACATCATTGTACCAGTTCCAGGCTTCGGGGTTGATCGGCTCGCCCACGGTGCCCAGGATCCGCAGGCTGGAAAGGTCGCATTTCTCGACCCATTCACGGCCCTGCCCCATCAGCGCGCGGATTGCGGTGGGCGCGGTGTAGAACTGATTGACCTTGTGCTTCTCGCAGACCTGCCAAAAACGGGAGGCATCGGGATAGGTCGGCACCCCTTCGAACATCAGCGTCGTCGCGCCATTGGCCAGCGGGCCATAGACAATATAGCTGTGCCCTGTGACCCAGCCGACATCCGCGGTGCACCAGAAGATATCGCCGTCGTGATAGTCGAACGTGTATTGGTGCGTCATCGCGGCATAGACCAGATAACCGCCGGTCGTGTGCACCACGCCCTTGGGCTGCCCGGTGGAACCGGAGGTGTAGAGGATGAACAGCGGATCTTCGGCGCCGACCTCTGCCGGCGGCGCGTGGTCGGACGCCTCCAACGCCATTTCGTTGTAGTCGAAATCGCGCCCGTCGATCCAGGTGGTCTGCCCGCCGGTGCGCTTGACCACCAGGCATTTGACGCTGTCCTTGCAATGCAGCAGTGCCTTGTCGGTATTCGACTTCAAGGGCGTATTGCGCCCGCCGCGTGGCGCCTCGTCGGCGGTGATGACAAGCTTGGCGTCGGCGCCGTTTATCCGCGCCGCCAGCGCATCGGGACTGAACCCGCCGAAGACGATGGAATGGATCGCGCCGACCCGGGCGCAGGCCAGCATGGCATAGGCGGCCTCGGGGATCATGGGCATATAAAGCACCACCCGGTCGCCGCGGCGGACGCCCAGCGTCTCCATTATGTTTGCCATCCGGCACACGGCGCCGTGCAGTTGGGTGTAGGTGATATGCTTGGCCGGTTCAGACGGATCGTCGGGTTCCCAGATGATCGCGGTCTGATCGCCGCGGGTGGCCAGGTGCCGGTCGATGCAATTGGCGGCGACGTTCAACGTGCCGTCTTCGAACCATTTGATCGACACATCCGGGTGCGCGTAACTGACATTCCGGACGGTTGAAAAGGGTTTCATCCAGTCCAGCCGCTGCGCCTGTTCGGCCCAGAACGCATCCGGATCCTCGACGGAGGCTTTGTACATCCGCGCATAGGTGTCGGCATTGGCATGTGCCGCCGCGGCCAGATCCGGCGCGGGCGCGTAGGTCGTATCTGTCATGAGTGTCCGTCCCCAGGTCTTGATAGCGGCGCGGGGCAACCAGCGGCACCCCGGCCTGTGGTCTTTGTCAGATGGCCAAATATTCCTCTCGCAGATCGGCGTTGTCCAACACTTCCTGCGCGGTGCCGTCGAACACGACCTGGCCCATGTCCAGGATCACAGCTCGGTCGGCCAGCTTCAACGCGGCGACAGCGTTCTGTTCCACGATGACCGTGGTAATGCCCAGCGACTTGATCTCTGCCAGCGTGCGCTCGATTTCCTGAACGATTACCGGGGCCAGACCCTCATAAGGTTCGTCCAAAAGCAGCAATTTTACGTCTCGGGCCAGCGCACGGCCGATCGACAGCATCTGCTGTTCGCCGCCCGACAGCGTCACGCCTTCCTGCCGGCGGCGTTCGCCCAGCCGTGGGAACAGCTCATAAATCCGCTCTATCGACCAGCCGATGGGCGGAGCGATCTGAGCAAGTTGTAGGTTTTCCTCCACCGACAGGCCGGGAATGATCCGGCGGTCTTCGGGCACGAACCCGATGCCGATCGCGGCGGCTTGGTGCGCGCGCATGGTGTGCACGGGCTTGTGATCCAGCCAGATCTCCCCATGGGTCAGCGCCGGCTCGTCCACCCGCGCGATGGTGCGCAAAGTAGAGGTCTTGCCGGCGCCGTTGCGACCCAGCAAGGCCAGGATCTCGCCTTCGTGGATGTTAAAGCTAACGCCCTGGACGATATAGCTTTCGCCGTAATAGGCCTCCAATGCGTGGGCCGAGAAGTAGGCCGGTTCGGACCGGGCCACGTGTTCGGCGCTTGCGCGGGTGAATTCATCGGCCAAGCTCATACCTGCGCCTCCCCAAGATAAGCCTCACGCACCTTCGGGTGCCCCTTGATGTTCTCCGGTTTGTCTTCGGCGATCACGGTGCCTTGCGCCAAAACGCTGATCGTGTCGGCCAGGCTGAACACCACGTGCATGTCGTGTTCGATGACGACCTTGGTGATGCCGCGGGTCTCTCCGATATGCTTGAGCAGGTCGATGGTGCGGTTGGTGTCGGCCCGGCTCATACCCGCTGTTGGTTCATCCAACAGCAGCAGCTTGGGGTCCTGGACCAGGCACATCGCCATTTCCAACCGGCGCTTGTCGCCGCGGCTGAGTTCGGAGGCGATATCGCCCTTGCGGTCCGCCATACCGACATCGGCCAGGGTCTCCTGCGCATGGTCGCGGATCGCCGCCTCGTTGGCGGTGCGTGCGAACGGGTTCAGCTTATAGGCGCCATCGCGTTTGGCGAAGGCCGGGATCATGACGTTTTCCAGCACCGTCAAGTCGGCGAAAATCTCCGGTGTCTGGAAAACCCGGCTGACACCGGCCTGGTTGATCTGATGCGGCGGAATACCCAACAGACTTTGCCCGTCGAACATGACCGACCCGGTATCGGGCGTCAGCCGCCCGACGAAGCAGTTCAGCAGTGTCGATTTTCCGGCTCCGTTCGGCCCGATAATGGCATGCACCGAACCCTTTTCGACGTTCAGATTGACGTTGTTGAGCGCCTGCAAACCGCCGAAGCGTTTGTTGACGTTCTGAACCTCCAGAATTCCCATCGCCTTCACTCCGCCGGGGCGGCAGCGCCGCCGCCGCGTTGGTCGGCGGGCCGTGACCGGCCCGAAAACCAGCCGACAATCCGCCGGGCACCGTCGATCAGCCCGCCAGGCAGGAAGATGACCACCGCCATGAACATCAGCCCAAGCGTCAGGTGCCAGCCCTTGCCCACGAACGGGTGCACGATGGTGACCATGAAGTCCGAAAGCCCCGCCGGCATGAAGGCGAACCACGCCTCAAGCACGTTGTCGTTGATCTTGGACAGGATGTTTTCGAAATACTTGATGAACCCCGCACCCAGCACCGGCCCCAGCAAGGTGCCTGCGCCGCCGAGGATCGTCATCAGAACGACCTCGCCACTTGCGGTCCATTGCATCCGCTCGGCCCCGGCCAAGGGATCCATGCAAGCCAGCAGCGCCCCGGCCAGACCGGCATACATGCCGGAAATCACAAAGGCCGTCAGCGTGTAGGGCTTGGTGTTGACCCCGGTGTAGCTGAGCCGGTTCTGATTGGTTTTCACCGCACGCAGCATGGTTCCGAACGGCGACCGGAAGATGCGCATAGAGATGTAGAAGGCGACCAGCAGGACGGCCGCGCAGAAGTAATAGCCATAGCTGAACTGCAGCGTGTAGCCCAGCACGTTGGGGGTCCAGAAGACGTCGTTCATCTCGAACCCGAAAAGCGATGGGACCGGCGAGACACCCTCGGCGGTATTGTCAAAAATGCGCGGGTCGTCGAAATCCACGGTCAGCCCGGTTTCGCCATAGGTGATCGGCGTGAGGACCGAGTACGCGAGGTTGTAACTCATCTGCGCGAACGCGAGCGTGAGGATCGAAAAATATATCCCCGAGCGCCGCAGGCTCACAAATCCGATCAGAAGCGCGAAAAGCCCCGAGATCAGTATCGCGAACAAGATCGCGGGGATGACGTTCATGGACAGCAGCTTGAACATCCAGACCGCGGAATAGGACCCCGCCCCAAGAAAGGCGGCGTGGCCGAAGCTCAGATAGCCGGTCAGCCCGAAGAGGATGTTGAAGCCGATGGCAAAGATGCCAAAGATTGCGAAGCGCTGCATCAAGTCCGGGTATCCGGCACCGAACGGGGCGAGGAGCAACGGCGCGAAGATCACCATCGCGGCGACGACGCTCAGCAGCATGAAGTCGGTTCTTTTGGTGTCTTGCATGGCTTATTCCTCCATCACGCCTTTGCGGCCCATCAGTCCCCGCGGGCGGGTCAGAAGGACGATCACGGCGATGAGGTAGATGATGACTTGGTCGATGCCGGGAATGATCGCTTTGACTTCGTTCATGGCCGAGAAGCTCTGGAGGATGCCAAGCAGGAAACCGGCAGCGACGGCGCCGGGCAAACTGCCCATTCCACCGACCACGACGACAACGAAACACAGGACCAGGAAGTCCATGCCCATGTGATAGTCCGGGCTCAGGATCGGTGTGTACATGGCGCCCGCGACCCCGGTGACGACGGCAGCCAGCCCGAACATCGCCGTGAAGCGCTTGTCAATGTCGATGCCAAGGATACCCACCGTCTCCCGGTCGGCCATGCCCGCGCGCACCACCATGCCAAACGTGGTGTAATTGAGAAAGATCATCACCGCACCGATCAGCCCCAGCGCAAAGACGAAGTAGACGAAACGCCAGACCGGATAGACGACGGCGTTGGCCTCGAACCCCAGATAGACGCCGAAATCGATCGCGCCGCGCAGGGCGTCGGGGGTCGGTTGCGGGATCGGATTGGCGCCAAAGAAGAACTTCACGATCTCCTGCAGGACGATGGCAAGCCCGAAGGTGACCAGGATCTGGTCGGCATGCGGGCGCTTGTAGAAGTGCTTGATCAGCCCGCGTTCCATGCCGATGCCCAGGACGATCATCACCGGGATGGCCAGGATGATCGACATCGGCACCGAGTACTGGATGATCGAGGCGCCGAATTCGCCAAACCACGCCTCGACATAGGGGGTTTGAACCTTCAGCGGGTTGCCCAGGAAATCCACCCGGGTTTCGTCGACGACCTCGTAGGACAGTTGCAGCACCCGGTTCATGATCACGGCGCAAAACGCGCCGATCATGAACAGTGCGCCATGCGCGAAATTAACCACGCCCAACGTGCCGAAAATCAAGGTCAGACCGAGCGCGATCATCGCGTAGGCGCTTCCCTTGTCCAGGCCGTTCAGGATCTGCAATAGGATAGCGTCCATCGCCCACTTCCCCCGTGTTTAGTGGCGGCCGGACCCGTGCCCGGCAGTGTCGGCCGCCCCACGCAGGGGCGACCGGATTTCGCGGCGTCGGGTCTCAGACGCCGGCGTTGCAGTTGCCCAGTTCGCCACCCTGGAAGTCGGGGTGATCGGGGGCGTAGGTGATCTGCTCGGTCGGGGTGACGTCGACCACCTCCAGCAAGTCGTATTGAGAGGTCGGGTTTTCCTTCCCCTTCACGACCAGCACCGGCTTGAAACACTGGTGATCCTCGGCCCGATACAGCGTTGGGCCATTGCCCAGACCGTCGAACTCGAAGTCCTCCAGCGCCTCGACGATGCCGCAGGGATTGAACGTTCCCGCGCGCTGCGCCGCATCGGCGTAGAGCAGCGCCTGCACATAGCAGGTGTGCGCAGCCTGGCTGGGCGGGAACCCGTATTTGGTGCCGAAGGACTGCACGAAGGCTTTCGAGCCCTCGTCCTGCAGCGACCAGTGCCAGTTGGTCGACCCAAAGATCCCCTTCACGTTCTCGCCCGCACCCTGCGCCATCAGACGCGAGTACAGCGGTACGACGACCACGAAGTCCTTGCCGTCGACCTGACGGTCGCGCAGGCCGAACTGCACCGCCTGCGTGAGCGAGTTGACCATGTCGCGGCCGTAGTGGTTCAAGATCAGCGTATCGGCGCCAGAGTTCAGAACCGGGGTGATGTACTGCGAGAAGTCGCCCGCACCCAGCGGCGTGCGCACGGCGGCGGTGGTGTTCCAGCCAATCGACTCGGTATAGGTCTTGACCGCGCCCTCGGTGGTCCAACCCCAGTTGTAATCCGCCGTCAGGTGATAGGCGTTGCGATCGGTGCCGTAGTTCGCCTCCAGGATCGGGGCGAGCGCGCGTCCCGACATCTCCGAGTTGAAGAAGTGGCGGAAACCGTTCGCCTTGCGGTCTTTACCCGTTGTGTCGTTCGAGTGGGTCAGACCGGCCATGAAGATCACGCCGACCTCCTGACACAGGTTCTGCACCGCCACGGCAACACCCGAGGACGAACCGCCGGTGATCATGATCGCGCCGTCTTTCTGGATCATCGACTGAGCAGAGGCACGGGCGGCGTCAGACTTGGTCTGCGTATCGCCGGTCACATAGGTGACCTTCTTGCCGAGAATGCCGTTGCCCTGCAGTTCCTTGGAGCTGAACGTGTTCAGCATCCCGCCATCGCCGCCGCCGTTCAGATGCTCGACCGCCAATTCATAGGCGCGCAACTCGTCCGCACCCTCATCGGCATAGGCACCCGATTGCGGTACATTGAACCCCAAGACGACGTCAGAGCCGGTGGGCTCGTTCACGTAAGCGCGCGCCTGACTGGTAAAGATCGTCGGCATGGCCAGGCCGGCGCCGATAACGCCCCCCGCCTTCAACACCCCACGACGATTGAGTTTGGTTCCAGACATCCAATTCCTCCCACGGACATTTGTCTGTTGCGCCCCGATCGAGGCTGCCGGGCAGAGTGCCCCAAGGTAACTGTGCGGGAGCGACGTCAATTTCTCAATAACCATTTGCTAACAAACATGTTTTTTGTAAATATGTTTCAGAAGAGCCCTGCAATATTGTAAATTTCTTAACCTTGCGCCGCAGCAACGCGCTGTTTCGAAACGGAAAACCCCATGGCCCACGCGCTTGCCGGCACCCGTATACGCGAGGCCCGCCGGCGCCGCGGGCTGACCCAGGCGGCGCTGGCCCGGGCAATCGGCATCTCGGCCTCTTATCTGAACCTGATCGAACACAACCGGCGCCGGATCGGTGGGGCGCGGCTGCTGGCTCTTGCCGCGGCCTTGGAGGTGCGGTCCGCGGACCTGGCCGACGAAGACGCACCAAGCCTGGTGTCGGACTTGCAGGCGGCCGCGGCACAGACCCCGGGGCTGCGGCTGGATCTGTCCAGCGCCGATGGGTTCGCCGCGCGCTATCCCGATTGGGCGGCGCTGACGACGACGCTGGCCCGCCGCGGTACCGATCAGGCGGCGGCGATCGCGGCTCTATCGGACCGGCTGACGCATGACCCGTTCCTGGCCGAGAACGTCCACGCGATGTTGTCGCACATCACCGCGATCCGGTCCGCCGCCGGTATCCTGCAATCGATGCCGGATCTGGCCGCCGACAAACGCGCGCAATTTCAAGAGGGCTTGTCGGAGGAAAGCGTCAGACTGTCGACGACGGCAGAGCGGTTGGCCGAGTATCTGGGCGCCGCCGCCGGCCCGGGCGCGACGGCCACCGCCGAGGAGGCATTGGACCGATTCCTAGATGCCTATGATCATCACTTCCCCACGCTCGACACCGCCGCGGCCGCCGGCACCGCGCGCGACCCAGCCATCGACGCGCTGCTGGCACATCCGTTGCTGGAAAACCGCGCCGCCCGCAACCTGGCGCGCAGGCACCTGCAAACCTATGTCGAGGATGCCGCGCGGATGCCGCTTGAGGCGGTGGAAGAGCATGGGGCGCGGACCAGGTTCGACCCCGCCGCCCTGGCGCGTGCCTTCGGCGTCGACATGCTGACGGCTTTCCGCCGCCTGTCGACCCTGCACCGCCCGGGCCAGGCGTCGCCGCGCTTCGGGCTGATCGTAGTCACCGCCTCGGGCTATCCGCTGCTGCGCCGTCCGATCCCGGGCTTCCCGCTGCCCCGTCACGGAAACGCATGCCCGCTTTGGCCACTGTTCCAGGGCTTCACCCGCCCGGGTCAACCGCTGATCGACACGGTGATCCACGACAATGGTGCGCGGTTCGTGACCTACACTCATGCCGCGCCGCGCACCGCGCCGAGGTTCGGCGCGCCCCAGGATCTGGCGGCGGCCATGCTGATCAGCGCGGCGGAGGATGCCGGCGCCGGCGGCACAGAGGTTCCGGTAGGCACCAGTTGCCGGATCTGCACCCGTTCGGACTGCGTGTCGCGTGCCGAGGCGCCGCTGATCGGCTAAGCGCCCCGGGCCCTGAATCGCGAAGGCCCAGTCAGATCGCGGCGGGTTCCACCGGCGCCCGGGCCGCGGCGACGAACGCGCGGATCAGGTCGGGGTCCTTCACGCCCCGCGCGCGCTCCACGCCCGAGGACACGTCGACCCCCGGCGCGCGGCTGACCCGCAGCGCTTCGGCCACCGTATCGGGGGTCAGACCGCCGGCCAGCATCCAGGGCACGGGCCAGGCGCGCCCTGTAAGGATGCGCCAGTCGAACGAGAGCCCGTTGCCGCCGGGCAGATCGCTGCCTGCAGGCGGGCGGGCGTCGAGCAGCAGGCGATCCGCTGCCTGCGCCGCCTCTGCCGCGGTGTCCAGATCCGCCGCATCGGCGACCCCGACCGCCTTCATCACCGGCAGCCCGAACCGCGCGCGCACGTCGCGGACGCGGGCGGGCGGCTCTTCGCCATGCAATTGCAGCATGTCGAGCGGCACCGCCTGCGTCAGCGCCCGCAGAAACGCATCGCTCGGGTCGACCACCAGGCCGACTTTGACCACCCCCGCCGGCACATCCGCGCTCAAGGCCGCGGCATCGGCGACGGAGACTTCCCGCGGGGAGCCGGTGACGAAGGTAAAGCCCAGATAGTCCGCGCCCGCCGTCACGGCCGCGGCGACGGTGTCCGCAGTCCGCAGCCCGCAGATCTTGACCGCCACCCGTGCGGCGTCAGGCATTCCGGGGGGCTTGGTCCAGGATTGCCAGGACTTCGTCCTCATTGCTGACATGCTTGGCCTTCAGCGTCTCGACCTCCCGGCTCAGGCGCGCCGCCTCGCGGTCCTTCTGCACCGCGGCGCGGCGGTGCTTGTGTTCGCGCAGCCACTCCAGGATGTACCCGATCAGCAGACCGACCATGATCGATGCCAGGATGACGGCGAACAGCGGCAGTTCCAAAGAAAGCCGCTGCGGCAGGATACCGGCCGCGACCTCGGGCAGCAGAAACAGGGTAACCGGCCCGCGATTGGCCAGCGCCAGGATGATGATGCCCAAAAGCAGCACCGTCAGCACCAGGAGTTTGATGAAACGCAGCATGCCGCCGCCCCCTTCAGGCCTGGCCGTTCAACCGGTCGCGCAGCAGCTTTCCGGTCTTGAAGAACGGCACGTACTTCTCTTCAACGGGAACGGCGTCACCCGTGCGCGGGTTCCGGCCGACACGGCTGTCGCGGCGTTTGACGGAGAACGCGCCAAAGCCGCGCAGTTCCACCCTGTTGCCGTCGGCCATGGCCTGGATGATCTTGTCGAACACCGTCGCCACGATCCGTTCGACATCGCGTTGATAGAGATGCGGGTTTTCGTCCGCGATCTTTTGGATCAGTTCGGATTTGATCATGCAACCACCCTTGCGCGCCGCGGGTCATTGCAGGCGCCCGGGCCTTTCGTATCTGTTCTGGATTTGTAGCCAAGAGCGGCGAAAAATGCAGCCCCTAATATAGGATAGACATCAGCCGCGGGCCACCCGGCAACCGCTGGGCGGCGTAATTTGGCGAAATATCCAGCAGTCCGGAAACAAACCCGGCCAGTCCCCGCTGCCGGCTTTCCAGTTTCCAGGCGCGCACCGGCAGATCGGCCAATCCGGGGTTCAGTGATTCGAGATGCGCCAGCGCCGCCGGCTCCGCCCCGATCGCATCGATCAGCCCCAACTCCAGCGCCATGCGCCCGGTGAAGGTGCGCCCGTCGGTGGCCGCGCCGGTCTGAGCCGCCGTCAGTTCGCGCCGCTCCGCCACCAGATCGCGAAACCATGCAAAGGTTTCGTTCACCAGCGCCTGTTCCGCCGCCCGCGCGGCAGGGCTCAGCGGGCGCGTGGGCGAGGTGGCCGCCTTCAGGTCGGACGATCGGACCGTTTCCACATCGACACCCAACCGTTCGATCAGATCGCTGAACACCAGATACTCGAAGATCACGCCGATGGAGCCGGTCACGGTATTGCCGCGAGCCACGATATGATCCGCCCCGATGGCGGCGAGATAACCGCCAGATGCGGCGACACCGTCCATGACCGCGACCACCGGCTTTTCCTCGGCGATGCGGCGCAGCCCTTCGTACAGCGCTTCCGACGCGGCGACGGCGCCGCCGGGCGAATCGATGTGGACGACCAGCGCGCGGGCGTTCTCGGCATCGGCCAGTCGTGCCAGCAGACGCTCGCGCGGCAGATTGTCGAGGATGATGCCCGAGATTTCGACCCGCGCGATATGCGGGCCCAAGGGGGCGTCGCGGCGCACCAAAAGTGCCGCGATCACCAGGCCGGCTATGATGCCGGCGACCAGAAATCCCCGCCAAAAGGCGGAGCGGCGCCAGGACCGGCGCCGCTCCTCGTAGAAATCGCGGGTGATCGGGTCCATCGCCTGCGCGTCAGCCGTCGTCGCGGTCCTTCAGGGCGGCACCCAGGATGTCGCCCAGCGAAGCGCCGGCGTCGGAGGAACCGTATTGTTCCACGGCCTCTTTCTCCTCTGCGATCTCACGCGCCTTGATCGACAGACCCAGACGCCGCGAGCCCTTGTCGATATTGGTTACGCGGGCGTCGATCTTGTCGCCGACCGTGAACCGCTCGGGCCTCTGTTCGGATCGGTCGCGGCTCAGGTCAGACCGGCGGATGAACGACTTCATGCCGTCATACTCCACCTCGATCCCGCCATCCTCGATCTTGGTCACGGCAACGGTCACGATCGCGCCGCGTTTCAGGCCGCCGGTGGCATCGGCGAACGGATCTCCGTCCAGCGCCTTGATCGACAGAGAGATACGCTCCTTATCGACATCCACATCTGTCACCACGGCCTTGACCATATCGCCTTTGCGGTAGTCCTGGATCGCTTCTTCGCCCGAACGGCTCCAGTCCAGATCGCTCAGGTGGACCATGCCGTCGATATCGCCGTCGAGCCCCACGAACAGACCGAACTCGGTGATGTTCTTGATCTCGCCCTCGACCTCGGTGCCGACCGGGAACGCGGCGGCGAAGTTTTCCCATGGGTTGCCCTGGGTCTGCTTCAGGCCCAGCGACACGCGGCGTTTGACGGTGTCGATCTCCAGCACCATGACCTCGACCTCTTGGCTGGTCGACACGATCTTGCCGGGATGGACGTTCTTCTTGGTCCAGGACATCTCGGAGACATGGACCAGCCCCTCGACGCCCGGCTCCAATTCCACAAAGGCGCCGTAATCGGTGATGTTGGTGACCCGTCCGGTATGGGTGCTGTCCAGCGGATAGCGCGCCTCCACGTTCGACCAGGGATCTTCCAGCAGCTGCTTCATGCCCAGGCTGATGCGCTGGGTGTCCTTGTTGATCTTGACGACCTGCACCTTGACGGTTTCGCCGATCGACAGGATCTCCGAAGGGTGGTTGACGCGGCGCCAGGCCATGTCGGTGACGTGCAGCAGCCCGTCGACCCCGCCCAGATCCACAAAGGCACCGTATTCGGTGATGTTCTTGACCACCCCGTCGACGACATCGCCCTCCTGCAGGCGGGCGACGATCTCGGCCCGCTGTTCGGCACGGCTTTCTTCCAGGATCGCCCGGCGGCTGACCACGATATTGCCGCGGCGGCGGTCCATTTTCAGGATCTGGAAGGGCTGTTCGATATGCATCAGCGCGGTGGCGTCGCGCACCGGGCGTACATCCACCTGGCTGCCGGGAAGGAACGCCACGGCGCCGCCCAGATCGACGGTGAAGCCGCCCTTGACGCGGCCAAAGATCTGGCCGGTGACGCGGTCGTCGTTTTCGGCGGCCTTCTCAAGCCGATCCCAGGCTTCCTCGCGGCGGGCTTTCTCGCGGCTGATCACCGCTTCGCCGCGGGCGTTTTCAACCCGCTCCAGATAGACCTCGACCGTATCGCCGGGGGCGATTTCGGGCTCTTGGCCGGGTTTTGCGAATTCCTTAAGCTCGACCCGGCCTTCCATCTTGTAGCCGATGTCGATGATGGCCTGTCCGGCCTCGATCGCCAGGACCGTGCCTTTGACGACCGACCCCTCGTCCGGGGTCACAAGTTCGAAGCTTTCATTCAGGAGGGCTTCGAAATCCTCCATCGTCGCGGTTGCGGACATATAGGGTTCAGATCCTTTTTCGGTTTGCTGGCCGGGCGGTTGGGTCCGCCGGTCTCGGAGGTTGGGTGTTTGAGCCAGAACGCGGCAAAACGGAAAAAGGCCGGACGTTTCAGTCCCGGCCCTGCCCCATCTTTTGTTTTATCAGCGCCGTGGCCTCGGCAACGGCCGCGTCTATAGACAATTCCGTCGTGTCGAGCAAGAGCGCGTCTGCGGCCTGCACCATCGGCGCGGTGTCGCGGGCGGCATCGCGGGCATCACGGGCCTGCAGGTCGGCGCGCACCTTTTCAAGCGAGGTTTCCGCCCCACTCGCCGTAAGCTCGGCAAAACGGCGTTCGGCGCGGCGCAATTCCGACGCGGTAACGAACAGCTTCACCTCCGCCTCCGGGCAGATCACGGTGCCGATATCGCGCCCGTCCAGCACCGCGCCGCCACTGCGGCGCGCGAACTTGCGCTGGAAATTCAACAGCGCCTCGCGCACGGCGGGCATCGCAGCCACCTTGGACGCAGCGCGGGAAGCGACGGCACTGCGCAGATCCCCGCGCGCCAGATCGCCCGGGGTCAGCGTTTCGGCCAGCTTCTCGGCTGCGATCGGGTCGATCACTCCGCGCCCGCGCGCCAGCGTCTTGACGCCGACCGCCCGATACAAAAGCCCGGTATCCAGATGTTCGAAATCGAACGCCTTGGCCACGGCGCGCGCGATGGTCCCCTTGCCCGCCGCCGCCGGGCCGTCAATGGCAACTGTGAACTTCATCGCCCGTGCCGTTCTTCTTCTTTTTGGTCGCGGCGGAACCGATACGCAGCCCCGGCATGCGCTGTCAATCAGCAGGGCGGCCGGTAAGCCGCCGTTAAGCCAGATCGGATTAAGAGCCGGGCAACCCGGTTCAAAGGAGCGTCCCGCATGTTGGCTTGGCAGCGCCGTTCGATCAGCGGCAAGATCATCGCGGCGGTCTTCGCCTCTGCGCTGTGTACGACGCTGCTGCTGGAGGTCGCGGTGCATTTCGTGACCCGGTCCGCCGCCGATACGCAGTCGCAGATCGCGCTGTCGGGATATGCCGATCTGTTGCGCAGCAAGCTCGATCAAGGGGCGCGGTCGTTGCGCAACAAAACGGTGTTGATCGCCGAAACCGATCAAGTGGCTGACGCCTTGTCGGAGTTTTCCTTCAGCTTGAGGGCTTCACGCGCGACCGGCGGCGACCCGGTGCGCCAGGCCTTCGCCACAGCCATCGCCGAAAGCGACGACCCGGGTACGGTGCTGCGGCCCGACGGCAACGCCGCCTATTTCGAACTGCACGAACGCCATCACCCGTTTTTCAGGGATTTGCAGGCTGGCCAGCGCTTTGCCGACTTTCTGCTGATCGATCTGGAGGGGATGGTCGTCTATTCCACCGCCAAGGGGCCGCTGTTCGGGATGAACCTGGCGGATAATGCGCCGCCGGCGTTGCGCACGGCCGTTGAGGATATGGCAACCGCCGCGGCCGGTTCTGTCAGCTTTACCGATTTCATCGGCGACAGGGCCTATCTGGTCGCCCCCGTGGACCGGACCAACCCGTTCAATATGCAGAAGTCGCGTGTTGGCGTGATCGCCATGGCCGCGACCCGCGACATGATGCCCGCCCTTATCGATGCGCAATCCGATGGAACGCTGCGCGCGGTGGTCGTGGGGCGCGATGGCGATGTCCGCATCGGCGGCGATCAGGCTTGGCGCCTGACGCCGGAGACACTGGCGGCTCAGCAGCCCGGTCAATCGAAAGAGGAAAGCGCAGCCGGTGCCCCGGTGATGCTCGGCCATTGGCCGGTGTCTTTCCTGGGCGCCGACTGGCTTTTGGCCATGGAACGCAGCCTGACTGCCGAAACCCAGGCGCTTCGGCAGATGCATGTGCTGATCGCTGGGCTGGGGCTGGGCGCATCGGTCCTGGTGGGCCTGGCCGCGGCGGCGCTGGGCCGCTCCATCGCGCGCCCGGTACGTGCGCTCAGCGCACAGATGGAAGCGATGGCCGCGGGCGATCTGGATGCGGAGATACCGGGCGCCGATCGGTCGGACGAGGTCGGCGACATGGCGCGCAGCGTCGAGGTGCTGCGCGATCTCGGCCGCCAGGCGCGCGACGCCGAAAGCGCACGCACGGCGTTGCAGGAGCGCGCCGCGGCCCAAAGGCAGGAAATGACGCAGGAGTTGAAACGCGGCTTCGGCAAACTGCTGCACGCGGCGCAGGATGGCGATTTTGACCAGCGCGTCGCCACAACCTTTGAGGATGCGGCGCTCCGTGAACTGGCTGACGATCTCAACGCGCTTTTCACCACGGTGGGCGAAGCGCTTTTCGAGTTGCAGACGCATATGCGCAAACTGGCCCAGGGTGACCTTACGGCGGCCTTGGTCCCCACGCGCGCGGGAACCTTCGGCCGGTTGGAGGAGGATGCCGCTCAAACCATCGCCACACTGCGCAAGTTGGTCGAACAGATGCACACGGCATCCCAGGCGATCGACGACACGTCGGCCGAAATCACCGCGGGCTACGGCGCGCTCGCAGAGCGGACCGAGGCACAGGCGGCGGCGCTGCAGGAGACCTCCGCCACGATGGAGCAAATGTCGGCGAATGTGAAATCCAATGCCGAAAACGCCGGTCAGGCGGTGGAAACCGCGACCGCGGCGCGTGACAAATCCGCCGCCGGGCAGACGGTCGTGGAGACCGCCGTCGCCGCGATGGGTACCATCGAGACCAGTTCCAACGAGATCGCCAAAACGATCGCGGTCATCGATACGATCGCATCTCAAACCAATCTGCTGGCGCTGAACGCCGCGGTCGAAGCCGCGCGCGCAGGAGAGGCCGGGCGCGGGTTTTCGGTGGTCGCCGATGAGGTGCGGGCGCTGGCCCGCAAGACCTCGGATGCGGCCAGAAGCATCTCAGAGACGGTGTCGACCAGCCGCTCGCAGGTGGCCGACGGCGTGGCCCAGGTGCATCGCGTGGGTAATGTCCTGACCGAGATCGCCGATGCGGTGTCGATGACCACCGAGCGCATGACAGAGATCTCCGCCGCCAGCCGCCAGCAGGCCGAAGGCATCGCAGAAATCTCCGCGACGCTGGCGCAGCTCGACGCCACGACGCAGGAAAACGTCGATCTTGCAGATCGCAGCCGCACCGCTTCAGAAGAACTGAAACAGCGCTCGGTCGCCCTGTTCGATGTGATCGGACACTTCACGATCGACCCGGGCGAGGCCGGCGCGGCGACGCAGACCGAACCAAGGGACGCTGGCACGCCAGCCGATCCCGGCCCGGAGGCCGAAGCGGTGCGGCATCGAACGGCCGACATCCGACCGAACTCAGCCGAGGAGGATCTGCGCTTGTTTTTCGGCGATGCAGAGACGGACGTGCCGACCCGCGATGCAAGTTGAGCCGCCACATGACAGCTACGCGCCACCGGGCGCATGCATCGACAAACCCAAAAAGGCCGGCGCAGCGATAGCGGCTATTCGTATCTCGGCTGCGACCTTGCCTGTTTGCGATCTGTGCGCCCATTGCGGCGAAGCTGATTACGGCCTCGAAGCAACTATGGGCGATCGTCTGCATGGGTCGTTGCGCCTGCATCCCTGCCACGACCCGCGCCGGGCCGGCGATGTCCTTGACAGCGCAACGCAGGGCCATGCTGTAAGCCTGCAAATGCGCCGTCAGTCGGCGCGGCGATATCTCAGATAGGTGGGCCGGCGGCCGGCGCGGCGTGCCTTGATCTCGTAGCGGGTCGACAAAAATCCGGGCCAGGGGTCGCGCCAGTCGGACGGGCGCTCTGCCATCCAGTCGAAGCCGGACCCGCCCCGAAACGTCGCCAGCACGTGCCGCGCGTAGTCGGCGATGTCGGTCGCGACCCGCAGTTCTCCCCCCGGCCGGACAGCGCGCGCCATCGCCGCGATCGTGTCGGGTTGCACGAAGCGGCGGCCCTGGTGCCGCCTTTTGGGCCAAGGGTCGGGATAGAGCAGGTAGCAGATGTCGACCGATGCGGCCGGCAGCACATCCAACAGATCACGTGCATCGCCGGGGTGGACCCGAACGTTGCCTACCCGACGCGCCGCCAGCCGTGGCAAAAGCGCCGCGACACCGTTCATGTAGGGCTCGCAACCGATGAAATCGTGATCCGGCATATGGTCGGCGCAGTGTAGAAGATGCTCGCCCGCGCCGAAGCCGATCTCCAGGATCAGCGGCGCCCGCCTTGCGAAGAGCCCGGGCAGATCGACGGGTACCCGCGCGGGATTGTCCGCCCAACCCACATTTGGCACGCACACTTTCGGCAGCGTCTGTTCAAGATGCCGACGCTGTGCGGGGCGCAGCGCCTTGCCGCGCCGCCGCCCGTGCAGATTGCGCCAGGGCGCACCGTCTGGACGAGTGGGAAGGGGGGGTCGTGTCATGTCCGGCGCGGCCTCTGGCGCATAGACCAAGTGCTCTGCATCAAAGCCAATGCTCTAACAATTTGATTTTCAGCGATGTCTTAACCGCAAACCGCAGCCGACACGGGCCTACCAAGACCTTGGATCGACAGCAAGACCGGACCCGGGCGTGCAGCGGGACTTGTCATCGGATCCGCAAACGCACGCACGCCCCTTTTCACGACAACCGACCGCACTCAAGCCGTTTGACACCGCGCTCCGAGCGGCGCGAGGCCCAAGAGCGCCAGCGCCACAAGGATCGCCGGCATATCGCCAGATCGGGCGTAAAGCGTGGCGCGTAGGGGTGGCGGCAGGACGGCATCGCGATGGCCGGCCTCGTCCAGCGGGATCGCCACCGACACCCGCCCAAACGGATCGATCATCGCGCTGATCCCGGTATTGGCCGCGCGCGCCACCGGCAGGCCCTGTTCGATCGCGCGCATCCGCGCCTGCGCAAGGTGCTGATAAGGGCCGCTGAAAGCCCCGAACCAGGCGTCATTGGTCACCTGCACCAGCCATGCGGGGCGCTGCGCACCGGTCAGGATCCTGTGCGGGAAGATCGCCTCATAGCAGATCAGCGGCTGAAACGGCGGCAGTTCGGCGACCTGAACCGCCGCCGGCCCCGTACCGGCCGCGAAACTGCCAACCAAGCCATCCGCCAGGTACGTCAAACCCGCACGCCGCAAGAGCCCGGCAAACGGCATGTATTCGCCAAAGGGAACGAGATGTGCCTTGTCATAGACGGCCGCGGTCTCCCCCGCCGGTCCCAATGCGGCAAGACTGTTGAACCAACGCCCGGCCGCATCGCGCCGCTGGATTCCCAGAATCACAGGGGCGCCGCCGGCGGCGGTCGCGATCTCTGCCTGGCGTTCGGGGCGGGCGTCCAACAGGAACGGCACCGCCGTTTCCGACCAGATCACCGCATCGGGCGCACCCGGCGCCGCGGTCGCGGCAAGGTGACGGCCGTAGAAAACCGGCATGCGGTCGGGTTTCCACTTTTCGGATTGCGGCGCATTCGGCTGGACCAGCCGGATCACCGGCCCGTCAGCGGCGGCGGGTTCGCCCACCGGCAAGCGCGCGGCCCCACCGGCAGCAAGCACCGCCAGAAGCGACAGACCCGCGCCGATAGCTGCCGGTCGCGCAACGCCGCAGAGAAACCCCGCGGAATAGACCAGCAACGACAGGCCATGCGGCCCAAACCAGGCGGCCGCCTGCCCGATAAAGGCATCGACCCAGACATAGGCGATCAGCGCCCAGGGAAATCCGGTCAGCACATGCGACCGCGCATACTCCGCCAGCACCAGCGCACCGGCCAGCGTCAAAGCCGCGCGCCAGCCGTGCGCGCCCAGGCGCCGTGCCAGCGCAAAGGCCGCGCCCCAGAACACCGCCAGACCACCTGCCATCGCGATCAGCGCGAAGGGTGCAAACACGCCATGCCGGGCCGCATCGACGAAGAACGGCTCCACGATCCAGGTGAGCGTCAGCCCAAAGTACCCAAGCCCGGCCCACCAGCCGGCCAGAAACGCCGTGCCGGCGGTCTGCCGCGCGTGCCAGATGCGGAACAGAACCGGCAGGGCGAGGATCGCAACATAGGGCAGATCATAAGGCGCATGGCCCGAGCCCAGCACGACCCCGCAACCCAAAGGCGCAAGGGCCGCCGCGGCACCCCGCTGCGGCATGCGAACCGCCGCGAGGCCCGCACGCACCGCTATTCCGCCGCGCGATCCAGCGCCGAGCGGCCGCTGAGCCGGACGCGCACGCGCTTGAGCATGCGCGGACCGGCCTCGACCACTTCGAACTCATGGCCCTGCGGGTGTGGGATCACCTCTCCGCGCAGAGGCACGCGGCCGGCGAGCATGAACACCAGCCCACCGAGCGTATCGACGTCTTCGTCCAATTCGTCGGCCAGCAGATCGACCCCGGCGATTTGCTCGAAATCCTGCAGCGGCGCGCGGGCAAGGCACAGATAGACGCCGGGCGCCTCCTCGATCCACTGCGCGGATTCGTCGATATCGTGTTCGTCGGCGATCTCGCCCACGACCTGTTCGACCAGATCCTCGATCGTAACCACGCCGTCGACGCCGCCATACTCATCGATCACCAGTGCCATATGTATCCGCTCTGTCTGCATCTTTTGCAGCAGGACGGCGACCGGCATCGATGGCGGCACATAAAGCAACGGGCGCATCAATTGGGCCAGATCGAACGCGGTGTCCTGGCAGTCGAACCCGAATCGCAGCGCGATATCCTTCAGGTGCACAAAGCCGATCGGCGTATCCAACGTATCCTTGTAGACCGGCAATCGGGTGAAGGTGCTGTCGCGAAACACCTTCACCACCTCGTCCAGCGGCGATGTATCCGCGACCGCGACGATGTCGGCACGCGGCACCGCCACGTCCTCCACCCGGATCGCGCCCATGCGGCGGACATTCACTATCATGGCCTGCGCGCCGGCGGTCTCCTCGGATGCGGGCGCATCCTCCGCCTCGGGCTCCAGCCCCAGCAATCTGTTCAGAAATCCGAGCGGGGTCGCGCCCTGCTCCGCTTCCTCTTCCGGCGCGCCCTGCGCTGCCCTAGAGGATCCGTCGTTCGTTTCGCCCATCGCTCCTTCCGTCGCCGCGGCCAAGGGCCACCGCGCCTTACCCCAAAGCCGCGCCGTAGGGCGAGGCGATTCCGATCGAAGCGAGGGCATCAACCTCCAACCGCTCCATCGTCGCGGCATCCGCTTCAAGCTCGTGATCATAGCCCAGCAGATGCAGCGTCGCATGTAAAATAAGGTGAAGAACGTGATGATCCAAGGAAATTGACGCCGCCCGTGCTTCCGCCACCACGGTGTCATAGGCCAGCGCGATATCGCCCAGATGCGGATCGGCCGCCAAAACCGGGGCTTCGGGCGGCGGCGGCAGTGCCCCGGGGGTCGCCGGGACCAGGTTCAGCACAGGCCAGGACAGCACGTTCGTCGGCCGTGGATTGCTGCGATATCGACCGTTCAACGCAGCGATGCGCGCGTCGTCGCAGGCCAAGACCGCAACCTCTACCGGCGCCGCGAGCCCAGCCGCGGTCAGGCCCAACCGCACCCCACGCTCTGCCAGCGCGGCCAGATCTACCGCCTGCCAACGATCGTCTTCGACCACCAGCTCTACGATTTCAGCCATTCGGGGGGGTGGCGGCCTCATAGGCGTCGATGATCCGGGCGACCAGCGGATGGCGCACGACATCGACGGCCTTGAACCGAGAGAACGCGATCCCGCGCACGCCGTCCAGGATGCGTTCCACCTCCAACAGCCCCGAGGGTGCGCCGCGGGGCAGGTCGATCTGCGTGCGGTCACCGGTCACCGCCATGCGCGATCCTTCGCCCAGACGGGTGAGAAACATCTTCATCTGCATGGTCGTGGCGTTCTGCGCCTCGTCCAGCACCACGAACGCATTCGACAGCGTGCGGCCGCGCATGAAAGCCAGCGGCGCGATCTCGATCTGCTTTTCCTCGATCAACTTGGCGACTTGCTTGCCCGGCAAAAAATCGTTCAGCGCATCGTAAAGCGGCTGCATGTATGGGTCGACCTTGTCCTTCATGTCGCCCGGCAGAAAGCCCAGCCGTTCGCCGGCTTCGACCGCTGGGCGCGACAGGATGATCCGGTCGACATGGCCGTCGAGGAACATCGACACCGCGGCGGCCACCGCCAGATAGGTCTTGCCCGTGCCCGCCGGCCCGATGCCAAAGACCAACTCATGGGTGAAAAGATTGCGGACATAGGCCTTTTGCGCCGGCGTCCGCGGCTCGACGATGCGCTTGCGGGTGCGGATCTCGATCTGATCGACCTGGAACATCTCCAGTTGATCGGTGGCGGCCGCGCTCTCTGCCGTCGCGCCCATCCGGACCGCGGCGGTGACATCGGCAGGCCCGACGGCGCGGCCCTGTTCCAGGCGCAAGTAGAGCGCCTGCAACACGTCCACCCCGCTTTCCGCAGCCTCGCCCAGCAGCGTCAATTCATTGCCGCGTCGGGTGATCAGGATGTCCAGCACCTGTTCCAATTGCGCCAGGTTGCGGTCGTGTTCGCCGCAAAGCTCGATCAGCAATCGGTTGTCGGGAAAGCTGACCTCACGCTCGACCACCGCGCCCGGCCCGGCCTTGTCCTGCGCCGTTTGTGTGGTCAAAGCTCCTCCCTCGCCTGGCACCCGAAGGCGCTGCGATCATCGTGCCCAGCCAGGTCGGGGGAGGCAAGAGCAAACACCGCCACGGCCGTGTCATTCGCCACCGTCAGCGCACCAAAACCGGGCGAAACCGCAGCCGCACCCGCGCGGTTCGCGGCAGGTGGCGGTTGAGTCGCCGGTTCATCAGGCCGAACAACCCGATAACGCCCAGCGTCAGCAGGATGAAGTATCCCGCGAGGATCGGGTAAGGAATGAACGGGTTGAAGGTCTTGTCGGCAAAATAGTTCGCGTAGTAAAGCGCGTCGCCGCGCTGCTGCCAGGCCGGAAAGCCTGTGAAGAACACCAACGTGGTGGCGTGGAAGAGAAAGATCGCCTCGTTAGTGTAGCTGGGCCAGGCCAGCCGCAGCATTGTCGGCCAGACCACGCGGCGGAACTTTGCCCAACCGGACAGGCCATATGCCTCCGCCGCCTCCAACTCACCCTTGGGCATGGCCATCAGCGCGCCGTGAAAGATCCGGGCCGAATACGCAGAGGTGTTCAGGAACAGTACGATCAGCGCGCCGGCCCAGGCCCGGGTCAACCAGCGCGTCTCTGCCGTCAGCGCGACAAAGCCCAGGTCGATCTCGATACCGTTACGGGGCAGCAGAACGAACAATTCATAGGCCAGGAAGAACTGGATGAACAAAGGCGAGCCGCGAAAGACGAAAACGAACACCTCCGCCGGGCGGTGCAGCAACGCACGGCGGCTGGCCATGGCCAGGGCGATCGCCGTGGCGAAGACGAAGCCGAAGATCAGCGCCAGCAGGCCGAAATAGACGTTCCATAACAAGCCCGAGCCGATCAGCACGAACTGGTCGCACAGCGTGAAGTCGCTGCGCGGCAGCAGCCGCTCGCCCAAGCCGATGGAACGCAGGCCATAGGCTTCGATCACCTCACCGCAGATCATGCCGCCAGCCCCCGGCCATGCGACAGGCGCGCGGTCAACCAGCCGAACGCCCGTTCGGAAATCAGCGTCAGCGTCAGATAGAACACCAACAGCCCCAGAAAGTAGTAAAGCCGCCAGTCGGGATGCGGATAGGTAAAGGCGCTGGTCTTGGCACCGCCCAGTTCGCGCGCCCAATAGACGATGTCCTCGACCCCCAGCAGGAACAGCAGCGGCGTCGCCTTTATGAGGATCATCCACAGGTTCGATAGGCCCGGCAGCGCGTAAAGCCACATCTGCGGCACCAGGATGCGCCAGAATGCCTGACCGCCCGTCATGCCGAAGGCGATTGCGGTTTCCATCTGCGCCCGCGGCACGGCCGCCATGGCGCCGAACAGGATATTGGCCGCGAACGCGCCGAACACGATGGCAAAGGTAAACACCGCCAGTGCGAAACCATAGACCTCATGCCAGATCTGGGCTGCACTGCCCAAGGGGATCTTGGCCTCCGGGCAGACCCGAAATTCCTGACCGTCACGGATCGGCTCGGTCCAGTCGGGGCAGCGCACCTGGTGGTTCAGCCACTCCAGCCCTTGGTCGAGCGCGATGATGAAGAACAGGAAAAAGACCACGTCCGGCACGCCGCGGACCATGGCGATATAGATCTTGCCGAACCAGCGCAGCGGAAACGCGCGACTGCGCGCGGCGACCGCACCGCCGAAGCCAAAGATCAACGACACCGGCGCGGTAATCGCCAACAGGACGAGCACGGTGCCGAAAGAGGCGTAGAACGCCATGTGCTTGCCCGAGGTCAGGTAGCAGGCAAGCCACGGCACATCGCCAAGCGCGGTCGGGTCGGTGCAAAAGCCGAACATCAGCGGCCGGGCCGCGCTTGAGCGGCTGGGCGGGGGGGGCGCCGATCAAGCGCGGCCCGGCGGTTGCGACCGCGGGCGCGCATCAGACCCGGCGCACCCCCTGCGCTTAGAACGGCGTCGAATCCGGCAGCCATTTCACGATCAGTTCGTTCAACGTGCCGTCGGCTTTCATCGAATCGATGGCCGCGTTGAACTTGCCCTTCAGTTCGCCGTCGCTTTCGCGCAACCCGATCCCAATGCCAAAGCCCAGCAGGATATCGCCACCGGCAAAGACCAGATCGTTCGATTCCCCCACGATGGGTGCCAGAAAGCCCTTGTCGGCCAACACCGCGTCGGCCTCTCCGTTGCGCACCGCAGCGACGGTTTCGTCGGGCGTAGCGAACTCGACCAAGGTCGCGCCCGAGGCCGCCACATGCGCGGCCTGGATCGTACCCGTCTGCGCCGCGATCACGCCGCCTTCCAGATCCACATCCGCCGACAGCGCGGCATAGGCGGACGGGTCGGGACGGGTGTAGGGATCGGTGAAGTCGATCACCTCGTCGCGTTCCTCGGTGATCGACATGCCGGCGATGATGGCGTCGTAATTGCCCGACACCAGGTTGGGGATGATCGAATCCCACTCATTCGTCACCCATTCGCAGGTCAATTCGGCACGGGCGCACAACTCGTCGCCCAATTCGCGTTCAAAGCCGTCGACCTGGCCATTGTCGTTGATGAAGTTGTACGGAGGGTAGGCCCCCTCCGTCCCCATGCGCACCGTCTGCGCCAGGGCCATCCCCGCGCCCAGCGCCACAATGGCGGCTGTCAGAACAAACCTTTTCATCTTCACTCTCCCTGTTGGTCGATCACGCAGCGGTGGCGCTGAGGAAAGTCCGCAGCCGATCGGTCCGCGGGTTGGCAAAAAGCGTGCCCGGCGGCCCCTGCTCCGCGATCTTGCCCTGGTGCAGAAACACCACCTGATCGGAAATGTCACGTGCCAAGCGCATGTCATGGGTGACCAGCAACATCGTGCGGCCCTCCGTCGCCAGGGCCTTGATGACCTTGACTACCTCTTGTTCCAGTTCTGGGTCGAGCGCGGAGGTCGGCTCGTCGAATAACAACGCGCGCGGCTCCATCGCCAGCGCCCGTGCAATCGCCGCGCGCTGCTGTTGGCCGCCCGACATCTGTGCCGGGAACACATCCGCCTTGTCGCCAATGCCCACCTTGGCCAGCAGATCGCGCGCCCGCGCCTCCACCGCCGGGCGGTCCTGGCGCAAGACGGTCAGCGGCGCCTCCATCACGTTTTGCAGCACCGTCATATGCGCCCACAGATTGAACTGCTGGAACACCATGGACAGGTTGGTGCGGATGCGGATCATCTGCCGCTTGTCGGCCGGATGCCGGTGCATCCCGCGCCCGGCCCAGCGCACCGCCTCGCCCTCGAACAGGATCTCCCCGGTCTGGCAGGGCTCCAGCAGATTGGCGCAGCGCAACAGCGTCGACTTGCCCGAGCCAGAGGAACCGATGAGTGACACCACCTGGCCGCGCCGGGCGGTCAGGTCGACCCCCTTCAGCACCTCAAGATCACCGTAGGACTTGTGAAGATCCCGGATCTCGATCACGGGCGCGAGGGTGTCGACGGTCACGCGGGGCCTTTTGTCTGTCCCTTCGCCCGCTGGACCATGCCGAACAGATCGCGCGGATCGTCGGGGTCGGCGAGCAAATCGAGCATAACGTAGTGCCCGGTTTCCTCAAGCCGGTCATGGACATAGCGCAGCGCTGAAAAATCCTCGGTGGCAAATCCGACACTGTCGAACAAGGTGATCTGTCCCGGCGTCGCGCGGCCGGGCACCTGGCCCGCAATCACCCGCCACAACTCGGTGACGGGATGTTCGGGCTCCAGTTGCTGGATCTCTCCCTCTATCCTGGTCTGCGGCGGATACTCCACGAAGATATCGGATCGCATCAGGATGTCGCGATGCAACTCGGTCTTGCCGGGGCAGTCGCCGCCTATGGCGTTGATGTGCTGACCGGCGCCGATCATGTTGTCGGTCAGAATGGTGGCGAACTGCTTGTCGGCGGTGCAGGTGGTGACGATCTCTGCCCCGGTCACCGCATCCTCGGCGGTGTCGCATGCGATCAGGTCCAGCCCGCGCCCGGCCAGATTGGTCATCGCCTTGTCGGTCGCGGCCCGGTCGATATCGTAAAGCCGCAGCGTCTCGATCCCCAGTACCCGCTGGAACGCCAGCGCCTGGAATTCGCATTGCGCACCATTGCCGATCATCGCCATGGTCCGCGCGGACGGCGGTGCCAGGTATTTCGCCGCCAGGGCAGAGGTCGCGGCGGTGCGCAGCGCCGTCAGCACCGTCATCTCCGACAGCAACACCGGATAGCCGGTATCGACCCGCGCCAGCACGCCGAAGGCGGTGACCGTCTGCAACCCCTCGGCCGTGTTCTTGGGGTGGCCGTTGACGTATTTGAAACCATAGGTTTCGCCATCGCTGGTGGGCATCAACTCGATCACGCCCTCGGCCGAATGCGCCGCCACGCGCGGGGTCTTGTCGAAGCTCTCCCAGCGTCGGAAATCGGCTTCGATATAGCCGGCGATGTCCTCCATCATCTGTGCTGCGCCGATCGTGTTCACGATCTTCATCATGTCGGCGACGCTGACGAATGGCACCATGGCGAGTTTCGACGGGCTTGGGGCGGCCATCTCAGTAACTCCGCGTGGGGCGATCCAGCACTTTGCGGCCCATAAGGCTGGCGGTCAGGTCCACCATCAGCCGGGCGGTGCGGCCGCGTTCGTCCAGAAACGGGTTCAACTCGACCAGATCCAGCGAACTGACCAGGCCACTGTCGCACAGCATCTCCATGACCAGATGCGCCTCGCGAAAGGTCGCGCCGCCGGGCACGGTGGTTCCGACCGCGGGCGCGATTTCGGGATCCAGGAAATCCACGTCCAAGCTGACATGCAGCGCGCCTTTGGCGGCGGCGACCCGTTGCAGGAAACGGCGCAAGGGCGCGGCGATCCCGTGTTCGTCGATCGCGCGCATATCGTGCACCTCCACCCCCGCCGCCGCGATCAGCGCGTTCTCCGCCGGGTCGACCGAGCGGATGCCCAGCATGCAGACATTGTCTGGCGCCACCGACGCGGGCAGCGGCGGATACGCCTCGAACCCCGGCTGGCCGGTGAAATAGGCGACCGGCGTGCCGTGCAGATTGCCCGATGTGGTGCTGTCGAGCGTGTTCAGATCGGGATGCGCATCGAGCCAAAGCACGAAAAGCGGCCGCCCCGCCCGTGCCGCCCGCTTTGCCATCGCCGGGACGGTTCCTCCGGCCAGACTATGATCGCCGCCCAGAAACACCGGCATCACGCCCTCATCCAGACCGCCCGCCGCCCGCTGCAACGCGGCCAGCCATGCAGAGGTCAGGCCCAGATTTCGCAAAGCCGGGTTGTCATGGGCGATATCGGGTGCCTGCGGCAGTGCCAGATTGCCCAGATCGCGCACATTGTGGCCCAGATCGCGCAAGGCCCTCTCCAACCCCGCGGTGCGCAGCGCGTCGGGGCCCATCAGGCACCCACCCCGGCTGGTGCCGGCCTGCACCGGCGCGCCCAGCAGGATGCAGTCGCGCGCCACGGCCGCATTCATTCGGCGGCCAGCGCCACCGGTTCGCCGGCCAGAGAGTTTTTCTCTGCCCGCAGGATCCGCGCCCGCACGATGGCGCCCGCCTGGCCCGGATCCGCCTGCAGATGCACCGCCTGCAAGTAGGGCGACCGCCCGACCATTTGCCCCGGCATGCGCCCGGGCTTTTCCAGCAGCACCGGCAGAACCCGGCCCACCATCGCCGTCTGAAACGCGGCCTGGTGTTGGCTCAGCAGGGTCTGCAGACGCTGCAGCCGGTCGGATTTTGCGGCCTCGTCAACCTCCGCCCGGCCCGCTGCCGGGGTGCCGGGGCGCGAGGAGTACTTGAAAGAATAGGCCTGCGCGTAGCGCACGGTCTCGCACAGATCCAGCGTTGCTTGGAAGTCTGCCTCGGTCTCTCCGGGGAAGCCGACGATGAAGTCCCCCGACAGCGCGATATCGGGCCGCGCGGCGCGGACGCGCTCCAGCACGCGAAGATAGTCCTCGGCGGTGTGTTTGCGGTTCATCGCCGCCAGCACCCGGTCCGCCCCCGACTGCACCGGCAGGTGCAGATAAGGCATCAGTTTGTCGACCTCCCCGAAGGCTTCGATGAGATCGTCGGTCATGTCGTTGGGATGGCTGGTGGTGAACCGGATCCGCGCCAGCCCGTCGATCTCGGCCAGCCGGCGCACCAGCCGCGCCAGGCTCCAGGGACCGTCCGGGCCTGCGCCGTGATAGCCGTTGACGTTCTGCCCCAACAGCGTCACCTCGACCACGCCGCGTTCCACCAGCGCCTGCGCCTCCTGCACGATGCGCTCGACGGGGCGCGAGACCTCGGCCCCGCGGGTGTAGGGCACGACGCAAAAGGCGCAGAACTTGTCGCACCCCTCCTGCACGGTCAGAAACGCGGTCGGCGCGCGGCGGGCCAGCGGGCCGCGCGGTGCGGGCAAGTGGTCGAACTTGTCCTCTTCGGGAAAATCGGTGTCCAGCGCGCGGCCGCCCTTGCGCAATTCCGCCTCCATCGCCGGCAGGCGGTGATAGGCTTGCGGGCCGACGACCAGATCCACCAAAGGCTGGCGGCGGACGATCTCCGCCCCTTCGGCCTGGGCCACGCAGCCGGCCACGCCGATCTTCAGGTCCGGGTTTTCCGCCTTCAGCGGCTTCAGCCGGCCAAGTTCGGAATAGACCTTCTCGGCCGCCTTTTCACGGATATGGCAAGTGTTCAGCAGGATCATGTCCGCGTCTTCGGCCCGGTCGGTGGGCTGATAACCCGCCGCGGCCAGCGCGCCGATCATCCGTTCGCTGTCATAGACGTTCATCTGACAGCCATAGGTTTTGATAAACAGCTTCTTCGGCGCGGTCATGGGGCATTGATCCAACGAAAACGGGCGGTGCCCGGCACCGCCCTTCTTATCCGCGCCGGGGTGTCCCCGCAATGCGGTCAGGATTTCGGCTTGCGCCCCAGACCGTTCTTCTTGGCCAGATCCTTGCGTTTCATCGAATAGCTCGGCGCGACCATCGGATAATCGGGCTTCAAACCCCATTTTTCGCGGTACTCTTCCGGGGTCATGCCATAGGCGGCCCAAAGGTGCCGTTTGAGCATCTTCAACTCTTTGCCGTCCTCAAGGCATATGATGTAATCGTTCGTTACCGACTTCTTGATCGGCACGGCAGGCACCAGCTGCTCGGGCTCGTCCGCACTGGGTTCCGATAACTGGGTCATCGTATCGTAAACCGAGCGCAGCATATCCGTTACTTGCTGCGGTTGAACTGTATTATTGCCGACATAAGAGGAAACCACATCGGCGCTCAACGCCAGAAGCTCTCCCTTATCGACGGTATTTTCGTCCGACATGATCTGTTCTTTCCTAGATCTCGGTCGCGGCTGCCGAAAGTCTTGTCGTTTTCTTTTTCACAGGCGCCGGCGCCTATACCCCAACTAACGAAAACATATTCCCCGGCAAGTATGACGACAACCCGGATTCGGGCGCGCGTTGTTCACACAATATAGGATTTTGAAATATTATGCGAATTGTTGGTGATCATTCGCACAGCACGACTGCATTTTAGGCGACTAGCCCGCGTTGCTTCAACAGCGCCTCCACACCTGGCAAACTGCCGCGGAACGATTTGTAAAGCTCGGCCGGATCGCGCGACCCGCCGGCGGCATAGACATGCGTGCGAAGCGCGGCCGCGGTGTCGCTGTCGAAGACATCGCCGGCCTCTTCGAACGCGGCAAAGGCGTCCGCGTCCATGACCTCTGACCACATATAGGAATAGTAGCGCGCCGCGTAACCGCCGCCGGCAAAGACGTGCTGGAAGTGCGGCGCGGCGTGGCGCATGACGATGGCCTGGGGCATGCCGATCTGGGCCAGCACTTCCGCCTGACGCGCCAGCGGGTCGGCTGGCGGCGCACCGGTGTGGAACTCCAGATCCACCAGGGCAGAGGCCACGTACTCCACCGTCGCAAAACCCTGATCGAAGGTTTCCGCCGCGATCAGCCGGTCGCGCAGATCGGCCGGCATGACCTTACCTGCCTGGGCGTGGACGGCAAACTCCGACAGAATCTCCGGCGTGCTCAGCCAGTGTTCGTAAAGCTGGCTGGGCAGTTCGACGAAATCACGCGGTACGGACGTGCCGGAAATCGAGGCATACGTCACGTCCGACAGCAACCCGTGCAAGGCGTGACCGAACTCGTGGAACAGCGTACGCGCATCGTCATAGGTCAGCAGCGCCGGCTGCCCGGCTGCGGGTTTGGCGAAGTTGCAGACGTTGATGACGATCGGGCGCACCTCGCCATCCAGCTTCGACTGCGACCGAAACCCCGAACACCACGCGCCCGACCGTTTGCCGCCGCGGTTGAAGTAGTCGCCGATGAAAACGCCCATGTGCCGGTCGCCTTGGCGCACCTCCCACATGCGCGCGTCCGGATGCGGCACCGGGCCGTCCAGCGGTCGGAACGAAAGCCCGAACAGGCGTGTGGCGCAGGCGAAAGCCGCCTCGATCAACTTGTCGAGTTGCAGATAGGGCTTGATCTGCGCCTCGTCCAAATCGTGCAGTTGGCGTTGCAGTCGGGCCGCGTAGTAGCGCCAATCCCACGGCATCAGATCGCCGTTGATCCCGTCGCCATGCATCAGCCCGGCCAGGGTTTCCGCGTCGCGGTCCGCGGCGGCCTTGGCCGGCGCCCAGACCCGCATCAGCAGATCGCGCACAGCGCCGGGGGTCTTCGCCATCTCCGTTTCCAGCGTGAAACTGGCAAAGTCGTCATGGCCCAGCAACGCGGCGCGTTCGGCGCGCAATTGCAGCGTTTCGGTCAGGATGTCCGCGGTCGCGGTCTCCGCCCGCGTCGCGCCGCGCCCTGTCCAGGCCTCGAACGCCTGGCGGCGCAGGTCGCGGCGCGTCGCGCTTTGCAAGAACGGCACGATCAAGCTGCGCGACAAGGTGACGGCGTGGCCGTCCAGCCCCCGCTCGGCGGCCGCCCCGGCGGCGGCGGAGATCACGTCATCGGGCAGCCCGTCCAGATCCTCGGCCGCTAGAGGCAGCACCCAGTCTTCCTCATCTTTCTGCACGCGCTGCGCGAAATCGGTGCCCAGCGCGGCCAGCCGCTCGGCGATCTCTGCCAGCCGGGCGCGGTCGGGCGCTGACAGTTCGGCACCCGCCCGCACGAACGCACGCCGGGTCAGCATCAGGACGCGGGCCTGTTCTTCCGTCAGCCCCAGCGTGTCGCGCCGCGCCCAAAGATCGGCGATGCGCGCATAAAGCGGCTGATTGAGCGTCAGCCGGCTGTAGAACGCCGCCAGCCGGGGCGACAGATCTCGCTGCAGCGCTTTGATCGTGTCGTTGGCGTCCGTCCCGGCTTTGTTGAAGAATACCGCCGCGACCCGTTCCAGATCCGCATCGGCGCGTTCCAACGCCTCGATGGTATTGGCGAAATCCGGTGCCGCCTCTGCCCCCGCGATGGCGTCTATGGCAGCTTGGGCCCGTTCCAGCGCGGCGTCGAAGGCCGGCGCGAAATCGGCATCGCCGATACGATCGAACGGCGGCAGGGCGAACGGACCCTGCCAGGCGGACAGAAGCGGATTGGTATCGGTCATGGCGGCCCTTCAGCTTTGGCGTTGCCGCAGCGCACGTTCCAGCCGGCGCAGGCACAGCGACAGGGTTATGGTGAGTGCCAGGTAGATATAGGCGACGATGTTGTAAGTCTCGAAATAGCGGAAGGATCCGGCGGCGTAGAGCTTGCCCAGTTGGGTGATGTCGGTGACGCCCAGGATCGACACCAGGCTCGAATCCTTCACCATTGCAATGAAGTCGTTGCCCAGCGGCGGCAGGATGGTGCGAATGGCCTGCGGCAGAACCACCAAGCGAAACCGTTGCCAGCCGTTCAGGCCCAGCGCCTCCGCCGCCTCGATCTGGCCGCGGTCGACGGATTGGATGCCGGCGCGAAACACCTCGGCAATGAAGGCGGAATAGCCGATGGTCAGTGCGATGATGGCGCGCCACAGGAAAGAGATGTCGCGCGTGCGCAGCGGCTCCAGCCCCAATGGCTCCAGCACCGCATTGGCCATCGCGACCAACGCGGGTGCGAAGACGAACGCGATGTAGAGCAGCAGCACCAGGATCGGGATGCCGCGGATCACCTCGATGTAAAGCCGCGCCGCCTGGCGCAGCAGCACGAAGCGCGACAGCGACGCGACCGCCAGCACCAGCCCGATGGCGCAGGCCGACGCGAAGCCCACGCCGGTGACGAACAGCGTCACCCCGACCCCGCGGGAGACGGCGGCGAAGATTTCACTGTACAGATCGTCCTGCGCGACCCGCCAACCCAGATAAAGCCCTGTTCCGGCGACCAGCAGCAGCCAATACGGAAACTCTCGGCGTTCGGCGCTGGGCGGGGTCATCGGGCCCCGCCCCCCGGCAAAAGCATCATCCGCCGAAGCTGTAGTCCAGGAACCACTTCTTGTTCAGCGCGTCCAACGACCCGTCCGCGCGCATTGCCGCGATTCCCGCATTGAACGGCGCCACCAGATCGGAGCCCTTGGGAAAGATGAAGCCGAAATCCTCCGTCCCCAGTGCCTCTCCGACCAGTTTCAGCGCGTCCGGATTGGCACGGACGTAGCCCTCGCCGGCTGTGCCGTCGGTCAACACCATATCGATGTCGCCGGTGCGCAGCGCCTGCACCTGGGCGCCGAAAGTCTCGAAGAGTTTGATGCGCGGGTTCGCCTCATCGCCGTCCAGCACGTCATAGACGCCCACGTAAAACGGCGTCGTGCCAGGTTGGGCGCCCATCAACAGTTCCGCGTCGCCGGCAAAGCCCGCGGCATCGGTGAAACGGTCCTCTTCCGCGCGCACCAGCATGAACATCTCCGAGCGCATGTAAGGGTCAGAGAAGTCGACCTGCTCCGCGCGATCCTCGCGAATGGTGATGCCGGTCATGCCCATGTCGTACTGGCCGGCGCTGACGGCGGCGATCATCGCGTCCCAACTGGTGTTTTCGATGACCGGCGTGAAGTTCAGCCGCGCGGCCAGATCCGCGATCGCATCGTATTCCCAGCCGATCGCATCGCCGGTGCCGGGTTCGATGAACTGCAGCGGCGGATAGGCGTTTTCGGTGACGATGACGACCTCGCGCCCGCCCAGATCAGGCAGGTCCGCGGCCGTGGCAGCACCCGCGACCAGCGCGATGGCCGCGGCGGCCAGGCGCGTGATGGCATTGATCATGTCTCGCTCTCCCCTTGGTTGGACGGCGACGAGTATGGCCATGCGCGGGCAAGCGTGGCAAGGCGCCGCGCCCACCGCCACAGATCGGCCCCGAAATCGCCGCATCCTTATGCACGTTAACGAATAGGTGAGATTTGTGGGTGAACTATAGGGGTGGAGAGGCGGTCCGATGACGGTCCCGAAACGTCAATTCAAATATCAGGTCGAGCCCGAGCCGCCGAAGAAAAGGCGCGGCGGCGGCGGGCGGTTCTTTTTGAACATGCTGGCGCTTGGCGCGGCAGTCGCCGGTGGCATCTATCTGATGCCGGCCGAGGACCGTCAGGAAATCCTGGGCGGCGTGCTGGCGCGGCTGGAACAGATCAAGGGCGGCGATCTGGCCGCGGTCACACCGACATCGGCGGAAAACCCCGCCCCCGCCCCCGCTTCGGCCGGTGGCGCTGCCGCCGCGGCGCCGGCGGGCGGCGATGGGATCATGTCGTTTCTGGCAGGTCTTATCGGGTCGGCCGGGGGCAGCGGCGCGCCCAAGGGCGTGGCCAAGATCGACATCCGCCACTTCCCGCTGGCCTATAATTCCTGGCAGCGGACGGACTATCTGTCCGCCGGAACCGCCGAACAGGCGATGCGCACGATGGACCGGCTGCTGGGCAGCGGCACCACAAGCATGGCCGATGAGGATGCGATCCTTGACCGGACCGCCGCGATCTATCGCAGCGGGCGCACGCGGTTGATGATCTTGATCGAATCCGCCCCGCCGATCGCGCCTGAACCCGCGCCGGTGGTGATGACCACAGTCTCCGACCCGGCGCAGACCAGCCCCGCGAAGCTGACCGATGTCACTGCAGAGCCCGACGCCCCACCCCCTGCGCCGCCGTTCAACCAGACGATCCCCGGTTTGCCCGTGGTGGTGCTGGACGATGTGAAATTCTCCGACGTCTCGGGCGGAAAAAAGGGCGTGCTGGATCTCAAGGCCCAGTTCGCCAACGGTGTCACGATCTATCTGCGCGGCCGGGCTTCGCACCGGGTGGCCGAGGACTTTCTGTCCCGCACCAATCTGGACGCGCTCGGCATCCGGCTCTGAGGTCGTTTTCCTAACCCGGTTCGTCGGTGAGGCGTGTCCGCACCGCGCCCGATCCGCCATGCTGAACTCCGCAGGACGTGGGGAGGCTTCATGGCGGAACGGGTCAAGGCGGTTGTGGTCGGCGGCGGCGCGGTGGGCGCCGCTGTCGCGTATCACCTGGCACGCGCGGGCTGGCGCGACGTGGTACTGCTGGAACGCGACGAACTGACCTCTGGCTCGACCTGGCACGCGGCGGGGCTGCTGCCGCTGTTCAACATGGGTTACGCCACCAGCCACATCCACGACTATTCGGTGAAGTTCTACAAGACGCTTGAGGCGGAGACGGCGCTCAACCCCGGTTTCAGCGTTGTCGGCAATCTGCGCATGGCGCAAAGCCAGGACCGGGTGGACGAGTTCCAGCTTTACGCCTCCACCGCCGAAACCGTGGGCATCCCCTATGAATGGCTGGAGCCGGACGAGATCAAGCGCCGCTATCCGCTGGTCCGGACCGACGATCTGAAAGGCGCACTGCTCCACCCGACCGACGGCTATATCAACCCGGCGGACGTGACCCAGGCCATGGCCAAGGGCGCGCGCCAGCACGGCGCGCGGATCCTGCGCAAACGCCAGGTCGATGCCTATGAGTGGACCGGTGAAAGCTGGCTGGTGCGCGGCACAGCAATGGTCGACCGCGGCGGCAATCTGGTGCCGGCCGAGGAGACCTTCGAGATCGAGGCCGAGCATGTCGTGACCGCCACCGGCAACCATGCCCAGCGCACCGCGGCGCTGTTGGGCATAAAGATCCCCGCGATCTCGGTGGAACACCAGTATATCGTCACCGAACCCGACCCGGCGCTGGTCGCCTGGCGCCGCGACAATCCCGAACATCCCGTCCTGCGCGACGCCGATGCGAAATGGTATGTGCGCGAGGAACGTGGCGGCTGGATCTTGGGCCCATATGAAGATGGCGCCCCTGCCCGCTTCCAATACAGCGTACCCGACAGTTTCCGCGCCGATTTGTTCCCACTTGATCTGGAGCGGATCGAGGCCGAATACCTGTCGATGATCCACCGCATTCCATCCTCTGAAACCGCCGGGCTGAAGGACGATTTCAACGGCCCGATCTGTTACACGCCCGACGGCAATCCGCTGGTCGGCCGTGCGCCGGGGCTGCAGAACATGTGGCTGGCCGAGGGGTTTTCCTTTGGCATCACCGCCGCTGGGGGCACCGGGCACTACCTGGCACAGATGATGGTCGAGGGCGAGGCAGAGATCGACATGGCGGCGCTGGACCCCAAGCGCTACGGGCCGTGGATGACAACCGAATACGCCGCGCGCAAGAATGAGGAATGCTATTCCCACGTCTATGTCCTCCACCACCCGGATGAGGAGCGGGAGGCCTGCCGACCCTTGCGCACCGCGCCCGCCTATGACCGGCAAAAGGCCCTGGGCGCGCAATTCGGTCAGGTGAACGGCTGGGAGCGACCGAACTACTACGGGCCCAAGGATGCACCAGACCATTTCGACCGCGCGGCCCGGTCCTTCCGGCGCGGCGGTTGGTGGGCTTACGCGGAGGCGGAGGCGCGCGCCGTGCGCGAGGGCGTGGGGCTGATCGATGCGTCTGCCTTTGCCAAGCACCGATTGACCGGTCCGGGCGCGACCGCCTTTCTGGACTGGTTCACCTGCAACAGGCTGCCCCGGGTCGGCCGCATCAACCTGACCTATGCGCTGACCGATGCCGGCACGACGCATACGGAATACACCATCGTCCGGCTGGCAGAGAACGACTATTACCTGGTCAGCGCCGGGGCCTGGCATGCCTATGACCAGGATTACCTCTACCGCGCGATCTGGGATGCGGAGGACCGATTTGGGCGCATCAACGAAGAGGACGTGACCACGCAGTGGGGCGCCTTTGCGCTGGCCGGGCCCAAGGCGCGCGACGTGCTGCAGAGCCTGATCACCGACGCCGATCCGGACACCGCGCTATCGAACAAGCGGTTCCCCTGGCTGAGCGCGCGCGAGGTCGAGTTGAAGATGTGCCCGGTCCGCGCAATCCGCGTCGCCTATACTGGGGAGTTGGGCTGGGAACTGCACCACCCCATGGAGATGCAGACCTATCTATGGGACCGCCTGATGGAGGCCGGCGCCGCACACGGCCTGACGCCGGTGGGCGCGCGGGCGCAGAACTGGCTGCGGCAGGAGAAATCCTATCGCGCCTTCGGCACCGAATTGGGCCGCGACGCGACCCCGCAGGAGGCCGGGCTGGACCGGTTCATCGATCTGGAAAAGGACTTTCGCGGCAAGGCGGCGATGGTAGAGACCGGCATCCGCAGCCGCTGTGTCACGCTGCTGATCGACGGCCCCGCGGATGCCGACCCCTGGGGGCGCGAGGCGCTTTACGCGGGCGACGCGAAAGTCGGCCGGCTGACCTCTGGCGGATATTCCGTGGCGTTTGGCCAGTCTATCGGCATGGGTTACGTGTCGCCGGACCATGCCGCGCCGGGCACCGCCCTTCACGTGCGGATGCAGGGCCGGCTGTGGCCCGCCCGGGTGACCGAGGATTGCCCCTATGACGGGGCCAATGCCCGCATCCGCGCCGATGTCGGCACACCGGTTCGGTGACCGGCGGACATATAAAGTCCGCTGGGCTCGTGTACGGGACAGATTGCTGATCTGACACCCCCGCCCGGCGCCATATTTCAAAACTCTCACGCAGGCGTGGCGCGGCGTGCCCTTGGCGTGCGTTGAAGCGGGCGCGGGCGCTTCCGATATCTCCTTCAACGTCAGAACGACGTTCAGCAGCTTCCGCCGCCCTGCAAATGGCGCCAACATAAAGGAGCGCTTGAGATGTTTAGAACCAGCGCCTTCGCCCTCGCCCTCATCGCCACCGCCGTGGCCGGCCCTTCCGCGGCCAGCGCCGCGCCAAGCTTTACCGCCGCGCCGGCAGTGTTCACCGCAGCAGCGCCCGCGGCCTTCACCGCAGCGCCGGCGGTCGCAACGGCCGGCGACGCCCAGATCACCGAGGTTCGGTTCCGCGGACGCGCGGGATTTCGCCGCGGCGGCTTTCGACGCGGCGGCTTCGGATTTCGCCGCGGTTTTGGAGCGCGCCGAGGCTTCGGCTTTCGCGGCGGTTTCCGCAGCCGACGCAGCTTCGCGGTCAATCGCGGGTTTGGGGTGAACCGAGGCGTCGGCTTCAATCGCGGCTTCAACTCTTTCGGCACGTCGCGGCGCTTCATCGGTGGCGGCGTGCAGCGGTTCCGCTGACAAAAACGAGATTGCTGGCTGGGCTGGGCGCATTCCAGCCGGCTTAACTGCCCCGGGTGGAAAGCCACCCGGGGCTTTTTTGTTTTTTGGCCGACGTGCACAGGCGTATCACATCGCAACAGCTTCTCTTACGTGCGCGTCATGCTTTTCTAAAAATATAATTCCAACATTATACGTAATTTTCTTTTATTAATGTTACGAACAATGTTCATTTTGAATAATATTGTTTTCTATTACACAAGCTCCGGATCCTGTGTCCGCTTGTGATTTGAATTTCGGGCCTGCCGACGCGACATGTTCATCATCGAAACGAACAGCGCCAAGCGCGAAACCAGCGCCCGAAAGGACACCATCATGACCCGCACCACAATCGCCGCCCTCGCCCTGATCGCCACCGCCGCCGCGGCCACCGCTGCACCGGTGAGCGCCGCCATCTATCAGATCGATTTCGCCGAGCCCGCCATCGCCAGCGTCCAGGACAATGTCGATGTCATCGAAGCCAAGTCCTTCTTCAAGAAAAAGAAGTTCGCCAAGAAAAGCTTCGGCAAGGGCTTCGTCGTCGGCAAGGGCTTCGGCAAAGGCGCCGTAGTCGGCAAAGGCTTCGGCAAGGGCTTCGTCGTCGGCAAAGGCTTCGGCTCCACCGTGTTCTTCAAATAACGGCTGACGACCCCACTCAGCCGTTACCGCCGGCGCGTTTCACAGGCGCGCGCTGGCCAGCCCCGGGACCTCATGTCCCGGGGCGCTTACGTTTTCGGGCATGGTCAAAGCACGGGCGAACATCTGGCCGGTGACATTGCCCCCGGTCGCAACCGCGATCACATCCCCGCCCGACACCCGGTCGCCCGCGAACAGTGCCGCGGCCAGGCCCGCCGCCCCGCCAGGCTCCAGCACGATCTTCAGATGCTCGAACGCCAGCGCCATCGCGCGCAGGCAATCGTCGTCGCTGACCACAAGCCCAGGGCCGGAATGCGCCTGCAGAATCGGAAAGGTCAGTCGCCCCGGCGACGGCGTCAGGATTGCATCACAAATCGAGCCGTCGCGGGCCGCATTCGTCTGACGCGCACCACTGGCCAGACTGCGCGCGACGTCGTCGAAGCCTTCCGGCTCGCAGGTGCGCGCCGTCAGCCCCGGCGCCTCCGCCGCCAGCGCCAGCGCAATCCCCGCGGACAGGCCACCGCCTCCGCAGCAGACCAGCACCTCGCCCCGGGCAATGCCAGCGGCCTGCGCCTGGGCCGCGAGTTCCAACCCACACGTTCCCTGCCCGGCAATGACATCCGGATGGTCGTAGGGAGCAATCAGTGTCGACCCGCGTTCGGCGGCCAGTGCAGCGCCAAGCGCCTCCCGATCCTGTCCGCCGGCGCGGTCGTACAGCACGACCTCTGCCCCCAACGCCCGGGTATTGGCGATTTTGGGCGCCGGCGCGTCCCGGGGCATGACGATCACCGCCGGTGCGCGATGGGCCCGGGCGGCATAAGCGACACCCTGCGCATGGTTGCCCGATGAGAACGCCAAAACCCCCCGCGCCCGCGCCACCGGGTCGAGCGCGCTGACCGCCGACCAGGCGCCGCGCAGTTTGAACGAGCCGGTGATCTGCAGGCACTCGGCCTTGACCCAGACCCGGCGGCCCGCGATCCGGTCCAACGCTTCGGCGCGCAACAGCGGTGTCCGGCGCACCGCGGGCGTGACCCGGCGCGCCGCCGCGCGGATGCGGGCGATATCGGTCATTCGGGCACCGCCGCCAGCAACGCCTCCAGCGCCGCCAGGCTTTCGGGTTCGTCCAGGAACGGCACATGACCGCGATCGGGCACGGTGCGTGCAATCAGTCCCGGGTGCCGCTCGGCCATGCGGGCAACGCTTTCGGCCGTCAGCAGATCGGAGTTCTCGCCGCGCAACACCGCCACGGGCATGTCGCCGAACGCCACGAAAAGTGGCCACATATCGGGGGGCGGGCCGGCCTCGGTGCTGAGCTTCACCGCGTCGGCCAGACGCGGGTCGTAGCGCAGGCCGACGCCCTGGTCGTCCTCTACGAACCAGCGTTCTGCCAGCACGCGCCAACGCGCCTCCGTCACGTCCGGAAACTCCGCGCCCATGGTCAGTTTCAGCGCCTGGGCCACCTCGTCATAGGTCTGACCGGCAGGCCGGCGGCCCAGATAGTCAGAGATCCGGTCAAGCCCGGTCGCCGCAAGCTCTGGCCCGACATCGTTGAGCAGCACGCCGTTCAGCCGGTCGCGCGCCGTCGCGGCAATGAACATCGCCAGGATCCCGCCGCGCGACGTGCCGACCATGGTGGCGCGCTGCAGGCCCAGATGATCCAGCAATTCCACCGCATCGTGCGCCTCGATCGGCACCGCGTATTGCGCCGGGTCCGCGGCCCAGTCGGACGCCCCGCGCCCGCGCGCGGTCAGCACGATCATCCGCCAGCCCGCCGGCAGCACGGCGCGCAGATCGTCGAAATCCCGCGCGTTCCGGGTCAGGCCCGGCAGGCACAAAAGCGGGCGACCCGCGCCGCTGTCCTCATAGTCCAGCGACAGCCCGTCAGAGGTTTGAAAACGCGGCATCAGATCTCCTCTCCGGCGATGGTGGGAATGCCGGTCAGATCCGGCAGGATGTACGCCGGCCGCCAGGGCAGCCGGTCGACCGGGTCGCTGGCGCGGTTGACCCAGACGGTGCGAAAGCCGAAACCGGTGGCCGCGGCCGCGTCCCAACCGTTGGAGGATCCGAACAGAACTTGGGCCGGGGGCACGTCCAGCGACGCCTCCACCATCCGATAGACCCGCGCGTCGGGCTTGAAGACGCCGACATCCTCGACACTCAGCACCGCATCCAGCAACTCGCCGATGCCGGCGCTTTCGATGGCGCCTTTCAGCATTTCCGGCGCGCCGTTCGAGAGGATCGCAGTCTTGTGCCCGGCCCGCCGCAGCGCAAGCAGCATCTCGGGCACCTCGGGATAGGCGTCGAGTTCCCAATAAAGCGCCAGCAACCGCTCCCGCAGCGCCGCGTCACCGTCAAGCCCATGTGCCTCCAACGCGAAATCCAGCCCCTCGCCGGTGACCGTCCAGAAATCCGTGTGGGCGCCGGTGACCGCGCGCAGCCAGGAATACTGCAACTGCTTCAGCCGCCAGGTCTCTGCCAGCGGCGCCCAGACCTGCGCCAGCGCCGCGTGACCGGGCTCAGCCGCAGCGCGGCGGGCCGCGGCGGCCACATCGAACAGGGTGCCATAGGCATCGAATACGCAGGCGGTGACGGGCATCGGCAAGCTCCGGAGCGTTTTGGCGGCGCGACGGACGCCGTGCTAACGTGAAAGCACAAAGCGTGTGGAGGGGACAAGATGAGCGAGAACCATGGTCGAATCAGGTGGTCGGAACTTATGACCCGCGATCCAGAGGCTGCGACGGCTTATCACACAAAGGTGTGCGGCTGGGCGTTCGAGGCGATGGAGATGGAGGATGGGCAGACCTATCACATTGCCAGCACGCCGGACGGCATGCCCGCGGCAGGCGTAATGGACATGCGCCCGATGGAGCATCTGGCCCAGGTGCCGCCGCATTGGTTCACCTATATCGCGGTCGATGACGTTGATGCCGCCGTAGCCGAAACCGCCGCCGCCGGCGGTCGGGTGCAGCGCGCGCCCTGGGATGTCCCGGGGGTTGGTCGGATCGCGATCCTGGCGGATCCGACCGGCGCCGTTATGGGGCTGATGACGCCGCAGGCGAACACCGGCGGCTAACCGTCGGCATAGCACGGCACGACGTCGCCCGGCGCGGGGTGCGCCAGATAGATGCCCCGTGCCACCGCCCGCGCCAGCGTGCAGGCGGCGACATGACCCAGCATCATCAGATCCAGCGGGCCCACGGGCCGGTCGCCGGCGGCCACCGCGAAGACCAGATCGCCGTCGAAGGGGGTGTGCGCGGGCGCGATGGCGCGCGCCAGTCCATCCTGCGCCGCCACCGCCAAACGCTGGCACCCTGCAGGATCCAGCGCGGCATCGGTGGCCACGATCGCGATGGTGGTGTTCGCGGCGGGGTCGGCCTGCCCGGGCTTGGTGTCGGCCGCGGTCAGATCGCGCGGTCGCGGCGCGACCGGGCCCAGGCCGCCGAACTCCTCCCCCATTTCCCAGGCTCCGGCCCAAAAGCGACGGTCATCGGGGGTTACGGCACAGCCTACCGGGTTTGCCGCCACCAACGCACCGACCGTGAACCCTTCCCAAAGGGTCGAGGCAGAACCCAAGCCGCCCTTGAACCGCGCCGTGCGGGCACCGGTTCCCGCGCCGGCGGTGCCGATTTCGAAATCGGCGCCCGCCGCGTCAAAAGCGGCGCGGCCAAGATCCGGATAGGGCGATGTATCCCAATCCTTGTCGCCCCCGTTCAACAGATCGAACAGGATCGCCGCCGGCACGATCGGCACCCGGGCGGGACCCACGGCATAACCGCGGCCGGCCGCGCGCAGCCCCGCCATCACGCCGCCGGCCGCATCCAACCCGAAGGCGGAGCCGCCCGACAACACCAGCGCATCGACCGCGCGCACCAACTTGTCGGGCGCCAGAAGTGCTGTCTCGCGCGTGCCGGGCGCGCCGCCGCGAATGTCGACGCCAGCGGCGAACGGCGCGTCCGCGGTCAGCACCGTGACCCCGGATTTCAGCGCCGCATCATCGGCGTTGCCCACGCGCAGGCCAGCGACATCGGTGATCAGATTGCGCGGACCGGGGCGCATCAGATGCGCGGTTTCGGCGCCGCCGTCGCCGGGTCACCGGTGTTCGGCGTGCCCGCGGGCTCGATCAGCAGCAGCGTCGCCTCTTCCACCGCGCGCGGCCGATGCCGCACGCCGCGCGGCACCACGCACAGCTCTCCGGGTCCCAGGGTAAGGGTGCGGTCTTCGATATCCAACGCGACCTGGCCGGACAGAACCAGAAAGAAGTCGTCGGTTTCCGGGTGGTGGTGGAAGGGAAACGCGCCGAGAAACTTCGCCACCATCACATCGTTGCCGTTGTAATCGGCGACCACCCGCGGCGACCAATGGTCGCTGAATGTCGCCAGCTTCTCCGCCAGATTGACCTTGTCCATAAGCCCCCTTAGATGCAGCGTCCGCCATCCACTTCCATCGCGACGCCGGTGATCATCGACGCTTCGTCCGAGCACAGATAACAGGCCGCGTTGCCCAGATCCTCGGGCGTGGAAAACCGGCCCAACGGGATGGTGGCAACAAACTTCGCCCGCATCTGCGGCGTGTCTTCGCCCATGAAGGACTTCAGCAGCGGGGTTTCGCCCGCCACCGGGTTCAAAGCGTTGACCCGTACGCCGTGCGGGGCCAGTTCCACCGCCATCGCCTTGGTCGCGGTGATCACCCACCCCTTGGAAGCGTTGTACCAGTTCAGTCTCGGTCTGGGGCTGACCCCGGCCGTAGAGGCCATATTGAGGATCGCCCCCGCGCCCGCCGCCTTCATCATCGGCACGAATATGCGCGCAGCCAGATAGATCGCCTTGATGTTGACCGCCAGCACGCGGTCGAAATCGGCCTCGCTGACATCTTCCATGGGCGCGGGCAGATGGGTGACGCCGGCATTGTTGACTAGAATGTCGACACGGCCCCAGCGCTCCCGCGCCGCGGCCGCCATCGCCTCGACGCTGGCGGCGTCCGCGACGTCGACGGTTTGCGCGATACCGCCGGCGGCCTCCGCCACGGCGCGCGCGGCATCACCGTCGATGTCCGCCACCATGACCGAGGCGCCCTCGGCGGCGAATTTGCGCACGATCCCTGCGCCGAAACCCGACCCGCCGCCGGTCACGATCGCCGTTTTGTCCTTCAACCGCATGGTCCGCCCCGCCGATATCCCGCGGGCACTAAATCGCGATGCGGCGCATTTCGCAAACCGCTTTAGCGCCGGTGCGCGCCGCCGCCCAGCGACCGGCTCAGCGCCGCGGCCGCGGCAACCACCGCCGCCTGCCGCTGTGCGACCCAGGCCGGGGTGATCCGACTGGTCGGGCCGGAGACGGAGATGCCCGCGACAGCCTCGCCATGGATGTCGAAGACCGGGGCGGCCACGCAGCGCATGCCCAGATTGCGCTCCTCCCCGTCGATGGCATAGCCGCGATCCCGGGTCAGCCTGAGCTCGGCGCGCAACCGCGCGGCGTCGCAGATCGTGTGATCGGTGAAACGCTCCAGCGGCGCCTCCGCCAGCAGCCGGTCGACGCGGTCGGGGTCCATCTGCGCCATCAGCGCCTTGCCGATGCCCGAGGCGTGCAACGGCGACATCGTGCCCGGCGGAAAGAAGGCGCGGATGCTTTCATGCGTCTCCACCTGGCTGACGAACAGCACCGCATTGCCCCGCTGCACGCCCAGATTGGCGGTCTCTCCGGTGTCCTCCATCAGCGCACGAAGCACCGACCGGGCCCGTTCCACCACGCTGGTCCGGCGCAGAAACCGGGCGCCGATGACAAAGGCCTGCGGGCCGATATGCCACATCTGGGTCGGGGCATCGAACTCCACCAGACCGCGCGCCTCCAAGGTTGTCAGGATGCGATAGACGGTCGCGGGCGATTGCGTGAGATCGGCGGCCAGCGCCGACAGGGTCAGCCCTTGCGTGGTGCTGAGATGCTCGAACACCGCCATGGCGCGGTCCAGCGATTTGATCGTGTTCTGCTCTGACTTATCATGCCAATCCCGGGGTCGCCCGCGGGCCCGGCGGCCGGGATGGGCGGGGTCCTCCGGCACGGGAGGAGGAGGGTGCGAGGACATGCTGAAAACGGGCTCCGCGATATGAAAAATGCAAAGCGCTGATATGGAATGATTTTTCCGAAGTCCAGATTTCTGAAAAACGTTTTCAAAAAAATTTCATACCACAGTGGGAATCGCTAGAGTGCGGCCAAAGCGAAGAAGGATCCGCTTATGAGCTTTCAGAACCCGGTTTTCATCCCCGGCCCGACCAATATCCCCGAGGTACTGCGCAAAGCCTGCGACATGCCGACCCTCGACCACCGGTCGGCGCAGTTTGGGGACATTCTGCACCCGGCGCGCGATGGTGTGCGTCAGGTGCTAAAAAGCGACCAGGCGGAGATCTTCGTCTTCCCATCCACGGGCACGGGCGGCTGGGAAACCGCGCTGACCAATACGCTGTCGCCAGGCGATAAGGTTCTGGCTGCACGCAATGGCGTGTTCTCGCATCGCTGGATCGACATGTGCGAACGCCATGGCCTGGAGGTCGAGATCGTCGAAATTCCCTGGGGCCAGGGGATCGATGCCGGCCGGTATGGAGAGATCCTGGCCGCGGACACGGACCACCGGATCAAGGCGGTGCTGGCCACGCATAACGAAACCGCGACCGGGGTGCGGTCCGATATTGCCGCCATCCGCGCGGCGATGGATGGCGCCGGCCACCCGGCGCTGTTGTTCGTCGACGGCGTCAGTTCTATCGGGTCGATGGACTTCCGCTTCGACGACTGGGGCGTGGATATCGCCGTGGCCGGATCTCAGAAGGGGTTCATGCTGCCCGCCGGCCTGGCGATCCTGGGTTTCAGCCCACGTGCGCTGGATGCGGCGCACGACGCCAAACTGCCGCGCACCTTTTTCGACATCGCCGACATGGCTTCGGGCTATGCCGCGAATGCTTATCCCTACACGCCGCCGGTCGGGTTGCTGAACGGCTTGAGCGTGGCATGCGGGATGCTGCTGGACGAGGGGTTGGAGAACGTCTTCGCCCGTCAGCATCGCATCGCCGAAGGCGTGCGGCGCGCGGTTGGCGCCTGGGGGCTGGAGCTGTGCGCCGTGTCGCCCGAGCTTCGTTCCGACACGGTCAGCGCGATCCGCACGCCGGCCGAGTTCGACGCCGGCCGCATCGTCACCCACGCAGCCGAAACCTATGGCGTCGCGTTCGGTGCGGGGCTGGGAAAGGTCGCCGGAAAGGTCTTTCGCATTGGCCATCTGGGCCAGTTGACCGATGTAATGGCGCTGTCGGGCATCGCCACGGCAGAAATGTGCATGGCCGACCTGGGCCTGGACATACGGCTTGGATCGGGTGTCGCCGCGGCGCAGGAGTATTATCGCGCCGCACCCCAGCTGGCACAGGAGGATGCCGCGTGATGAAGGACCAGAACGCCCCAAACATCCCAACCTATGACGACATGCTGACGGCGCACGCGCGGATCGAACCGCATATCCATCGCACGCCGATCCTGACCTCGTCCTACCTGAACGACCTGACCGGCGCGCAGTTGTTCTTTAAATGCGAGAACTTTCAAAAGGCGGGCGCCTTCAAGGTCCGCGGCGCCACGAATGCGGTGTTCGGGTTGGACCAGGACATGGCCGCGCGCGGGGTGGCCACGCATTCCTCGGGCAACCACGCGTTATCGCTGAGCTATGCCGCCGGGCGGCGCGGGATCCCCTGCCATGTGGTGATGCCCCATTCTGCGCCGGCGGCGAAAAAAGACGCCGTGCGCGGCTATGGCGGCCAGATCACCGAGTGCGAGCCATCGACCTCCAGCCGCGAGGCGGTGTTCGCCGAAGTGGAGGCCAGGACCGGCGCCGAATTCGTGCACCCTTACAACGACCCGCGCGTGATTGCGGGCCAAGGGACGTGTTCGAAGGAGTTGATGGAACAGACCGATGGCCTGGACATGGTCATCGCCCCGATCGGCGGCGGCGGCATGATCTCGGGCACGTGCCTGACCCTGTCGACCCTGGCGCCGGAGGTGCAGATCATCGCCGCCGAGCCGGAACAGGCCGACGACGCCTATCGCAGCTTCAAGGCCGGGCACATCATCGCCGACGACGCACCACAGACGGTCGCCGACGGGCTGAAAGTGCCGCTGAAGGATCTTACATGGCACTTCGTGTCGAGTTACGTCGCCGACATCTTTACCGCCTCGGAACAGGAGATCATCGATGCGATGAAGCTGACCTGGAAGCGGATGAAGATCGTGATCGAGCCCAGTTGCGCGGTGCCGCTGGCGACCATCCTGAAAAACCGCGACGTGTTTGCCGGCAAGCGCGTCGGCGTCATCATCACCGGCGGGAATGTCGATCTGGACGCCCTGCCTTGGGTCAAATGAGGAAGCAGCATGAACGTTCACACCCAACTTGAGAACTTGGAAGTCGGCTATGACGTCCCCGCCCTGCCCGGCATGGCAGAGGCCGATATCCAAACCCCCTGCCTGGTGCTGGATCTGGACGCGCTGGAACGCAACATCAAGAAAATGGGCGATTATGCGCGCGACCACGGCATGCGCCACCGCGTGCACGGCAAGATGCATAAATCCGTCGATGTCGCGCGGCTGCAGGTGGAGTTGGGCGGCGCCTGCGGCGTCTGCTGCCAAAAGGTCAGCGAGGCAGAGGTCTTTGCCCGCGGCGGCATCAAGGACGTGCTGGTGTCGAACCAGGTGCGCGACCCGGCCAAGATCGACCGGCTGGCGCAGATCCCGAAACTGGGCAGCCGCGCGATCTGCTGCGTCGATGACGTGGCCAATGTGGCCGACTTGTCCGCGGCGGCCGAGCGCCACGGCACGACCATCGAATGTCTGGTGGAAATCGACTGCGGCGCCGGGCGCTGCGGCGTGACGACGACGCCCGCGGTGGTGGAAATCGCCAAGGCCATAGATGCCGCGCCGGGCCTGCGCTTCGCCGGGCTGCAGGCCTATCAGGGCGCGATGCAGCATATGGACAGCTATGAGGACCGCCGCGCCAAGATCGATATCGCGGTCGCCATGGTGCGCGACGCGGTCGAAGGGCTGGCCGCCGAAGGGCTCGACTGCGACATCGTCGGCGGCGGCGGCACCGGCAGCTATTACTTCGAGTCGAATTCCGGCGTCTATAACGAGCTTCAGTGCGGCTCCTACGCCTTCATGGATGCCGATTACGGCCGCATCCTGGACAAGGACGGCAACCGGATCGACCGCGGAGAGTGGGAGAACGCGCTTTTCATCCTGACCAGCGTCATGAGCCACGCCAAGGCTGACAAGGCCATCGTCGATGCCGGACTGAAGGCGCAGTCGGTCGACAGCGGTCTGCCGGTGATCTTTGACCGCAAGGATGTCGAATACGTCAAATGCAGCGACGAACACGGCGTGGTGATGGACCCGGACGGCGTGCTGAAGGTGAACGACAAGCTGCGTTTGGTCCCCGGCCACTGCGACCCGACCTGCAACGTGCATGATTGGTATGTCGGTGTGCGCGGCGGCCAGGTGGAGGTCGTCTGGCCGGTATCCGCCCGCGGCAAGGCTTACTGACGGGCAATGTATATCGTTTCCGAAGACAGGATCGCGGGTCTGATGACCCGCGACGCCGCGTTCGAGGCCGTGGAACAGGTCTTTGCCGCCATGGCCGCGGAGGACGCGTATAATTTCCCCGTGGTGCGCGAGGCGATCGGCCATGTCGATGCCCTTTACGGGTTCAAGGGCGGGTTCGACCGCGCCGGCATGACGCTGGGGCTGAAAGCGGGCGGCTATTGGCCGCAGAACCTGGACCGGCAGGGCATCATCAACCACCAGTCGACCGTGTTCCTGTTCGACCCCGATACCGGCCGCGCCAAGGCGATGGTGGGCGGCAACCTGCTGACCGCGCTGCGCACGGCGGCGGCGTCGTCGGTATCGATCAAGCATCTCGCACGCCCTGATGCCAAGGTGCTGGGTATGATCGGTGCGGGGCATCAGGCGGCGTTTCAGCTGCGCGCGGCGTTGGAGCAGCGGGCGTTCGAAAAGGTCATCGCCTGGAACTTCCATCCAGAGATGTTGCCAAACCTGGAAAAGGTGGCGGCCGAGGCCGGCCTGCCCTTCGAAGCGGTGGCGTTGGATGGCCTGCGCGGGGCGGATGTGATCATCTCGATCACCTCCTCCTTCGACGCCATCCTCGGCGCCGACCAGGTTTCCCCCGGCACGCATATCGCCTGCATGGGCACCGACACAAAGGGCAAACAGGAACTGGATCCAAAGCTGTTGCAGCGCGCGAGCGTGTTCACGGACGAGGTCGCGCAATCCATCGCCATCGGCGAGGCGCAGCACGCGGTTGCGCAAAACCTTATCCGGGCAGAGGACATCACCCGGATCGGCGCGGTCATCAACGGCGATCACCCGGGTCGCAACAGGGCCGAGGACATCACGCTTTTCGACGGGACCGGCGTAGGGCTGCAAGACCTCGCCGTGGCCGCGCGCGTGGTCGATCTGGCGGTAGCACAGGGCCAGGCGATCGAGGTCGACATCTAAGAGCACTCATTTTCAAAGGCATTCGGCCATGCGTATCCTGATCAATGGCTTCGGCCGCATCGGGCGCACCCTGCTGCGGCAGCTTCTGCGCGACCCGCAGCACGCGGATGTGGAGATCGCGGCCATCAACGATGTCGCCGCGCTCGATATCTGTGCGTATCTGTTCCAATACGACAGCGTGTTCGGCCCCTATCCCGGGCGGGTGGAAACCGGCCCGCAGATGCTGACCATCGACGGGCAGCCCATTCCGTTCACCCAAAGCGCGGACCTGACCGTGTTCGACCTGAGCGGTATCGACGTGGTGCTGGAATGCACGGGCGCCGCCGGCACACGGGCCGTGGCCGAACGCGGGCTGAAGGCCGGCGCGGCAACGGTGCTGATCTCTGGCCCGTCGGAAGCGGCGGACGTCACCGTCGTGCGCGGCGCCAATGAGGAGGCGATGGGGCAGGCGCGCATCGTGTCCAACGCCTCTTGCACCACCAACGCGATCGCACCGCTGCTGCGTTGCGTGGATGCGCGTTTCGGGCTGCAGCACGGACACATCACCACCATCCACTGCTACACGGGTAGCCAGCCCCTGGTCGACAGCCCCCGCGACAGCTTCGCCCGCAGCCGTGCCGGGGCGATATCCATGGTGCCGACCACCACCAGCGCCGCACGGCAGCTGACAAGGATCCTGCCGGCGATGGAGGGGCGGGTCAGCGTCTCGGCCGTGCGGGTCCCTGCCATAAGCGTCTCTGCCATCGACGCCGTGCTGCAACTGACCAAACCGGTCGAGCTGGCGGCGCTGTGGGATGCGCTCAAGGCCACCGGGGTCATCGGGCTGACCGAAGAACCGCTCGTGTCGGTCGACCTGCGCGGCCGGCCGGACTCTCTGGTCGTGGCGGTGCCGGAAACCGAGCGCTTGGGCGCGCAGCAGTTGCGACTGCTCGGCTGGTACGACAACGAGTGGGGGTTTTCCGCCCGCATGATCGACATTGCCCGTCAAATGGCAGCGCGGGCGGGCTGACCCGGTTGGATTTCCGCTTGCAGCACCCCGCGGAATCCCTGTAACAGCCAAGCATAGACGGAGCGCGGGCGTAGCTCAGGGGTAGAGCATTACCTTGCCAAGGTAAGGGTCGTGAGTTCGAATCTCATCGCCCGCTCCAGATTTTCTTAGCCCAGACAAGGGCTTCGATGATCCGGTTCGGTGTCTTTCGTGCTTCCCCGAGGCCTCGAATCGCCTCAAGAGAGCATGGCGAATAAGATCACTCTTTCACTTTCTAGTGCACCGCGGCGCGTAAAGGCGATCGCTTTCACTGTCGCAGCCGCCAGCAAGCAAGACCAACCCGGCGCGGATCGGTCTCCGACAAGCGGTCGGTGGCCAACGTTATGCGGCGATGGACGCTGTCGAAGAAGTCCGCGGCTGGCGGCGGCTTGGTGGCTTGCGCCTGCTTGATGCGGTCGCGTATGCGACTCGATGTCGTGGCCCTTCGGCCCAAGTGAGCAAGTTACCCAGGCCGCAGGCGGCGTCCGCCGTCAGGATCTCTGGCATCCTGCCGAGCCTTTGCTTGGTTCGCTCGATCATCCTGGGGGCGGCCTCCGGCTCGTCGGCCTTGCGCGCGGGCGCGGCCTCAAGGTCGAGGACCACGCCCGATGCAGTGTCGATCATGGCCTTCAGCCAGTAGGCAAACACCCCTTGCCGTGCTTCGTGCTCACCGCCGAAGCCGGGTCGGTCAGCGAGATCGCTGTCGGCGTCTGCCGGAACGTCCCAGGCAGGTCGGGTGCTGCCTCGTCCAGACGGACCCGGTCGTCGCGGACGGCACGGGCCGCGTCCTTGCCGGCGCGGGGCAAATCGGCGATCGCAGGCGCGGTCCGGTCCTTGCTCGCGTTCGCGATGGCATGCGTGCGGTCAACCGCAACGATCGACGTGTCTGCCCGGCCCATGACAAAGCACTGCTACACCGCGCGCTCGAAGAGCTTGCGCATGATGCCGCTGTCGCGAAAGCGACCGTGCCGGTTCTTCGGGAACGATAAGTGGTCGGGCACCCGGCCATCCAGCCCGAGGCGGCAGAGCCACCGGAAGGCGAGGTTCAGATCGTTCGGCCGCACCCTCGAACAGATGGCGGGCTTGCATCCTCACCCTCACAAAACCCCTGCAATCGTCCGGCGCCTGAAACGCGCATGCACCATCCGCCCGTGCCCCAGTTTTCGGCGGCAGGTCGCGCCACGGCGATGCGCCCGCGCCCGCGCCCGCGCCCGCTAGAGTAAAAACGGATCAGATTGAAACAATCTGCTTCTAGGATTTTTCTCAAACTATTGAACCTGTAACAAAATCCTTTTTCAGACTGAGTCAGTCTGAAACGGTTTTGGCCTAAGGGATCGCGTCGGGAAACAACAGGGTGCCGGCACCAATTCGCCTGCTCAAGATCGCTTCCTGTCTTCGATCTTTGATCAGACCGAAGGGCTTTGGGAGCGGCTTGAATCCAGACGCCAACTCGGGCCGTTACGCATATGGTGCGAGACGAATGATGTTTACACGGGCCGAGTGGAGGAACTTAAAAGACTTCTTTCTCGATGATCAGCGCCAAAGCTCAGCGGTCAATAGATCTCTCATTCGGATGCGATCGCCCCGCGTGTTATCCCGCCCACTTCACCCCTCCCCACCCGCTGCCCTCGGGCCGGCAGACAGTGCAAAGGCCGCGTTTATCAGGGTTTTGGTATAGGCGGTTTGGGGGGCGGTGAAGATGCGTTCGACCGGGCCGGCCTCGACCACGTCGCCGGCTTTCATCACCAGGACTTTGTGGCTAAGCGCGCGGATAACGCGCAGATCGTGGCTGATAAAGATATAGGCCAGACCGTGGCGGGCCTGGAGCGTGCGCAGCAGTTCCACGATCTGAACCTGGACGGTCATGTCCAGCGCGGAGGTCGGTTCGTCCAGCACCACCAGCCGGGGTTGCAGGATCATGGCGCGCGCGATGGCGATGCGCTGGCGCTGACCGCCGGAAAACTCGTGCGGGTAGCGGGCCATCATCTGCGGCTCCAGCCCCACCTCGGTCAGGATGGCCTCCACGGCCGCGCGTGTGTCGGTGCCGGGGCGGTGGATGCGCAGACCCTCGGCGACGATCTGGCCCACGGTCATGCGCGGGCTGAGCGAACCGAACGGGTCCTGGAACACCATCTGCATATCGGCGCGCAGCGGCCGGAGCGCGGCGTTCTTCAGGCCAGAGATATCGCGGCCCAGAAAGGTGATCGGCCCCTCTGACGATATCAGCCGCATGATCGCCAGCGCCAACGTGGTCTTTCCGGAACCGCTTTCGCCAACCACGCCCAGGGTTTCGCCGGCGCGAACGTCGACGGTGGCGGCGTTGACCGCCTTGATGTGGCCCACCGTGCGGCGCAAGAACCCGCGCTGTATCGGGAACCAGATGCGCAGATCTTCGGTGCGAACGATCTGTTCGGCCTCTGCCGGGACGCAGGGCGGGGTGCCGCGCGCCTCGGCGGCAAGCAGTTTCTGGGTGTAGGGGTGCTGCGGGTCGGCGAAGATCCGGGCGGTGTCGCCCTGTTCCACGATCTCGCCCTGTTGCATGACGCAGACCCGGTCAGCGATGCGGCGCACAACATTCAGATCGTGGGTAATGAAGAGCATCCCCATGCGCTCACTGCGCTGGATTTCGGCCAGCAGTTCCAGGATCTGCGCCTCGATGGTGACATCGAGCGCCGTGGTCGGTTCGTCGGCGATCAAAAGCGCCGGGCCATTGGCCAGCGCCATGGCGATCATTACCCGCTGACGTTGACCGCCGGACAGCTGGTGCGGATAGGCGCTCAGCCGGCTTTCGGGGTCGCGGATGCCGACCCGGGTCAGCAAGTCGATCATGCGCGGGCGGGCCGCGCTTCGGCCAAGCCCCTGGTGCAGGGCCAGGCTTTCGCCCAACTGCTTTTCCACCGTGTGCAGCGGGTTCAGCGAGGTCATCGGCTCCTGAAAGATGAAGCTGATGTCGTTGCCGCGCACCCGACGCAGGGTGCGTTCGGGGGCGTCGGCCATCTGCTGACCGTCATACATCACCTGCCCGCCGACCTGCGCCGAATCGCCCAGAAGCCGCACGGTCGAAAGCGCCGTGACGGACTTGCCCGACCCGCTTTCACCCACCAGCGCGACGGTTTCCCCGGCATGCACCGCAAAGCTGACCCCGCGCACCGCCTGCGTGCGGTTGCCGTCCTGCAGGAACTCGACGGTCAGGTCGCGAACCTGAAGGATGGGCGGGGCATCGCTCATCGAAAGGTCTTTCGCGGATCGAACGCGTCGCGCACGCCTTCGAAGATAAAGACCAGCAGCGACAACAGCAGTGCGATGGAGATGAACGCGGTGATCGCCAGATGCGGACTTTGCAGGTTGTTCTTGCCCTGCAACGCCAATTCGCCCAGCGACGGGTAGGAAGGCGGCAGTCCGAAGCCCAGAAAGTCGAGCCCGGTCAGCGTGGCCACCGCGGCTGTGACCAGGAAGGGCAGGAGCGTGACGGTCGCCACCATGGCGTTGGGCAGGACGTGGCGGAACATGATCTTGCCGTCGCTGACGCCCAGCGCCCGGGCGGCGCGGACATATTCGAAATTGCGCCCGCGCAAGAACTCCGCCCGCACCACGCCGACCAGCGCGGTCCAGGAAAACAGGACGATCAGAAAGGTGAGCAGCGGGAAGCTCATGGAAAAGATCGCGCCCATGATGATGATGACATAAAGCGGCGGCGTGGCTTGCCAGATTTCGATCAGCCGCTGGAACAACAGATCCAGCCAGCCGCCGAAATACCCCTGCACCGCCCCCGCCGCGATGCCGACGATCGAAGAGCAAACGGTCACGATCAGCGCAAAGACGACCGAGATGCGAAAGCCGTAGATCACGCGCGCCAGTACATCGCGGGCCTGGTCGTCTGTGCCGAGCCAGTGGCGGGCGTCGGGCGGGCTGGGCGCGGGCTGGCCTATGTCTTCGTCGATGGTTCGGAAAGACCAGCGGATCGGCGGCCAGATCATCCAGCCCTGTTCGATTTCCGCGCCCGCGACGACACCGTCATGGGCGTCGGCCAGCGTTTCTTCGGGCGTGTCGAAACAAGCCTCCAACCCACCAGCTACGATCAGGCATTGCACGACCGGATCGATAAACCGGGCAACGAAGCCCGGGTCGCCGCCGAATTCGCGTTCCTCGTAGTTTCGGCCGGTGAATGCGGGAGCCATAATCTCGCCCCGGAAACTCAGCAGCAGCGGGCGATCATTGCCGACAATTTCCGCCACCAGACAGACGGCGAACAGCACCGCGAAGACGATGGTCGACCAATAGGCGCGGCGATTGGCCCGGAAATTGCGCAGCCGGCGGCGGTTCAGCGGATCCAGCCGGATCATGTCTCGCGGCTTTCGAAATCGATGCGCGGGTCAACCCAGACATACATCAGATCGGACACGATCCCGATCAGCAGGCTGATCAGACCAAAGAAATAGAGCGTACCGAAGACGACCGGGTAGTCGCGATTGACCACGGCCTCGAAACCCAGCCGGCCCAACCCGTCGAGCGAGAAGACGACCTCGATAATCAGCGAGGACCCGAACAGAACCGCGATGAACAGGCCCGGGAAGCCGGCGATGATGATCAGCATCGCGTTCCGGAAGACATGGCCGTAGAGTACCCGGCGTTCGTCCAGGCCCTTGGCGCGAGCGGTTATCACATATTGCTTCTTAATCTCGTCCAAAAACGAGTTCTTGGTCAGCAGCGTCAGGGTGGCGAAAGCGCCGATCGTGGCCGCCGTGACCGGCAGCACGATGTGCCAAAGATAGTCGGTGATCTTGCGCCACAGCCCGAAATCCTCCCATCCGTCAGAGGTCAGGCCGCGCAGCGGGAACCACTGGAAATAAGACCCCCCTGCGAAAAAGACCAAAAGGATGATCGCGAACAGAAAACCGGGCACGGCATAGGCCGCGATGATGATGCCGCTGGTCCAGGTGTCGAAACGCGAGCCGTCGGTGACCGCCTTGCGGATCCCCAGCGGGATCGAAACCAGATAAGCAATCAGCGTCGACCAGAGGCCGAGGGTGATCGAGACCGGCATCTTCTCCAGCACCAGATCGGTGACGGAGATGGAGCGAAAATAGCTCTCGCCGAAATCGAAGCGCATATAATTCCAAAGCATCTGGAAGAACCGCTCATGCGCGGGTTTGTCGAACCCGAATTGGCGTTCCAGATCCTCGATGAAATCGGGCGGCAGGCCCCGCGCGCCCTGATAGGTGTCGTTTGCGCCGAAGCTTTCGCTACCACCGCCGGAGATCCGGTCGGTGGCGCTGCCGGCCTCTTCCAATTGCGCGATGATCTGTTCCACTGGGCCGCCGGGGACAAACTGGACGAGCACGAAATTGATCAACATGATCCCGAACAGCGTGGGGATCACCAGCGCCAGGCGGCGGAAGATATAGGCGCCCATGGTCGCTTAGGGCAGCGGTGCGCCAGCGGCCTTGAGCGCGTCGTACTTTTCCTGATCCCACCACCAATAGGCATCGCCGCGCGCGAAGTCGGGTTTGGTGTCCGGCCGACCGAACACATCCCAATAGGCGATCTGATGCGTGCCCTTGTACCAGTTCGGCACCCAGATATGGCGGTCGCGCAGGATCCGGTCCAGCGCGCGGACATGCGCCTCCAGGCTTTCGCGCGTCTCTGCCCCGGCGATGCGTTCGATCAGCGTGTCGATGGCGGGGTCGGCGATGCCCGACAGGTTCAGCGTATCCGCGGCCTCGGCCGAGGCGGTGCTGTAGAACTGCCGCAACTCCAGACCCGGCGTCAGCGACAGAAGCAGCCTAGCGGGGATGATGTCATAGTCGCGGGCACGCTGGCGTTCCTCCATCTGGGCTGGGTCGACCAGAACCAGGCGCGCGTCGATGCCCAGGCGGCGCAGATTTTCGACGTAAGGGTTGATCACCCGTTCAAAGACCGGGCTGTCATCGACGATGTCGATGGTCAGCGTCTGCCCGGCGGCGTTCTTGCGCATGCCGTCCTGCAGGGTCCAGCCGGCTTCCTCCAGCAGTGCGGCGGCGCGGCGGATCACGCGGCGGTTGATGCCGCCCGGCTCATTGACCACCGGAGTGAACGCGGCTTCGGTGAAAACGGTTTCGGGCAGGTCGGCGCGGAATTCCTCAAGGATCTCCAACTCCTCGCCCTCGGGCAGACCGCTGGCCTGCATCGCTTGGGTATTTTCCCAAAAACTGTCCGTTCGCTTATAGATACCGTAGAACAGCGTCTCGTTCGAAAACTCGAAATTGAACATCGTGCCCACGGCCTCACGCACGCGGGGGTCCTGGAACTTGTCGCGCCGCAGGTTGATCCAGAAACCTTGGGTGCCCGATGGGCGGTTGTCTTTCAACTCTTCCCGGATCACCCAGCCGCGGTCGATTGCGGGGAAGTCATAGGCGGTGGCCCATTCCTTTGACGCATAGCTTTCGTGCAGCAGATAGCCGCCGCCCTTGAACGCCTCGAACCCGGCGGTGCGATCGGCGAAGTATTCATAGACTATGCAGTCGAAATTGTTGGCGCCGACCTTGATGGGGTGATCCCAGGCCCAGTAGTCGGGGTTCTTGCAATAGGTGATGGACCGGCCGGGGTCGGCGTCTTCGACCAGATAGCCGCCCGAACCCACCGGCGGCGTCAGGGTGGATTCGGCGAAGTCCTTATCGGCCCAGTAGTGTTCCGGCAGGATCGGGATGCTGCCGGCCAACTGGATCAGCTCTCGTTTCGAAGCGCCCTCGGCGAAGGTGAAGCGCACGCGGTGTGCGTCCAGCGCCTCTACGCTTTCGATGTCCTGATATTGGATCGGATAGGCCGGGTGGCCCTCGTCGACCAGGATGCGGTGGCTGAAGACGACATCAGACGCCCCGATCGGCTCGCCGTCGGAGAAGGTCGCCTCGGGCCGCATGTTGAAGATCACCCACGACCGATCCTCCGGGTATTCCAGGGTTTCGGCCACCAGACCATAGGCGCTGGCCTCCTCGTCGGCAGAGGCGGCGAGCAGGCTGTCATACATGCGCCCCAGCCCCTGCGCGGCGTTGCCCTTCAGGATGTAGGGGTTGAGGCTGTCGAAGGTGTTGATCGCCAGCGTGCCGAAAAAGCGCATGGTGCCGCCCTGCGGCGCATCGGGATTGACATAGTCGAAGTGCGGGAAGCCCGCGGGATATCTCAGTTCGCCGAAGACGGAGATGCCGTGCGCCGTGATCGTGTGGCCATCGGGCCGGGCCGGACCGGGCGCCGAGAGCAGCGCCGCAATGGCGAGCGGCAGGGCGATCCAGAAGGGGAATACGGCTGAGCGGCGGGCGGCGCGCGCTGGCGTCATGGGGACCTCATGGGCTGACTGCTGTTTACGACACTAATACGGTTTGAGGGCGCGTAAAGCGGCTTTCGCCGGTCCCGCGCCGGGTGGGCGCATGCTCAAGGTCGCGCCTGACGGTCGCGGGCCCGCGCGGCGCCCGTGCGCATGCGGCGGGTTCGGTATGTGTGGGTTTGGGGGAACGGGCCGGACGCCGGCGCCGACCGGTGCGCCTGGCGGGGCAAAGACGGATCGCGCCAGACACGCGCCGGCCTGCACGACACCGTACGACCGTGCCGAGTCTGTCCTCGCCGCGTTTGTCTTCGGTCGGGCTCGAGTCGAGGGGGTCCTGGCCTAGCCGCCGATGCTTTCCAGATAGGCGATCAGGTTCGCGCGATCTTCGACATCCCGCATGCCGCGATAGCTCATCTTGGTGCCCGGCGCCCAACTGGAAGGCGCTTCGATGAACCCGCTGAGGTTTTCCGGCGTCCAAACCTCGCCCATGCCGGCCAGGGCATCGGAATAGTCGAACCCGCCGGCGGCGCCGATATCGCGGCCAACGATGTTATAAAGATGCGGGCCCACGCCGTTGGCGCCGTCTTCCAACCCGTGGCAGGCGGCGCAGGCGCGGAACAGGCGTTCGCCTGCGCCGGCATCTGCGGCCGCGTACAGCGCGGCGAAGTCGATCTCGGGCTCGTCTTCCGCGACCTCCATCTCTTCGGTGTCTTCCTCGAAAAGGACGGTATAGCTCTGATGGTGGTCATCGCCGTGATGACCGCCGCCGCCGATGATGGCGCCAGCGCCGGATTGGACAAGTAGGAAGATCAAAAGGCTGCCGCACACGGCGCCGACAACTTTCGTGATCTCAAACGAATCCATGATTTCCTCCGACTGGCTCTTTGGCTGGTAACTACGTGCTTCCGCGTCCGATCCGCAATACGTGCTTCCGCTTGCAATCCGCAACATGTAGGAGCCGCGACAAAAGGCTAGGGTGCAAGAGGTTACAAAATGAAGAACCGGCGGGGGCGGATCTCGTTCCAGGGGGCGTTGGGGGCATATTCGCACCAGGCCTGTGCCGAGGCGGTGCCGGATATGGAGGTCGTCCCGGCGCCGACCTTTGAGGGCGCAATCGATCTGGTACATGCCGGCAAGGCGGATCTGGCGATGCTGGCAGTGGAAAACTCCACCTACGGCCGGGTTGCGGATGTGCATCAACTGTTGCCGGAATCAGGGCTGCACATACTCGGCGAACACTTCGTGCGGGTGCATATCACCCTTTTGGGCGTGCCCGGGGCGGATTTGGGCAATGTGCGGCGGGCGATGTCGCACAGCGTCGCGCTGGGACAGTGCCGGGGTTTTCTGCGCGCCCATGGGATCGAGCGCGTGACCGGTTTCGATACCGCCGGCGCAGCCGCGCATGTGCGCGAGACCGGCGATCGGAGCCTTGCGGCGCTGGCCTCGCCTCTGGCAGCGGAAATCTATGGGCTGGACGTGCTGGCGGCACAGATCGAGGACAACAAGACCAACACGACACGGTTTCTGATCATGGGGCCGGAGCCGGAGCCGGTGGCGGCGGGCATGCCGGTGATCACCTCTTTCCTGTTTCGGGTTCGCAACATCCCTGCGGCGCTTTACAAGGCCATGGGCGGGTTTGCGACCAATGGCGTGAACATGGTCAAGCTTGAGAGCTATATGTTGGGTGGCTCCTTCACCGCGACGCAGTTCTATGCCGACATCGAGGGGCATCCCGACGATCCTGCGGTGCAGCGGGCGATGGAGGAACTGCGCTATTTCACATCGCACCTGAAGGTTCTGGGGTCCTATCCTGCAGCGCGCGACAGGCAAGAAACGTCATAGACTTCAAAGCTCAAGCGCGGCGGCCGGGGCAAGCCCGGACCCGCGGGCACGCCCGCGGCCTGGCCCGCGGCCAGGAGGATCGCACAGCGATCCTGTCCGGGCGGTTCGGCGCCTTAGCGGGGCATCAGAGCAGTGGTCGTTTCAATAGGTGTTCACGGCAGGTGGCCCAGCGCGTTCCGTCCAGCGTGACCGATTGCGCGTGTCTGGCGCGCTGTGCGCAAATCAATACGTCTGGCTTACTTAGTCCGGCTCAATGCGTCCAGCCCGACCGGCGGTTATGGATGAAGTTGTCGCCATAGCCTCCGGGCCGGATGTTGGGCCGGCGCGCCTTTGGCGGCTGCACGACATAGGCAAGCCCGTGCTTTTCGGCATAGTCCTTCGCAGCTTCCTCGGACGGAAAGCGCAGCCGAACCTGGGCCTGGGTGTCGCCCGACCCGGTCCAACCCATTAGCGGATCCTTGACCCGCGCCTGGGCGGGCGAGAAATCCAGAACCCAATCCTGGGTCTTCGCGACACCGGATTGCATTGCGGTTTTTGCGGGTTTGTAAATTCTAGCGACCATCAAGGCACCTCTTAAGGGCGGTGTTATCGCCAATCGAGGCACACCGGGCAAGGCCCGGATCGGTCGAATTGAAGCTTTGGGAGGGTACTACCGGCCGAGGGAGGGGAGTGAGGGGTGGGGTGGGTGGTCCGCCCCCGGCCGGTAGCTTGGTTGCTGCTTGCAGGACCGTTCTACCTATAGTTGCACACCCCGCGCAACAATAAAATCGCAATCGAGGCAAATTTTTTTCTGTTGTTTCCAGATCGGGCTCAACAGATTCTTAACCTTGATCTCAAGCGGGACTGCGCGCACCTAAGAGGCGAAAGGATGCGCCCATGCCTGACACCTCTGCTGTAGCCCCTTCCGCGACGTCGCCGCTGCGAGTCGAAGGGCCGCGCCATGTCGACAAACTGGAGGGCGGCAAACGGCTGGTAATGCACACCACGTTCGAACCCGCCGGGGACCAGCCCACGGCCATCGCCGAACTGGCCGACGGGATTGATACGGGTGAACAGAACCAAGTGCTGTTGGGCGCCACGGGTACCGGCAAGACGTTTACCATGGCCAAGATCATCGAACAGACCCAGCGCCCCGCAATCATCCTGGCACCGAACAAGACCCTCGCCGCTCAGCTTTACGGCGAATTCAAGGGGTTTTTCCCCGAGAACGCCGTCGAGTATTTCGTCAGCTACTACGATTATTATCAGCCCGAGGCCTACGTCCCGCGGTCGGACACCTATATAGAGAAAGAATCGCAGATCAACGAACAGATCGACCGAATGCGCCACTCCGCGACCAGGGCGCTTTTGGAACGCGACGACGTCGTCATCGTCGCCTCGGTGTCGTGCATCTACGGCATCGGCTCGGTCGAGACCTATGGCGCGATGACCCAGGATCTGGTCCTGGGTCGGGAGTATGATCAGCGCAAGATCATGGCCGATCTGGTTGCCCAACAATACCGCCGCAACGACCAGGCGTTTCAGCGCGGATCCTTCCGCGTGCGCGGCGACACGCTGGAGGTCTGGCCCGCCCACCTTGAGGATCGCGGCTGGCGGTTGTCCTTTTTCGGCGAGGAACTCGAATCGATTGCCGAGTTCGACACGCTGACGGGGCAGAAGACTGACGATCTGGAAAAGACCCGGATCTATGCGAATTCGCATTACGTGACCCCCCGGCCGACGCTTCAACAGGCGTTGAAGGGCATCAAGGCAGAGCTGGCCGTCCGGCTGGATCAACTGGTCAAGGAGGGCCGGCTTCTGGAGGCGCAGCGGCTGGAACAGCGCACCAATTTCGACCTGGAGATGATGGAGGCGACCGGCGCCTGCAATGGGATCGAGAACTATTCGCGTTATCTGACCGGGCGCGCGCCCGGGGAACCGCCGCCGACGCTGTTCGAATACATCCCCGACAACGCCATCGTCTTTGCCGACGAAAGCCATGTCAGCGTGCCGCAGATCGGCGGCATGTATCGCGGCGACTACCGGCGCAAGTTCACCCTGGCCGAACACGGGTTCCGGCTGCCGTCCTGCATGGACAACCGGCCGCTGAAATTCGAGGAATGGGACGCGATGCGCCCGCAGTCCGTTTTTGTCTCCGCCACGCCCAGCGCGTGGGAGTTGGAACAATCGGGCGGGGTGTTCGCCGAACAGGTGATCCGCCCCACCGGGCTGTTGGATCCGATGGTCGAGATCCGGCCCGTGGAAACCCAGGTCGACGATCTGCTGGACGAGATTCGCACCGTCGCGGCAAACGGCTATCGGGTGCTGGTGACGGTGCTGACCAAACGTATGGCCGAGGATCTGACCGAGTATCTGCACGAACAATCGGTCCGCGTGCGCTACATGCACTCCGATATCGACACGCTGGAACGCATCGAGATCCTGCGCGACCTCCGCCTGGGCGCGTTCGACGTGCTGGTCGGCATCAACCTGCTGCGCGAGGGGCTGGATATCCCCGAATGCGGGCTGGTCGCGATCCTGGATGCGGATAAGGAAGGCTTCCTGCGCTCGGAAACCTCGCTGGTCCAGACCATCGGCCGCGCCGCGCGCAACGCCGAGGGCCGGGTGATCATGTATGCCGATCGCGAGACCGGCTCGATGGAACGCGCCCTGCGCGAGACCAACCGCCGCCGAGAGAAGCAGATCGCCTATAACGACGCACACGGGATCACGCCCGAGACGGTGAAGAAGAATGTCGAGGACGTGCTGGCGGGCCTCTACAAGGGCGACACCGACATGGCCCGCGTCACCGCCACAGTCGACCGCCAGCAGGTGGGCGCGAACCTGCAGACGGTGCTGGACGGGCTGCGCAAGGACATGATGAAAGCGGCCGAGAACCTGGAATTCGAAGAGGCCGCCCGGCTGCGCGACGAGATCAAACGCCTGGAAGAGGTGGACCTGGTGGTCGCCGACGACCCCCTGGCCCGCCAGTCGGCGGTGGACCGGGCAGTCGAAGACGCCCGCAAGGCCGAAGGCCGCAGCAAGGCCGGCCGCGCCGGCCCGCGCGGCGGCAACGTTAAGCGGCGGAAGAAGGGGTGAGATGATACCGCTTAACGATCCCGTCTGGAGAAAACTCTACACAGCTCACGGTTACGAAGATGTCCCGGCGATGCTGGCACAGATGCGGGATGAGTTTGACGAAGACACCAAGGACTTCCTCTACGATAGCCTTGTGCATCAGGAAACATGTTACCCGGCGACCTATGCCGCGGTTCCGCATCTGCTAGACATCGCACGCACCCAAACCGAGGCCCGCCCGGCCGATGTGATTGCAAGCGCATTGGCTTGGGTCATTGTCTGTTCGGTTGAAGACCATACCGATGATCCGCCCTTTCCCCAGGGACTGCCCCGCACGCCGAAGGATTGGGCGCGTGCGGTGGATTGGTTTGACCGGTCTGGGTCAGCCTCAACGCGGGCCGGCATGGACATGGAGGCGATCCTTAGGATTGGCTCGGACTGGTATGCCTCTGTTCCGCAGATCGGGCAGCTTTGCACGGATCGGTTGAAGTCGGGTCGTAAGACAGATGAGATGGCCGCCGGCTTACTTATGGGGGTCATTGCTGCCGATGGGGATGCGGATCGCGCGCGCGTCCTTGAAAATCAGGGGGACGGTTGGGTTGGCTGCATGTACTGTGGCGCCACGCACCACTTCTTGGACTTTGAGGACCGGCGGGCGATATATCCAGATACGGCCTCAGGCATGGAAGCAGTGGCGATCCCGACATCCGCGCGTCTGCAACAACCGGATATGCTGGATTTCAAAGCCGGTGCGCCTGACAGAGCGTCCACCTTTGCAACACCGGCTGGCCCGGATGCAGAGGCGGGCGCAGGGCGCGCCATCGCGGTGGCTGAACAAACGCAGAGCCCGCGAATGGCAGCGTCCATTCGAAACCTATTCGGCCATTGCAAATGTCTAGGCTGCGGTCGACAAACGTTGCTGACACAACGTCGCCTTGGTGACTCATGAGGCGGGCTGCGTCGGCCCGTGCGCGGATGGGATGTGCGACTGACGAAACCAAAGGACAAGGCGGATCGCGCATCCACGCGTCCCGGGCTTGACCCGGGACCTCGACCTCATGAGCGCCACGCCGCCGCGGCTTCACCCGCCCAGCAATCCCTCCACCCAAGCCGGCACCACTTCCGTGGCCGGGCCGATGCGGCGGTCGTGGAAAACACCCTCCCCGTGGCTGGGCTCCAGGTTCAACTCCACGCAATGCGCCCCCGCGGCGCGGGCGGCGGCGGCGAGGCCGGCGGCGGGGTAGACCTCTCCGGAAGTACCGATGGCGGCGAAAAGCGCGACCTCGGCCATCGCGGCTTCAATCCGATCCATGTGATAGGGGATCTCGCCGAACCAGACGACATCCGGCCTCAGCGCCGAAGCCCCGCAGGTGGGACAGCGGTCGTGCGGGCGCATCACCGCAGGCGCCGGGCCGCGCGTGTCGCAGGCGGCGCAAAGCTTGCGCATGAGTTCTCCATGCATGTGAATGACCCCGTTCGATCCGGCGCGTTCGTGCAGATCGTCGATGTTCTGGGTGATCAGCGTCACCGGCCGCGCCGCGGCCAGCCGCACCAGCGCGGTATGGGCGGCGTTGGGCTCGGCGGCCAGCAGGTTCGCGCGCCGGGCGTTGTAGAAGTCATGCACCAGAGCCGGATCGCGGGCGAAACCCTGCGGCGTGGCGACCTGTTCCAGATCGTATTGCGTCCACAGCCCGCCCACATCGCGAAACGTCCCCAGCCCGCTTTCGGCCGAGATACCGGCCCCGGTGAGAATGACGATGGGACCAGGATGGTTGGCTATCTCCTGCATGATCTATGCATGCCCAAATGCAGCTTGGATAAAGCCTCTTTGGGACTGTGGCCGGCCAGCCGGAGAGCCTCCTAATCTGACAACTTGTCCATCGTCCCGCCGATGCTCTATGAAAACATGCCCAGCGACCGGTGGTAAGCCAGGAGCGTTTACTCCAGTCACTCCAACAACTATTTTTACCATTTATTGTCCTAATTATAAGTTGATAATACAAAACTCGGTATCAGAGTAAATCTCACTTAATCGCCCAGAATTTGAGCGCCAAGTTACACGGTATCTGGACGTGCCCCCGTTTCGACACTGAAGTCTCAGAGTAGTTCCAGACAATGAAGCACCGGCATCGCGCCGCTGCCGTCCCTCAGCGAATGCGTCAAGGCCATCCTGACCGGAGAGACTCAGTTTACGGTTTAATCCTATTGCGCTCACATCAGGTATGAGTGGTTTTGAGAACCCCTCCCGGTTTAGAAACGCAATCAACAGGTCCTCCCTACTGCCGATAGGGAGATACTCCGCCACAATCTCTTCCAGCCCGGCGTATTGCCCGGATGACAGCCTTCGCATTCCCGGAATGGCATCCAGTTGAGCCGCCAGTTCAGACCCCTCCGGTGGTGGTGCCTGAAAGCGATTGATCTCGCGCGGTGGTGGGTTGCTGCAGCCAGATAGAAACCCAAGCAGGGCTGCCAACATGAGCGCTCTCGGCATGATCATATCCATCTAGCCCCGCGAATTGGTGTCGATAACGCGCGATGCCCAGGGCGGGTTCGGCACCAGACGCGAAGCACCCCGCCGCTGGCGCTAGCCGCCGACCAACTGATCTAGCGGCCCGGCCACATCGCGAAACGTCCCCAGCCCGCTTTCGGCCGAGATACCGGCCCCGGTGAGGATGACGATGGGATCGAAAGGCGCGCCTGTGTTCACCATGGGCGCGCCTTAAAGCAAAAACGGATCAGATTGAAGCAGTCCGATCCCGAGGTTCTGGTCCAGGTACCGGGAACCCGCGCCAAACCTCAGTCGCGATAAAGCCCGCCGCTATTGCTGACATTGCCGATCCCGAACTGCGCGTTTTGCGCCTGCGCCACGGCAACGCCGGTGGGCTGACAACTTGCCGTGCCGCCGACCAGCGCCGTCTCGGAGCGGTACTGCTTGAAGTAGCGGATGTTTTCGACCAGCGGCCGGTTATTCATCAGAATCGAGACATCCGCCATCGCCTTGCGGCTCAGCCGGCGGACGGTGTGGCCCGACATGGCGTAATTGCCGCAGACAAAGATCTCACCGCTGACATTCAGTAGTTTCCACCGCACCAATACACGGTCTGGCACCCCGCGCCAGGCCATCTCATAGGTGCCGGAATCCTGATCCATGACGATCTCTCCCGGTCCGCGATCTTGTGCGGACAAACCGGTCGCCATCGCCGCAAAAAGCGCGGCGGCATACAACACTTTCATAAAGGTCCTCGTCTCCTGTGAACACGTTATAAGTGTACTCTATCGAGACTGGTGACCGGAGATTGTGGCTTGCTTTTGGTAGAAGTGTGGCGTCAGCCGCCGACCAACTGATCAAGCAGCCCGGGCAGATCGTCGTAGTGCGGCAGGATCGCCTCTGGCGCCAGATCGGCCGCGGTGGCGGCGCCGGGGCCGAAGCCCATCAGCACGCAGGGAATGCCGGCGGCGCGGGCGGCGTCACGGTCGGTCTGGGTGTCGCCGATCATAACCGCGCGGGTCGGGTCACCCCCGGCGCGGGCGACGGTTTCCAGCACATGGGCCGGGTCGGGTTTCTTCACTGCCAGGCTGTCCGCGCCCAGCATCGCCAGAAACCGTGTGCGCAGGCCCAGGCGCTGCAGCAGCGTCTCGGCCAGCGCGGCAGGCTTGTTGGTACAGACCGCCAGCCGCCAGCCCTGCGCCGCCAGGGTGTCGAGCGCCGCCTCGACACCGTCATAGATCCGCGTCTCCGCATCGATTCGGGCGGCATAATGGTCCAGGAAACGGCAATGGAGCGCCTCGATATCCGCCGTTTCCGCCACGCCCTGGCGCTGCAGCCCCAGGCTGAGCATGGCCCGCCCACCGCGAAACGCCGTGCCCGCGTCCGCCTCTGGATCCAGGGGGGGTGTGTCGAAACAGGCGTTGGCAGCACCGATCAGATCGCGCGAGGTATCGGCAAGCGTGCCGTCGAGGTCGAACACAGCGGTGCGCATGGGGCTCTCCTGTTTGCCGGGCCGCTTCCCGCGCCGCCGGTTGGCTGCTATGAGCAGCAAAAAACCGAAACGGGGCGAAGGGGCAAGAGCATGCAGACCGCCATCGTCGTTTTAGCGGCCGGCCAAGGCAGCCGGATGCGGTCCTCGCGGCCCAAAGTGCTGCACGAGGTCGGAGGCCTGCCTTTGCTGCGCCATGCGCTGCGGTCCGCAGCGGCGCTGAACCCGGCGCGGCGCATCGTGGTGACCGGCCATGGCGGCGAAGCGGTCGCGGCGGCGGCGCGGGCCGAGGGCCGCGATATCGAGTGCATCACCCAAACCGAACAGAACGGCACCGGGCACGCGGTGGCACAGGCGCGCGCGGCACTGGCCGATTTCGACGGCGATCTGGTGGTGCTGTACGGCGACACGCCATTCATCACCGGCACAACCCTAGAGCGGCTGGCGGCGGCACGGACCGGCGGCGCGGACATGGCCGTGCTGGGGTTCGAGGCCGCCGATCCCACCGGATACGGGCGGCTGATCACGGGGCCGGAGGGATTGGAGCGGATCGTCGAGGAACGCGATGCCAGCCAGGCCGAGCGCGCGGTGCGGCTGTGCAATTCCGGCGTGATGGCGGCGCCCGCCGGGCTGCTGTTCGATCTGATCGGCGGGGTCGGGACCGACAACGCCAAGGGAGAGCAATATCTGACCGACATCATCGCGCTTGGCCGGGCGCGGGGTCTGTCGGCGGCGGTCGTCGCCTGCCCGGAGGCAGAGACGCTGGGCATTAACACCCGTGCCGATCTGGCCGCGGCCGAAGCCGTGTTCCAGGCCGGTGCGCGCCGCGCGGCGCTGGCTGCCGGCGCAACGCTGACCGCGCCGGAAACGGTTTTTTTCGCCCATGACACCACGCTGGCAGAGGATGTGACGGTGGCGCCCTTCGTCACCTTCGGCCCCGGGGTTTCGGTGGGCAGGGGCGCCGAGATCCGCAGCTTCAGCCATCTGGAGGGCGCTCAGGTGGCCGCCGGCGCGCAGATCGGCCCCTATGCACGGCTGCGCCCGGGGGCGGAGATCGGCGCGGGCGCGCGCATCGGCAACTTCGTGGAGGTCAAGGCGGCTGAAATCGGCGCGGGCGCCAAGGTCAACCACTTGTCCTATGTCGGCGATGCCGGGATTGGGGAGGGCGCAAATCTGGGCGCGGGCACGATCACCTGCAACTACGACGGCGTCTTCAAGCATCGCACGCAGATCGGTGCGGACGCGTTCATCGGTTCCAACAGCGCGCTGGTGGCACCTGTCACGGTGGCCGAGGGCGGCTATGTCGCGTCCGGCTCCACCGTCACGCGCGATGTGGGCCCGGGCGATCTGGCCTTCGGGCGGGCGCGGCAAGAAAACAAACCCGGCCTGGGCGCGCGGCTGATGAAAAAGCTGCGCCAGGCCAAAGCGGCGGGGCGGGGCTGATGTGCGGCATCGTGGGCATCTTGGGCGATCACGAGGTCGCGCCGCTGATCGTTGATGCGCTGAAACGGCTGGAGTATCGCGGCTATGACAGCGCCGGGATCGCCACGGCCAATGATGGTGCGTTGGGCCGCCGGCGGGCAGTGGGCAAGCTGGTGGCGCTGTCGGATCTGCTGGTCGCCGACCCGATCCGCGGCAAGGCCGGGATCGGCCACACGCGCTGGGCCACCCATGGCGCGGCCAACGAGACAAACGCCCACCCGCACCGCGCCGGGCCGGTGGCCGTGGTGCATAACGGGATCGTGGAAAACTTCCGCGCCCTGCGCGACGAATTGCAAGCCGCCGGGATCGGCTGCGAAACCGACACGGATACCGAGGTCGTGGCGCAGTTGACCGCGCTGGAAATGGCCAAGGGCGCGGCGCCGGAGGCGGCGGTGCGCGCGGTGCTGCCGCGGCTGGAGGGCGCCTTCGCCCTAGCCTTCCTGTTCGAGGGCGAGGAGGATCTGATGATCGCCGCCCGCAAGGGCTCGCCGCTCGCCATCGGCCATGGCGAGGGCGAGATGTTCGTGGGCTCCGACGCGCTGGCGCTGGCGCCGCTGACCCAGCGCGTGACTTACCTGGAAGAGGGCGACAGCGCAGTACTCCGCCGGACCGGCGCGCGGATCTATGATGCCGGCGGCGCCGAGGTCACGCGACCCGAAACGCGGGTCAGCGGTGCCAACGCCTATGCCGAAAAGGGCCATTACAAGCATTTCATGGCCAAGGAGATCCACGAGCAACCCGCCGCCATGGCCTATGCGCTCAGCAACTACGCCGATGCCGGGGCGGGACGGGTGACGTTGGGTCAGGACATCGATTTCACCGCCTATGACCGGGTCGTGATGGTCGCCTGCGGCACGGCCTATCTGGCCTGCATGGTCGCCAAGTACTGGTTCGAGCAGATCGCGCGGATGCCGGTGGAGATCGAGGTCGCCTCGGAATTTCGCTACCGCGAGCCCCCGGTGCCGCCGCGCACGCTGGCGGTGTTCGTCAGCCAGTCGGGAGAGACCGCCGACACGCTGGCGGCGCTGCGCTATATGACCGACAAAGCCGCGGTTGCGGCGGTGGTCAATGTGCCCGAAAGCTCCATCGCGCGGGCCGCCGATGTGGTCTTTCCAATCCATGCCGGGGTGGAGATCGGCGTCGCCTCGACCAAGGCTTTCACCTGTCAATTGACCGTGTTGGGCGCACTGGCGGTGCACGCGGCCCGGCAGCGTGGCGCGTTGGACCCGGCGCGCGAGGCCGATCTGGTTGCGGCCCTCGCGGCGGTGCCGGGGGCGATCGCGAAGGTGCTGGAGGGGGAGCGTGCCTATGGCCCGATCTGCTGGGATCTGTCCAAGGCCGACGACATTCTGTTCCTGGGCCGCGGCGCGATGTACCCGCTGGCGCTGGAGGGCGCGCTGAAGCTGAAGGAAATCAGCTATATCCATGCCGAAGGATATGCCAGCGGAGAGTTGAAACACGGGCCCATCGCGCTGATCGATGAAACCGTTCCGGTGATCGTGATGGCGCCCTCGGACGCGCTGTTCGACAAGACCGTCAGCAATATGCAGGAGGTCATGGCGCGGGGCGGGCGGATCCTGCTGATCTCGGACGCCGAGGGGCTGGCGCGCGCCGGGGCCGGCACGTGGGCACAGTTGCAGATGCCCAGCGTCGACCCGTTCGTGACGCCGATCCTTTATGCCGTACCGGCGCAGTTGCTGGCCTATCACACCGCAGTCACCAAGGGCACCGATGTGGACCAGCCGCGCAATCTGGCGAAATCGGTGACGGTGGAATGACCGGTGCGAGCGCCATTCTTCCGCGGCTTCAGGCTGCAGAGGATCCGGAGCGTGCGGCCAAGATGGTGCGCTATCACAAGACCGACCGCCCGGTGCTGGGCCTGGGCAACCCGGTGATCAATGCGGCCGTGTCCGACTGGCGGGAGGAACGGCCCGTCGAGGCCTGGATCGCGGAGGCGGAGGCGCTTTGGGCCTCGGGTATCTTCGAGGCGCGCATTGCGGCGGGCAAATTGCTGATCAAGGCGCGGTACTCCAGCCACGAGGCGGCGGTCTGGAACACCATCGCCGGCTGGGCGCCGGATTTCGACGGTTGGGCGATCGCCGATGCGGTGGCCGATGCCGGCGGGCGGCGGGTGATGGCGGATCTGGCGCGCCTGGACGCGTTGGAGATCTGGTCCCGCTCCGATCATCTATGGACGCGTCGCGCAGCCTTTGTGTTCACGTTGGGGCTCGCACGCCTGCGCTATCCCAAGCCGCCGGAGCAGGCCGCGCGCGAGCGGGTACTGGGCTGGGCCGCGGAGGCCGCGGACGCGCCGGACTGGTTCTTGCAAAAAGCGGTGTCCTGGTGGCTGCGCACCCTCTCGGACCGAGACCCGGGCCGGGTGCGCGCATTTCTCGCCGACCACGGTGCGCGCATGGCAGGTTTTGCCCAACGCGACGCCGCCCGGAAGCTGCCGCCTTTGGCGTAGGCGCCGTCCCGGAAATCCTCCAGTGGAGGATTTCAGGCGCGCACGGGCGAAGCCCCGGCGTTCACGGATCGGCGCGGCCACCGGCGATGGTGGTGTTTTGAGATTTGATGCCTCCGGCGGGAATATTTGGGGAACAAAGAAGCGTGTGATCGGGCTCTGGCGGGGGCGTGGGTGGCCCGTGCCTCTGGTGGGATGGTTGGTGAGCGAAGACGCGGGGCGCATTTCGGGGCCGAGGGCGCCATCTGCCGCTCGCCCGGCGTGGCGGGGTGGGTTCTTGGGCCGGTGCCGCTGGTGCTGCGTGGGTTCGGGTGGGCCACGCCGGGCGGGCGGTGTCGGCCTGGGCCGCCTGGCGCGTCAGCCCGCGCTGGATTGGCGTGGTTCAGGCAGCGGCGCCGAAGATGTCGAGTGCGTGGTCGCGGAGATAGATCTTCAGCCAGGGAGTAAAGCGGTCTGGGGTCTGCGCGATCTCGTCCTGCAAATGGCTGAGGCGTATCCACTGAGTGGCCATCACCTCGGCCGGGTTGGGTTCGACCGTGGGCCGCCCGTGGACGGTGAAAACGGTCACGCATTCGTGTTCGGTCAGCCCATCGCCCACTGCGGCGCGGTATTCGATCTCTGGCCCTTCGCGCAAACGCACGCCGGTGATGCCCAATTCCTCGCGCAGGCGCCGCACCGCGCAGGCGGCGGGGGGCTCGCCCCAATGCGGGTGCGTGCAGCAGGCATTCGCCCAGAGCCCGGGCGTGTGGTACTTGCCCAGCGCGCGGCGCTGCAGAAGCGTGCGGTCACCATCGATCACGAAGACCGAGATTGCGGGGTGGCGCAAGCCGCGGCGGTGGACCTCCAGCTTGTCGACCGGGGTCAGGCGATCGTCGATCCAGGCGGGAATGGGTGTCATCGGGCCGGGATCATGCCGGTGAGATGGCCGATATTCTTGGCCATGATCCGCAGATGCGCCAGCGGTTTGGCGCGGACGAGTTTCTTGTTCATATAGGCCTCGAAGGTCAGGCGCTGGACGTCGATATCGCGGCAGAGCGTCACGAACCGCTCGCGCCGGTTGTCGGATCTGTACCAGGTGTCCTGCATCATGCGCAGCACCCGGAACACCATTTTGTGTTCGCGCATGAAGTATTTGCGCGCCAGCCGCAGATCGGCCGGGTTGCCGGAGGCCAGCGCGGTGCGCGCGGCCATGGCGGCGAACTGGCCGCCGATCATCGCGTAATAGATCCCTTCGCCCGAGGACGGCGCGACCACGCCCGCCGCATCGCCCGCCAGCACCACGTCGCGGCCATTGTCCCAGCGTTTGAGCGGCTCCAGCGGGATCGGCGCGCCCTCGCAGCGGATCGTGGCGCAGCCCTCCAGCCCCGATTGCCGGCGCAGCGCCGCGGTGGCCTGTTTGAGATCGACGCCGCGGATGCCCGAGCCCATGCCGACGCTGGCCTGCGGCCCATGCGGGAACACCCAGCCGTAGAAATCGGGCGAGATGCGGCCATCGTAGATCACGTCGCAGCGTTTGGGATCGTAAGCGCCGCCGGCGGGCGCCTCGATGACCTCGTGGTAGGCGATGACGTAGGGAATGGTGTCGCCGCCGGGCACTTCGGTCCGGGCGACGGCGGAGCGCGCGCCATCGGCGCCGACGACCAGCTTGGTGGTCAGCGCGACGGTGTCGTCGGAGCCGCGCGGGCGGTAATGCACCTGGGTCGCGCCGTCGCGCCGGGTGATTTTGACGAAGGTGCCGGTCAGCAGCGTCGCGCCGGCCGATACGGCGCGGTCGCGCAAGAACGCGTCGAAATGCTCGCGGTCGACCATGCCGACATAGCCGTTTTCGATCTCGATATCGACCGCCTGGGCGCTGGGCGAAATCATGCGGGCGGTGTTGATGCGCGCGACGATCTGGCTTTCGGGAACCACGAAGTCGCGGATCAGCCGCGGCGGTACTGCGCCGCCGCAGGGTTTGATCCGCCCGGCCCGGTCGAGCAGCGCTACGCGGGCACCGGCGGAAGCCAGATCCTCGGCGGCGGTGGCGCCCGACGGCCCCCCGCCCACGACAACGACGTCATAATCCATGCGCGTGCTCCTGCGTGGGATTTGGACCCCGGGGAGCTGCGATGCGCAGCGCCATCAGGGCGGAAATGAGGAAAAGCACGCCTTCGGCGGCAAAGACACTGCCATAGGCGGTGGCGTCGGAGGCGAAGACGCGGCGGGCGAGATCGACGGCAATGGTGCCGGAAAGCGAGCCCAGGCCGAAGGCTATGGCCTGCGCGGCGCCAAAGACGCCCATGCGCAGGCCCTCTTGCCCGCCGTCGCCATCGGGTCCACCCTCGGCCGCGAGGCTCATCATCGCGCCGATGGCCGCGACCGCGAAGGCGCCATTAAAAAAGCCCAGCAGCGCGACATTGAGGGTCAGCGGCCAGGCGGGCGCGGTCTGGGCGCCCAGGCCGAGCGCGACCAGACAGGCGCCGGAGGCGGCACAGCCGCCGACGATCCAGACCCGGGTGGAGACGGTCACGAAGCGCCGGAGCGCGGTGCTGGACACCAGCACCGCCAGCATGCCGGTCAGCGCGCCGGCATGCATCTGCCCGCCCAGCGCCGTGCTTTCGCCCGGCGTCATGGCGAAGACGTGGCCGGCGAAGGGCTCCAGGATGAGGTCTTGTGCGTTATAGGCGAACATCGCGGCAAAGACGAAGAGCGCGAAGATGCGCGCACGGCGGTCGGCCCAGACCTCGGCGAGCGCGGTGCGGAAACTGGCGGTGCTGCGCGGGCGCTCGGGGGCGGCACGTTGGTTGGCGCGTTGGGTGGCGTGGGCCTCGATCCCGATTAGGGCCAGACCCGACAGCGCCACGGCGACAAGGGCGACGGCGGCGGCGATGAGGACCAGGCGCTGGGGCGTGTAGGGATCCAGAAGCTGGCCGACGGAGATGCCGGTGACGGCCAGCCCCGCGATCATCATCATCCAGACCGCGGACCCGGCGGCGGCGCGGCGGTCGGGGGCCACGGTGGCGGCCAGAAGCGCCAGCAGGTTTGTGCCGGCGGCGCCGATGCCCAGGCCGATCAGCAGAAAGGCCGGCACCGCGGCGGCGATGCCGAGGGCCGCGTTCCAGGCCATCAGCCACACCGACAGCGCGGCGGCGGTGCCGCCCAGGCCCAGCGTGGCGACGCCGCCGAGGATCCAAGGTGTGCGGCGGCGGCCCTGATCGGCGCCATGGCCGAAGCGGGGGCGCAGGAATTGGGTGGCGTAGTAGAGCGCGACCAGAAGGCCCGGCACGACGGCCGGCAGCGCCAGTTCAACCACCATCACGCGATTCATCGTTGCGGTGGTCAGCACGACGACCGAGCCAAGCGACATCTGCACCAGGCCGAGGCGCAGAATGCCGGCCCAGGAAAGCGCGTCTGCCGACGCGCGCCCGGCGGC
>JBCDDF010000011.1:0-12500 GCA_039180525.1 Pseudomonadota bacterium
CCCCGGCCCGCCCGCGCCCCACCCCGCCGGGCCACTGCCCGGCGCGCGTCCGCTTACGGACGCGGGGGCCCATGCGACGCGGGTCGGCGGCCGCAGCACCCGGACTAACGGCAGAACGGCCGGTTCAGATGCGAAACATCGAAGTGGAAATGGTTCTGATGGTACCGGTCCGCATCCGGCCCCAACACCACGCCGAAGGGACCGCAGGCGGCGCTGTGCATCTGTCGCAGCATCGGCGTGTAGGCCGACCCACGCCAATCCTGCGTCACGGTTGCGCTGTCGCCATCGGCAAAGCGGAACGCAGAGATGTCGATCGCATTGCCCCGCGCGTGTTCCGACAAGCGCCCGGTGGAACGGTTGTTCCGGCGCCGGCACGCGTACGAGGCTGCGACCTGCAGCTCGACCAACCGCTCGCCAATCGCGGCTGCCGCCGGTTCTGCCGCCTGCCGCTGCCACTGCTCCAGCGCTTCGGCGGTGCGGCAATTCACCAAAGCCGGCGGGCGCAACAGCACTTGGCCCACGGCATGAACCCGCACCGGTGCGTTGATCCCGCAGCCGCCGCGCCCTTCCACCGGCGCGGGCACGGTGCCCAGGATCCGGGAAGAGCCGCAGATCGCGCCGACGTCAGGCCCCAGATCCAACGCCCGCGCAAGATCCGCGCCGCGATCCCCATTGCCACAGCTGCCCAACGCCAGCAGCGCCACCGCGACCGACGCCGAAAGGCGGGTCATTCCGCCCCCCCCCCGGCGTGCCGGCCGAAATTGGGCGCATCGGTATCTTGGCCGGCATCGATGATGCCGCGCCGAATGGCCCGGGTGCGGGTGAAATAGGCATGTAGGTGATCGCCATCGCCGGTGCGGATCGCGCGTTGCAGGGCAAACAGCTCTTCGGTGAACCGCCCCAGGATCTCCAGCGTCGCTGCGCGGTTGGTCAGGAACACATCGCGCCACATCGTCGGATCAGAGGCCGCGATGCGGGTGAAGTCGCGAAACCCGGCGGCGGAATAATTTATGACCTCTTCGTCGGTCACTCGCTGCAGATCATCGGCGACACCGACCATGGTATAGGCGATCAGATGCGGCGCATGGCTGGTCACCGCCAACACCAGATCGTGGCGCTCGGGGTCCATGACGCCGATCTTCGCGCCCAGCGCCTGCCAAAACCCCCGCAACCCCGCCAGCGCCTCGGGCGCTGTGCCCTCCAGCGGTGTCAGCAGACACCAACGATTGTCGAACAGCGCGGCAAAGCCGGCCTCTGGGCCCGACTGTTCGGTACCGGCCAGTGGATGGCCGGGGATGAAATGCGCGCCCGTCGGGATATGCGGCGCGACATCGGCAATGACCTGCGCCTTGACCGAGCCCACATCCGTGACCGTCGCGCCGTGGGCCAGCACCGGCCCGATCTCCGCAGCCAGTGCGCCCATCGCACCGACCGGCGCGCAGAGGATGACCAGATCCGCGCCCTGGGCAGCCGCGGCGGCGCCGTCGAACACCGCATCGCACAAGCCCAGCCTTTCCGCGCGCGCACGCGTCTCCGCCGATCGGGATGTGCCGGTGATGCGGCCCTCAAACCCGGCGCGGCGCGCGGCAAGCGCGATGGAGGACGCGATCAACCCCAGCCCGATCAGCGCGATATGGCGATAGGCGATGGTGCTCATCGGGTCGACCGTCGTTTGAACCAACGCGTCCCGGGCCCCGACCCGGGACCTCGACCCCAGTCGCGCGACGGCAGCCGAGAGGTCCCGGCGCGGGGGCCGGGACAGCGCAGCGCGGGGGCGGTGGGCGCGCTCACGAACATGACGCCAGATAGTTCCGCAGGATCGCGATCACGCGCCGGCAGGCGATCTCGTCGCCGACGGTTATGCGCAGGAACTCCGGCAGCCCGTAGCCGGCCACATTGCGCACCACGATCCCCTGCGCCCTCAGCGCGTCGTCCGCCGCCTGCGCCGCCGCCGCATCGGCAAAACGCGGCAGCACGAAATTCGCCGCCGCATCGTCCGTAGGCAGCCCCAGGGCGCGTAACTCTGCGACCATCCAGTCGCGCCAGCGCGCGTTCTCGGCCCGGCAGCGCGCGGCATGGCCGGTATCGAGCATCGCCGCGGCCGCCGCCGCCAGCCCGGCCGCAGAGACGTTGAACGGCCCCCGCACCCGGTTCAGCACATCGACCACATGCTCAGGCGCATAGCACCACCCCACCCGCAACCCGCCCAGCCCGTGGATCTTTGAGAAGGTTCGCGTCATCACCACATTCTGGCGCGCCGCGACCAGGGCGGCGCCGCCGTCGAACCCTTCGACATATTCGGCATAGGCACCGTCCAGCACCAGCAGCACCTCGGGCGGCAAGCCGTCGGCAAGACGCGTCACCTCGGCGTCGGGCAGCATCGTGCCGGTGGGATTGTTGGGGTTGGCCAGAAACACAATCGCCGTGGCATCGGTCACCGCCGCAAGCAGCGCATCCACATCCGCCACGCGGTCGCGTTCCGGCGCCGCCACGGGCGTGGCGCCGGCGGCACGGGCGCTGATCGGGTACATCGAAAACCCATGCGCGGAATGCACGACCTCGCGCCCCGGCCCGGCATAGGCGAAGCATAGCAGCGAGATCAATTCGTCCGAGCCCGCCCCGCAGACGATCCGGTCGGACGGCAGACCATGCACGGCGGCGATGGCCGCGTGCAGATCGCCATGGTCGGTCGGCGGATAAATGGCCAGGTGCTCCGCCGCCGCCCGCACGGCGGCGATCGCATCGGGGCTGGGCCCGAAGGGATTTTCGTTGGCGCTGAGCTTGGTGACGGCATTCGCCCCCTGCGCCTGCCCCTCGCCCGCCTTGTACGGCGCGATCGACAGGATGCCCGGCTGTGGCTCTGGTCTTTTGGGCGCGTCCTTCATCCCCACCTCGCAAAACGCGCCTTTCCTTAGAGCAAAAAACGATCAGATGAAAACAACCTGATTCAGGGTTTTGGCCGAAGCGGTCAGGCCGTGCCGAGTTCCTCCGCCAACCTATCGCGGGTAAGCGGGGCCTGGTCCATCGCGACCACGCCACCGCACCCCGCTCAGAAAAAGCTCTGCGGGTCGATATCCAGGCTGATGCGCACATTGTGCGGCGGTTCGACACCGGCCCGCCAGGCCGCCAGCGCGGGCTGGAGCCGCGCCCCCTTGGGGGCCTTGACCAGCATGCGCGCGCGAAACCGCCCCCGGATGCGCGCGATCGGCGCGGCGGCGGGGCCGAAGACCTCCGCCCCCAGCCGATGCAACCCTTGCGCGGACCGTGCCAGCGCGCGGCCCGTCTCGAACACCGCGCGTTCGTCCGGCCCGCTGAGGATCACCGCCGCCATACGTCCGAAGGGCGGCGCGCCAGCGGCCTCGCGCGCGATGGCCTCCGCCCGCCAGAAGTCTTCTTCCGCGCCGCGCAGAATAGCCTGAATGACCGCGTGTTCCGGCTGATAGCTTTGCAGCATCGCCACACCCGGCCGATCCGCGCGCCCGGCGCGGCCGGCCACCTGACGGATCAACTGAAATGTCCGTTCCGCCCCGCGCAGATCGCCGCCCATCAGGCCCAGATCGGCATCGACCACGCCCACCAGCGTCAGCAGCGGGAAGTTGTGGCCTTTGGCTACGATCTGCGTGCCGACGATGATGTCGGCGCCACCGGCGGCGATGTCCTCGATCCGGGCCTTCAGCCGCCGGGCGCTTTCCGTCTGATCCGAAGACAGGATCGCGACCCGCGCGTCGGGAAACAGCCCTGTGACCTCCTCGGCCACCCTTTCGACACCCGGGCCCAGCGCAACCAGCCGGTCAGGCACGCCGCAGTTCGGACATTCGGTCGGGATCTGCACGGAATGCCCGCATTGGTGGCAGACCAGCCGCCGCTGGAACCGGTGTTCGACCAGCCGCGCGTCGCATTGATGGCAACCGATCTGATGCCCGCAGGCGCGGCACAGGGTCAGGGGCGCATAACCGCGGCGATTGAGAAAGAGCAGCGCCTGCTCCCCCGCCGCCAGCCGTGCGCGCACCGCCGCGACCAGGGGTGGCGACAGCCAGGCGCCCGCCGCCGGACCATCCTGGCGCATGTCCACCGCCTCCATCTGCGGCAGGGCTGCGGTGCCGTAACGTTCCGGCAAGTCAAGCCGCGCGTATTTGCCGGCCTCGGCATTGGCCCAGGTCTCCAGCGACGGCGTGGCCGAGGCCAGCACGACCGTCGCCTGCGTCATCGAGGCGCGCAGCACGGCCATGTCCCGCGCATGGTAGAGCGCGCCGTCTTCCTGCTTGTAGGACCCGTCATGTTCTTCATCGACCACGATCAGCCCCAGATCGCGGAACGGCAGGAACAGCGCAGAGCGGGCGCCGACCACGACCTGCGCGGTGCCGTCCGCAACCGCATGCCAACAGCGCCGGCGTTCGGCCTGGGTGACGCCGGAATGCCACTCCGCCGGGCGGCCGCCGAAGCGATCTTCGATGCGGGCCAGGAACGCACCGGTCAGCGCGATCTCGGGCAGCAGCACCAGCGCCTGGCGCCCGGCCGCCAGGGCAGCGGCGACGGCCTCCAGATAGACCTCCGTCTTGCCCGACCCGGTGACACCCTTCAGCAGCGTCGTGCCATAGGCGCGGGCGGCCACCGCCGTTCGCAGCGCGACCGCGGCGCGTGCCTGATCCGCAGACAGCGGGTGCCCGGCGCGGTCGGGATCCAGCTGCGCAAACGGCGCATCGCGCGGCGCGGCCAGCCGGATCAGGGCACGCTGATCCTCCAAGACCTTGACCACGGAGGCCGATACGCCGGCCTGCGCGGCCAACTCGCCGGGTGCGAAACCCGCGCCGCCATGAGCCTCCAACAACTCCAGCACCCGCGCCCGGGCCGCGGTCATCCGCACAGGCGCCTCAGGCCCGCGCCGCAGCACGAACCGCCGTGCCGGCGGCGCGCCCAGATCGGGCACCCGCGTGGCCAGGCGCAGCATCATCGACAGGGGCGTCAGCGTATAGGCGGCGGCGCGCTCCAGGAACGCCCGCTGCGCCTCTGCCATCGACGGCACATCCAGCACGCCAAATATGGCGCGTATCTTGGCCGGGTCGTAACCACCCTCGCCCGGCCCCCAAACCACGCCCAGCACCCGGCGCGGGCCCAGCGGCACGGTGACGTAGTCGCCCACGCGCACGCCACCCTCCGGCGCCTTATAGTCCAGAAACCGGTCCAGCGGCTCGGTGGTCAGTACCGACACCAACACACCGGCCTCAAACACCGGCGCCTCCGCGAATCAGGTGTTTCGCCGCCCCCGCGCATCCGTTATCTTGCCGCATAAAAACCGGGCAACTCCATGAGGCAGACATGAAATTCTTCGCCGATACGGCCGAGATCGACGACATCAAGGAACTGGCCGACACCGGGCTGTTGGACGGTGTCACCACCAACCCGTCGCTGATCATGAAGTCGGGCCGCGATATCTGGGAAGTGACCAAGGAAATCTGTGATCTGGTCGACGGCCCGGTCAGCGCCGAAACCGTCTCGACCGATGCCGACGGCATGGTCACGGAGGGCCGCAAACTGGCCGAGATCGCCCCCAACATCGCCGTCAAGGTCCCGCTGACCTGGGCCGGGCTCAAGGCCTGCAAGACGCTGCGCGACGAAGGCAAGATGGTCAATGTGACGCTTTGTTTTTCGCCCAACCAGGCAATCCTGGCGGCCAAGGCGGGGGCGAGTTTCATCAGCCCGTTCATCGGCCGGCTGGACGATATCAACCTCGACGGGATGGAACTGATCGAGGACATCCGCACAATCTATGACAATTATGGGTTCGAGACCGAGATCCTTGCCGCCTCGATCCGCAGCGTCAACCATATCGCCGAAGCCGGCCGCATCGGCGCCGATGTGATCACTGCGCCGCCCTCGGTGATCCACAAGATGGCCGATCACCCGCTGACCGACAAGGGGCTGGCGACGTTTCTGTCGGACTGGGAAAAGACCGGGCAGACCATCCTATGAGCCTGCCGTTGGACAAGGCGCCACCCCAGGATCTGCGCGACCAGATCCTGGCCGACCCTTCGCTTGTGCTGGAGGACCCGGCCGTCATGGCCGCGCTGCTCAGCGCCGACGGGGTCGAGGGGCGCAACATCATCGATCTGCGCGGCAAAGTGGTGGAGCGGCTGGAGGACCGGCTGGACAAGCTGGAGGACGCCAATCGCACCGTGATCGCCGCGGCCTATGAGAACCTGGCGGGCACCAACCAGGTGCAGCGCGCGGTGCTGACGCTGCTGGCGGCGGAGAGTTTTCGCGCGTTTGTGACCGCGCTGGGTGACGATGTGCCCGGCACCCTGGCCGTCGACGCGATCCGGCTGGGTTTGGAGACCACATCCGCCACGCCCGGCACATCCTTGGGGCCTGACGGGCCGCATCACGATCTGATCATCGCGTTGCCCCGGCATGGCGTCTCCGCCTATCTGGGCGCGGAGCCCGACCAGCCCGCGCGCCGCGTCACCCTGCGTAAGGCGACCGGCGTGTCTGACGATCTTTATGGCAGCGGCGACCCCTGGATCCAGTCCGAGGCGGTGCTGCGGCTGGATCTGGGCCCGGGCCTGCGACCCGGTCTGTTGGCGCTGGGTTCGGAAGATCCGCAGCGCTTCAGCCCCGATCAGGCCAGCGACCTGCTGACCTTTTTCGCCGGTGCGCTGGAAAAGCTGCTGCGGCGGTGGCTCGGCTGACCGCACACGGCTCGGCCGGGGCGCAGGCCCTCGCCGAACGCTGGCTCGACACGCTGGCCGCGATCCGCGGTGCCAGCCCGCGAACGGTGGAGGAATACCGCCGCGACGTCGCCGGGTTCCTGGGCTTTCTGGCCGAACACTGGGGCGGGCCGGCGGGCCGAGCCGCGTTGGGCCGGGTCGACACCCGCGACATGCGCGCCTGGATGGCCCATGAGCGCGCCCGCGGTCTGGCGGCACCGTCGCTGGCGCGTGCGCTATCGGCGGTCAAGGCGTTCTATCGCTGGCTGGACCAGGCCGAGGGCATCGCAGCACCCGCGGTTTCGGCCACGCGCGCGCCGCGCCGCAAGCCACGGCTGCCGCGCCCGGTCAGCCAGGACGGCGCGGCGGCGCTGTTGGATCTGGCGACGCAGCTTCACGATGAGCCCTGGCGCAACGCCCGCGACGCCGCGGTGCTGACATTGCTTTACGGCGCCGGGCTGCGCATTTCCGAGGCGCTGTCCTTGCGTGGCCGCGACCACCCCCTGGGCGAGGCGCTGCGGATCACCGGCAAGGGCGGCAAGGAACGCCTGGTGCCGGTGCTGCCGGCGATCCGCGACGCGGTCGCCGCCTATGCCGCCGCCTGCCCGCATCCGCTGGCGGCGGACGCGGCGCTGTTCCGCGGCCTGCGCGGCGGGCCGCTCAACCCGCGCCAGGTGCGCGCCAGCATGATCCAGATGCGCCAGATGCTGGGCCTGCCGGAATGCGCCTCCCCGCATGCGCTGCGGCATTCCTTCGCCACGCATCTGCTGGAGCGCGGTGCGGATCTGCGCACGATCCAGGAACTGCTGGGCCATGCCTCGCTGTCCACGACCCAAGGCTATACGGCCGTCGACCAGGCCGGGCTGATGCGCGTCTATGACGCCGCCCATCCAAGACAAAAGACCCGCCGCTGACGCCACGCACCCTGCCCTTCCGGGCCCGCCGGACGTGGTTGGGCGGGTGGGACGGCCGGCGGGCCCGGAAGGGCAGCTCAACCACCGTTCGCAGGGACCCGGCGCAGCAGTTCCACATTGTGTCCATCGGGGTCCAGGACAAAGCCCGCGTAGTACCCCGACCCATAATCTGGGCGAAAACCCGGCGCGCCATTATCCCGGCCGCCGGTGGCCAGCGCCGCCGCATGGCCCTGATCGACGGCCGCCCGATCCGGCGCCGTGAAACACAGATGCATTCTTGGCGTGGTCGGGGCGCCTTGGGTCAGCAGGAACCGCACGATATCCTCAGCGCCCATTCCCAACGCGCCGGCGTCCGGGTCGAAAAAGATCTCCGTCACCCCAACCGGCAACAGCAGCGTGGTATAGAACCGCCGCGCCGCCGCGATATCCGACACCTGAAACTCCACGTGATCGAACATCTGCCGGTGCACCCCGCCCGAGCCTCTCAGCTCTTTTCCCAAACAGCGATCAGCGCCGGCGCGGCAAAGCTGACGCGGCCCTGATCATCGGCCAGATGCGCAAGTCGCACCGCGGCCTCCGCCTGCAGATGCGCGTATTGCGCCGCATCGATCCGGTCGGCGAGGGTCCAACCCTTGATGTCGGTATGCACCCAGTCGCGGATCGAGGCGAAACGCGCCCGCCCGGTCTGCGCGGTGATCTTGGGCGGCGCCAGACCGGCCTGGGCGAACTCCGCCATAAGCGCCGCCGGCGTACCGATCGCAAACGGCGCGCGCAACGCCGCCGCAGTGTCGGCGCCAAACAAGTCCTCCAGCAGATCGACCATCGCCCGATAGCCCGGCGACACCGCCACATCGGCCCAAACCGCCAGCGCAAGCCGCCCGCCGGGACGTAGGACCCGCGCCATCTCTCGCAGGCCCGCGGCACGATCGTCGAAGAACATCAACCCGAACTGACAAAGCACCGCGTCGAAGGCGGCATCGCCAAAGGGCAGCGCCTCGGCCCGCGCGGTCTGCCAGGCGAGCGCCGGAGAGGCGCGCTGCGCCACCGCCAACATCGCGGCGTTTCGGTCCACCCCGGTCACCAATCCGGTCGCGTCGACGATCCCCGCCGCCGCCCGCGCCGCAACGCCGGTGCCGCAGGCGACATCCAACACACGGTGACTTGGTGCCACGCCGGCCTGCGCGCAGACCCGTTCCCCCCATTCGCCGAACAGCGCCGGCACGAAGAAATCCTGATACACATCAGCCGCCGACCGGGAAAGTGTTCCCGCGGCGGCCACATTCTCAACGCGCATGGCCGCCTCCCCAAAGCACCGGTTGCGGGGCTGCGATTGCCCGCCGGTTACATATTGTGGTTCAAGAATACCACGCCCGGCGCCGGATCTGAACCGCGCGGCTCAGGCCTGCCGCAAATAGGCGACAAGGATGTCCCTGGCCGCCTGCAGGTCGGACTTGTGGATCATCTCGGTCACCGTGTGGATGTAGCGCGTGCCCACCACGATCCCCACCGCCCGGGCGCCCGCCGCCGCCTGGTGTGCGGCGGCGCCGTCCTGCCCGCCCGACCGAAGCATGGTGCGCTGAAACGGGATGCCTTCGGCCCGCGCCAGGGCATCGAACTCCGCCACCAGGTCGCGGTCGGCGATGAAAGAGCCGTCGCGCACATGCAGCCCGAACCCCTTGCCCTGCTGTGTCGTGCGGTCCTGTTCCGGCACGCCGGGCGTGTCGCAGGCCAGGGTCGTGTCGATGCCGATACCGATATCGGGCCGCACCGCGAAGGACGCGGTGCGCGCGCCGCGCAGACCAACCTCTTCCTGCGAGGTGAACGCGACATGGATCTCCACCCCGCGGCCCGCGTCCTTGGCAAGCCCGCGCACCGCCTCGATCCCCAGCCAGCACGCGATACGGTTGTCGAGCGCCTTGGACACCACCTTGTCGCCCAAATCCAGAAGCGGTTCGTCCATCACCACCATGTCGCCGACCTGCACGACCTCTGCCGTCGCCTCGCCGCGGCCGATGTCGACGAAGAACTCTCCGACCTCCGGGATCTTCTTGCGATCCTCGGGTGTGGCGATATGCACCGGTCGCCCGCCGGGGTTCATCACGCCCTTGAAGTCGCCCTCATCGGTGCAGACCAGAACCCGGCGAGAGAACAGGTTGCGCGGGTCGAACCCGCCCACCGCCTGGAGATAGATGAACCCCTTCTCCGAGACATGGCTGACCAGAAAGCCGATCTCGTCCATATGTTACAGCAGCATGACCTTATTCGCGTCCGCCGCACTGGCATCGCGCCGGCACAGCAAAGAGCCCATCGGGTCGACCTCGGTATGGTCGAACAGCCCCGAGATCTCCTCCTCGATCAGCGCGCGCACCCGATGTTCGCAGCCGGGCACCCCCGGCATCTCGCACAGACGTTTCAGCAGATCGATGTTCATGGCCATTTCTCCAGATGCTCCGCCGGGCTAGCATCCGGTCGGCCAACATTCGTGTCAAATTTTAACCTATTCCCATCTATGCCATTCGCCGAGGCCGGCGGTTGGGGTAATGTCCACACATGGTCAGGGCCGCTCGGCGGTCAGTGTAAAAGTCGCAGTAAAGAGGCAGTCGAGTAGATGTCACAGCGTATCGAGTATCCCCAGATGACCGCCGAACAAGCGGCCCTGACCGAAGCCGGCGCAGCGATTTATCCGCAGGTGATCGGCGCGTTGAAGGTGGTGTGCGCGCTGGGACTGCTGTCCGCGGGCGCGCTGACGTACTTGTTCTACCTGTAAAGCCAAGTAGGTCCGCGGCCCCGAACGGGGTGGCGCCCGGGGCGGGCTTGGCCCAAAAGGGCGGCCATGGGTATCGACCGACTCGCCGCCGATCTGTCCGCCCGCACGGATGCGCTGCGCACCGAAGGGCTGTTCAAACCCGAACGCGTGATCTCCACGCCCCAGGGCGCGCAGGTCGATGTCGACGGGCGCCGCGCCATCAATCTATGCGCCAACAATTATCTGGGTCTGGCCGGCCATCCCGATCTGGCCCGTGCCGCGGCGCGGGCGCTGGACGGTGCTGGCTATGGCATGGCCTCGGTCCGCTTCATCTGCGGCACGCAGGCGCTGCACAAAACGCTGGAGACGCGGCTGGCCGCGTTCATCGGCGCGGAGGATGCGATCCTTTATTCCAGTTGTTTCGACGCCAATGCCGGCCTGTTCGAAACCCTGCTGGACGAGGAGGATGCGATCCTGTCCGACGCGCTCAACCACGCCTCGATCATCGATGGCGTGCGGCTTTGTAAGGCGCGGCGGCTGCGGTATGATCACAACGACATGGCCGCGCTAGAGGCTCGGCTGAAGGACGCAATGAACGCCCGCACGCGGATGATCGTCACCGATGGCGTGTTTTCCATGGACGGCACGGTCGCGAACCTGCCCGCGATCTGCGATCTGGCAGACGCCCATGATGCAATCGTGGTCGTCGATGACAGCCACGCGGTGGGGTTCTGGGGCGACACCGGCCGCGGCACGCCCGAGGCCGCCGGCGTGGCGCATCGCGTGCCGATCACCACGGGCACGTTGGGCAAGGCGCTGGGTGGCGCCTCGGGCGGCTATGTCACCGGACCCGCGGCGGTGATCGAATGGCTGCGGCAGCGCTCCCGCCCCTATCTGTTTTCCAACGCCTTGGCGCCGATGATCGCCGCCGCCTCTCTGACCGCGCTGGATATGGTGGAGGCCGGGGCAGCGCTGCGCGCGCAACTGCACCGCAACACCGCGCATTTCCGCGCCGCCATGGCCGGCGCGGGGTTCGAGATCCTGCCCGGCGCCCACCCGATCGTGCCGGTCATGCTGCGCGACCCGCAGATCGCCACTGCCATGGCCGCGCGGCTGAACGAAGAGGGCATCTTCGTCGCCGCCTTTTCCTACCCCGTGGTGCCCAAGGGCCAGGACCGGATCCGCACGCAGATGTCGGCCGCGCATACGATTGCCGATCTCGACCGCGCCATCGACGCCTTCGCCCGCATGGGCCGCGAAACCGGGGCACTTTCATGACCGCGACCATGCGCGCCCTGGTCAAGGCACGGCCGGAGCCGGGGCTTTGGATGGACCGGGTCCCACGCCCCGAACCCAGCCCGGGTGAGGTACTGATCCGCGTCGACATGGCCGCGATCTGCGGCACAGATCTGCATATCTGGAATTGGGACGCCTGGTCCGCGGCGACAGTGCCCGTGCCGCTGGTCACGGGGCATGAATTCGTCGGCCGGGTCGCCGCAACCGGCCCCGGTGCGACCAAATACACGCTGGGTCAGCGCGTGTCGGGCGAGGGGCACATCACCTGCGGCCATTGCCGCAACTGCCGGGCCGGGCGCGGGCATCTGTGCCGCAATACGCTGGGCGTGGGCGTCCATCGCCCCGGCGCCTTTGCCGATTACATCTGCCTGCCCGAGGGCAATGTCGTCGCCGTGCCGGGCGACATCCCCGACGATATCGCCGCCGTCTTCGACCCGCTGGGCAATGCCGTACACACAGCACTCAGCTTCGATCTGGTGGGCGAAGACGTGCTCGTCACCGGCGCCGGGCCGATCGGCATCATGGGGGCACTGGTCGCGCAGCGCGCCGGGGCGCGCAAGGTCGTGATCACGGATGTCAACGACGCACGGCTGGGCATCGCGCGGTCGATGGGGCTTGTGGATACCCTGAACCCGTCCGAGGACAGTCTGGACGCGCTGATGCCCCGGATCGGCATGACCGAGGGTTTCGATGTCGGGCTTGAGATGTCTGGCGCAGCTCCCGCCTTTCGCGACATGGTGCGGGTGATGAACAATGGCGGCAAGATCGCGCTGCTGGGCATCGCGCCGACGGCTTTCGAGATCGACTGGAACGAGGTCATCTTCAAGATGCTGACGATCA
>JBCDDF010000011.1:15000-78232 GCA_039180525.1 Pseudomonadota bacterium
GCATGTGTAAACCCTCCAGGTGTCCGTCGCGAACGGCAGCACGCCGCCCGTTGGACACAGCAACGCCCGCGAAAGCCGCGTGGAACAGACACCTGGAGTTTAGGCTGGGAGGGACAAACCGAAACGCAAATCGCCTAAACCGCGGTTTAGCTGCGGTAGACGCGCGCTGGCGCAGTGGTCAATCCTTGCGGAAGTACTTCTTTTCGCGGGGTTTTCCGTCCCAACCGGGCTTTCCGCGCGGCTTGTCGCCGGGCGGGCGTCGGCCGCCGTCATCGTCGCGTGGCGGCGGTTTGCGCAACAGCCGGCCGGAAAGCGACGCCCGCGCGGGCATCCCCTCCTGCCACCACAGCACGTGGATCTCGTCGCCTTCGATCCGCTCCACCGTCAACCGTGGCGAGCCGGAGGCCAGCATCACCACATCGCCAATATCGAACTTGCTCATGTCACTCCTTTGCGCCGCGCCTCTTCGGCCAATGCGGCTGCCTGTAAGTCTTCCGCGGTCATGTCGCGCACATGCTGCGCGAACCACCAGATGTTGCCCGCAGGGTCGAACACCCCGCCGGCGCGTTCGCCATAGAACTGATCGCCGACCGGCATCATCGCCTGCCCGCCCGCCGCCAGCGCCCGGTCCATCGCGGCATCGGCGTCCGCGACATAGACATGGACGAAACCAGGTCGCGCCTGGCCCGCCGGCACCTCGCTCAGCAGGATCGAACAGCCATCGAGGCTGAGTTCCGCGTTCCAGATCCCGCCATCGGCGCGGCGCAGGGGCGGCGCGGTCGGGCGGATGTCGAACACGGCCTCTGTAAAGGTCAGCACCGCCTCCACGTCTTCGACTGCCAGAAACGGCGCCACGGTCGACCGGCCTTTCGGGGCGGCGCCCATCCTAGACCGACACGCCCAGCGCTTCGGCGACGGTAAAGATATCCTTGTCGCCGCGGCCGCACATGTTCATCACCAGCAGGTGGTCGGCGGGCAGTTCGGGCGCGATCTTGGCCACATGCGCCAGCGCATGCGCCGGTTCCAGCGCCGGAATAATACCTTCGGTCGCACAGCACATCTGAAATGCATCCAGCGCCTCCCGATCGGTTACGGAGACATAGTCGACCCGGCCGGTGTCGTGCAGCCAGGCGTGTTCGGGTCCGATCCCGGGGTAATCCAGACCGGCGCTGATCGAATGCCCCTCGATGATCTGCCCGTCCGGATCCTGCAGCAGATAGGTCCGGTTGCCGTGCAGAACCCCGGGCCGCCCGCCGGTCAGGCTCGCGGCATGTTCCATCCGGTCGTCGACACCGTGACCGCCGGCCTCCACCCCGATGATGCGGACCTCGGGGTCGTCGAGAAACGGATGAAACAGCCCCATCGCGTTCGACCCGCCGCCGATGCAGGCGACCAAGGTGTCGGGCAGCCGGCCCTCGGCCTCTTGCATCTGGGCCCGCGTCTCCTTGCCGATGATGGCCTGAAAGTCGCGCACCATCGCCGGATAGGGATGCGGCCCCGCCACTGTGCCGATGCAATAGAACGTGTCGGCGACATTGGTTACCCAATCGCGCAGCGCCTCGTTCATTGCGTCCTTCAACGTCGCCCGGCCCGAGGTCACGGGCACGACCTCTGCCCCCAGAAGCTTCATGCGAAAGACATTCGGCGCCTGCCGTTCGACATCCGTGGCACCCATAAAGACCACGCATTGCAGCCCGAACCGGGCGCAGACCGTGGCGGTCGCCACGCCATGCTGACCGGCGCCGGTTTCGGCGATGATGCGGGTCTTGCCCATGCGCCGGGCCAGCAGGATCTGCCCCATGACGTTGTTGATCTTGTGCGCGCCGGTATGGTTCAACTCGTCGCGCTTCAGATAGATTTTTGCCCCGCCGAAACGGTCGGTCAGGCGTTCGGCGAAATAAAGCGGCGACGGGCGGCCCACGTAATGCGTCCACAGATACCGCATTTCATCCCAGAACGCCTCGTCCGTCTTGGCGCGCCCGTACTGCGCCTCCAACTCAAGGATCAGCGGCATCAGCGTCTCGGACACGAAACGGCCGCCGAAATCACCGAAGCGGCCGCGGTCATCGGGGCCGCTGCGATAGGTGTTCATCATGGTCATGGGCTTGCCTCCCCGCCGGTCGTTTAGGCGCTTGGGGCGCCGCCGTCGAGAGGAAGTAGGTTCCCGCCCCTAGACCGAAAACGTTTCAGACTGAATCAGTCTGAAAAAGGATTTCGGTCCGGGTTCATTGTCTTGAGCAAAATCCTAGGATCAGATTGTTTCAATCTGATCCGTTTTTGCTCTAGACCGCTTTGCGGTGCTGTTCCTGCAGGACCGATTTCAGATCGAACGCCGCGACCATCAGCCGTTGGGTGTAGGGGTCTGCCGGGCGGTCAAAGATCTGCGCCGTATCGCCCGCCTCCACGATGGCGCCGTCCTTCATCACCACCACATGGTCCGACAGGGCGCGCACCACCGCCAGATCGTGGCTGATGAAGATGTAAGACATCGCGTAGCGCGACTGCAGATCGCGCAACAGTGTGATGATCTGCTTCTGCACCGACCGGTCCAGCGCGGAGGTCGGCTCGTCCAACACGATCAGCGTCGGCCGCAGCACCAGGGCGCGGGCGATGGCGATGCGCTGGCGCTGGCCGCCGGAAAACTCGTGCGGAAAGCGATTGCGCACGCTGGGGTCGAGATCGACATCGCGCAGCGCCTCCGCCGCGCGGGCATCGCGGTCCTTGGCCGATAACTCGGGCGCGTGGACCAGCAGCCCCTCGGACACGATTTCCCCCACCGTCATGCGCGGGCTGAGCGAGCCGTAAGGGTCCTGGAACACCATTTGCAGGGATTTGCGCAGGGGGCGCATCGCCATCCTATCCAGGCCAGAGATCTGCTGACCCTGGAACACCACACGCCCCTCGGCCGGCAGCATCTGCAGGATGGCACGACCCAGCGTCGATTTGCCGGACCCGGATTCGCCCACGATCCCCAGCGTCTGCCCCTGGCGCAGGGTCACGGTGACATCACGCACCGCACGCACGTCGGCCGATTTGCGCGCCAGAAACCCGCCCTTGCCGGCAAAGGTCACAGACATCGACCGCGCCGCCAGCAACTCGGGCGCGTTGTCGGGCACCGGCGGCTTGCGGCCCTCCGGTTCGGCGGCCAGCAGCATCTTGGTGTACTCCGCCCGCGGTTGGCCGAAGATCTGCGGCGTCAGCCCTTCTTCCACGACCTGGCCCTGGCGCATCACATAGACGCGGTCGGCAAACGCCTCCACGATGCCCAGATCGTGGGTGATGAACAGGATCGCCATGCCGATCTCGTCCTGAAGCCGCGCCAGAAGGCCGAGGATTTCGGCCTGGATCGTAACATCCAGCGCGGTCGTGGGTTCGTCTGCGATCAACAGATCCGGCCCGTTGGCCAGCGCCATGGCGATCATAACCCGCTGCCGCTGGCCGCCCGACATCTCGTGCGGATAGGCGTCCAACCGGCCCTTGGCGTTGGGGATGCGCACCAACTCCAGCAGGTCCAGCGCCTTGGCGCGCGCCGCGCCCCTGCCCAGCCCGCCGTGCACGATCAACGGCTCCACGATCTGGCGGCCGATGGTGTAAAGCGGGTCGAGCGAGGTCATCGGCTCTTGGAAGATCATCGTCACCCGCTCGCCGCGGATCTTGTCCATGCGGCGCTTGGGCAGACCCAGAAGCTCCGTCCCGCGATAGCGCGCGGACCCGGCGACGCGGCCGTTCGCGGCCAAAAGCCCCATCGTGGCCATCATGATCTGGCTTTTGCCGGAGCCGCTTTCGCCCACGACCGCCACCGTTTCCCCCGGGTCGACGTGCAAGTCGACACCGCGCACGGCATGCACATCGCCATCGGGCGTGTCGAAGCGGACATCGATCCCGGCGATGTCGAGGATACGGTCGTTCGCCATCAGCGATCCTTCGGGTCGAGCGCGTCGCGCAGGCCATCGCCTAGGAAATTGAGCGCGAACAACAGGATCGTCAGCGCGACCGAGGGCCAGAGCAGCATGTAGGGCGCGCCGCGCATGTCTTTGGCCCCTTCGGCAATCAGCACGCCCAGCGAGGTCAGCGGTTCCTGCACGCCCAGGCCCAGGAAGGACAGGAAGGATTCCAGCAGGATCACCTTGGGGATCAGCAGCGTCATATAGATGATCACCGGACCCAGCGTATTGGGGATGATGTGCCGCCGCACGATACCGCCGGACCCGACGCCCAGCGCATCGGCCGCCTGCACGAACTCGCGACGACGCAGGCTGATCGTCTGGCCGCGCACGATCCGCGCCATGTCCAGCCATTCGACCGCGCCCACGGCAATGAACATCAGGATCACATTGCGGCCGAAGAACACGACCAACAGGATGACGAAAAAGATGAAGGGCAGCGAATAGAGCACATCGACGATGCGCATCATCAGATTGTCGATCCGCCCGCCCAGGAACCCAGCCGTGGCGCCATAGGCGACGCCGATCAGCAGCGCGACACCGGTGGCCAGCGCCCCGATCATCAGCGAGATGCGGATGGAAATCAGGATCCGGGCCAGCAGATCGCGCCCGTTCGCATCCGTGCCAAAGATGAAATAGAGCCGCTGAACGTCGGCCTCCATGGTCACGCTCAGCCCATCGGCAGACGTCTCTACCACGCGGCTGTTGGAAAACAGGTCCGACCTGTCCAGGTACCGCGTGACGCGCGGGTCGATTTCCCGCCGCGAGGTCGCCTCCACGATCAGAGTGTCGCCGTCCAGGCGGATCTCGGTCGGCTCCAGCCGAGCGCGCGAGATCACGCGCTCCGCCGCCGGCACCACCGTATTGGCACGCGGATAGGGCTCCAGGCTGGCCGGTGCCTTGACGAATTCGGGATAGACCTCGGCGTAGTGGTGGTTGGTCAGGCTGGGGCCGAAGACGCCGGCGATGACATACAGCGCCAGCACGACGATCGACACCATCGCGGCCCGGTTGCGGCGCAGCCGCAGCCAGGCGGTGGACCAAAGCGACCGGCTGGTGCCGGTGGGAATATCCATATCGGGGCTTGTGACGGCCATGGGCGCCTCACTCATACCGCACGCGCGGGTCAAGCGCGGCATAAAGGATGTCGACGATCAGGTTGAACAGTACCACGAAGACGGCGATCACGATCACCGTGCCCATCACCAGCGTGTAGTCGCGGTTCAGCGCCCCTTGCACGAAATAGCGCCCGATCCCGGGCAGGCCGAAGATCTGTTCGATCACGATCGACCCGGTCAGCAGCGCCGCGGCGGCAGGCCCGAGGTAGGAGATCGCCGGCAGACAGGCGGCGCGCAGCGCGTGGGTGATCACGATCATCCGCGTCGGCAGACCATAAGCGCGCGCGGTGCGCACATGGTCGGACCGCAGCGCCTCGATCATCGAGCCGCGGATCAGCCGCGCGATCACCGCCACCTGCGGCAATGCCAGCGCGGTCACCGGCATGATCCAGTTGGCCGGATTGGTGGCATCCCAGCCGCCGGCGGGCAGCAGATCCAGCCACACGCCGAAGACCAGCGCCAGCACGGGCGCGACCACGAAATTGGGTACCGTGATGCCGAAGGTCGCCACCGCGATCACTGCATAGTCGATCCAGGAGTTCTGCCGCAGCGCCGCGATGCAGCCCAGCGTGCCGCCGATCAGCAGCGCGGTGCCCAGCGCCAGGCTGCCCAGCAGCATCGACACCGGCAGGCCAGAGGCCAAAAGCTCCCCCACCGTGAAGTCGCGATAGATGAAACTCGGGCCCAGATTGCCCTGAAACAGATTTCCCAGATAGCGCAGATACTGCTCCCACAGCGGCTTATCCAAATGGAACACGGCGTTGAGGTTCGCCATCACCGTGGGTTCCAGCGTGCGTTCGCGGTCGAATGGCCCGCCGGGGGCCACGCGCATTAGAAAGAACGCCGCTGTGATGATGAAAAACAGCGTCGGCAATGCGCCCATCAGGCGCCGGAGGACATAGGAAACCATGAGTCAAACGGCCGGCGCCCCCGGCAAGGGGAGCGCCGGATCGCCTTATTCGGCGATGTTCATGAAACGTGTCGGGTGCACGTCCTGGATATTGTCGATCCAGCCCTCGACCTTGGGCGACACCAGCGCCCGCGAGGAGTAGTACAGGATCGGGATCTGCGGCACGTCGTTGAGGAACACCTCCTCTGCCTGCGCCAGCACCGCGGCGCGTTCGCCCAGATCGGTGATCTCCGCGGCCTTGTCCAACAGCCCGTCATACTCGGGGTTGTTGTAGTTGCCGTAGTTGAAGCCGGGGTTGTCCTCGCGGTTGAGGAACAGGAAGTTCTGCGGGTCGGAATAATCGCCGATCCAGCCCGCCCGCGCGACGTCGTGGATCTTTTCGTCCCGCAGCATCGCGTAATGGGCCGAGGCATCGCGGACGTTATAGGTCACCGTCACACCCAGGGGCGCCCACATATCGGCGATCGCGGTCGCCGTGTTCTTGTGGTTTTCCGAGGTGTTGTAGGAAATCTCCACCTCCAGCGGATTGTCTGGCCCGAACCCGGCATCGGTCATCAGTTCGATGGCCTTGTCCTCGCGGTCCAGCATCGGCGTTTCGGCATACTCCAACTCCGGCGCGTCCTCGGTGTAGTTGCCGATGCCCGGCGGCACCCAGCTATAGGCGGGCACCATGGTGCCGCTCCAGATCTCTTCGGCCAGGAACTCGCGGTCGATGGCCATGCTCAGCGCCTGACGCACGCGCACATCGTTGAACGGCTCGCGCGCCGAATTGATACCGTAGTAATAAACGCCCAGATAGGGCGCCACGCGCACCTGGTCGCCCAGCCGGGCGCGCAGATCGGGCAACTGTTCGGCTGCCACGTCGGAACAGGAATGGATCTCGCCGGCCTCGAAACGCCGCGCGCAGTTGGCGCGATCCTCGAACGGGATGTAGTGGACCTCTTGGATCGCCACGTTTTCGGCGTCATGAAACTCGGGGTTCTTTGTCAGCACGATCTTGTCGTTGGGCGTGAAACTGGTCAGCGTGTAAGCGCCGTTCGACACCTTGTTACCCGGCTGGACGAATTCCGCGCCATGCTCTTCGACGCTGGGCGGATGTACCGGCAGCCCGGTCTGGTGGGTCAGCAACTCAAGGAAAAAAGGCGTCGGCCGCTCCAGCGTGATTTCAAGCGTTTGGTCGTCGACGGCGCGCACGCCCAGTTCGCCGCCCTCGCCCTTGTTGATCGCCTCGGCCCCCTTGATCGGGTAAAGGATGTTGGCGTATTTCGCGCCCGTTTCCGGCTCCATGATGCGGTTCAGGGAATAGACGAAATCGCCCGCGGTCACCAGATCGCCGTTCGACCATTTCGCGGTGTCGCGCAGGTTGAACGTATAGACCGTACCGTCATCGGACACCGACCAATCGGTGGCGACGCCCGGAATCACATTGGCCTGGATGTCATAGATCACCAGACCCTCATACATGTCACGCAGAAGGTTGGCCTCGGTCACGGTCGAGGTCTTGTGCTGGTCCAGCGTCTCCGGGTCGCCATCGGAGCCGCGGAAATACGTCTGTGCCAGGGCCGCGTTGAGCCCAGACGCCAAAAGCGTTCCGGTCAGAAGCCCCGTTAAAAGCGTCTTCCTCAGCATGGAATGTCCTCTCTGTTGATTGAATATTGTGCAGAGCGCTTGTGTCGCTCCTGACACAAATCACACCGCTTTCGGGCGAAGGCGTCAATGGTCTATTCATGTCAGGGGTGATGACGTAACGGCATTTTTTCCCACCGCCCAAGAACTAGGCAGCCGCTTTTCGCGGCGCGCGCGGCCAGGCTGCGGCCACCAGACAGGCCCAAAACAACAGCGCCCGCCCGTGTTCGGACAACGCCGCCTTGTCCTGAAACGCGGCCAGCCGGGCAATGTCACTTGGGCTTGGCGGTGCGCCGATCACCCACTGCGCCGGCAGACCGGGGATGATCAGGCGGTAGTACTGGTAATAGACCTGCGGCGCCGCCCATTCAAAAAGGTAGAACACAGCCGCGGCCGCGATCAGTCGCATCGGCAGGCGGCCCCGGCGTACGCCGACGCGCAACAGCCCCAGCACCCCGGCCGCCAGTGCCAGCGACAATAGCGCCAGGCCGATCCGCGCCGGCCCGCTGAGGGTGAAAAAGCTGTCGCCGTCATACATGGGCCGCATTTATCAGACTGCTGCAATCAAGACACGCGCCGCGCCGCATCCGCCACTCTCACCGCGCAGGTTTTGCATTGGCGGGGCGGATCGTTTTCAGTCCCGCCAACCCACGGCGCAAAGCATGCGAACGGACCGGATGAAGCTGATCATTCAAATCCCCTGCCTGAACGAGGCCGATCAGATCGCCGAGACGCTGGTCACGATCCCGCGCGACTTCGACGGCGTGGATGTCACCGAAATCATGATCGTCGATGACGGCAGCACCGATGACACCGTGGCCGTCGCGCTGGCCGCGGGGGCGCATCATGTGCACAGCAACCCCACCAATCTGGGCTTGGCGCGAACCTATGTGATCGGGCTGGAGCAGGCGTTGCTGCGCGGCGCGGACCTCATCGTGAACATGGATGCGGACAACCAGTACCCGGCGCGGTTCATCCAGCCGCTGATCGACCCGATCCTGGCCGGCAGGGCGGAGTTGACGGTGGGTGCACGCCCCATCGACCGGATCGCGCATTTCTCTCCGCTCAAACGCCGCCTGCAGCGGTTCGGCAGTTGGGTCGTTCGCCGCGCCAGCGGGCTGAACGTACCCGACGCACCCAGCGGCTTTCGCGCCGTTTCCCGCTCGGCGGCGATGCGGCTTTATACTTTCAGTTCCTATTCCTACACGATCGAGACGCTGATCCAGGCCGGGCGGATCAATATTCCAATCGCCAGTGTGCCTATCGAGACCAACCCGCCGACCCGACCTTCGCGGCTGATGCGCTCGATGCTGAACTACATTCTGAAATCCATGGCCACGATCCTGCGGATCGGAATGCTATACTACCCGTTTCGGGTGTTCTTCTGGACCGCCATCGTGGTGGCGACCCCCGGCATCCTGGCGATCCTGCGGTTCGTGCTGCTGTATCTGTCCGGCGACGGAGAGGGCCGGCTGCAATCGCTGGTGCTGGGCAGCGCGCTGTTCGCCACCGGCGCGGTGTTGATGATCGGCGGCGTGCTGGCGGACCTGATCGCCGCCAATCGGATGCTTCTGCAGGATCTGCGCGCCCGCGCACTGGAGGAAAAACTGGCACGCGAGGCGCGCAAGTGAGCCTGCGGCTGGATTTTCGCGCGGCGGTCGTTCTGGTTCTCGGCTGGTTGGTGCTGGTTCTGGTGACCCCGATCGGGCTCTATCTGATCGACGAGGCCGTGCAGCTGGCCTCGGTCAGCAGTTTCGTCAAAGACGGCAGCTTCGTCTTCGACAATGGCTATGACACCTACGCCTCCGTCGATCTGCTGTTTCTTTACATGGTTCCGGGCCCGGACGGCCCGGTCGCCCAGTATCCCGCCGGCTATACCCTGATCGCCGCGCCTTTCTACGCACTGGGCGGGATCCGCGGGCTTTATCTGCTCAACTGGGTCTCGGCCATTGGCTGCTTGTGGCTGACCCATCGCCTGGCGCTGATCCTGGCGGGCCCGGCGGTCGCGCGGCGTGCGACGGTGATCTTTGGGCTGTGCACGTTCTTTCCGTTCTACATCAACGCGATATGGCCTCATGCCCTGTCGCTCTTCTGCGCGATGGGCATGACGGTAGGCGCGGTGATCTGCGGCCGGTCCGAAAGCCTGCGTCTGTGGCCGGCCCTGCTGGGCGGGGCGGCGTTCGGGCTGGGGCTGACCATCCGCGTGGACATCCTGCTGCTGATCCCGGCGCTGGGGGCCTGGTTGATCCTGTTCGCACCGCGCCCGTATCTTCATGCGCTGTTGGCGGGGCTGGGCGCGGCGCCCTTCGTGCTGGCCTCGGCCTATCTGAACGACATCAAGTTCGGGACATTTCAGCCGGTCACCTATGGAACCTATGTCGGCGGAACATCCTTCGATGGCCACATCCCCACGCTGATCGCCCTGATTGGGGCCGCGATCTTCCTGCTGGCCTGGCGCCACTTGCCGCGGCAGCGCGGTGCATTGGCGATTGCGGCGGGCGCCATTTGCATCCTGGGCGCCGTCTTGTCGGCCCGGGTGCTGGGCTTTCTGCAGGATGTCGTGTGGGGGCTTTACGTACTCGTCATCGACCTGAGCGCGTTCACAAACCCCGAGGGCAATCGAGGGGTCGTCGACACGCCCGAGGGATGGAAGACCTTTTGGGGCCTGTTCAAAAAGGCCCTCGGGCAAAGCCTGCCATGGCTGGGGGCGCTGGTCTTGCTGCGGCTGGTGGATCGGTCCCATCGCAGCGGGATCGTGCTGGCCTTGCTTGTCGCCGCGGCAGTCATCCTGCCTTTTGCCGCGCGCGAATGGCATGGCGGCTATGCTCCGAACCTGAGGTATTTCCTCTATGCGGTGCCGTTGCTGTGCTATCTGGCTGCGCTGGCCTGGGGCGCCCTGACGGAGATCGAGCCGCTGCGGAAGAGCACCATGATCCGCACGATATTCGCCACCGCATTGCTTATCACCGCCATCGACGCCTGGAATTTCCGCATTGCCGGGCATCTGTTCGAACATCTGTTGCCGCCCCTGCTGCTGGCCGCGCTGGCGCTGACCTGCGCGATCGTGGTGATCCGGCGGCAGGCCAGCCAGGCGGTCTGGGCGCTGCTTTTGGCCGCGTTCACGCTGTCGACGCTGTCTGTCTATATGCTCGATCTGCGGCAGGGGCTGTGGGTCCGGGGCTTTTCCAATCGCGTCGCCGGTATGCACGACCTGGCACCGGCAGGCGCCGTTCTTTACGACAACTTCTCCCAATCCTATTGGAAGGTGATCGAAGACCGAGACAGGATCGCCGCCATCAGCGGGTTGAACGATGACGGCGTCGACCCCGATTTCGTGCGCCGGGCGATCCTGGATGGCAGCACGGTCGCCTCTCGGATCCCCGACATGCATGACAGGATCGAAGCGGCGTTGGCGGATGTTCCACTAACCCGGGAACACGTCCGGATCGATGAAGAGCGGGTCTATATCTTCTACCGCAAGGCGCCTTAGCCCGACCCGCCGCGACTGGTGAAGCCGATGGCGCGGTAAAGCGGACAGGCACCCAGCGCCGCGGTGCCCAAAAGCATCGCCCCGACGAACGCCGCGCCCACCTGCATCATCACCGGCTCGAACACGGCGACCTCGCGCGCCAGGGGGAAAATCACCAGGGCTGCGCCCAGCACGCCCCGCATGGCCCGATCCAGGCCGCCCATATTGCGCGTCATGACGGTCCTCCCGCTGCGGCCACATGGCCGATTGTCATAAATCGCAGCAAAAATACCGGGCAAAACGCGCCCGCGCCAGCATTTCCGGCGCAACAAAGCTCACAAAGCGGTGCTGAGGGGCGGGGGATCGACATCGCCGCTGACGCGGTTATGTCTCCTCCCACGGCTGATAGTGGGGGCCTGACATGACTGCTGGCGCGCGTCCGCGCGATCCCCGGTTGGATTTCTTCCGCGGGATCGGGATGCTGATCATCTTCACCGCGCATATGCCGGGCAACTGGCTGACGCTGTGGATCCCGGCGCGGTTCGGCTTTTCCGACGCGACGGAGATCTTCGTGTTCTGCTCGGGCATGGCCTCGGCCATTGCGTTTGGCCGGGTGTTCCGCGAACGCGGCTGGACCATGGGCACGCTGCGCGTCAGCCACCGGATCTGGCAGGTCTATTGGGCCCATATCGGGCTGTTCTTCGCTGTCGCGGTGTCGATGGTGGTTCTGAACCGGGTGACCTGGGTCGAGGATTACGACTATGTCGCCTATCTGAATCTGACGCCCTTTTTCGCCGAACCGCAGGCGCTGCTGCCGGGGCTGATGACGCTGACCTATGTGCCCAACTATTTCGACATCCTGCCGATGTACCTGGTCATCCTGGCACTGCTGCCGTTCGTTCTGGCGCTGCATGCGGTGGGCGGGCCGCTCTTGGCCCTTGGGGCTGTCGCAGCACTCTGGCTGGCAACGCAGTTCGGGCTGACCGGCCTGCCGGCAGAGCCGTTTTCGGACCGCGTCTGGTTCTTCAACCCGTTCGGCTGGGCGCTGATCTTTTTCACCGGTTTCGGCTTTGCCGCCGGCTGGATCCCGGCGCCGCCGTTTCGCTGGTGGCTGGTGGCGCTGGCGGTGGCGATCCTGCTGGCCTCGGTACCGTTCGCCTATTTTCGCATCCACCAGAATGTCGAATGGTTGACGCTCTTGCGCGACGAAGACGGGCTTTTCCGCGAGTTCTACACCAAGACGCAGTTCGGCATCCTGCGCTACATTCACTTCCTCGCCTTGGCCTATCTGGCCTTTGTCGCCGCCGGTGCGGGCGGGCTGCGGCTGATCGGCCAGGGTCTGTGGGGGCGCAGCGTCGCGGTGCTGATGAAAGTCGGTCAGCAATCGCTGGCGGTATTTCTGATGGGCATGTTCTCGGCCCGGCTGTTCGGGGCTGCGGTCGACCATATCCAGGACATCCTGAGCCAGGGCGACCCGGAGGCAGAGATCTTCTGGTCCATGTGGGTCACCATGGCGGCGGCGAACATTCTGGGCTGGCTGTTGCTGATTGTCACCGCCTATGCCGTTTCCTGGCTGAAGAGCAAACCCTGGCAGGCGGCGGCGCCGGTACCTCGGCGGGCGACGGTGCCGTGATGGGTGGTTTTGCGCCAGTGGCTTGCCTGCGGCCCGGGGGTTTGAAAGGGTCCGGCGGGGATTGCCGGGACATTGCGTGACGCATGGACGACGCCTTTTGGTCTGACACTCTGGCCTATGGCCGTGGCGAGGTCGCCAGCGCGCCCGCCGATCCGACCGGCGCGGCAGTGTTCGGGCCCATGGTGGAGGCGGCGCGACGCGACCGTCCTTTGATCGTGGCGCAGCTTGGACAGTCGCTGGACGGGCGCATCGCCACGCCCGAGGGCGAGTCGCGCTACATCAACGGTGAACAGGCGCTGCGCCATCTGCACCGGCTGCGTGCGCTGGTCGATGCGGTGGTGATCGGCGCGGGCACCGCGCGCGCCGACGACCCGCGGCTGACCGTGCGTGACTGCGCCGGGCCGAACCCCGCGCGGGTGGTGATCGACCCGAACGGCACCATCCCGCCGGATGCGCAGGTCTGGGCCGAAGACGGCGCCCGGCGGCTGGTGGTGGGCGGCCATCCCGGCCTGCCGGCCGGTGTCACGCGGCTTGCGCTGCGGGGCGCGCCGATCCCACCGCAACAGATCCTGGCCGCGCTCCACGCCCGCGGTCTGTCGCGCGTGTTGATCGAGGGCGGCGGGCGCACCGTCAGCCAGTTCCTGGGCGCCGGTGCGATCGACGTGCTGCATCTGCTGATCGGCCCGGTGATCCTGGGCGAGGGGCTGCCGGGCCTGGCCTGGCCGCGGGCGGACCGCTTAGACCATGCCCCCCGGCCACGCACCCGCACGCATGTTTTTGCGGGCGGCGACATCCTGGTCGCCTGCGATTTCCGCGCTCAGGGGGCTGGCGGATAGGCGAACAGATCCGTGTGGCCCACGGTCGTCTCCGGGGGGCGGTCGCGGCGCGCGGCCAGCCACGTCTCGCCCATGTGCCGGGGGATCAGATCGGCCTCGATCAAGGCGCCCGCCCAGCCGTGCAACAACTCGGCGATCAAGGCGCCGTCCCGCTCAGGGCGCAGCACCCAGGGGCTGTCGCCCGTGATCACTTCATAGCCGGCCTCGCGCAACGCCTGCGACAGGACCTCCACGGCGGTCGGCCCGGCGGCTGGGCCGCCCAGGCCCTTGTCGCCGCGCTGGTGGCGCAAAAAACCGTCGATCATCGCGGTATCGCGGCTGTCCGGCGGGTCGAGCGTCAGCCGCCCGTCGAAGGTCAGCGTCGCCAACAAGGGCAGCCGCGCGGCAGTCAAAGCCGCCACGAAACCCGCGATCCAGCCCGCCGCAGCCAGATCGAACAGGGCGGAGGCCGTGACCAGCCCGCAGCCCGCCGGCCAGGGTGGCGGCAGGACGTTCAGATCATGCACCACGGTCGTGGCCCGAGGGTTTCGCGCGCGCGCACGGGCCAGATTGGCGGCATCGGCATCGATCAGGCACCAGCGCGTGCCCGGATCGAACAAGGGGCCAAAGGCGCGAATGCTGCCCCCGGTGCCGCTGCCCAGGTCGCAAATCGATCCGGGCGCGGGCACATGTTCGCGCGCCGCCGCCAGCACCGATGGCGCGCGCGCGCGCCGGTCGGCCGGTTCGCGCAAAGCCAGCCAATCGGCGGGAAACCCGGTGGTCATAGCCGCGCCAGAACCGCGGCCACCCGGGCCGCTGTGTCGGGCCAGCCGGGCAATGCCCGCCCGGCGGCCCAGGCGGCGGCGGACAGTTTGCCGTGGCAGGCGGGATCGCTCAGCACCCGGCGCAGGGCGCCGGCGAAGGCAGCCGGGTCGTCCGGCGGCACCAGCAATCCCGCCTCTGCCGGTACGGTGTCGGACACCGCCCCGGCGCGGCAGGCGACAATGGGCAGGCCATGCGACAAAGCCTCGGCAAAGACCATGCCGTAGCCCTCATAGCGGCTGGCCAGGGCAAAGACCGTGGCGCCGGCGTAATGCGCGCGCAATTCGGTGGCGGACAATTCGCCGACAAAACGCACCCGATCCCGCAGAGACAGCGTTTCGACCAGATCGCGCAGGGCTGCCGCGACATGCGCGTCGCGCGCCCCGCCGACCAGCGACAGCCGCCAGTCCAGATCGCCCAGATCGGCCAGGGCCCGCAGCAGCACGTCATGCGCCTTGCGCGCGGTCAGCGACCCGACACACAGAACATGCGGCGGCGCGCCGCCCACGGCGGGGCGGTCCGGCCGGTCGATACCGGGCAGCGCCACGGTCAGCCGCACGGGCGGGACGGCGTAATCCCTCACCAACACCTCGCCGGTGTGCGGGCTGGTGACGACCACCGCCGCCGCAGCGGCCAGATTGGCCCGTTCCCGCGCCGCGACCGCCCGCGTGGCGGCGGTATCCAGCCCGCCTTCCAGTGCCAGCGGATGGTGCACCAACGCCACCAGCGGCACCTCGATCCCGACCACCGCGGCGGGATCCAGCGCGCCAAAGGCCAGACCGTCGACCACCAGCGGCCGGTCCGCCGGCACCGCCGCCAACGCGGTGGCGGCGTGGCGCATCTCCTCGGCGGAGGGCGTGGGAAACCCGTCACCCAGCCGCAGCGGCGCCACCCGCCAGCCGTGTTCCGGCAACGCCCGGCTCAGGCGTTTGTCATAGATATAGCCGCCGGTCAGCGTGTCCGGGTCGCCGGGAATGGCAAAGACGACCTCACGCACGCGGCAGCGCCGCCTCGGCCCAGGCGCGCGCGATATGGCTTTCGTTCAGCGTCACCCGCAGCCGGTCGATGCCCGCGGCATCCGCGCCCAACCGGCCGGCGGCGATCTCTTCGGCCATGCGGTCCAGGATCCAGCCCGCCAGCACCTCGGTCGTGGAACGTTTGCCGTCAAAGACGTCCATCTCGTCCAGATTGCGATAGTTGATGGGCGCGATGACCCGTTTCAGCGCCTCTGCCGCCAAGCCGATATCGACGACGATGTCGTTATCGGTCAGCGTCTGGCGGAAAAAGGTCACGTCGATGACAAAGGTAGCGCCATGCATCTGCTGGGCGGGGCCGAACGCCACTCCGGGCAGGGAATGGGCAATCATGACGTGGTCGCGCACTTCCAGGGCATACATCGGTCAGGCATCTCCATAGGTCAGGACGCAACATAGAACATCGGACGCCGGGTCCAGCAGCGGCGGCAACGCCGAGGGCGCTTCGGCGAATGGCACGCGATGGGTGATCAATGCATCGAGCGCCGGCCAGTCCGCCAAAAGGCGCAGCGCGGTTTGCAGCCGCCGGGCATGGGTCCAGCGCGGGGCACGGTCGGGCGGGATCGCGCCGACCTGGGAGGAGACGATCTGCAGCCGGTTGGCGTGGAACCCCCCGCCCAACGGCAGCGCGACATCCGCGTCGCCATGCCAACTGGCCTCGACCACGCGCGCGCCCAGCCCCGCGGCGCCCAGCGCCAGGCGCAGACCTTCGCCCGCGGCGCTGGCATTGATCGCCACATCCATCTGCTCCGGCGGCGTGTCGGCGAACCCCACGCCCAATGCGGCCGCCACCCCGGCGCGGTTCGGGTTGCGGTCGACCACCGTCACCTGCGTTCCCGGCACCCGCGCGGCCAGCGCCGCGATCAACAGCCCCACCACGCCCGCACCCACGACCAGCACCCGGTCGCCGCCGCTGATGCCGCTGTCCCAAAGAACGGTCAGGGCGGTTTCCATATTCGCCGCCAACACTGCCCGCTGCGGCGCAAGACCCGACGGCAGCGGCGTCAGCGCGGCCGCGGGCAGCACGGCCCGGTCCTGATGCGGATGCAGCGCGAAACAGGTCTGCCCCAACAAAGCCTCCGGCCCGGCCTCGACCCGGCCGACCAGCGCATAGCCGTATTTCACCGGAAAGGGGAACTCCCCCGCCTGATGCGGCGCGCGCATGCGGGCCTGTTCGGATGCCGGCACCCGGCCCTCGAACACCAGCCGTTCCGTCCCGCGGCTGACGGCCGAGGCAAGCGTCACCACACGCGCGGTTTCGTTTGTGACATCGGATAACGATTCCGCGCGATGGGCAAGGCGCCGCTTTGCAATTGTCCACAATGCATTAGCTATTGTCATCGAAGGTCGCGCGTGGTCTGGGCGGTTTGCGCAGGGATCGGTCACCGCGACCCGGAACGCAAGGGCGAAGGCAAGGGTGGCCGTGCCGATTTTCGGCATGGCGCACCGAGGGGGAAGGCCAATATGGCGAAGGCAGACACCCGGCAGGGGCGCCGGGCGCGGCAGCGCATTGTGCTGCGGCGCGCGCTGGTGCTGGGCCTAAACCTTGGCACCGTGGCCGCACTTTTCACAGCGATGGTGGCTTTGATCGCCCCCGGCGGCATCACCTTGCTGGAAGCAGCTATGCTGGCGCTCTACGCGCTGACGCTGCCCTGGCTGGCCATCGGTTTCTGGAACGCGGTGATCGGTTTTGCGCTGACCTGGGCGCGCGATCCCGCCGGTCTGGTCAACCCGGCCGTGGCGCGGGCCGACACCACCGCGCCCATTACCACCCGCACCGCGATCGTGATGGCGCTTCGCAACGAGGCGCCGGAGAAGGTGTTCGAGCGCTTGCAGACGTTGCAGGCCGATCTGGCCCGCCGCGCGCCGGGCCGGTTCGCCTTTCACGTGCTGTCCGACACCTCCGACCCCGCTATTGCGGCGCGCGAAGAGGCCGCGTTCGCCATTTGGCGGGCGCGCGCGGGCGCGGCGGTGCACTATCGCCGGCGGCCCGAAAACCACGGTTACAAAGCCGGCAATGTGATGGAATTCGCCCGCCGCGCGGCGGGACGTTACGATTTCATGCTGCCCTTCGACGCCGACAGCACCATGTCGGGCCCGGCAGTGTTGCGGCTGGTTCGCATCCTGCAGGCCGCGCCGGAGATCGGCATTCTACAGGGCCTGGTGGTCGGCAGCCCGGCAGAGAGCTTTTTCACCCGCGCGTTCCAGTTCGGCATGCGCCATGGCATGCGCGCCTTCACCCTCGGCTCGGCCTGGTGGCAGGCCGATTGCGGGCCCTACTGGGGCCATAACGCGCTGATCCGCCTGGCGCCTTTCGCCGCACATTGCGATCTGCCGGTCCTGCCGGGCCAGGGCGTGCTGTCGGGGCATATCCTCAGCCATGATCAGGTCGAGGCGGCGCTGATGCGGCGTGCAGGTTATGAGGTGCGCGTGCTGGCCGAGGAGGACGAAAGCTATGAGGCCAATCCGCCCTCGCTGCCCGATTTCATCAAGCGAGAGCTGCGCTGGTGCCGGGGCAATATGCAGTACTTCCAGCTGTTGGCGCTGCCGGGTCTGCCGGTCACGACCCGGGTGCAACTGGCGCTGGCGATCCTGATGTATCTCAGCGCGCCGGCCTGGATGGGGGTGATCCTGCTGGGCGCGGCGATGGCGGTCACCCAGGACATGAGCGGCGTGTCGGTCATCGCGGGCCTGAGCCTGTTTGCGGTGATCATGGCGCTGAACCTGATGCCAAAGCTGATGGGCCTGGCCCAGGTTTTGGCCCGCCGCGATGCCGCCGCGCGCTATGGCGGACGTGCGCGCGTCGCGCTGGGCGGCGCGGTGGAGATCGCCTTTTCGATCCTGACAGCGCCCGCTGTCGCGTTCGCGCTGGCGCTGTGCTGCCTGGGGCTTTTGTTCGGCCGCGGGCTGGACTGGGACGCGCAGCAGCGCGACCCGCGCCGGCTGGGCTGGGCCGAAGCCGCGCGCAGCCTGTGGCCGCAGACGTTGTTCGGCCTGGGCCTCGGCGCATTGCTGGCCGCGACAGCACCCTGGGCGCTGGCCTTCGGGGCGCCGGTCGTCCTGTCGCTCAGCGCCGCGGTACCGCTGGCCGTGCTCAGCACCCTGCCCGGGCCTGGCGCCTTCAGCCGCCGCACCGGGCTGTTCGACATTCCCGAAGATCGCGCGGCGCCCCCGCCCGCCGCACCGACAGCCATTCCCGAAGCCGCCTGAAGAAAGGAGCATCCCATGATCCGCCGCCTGGCGTTCGCTGCCGCCCTTGCCCTGACACCCCTGACCGCCGCCGCGGCGCCGGCCGAGTTCACACTTGACCCAGATCACACCACGGTCGCGTTCCTGGTGGACCATGTCGGCTATTCCAAGATCCTGGGCCAGTTCACCAGCGTGTCGGGAGGGTTCACCTATGACGAGGAAACCCAGACCCTTAGCGACGTGCGCGTGGTGGTCGATGCGGCCAGCTTTTTCTCCAACCACGAGGCACGCGACCGGCACGTGCTGGGCGGCGACTTTCTGAACGCCGAGACACATCCAGAGATCGTCTTCACGGCCTCCGGCGGCACCGTCACGGGCGAGGGCCAAGGCCAGGTGAACGGGGAAATGACGCTTTTGGGCGAAACCCGCCCCATGGTACTGGACGTGACGCTGAACAAGGCCGAGGCCTATCCGTTCGGGCACAAGCAGTACACGCTGGGCATCTCCATCCGCGGGTCGGTTCTGCGCAGCGAATGGGGCATGACCTATGGCGTGGCCAACGGGCTGGTCGGCGACGAGGTAGAGATCATCGCCGAAGTCGAGGCGCTGCGCGCGGAATAGGCGCGGCGGGCGGTTTTCAGCCTGCCCGACATGGTCTAGCCTCGCGGATCGTGAGACGTCTGACCACCGCCCTTTTCGGCCTTTGGCTGGCCGCTGCCGCCGGAATTCCCGCCGTCACCGCGCAGGACATCGCACCGGTTACGGACGCGGATTACCCCGGCTCGACCCCGGCCGAACTTAGGCTGGGGCAACTCCTGTTCTATGACCCGATCCTGTCGGGCAACCGCAACATCGCCTGCGCCACCTGCCACCACCCGCGCTTCGCCACCGGCGACGGGCTGGCGCTGGGGCTGGGCGAGGGCGGCATCGGCCTGGGCCCGGCGCGGCGCGCCGATCCGGCGAACCTGCCGGAACAACGCATTCCGCGCCACGCGCCGGCGCTGTTTAACTTGGGCGCACGGGAATTCACCACGCTGTTCCATGACGGCCGGATAGAGGTCGATCCGGGCAAGCCCGGCGGCCTGCGCACGCCCCTGGGGCAGGAGATGACGGAGGGCTTCTCCGGCATCCTGTCGGCGCAGACCATGTTTCCGGTGCTCAGCCCCGACGAGATGGCCGGGCACTACAGCGAAAACGAAGTCTCTCAGGCCGTGCGTCTGGGCCGCATCACCGGTCCGGGCGGGGCCTGGGATCTGATCGCCGGGCGCGTGCGGCCGCTGCCGGAATACGCCGATCTGGCGGCGCGGGCCTATCCGCATATCGCCGCCGGCGCGCCGCTGGGGTTCACCGATATCTCCAACGCCATCGCCGCCTTCATGGCATTCGAATGGCGGTCCGATACCAGCCCGTTCGACGCGCATCTGCGCGGCACCGCACCGCTGACCGGGGCGGCGGCAGCGGGCATGGCCCTATTTTACGGCCGCGCCGGTTGCGGCGACTGCCATGCCGGGCCGTTTCAGACCGATCACGGCTTCCACGCCATGGCTCAGCCGCAGCTTGGCCCCGGCAAGGCGGCGCGGTTCGAAACCCACAGCCGCGACATCGGGCGCCAGCGCGTCACCGGCCGGGCCGAGGATGCCTATGCCTTTCGCACCCCCTCGTTGCGCAACGTGACCGCGACCGCGCCCTACGGCCATACCGGCGCCTTTGCCGACCTGCGCCGCTTTCTGACCCACCATATCGATCCCGCGAACGCCGCGCCGCCGGACAAGGCGACGATCCCGCTGCCGCCTCTGGCAGGGGCGCGCGACTGGCAAAGCTTCGACGACACCGAGGAGCTGACAGCCATCCGCGCCGCCGTGGGCCGGCCACCAGTGGCGCTGACGCCGGCGGATATCGACGCGCTGTTGGCGTTTCTGGAGGCGCTGAGCGACAGCCAAGCGCTCGCCGGGCGCATCGGCGTGCCGCAGATGGTGCCCAGCGGGTTGCCGGTGGAGCGCTGAAATTAGCCTCGGAAACAACCGGATCGAACTGATCCGATCTAAACCTGATACCGGGACCAACCCATCGCATCAAAGACCGGCGCCGCGCCGCGCGCCAGGGCGTCGATCTCCGCCCGGTCGGGGCGGCCCGGCGGTGACCAGGCGCGCGACGCCACGCCCAGCATGCGCGGCGCCAGCATCGGTTCGATCTGGGCATCCTCGGTGGTGAATTCGGCCCAGAATGCGCCCTGCACGCCCAGGATGTTGTGTGCGATCTCCGGCGCATCCGCCGGGACAGGATCCCAGTCGACCGTATCGCCCAGATCGACAAAGGCCGCCCAGGCGGCGCCCCAATCCCGCGTGTCACCGGTATGCGCCATATCCAGATAGACATGCTGCGCCGGGCACATCACCACCGGGTGCCCGCGCCGCGCGGCGGCCACGCCCGGCCCCTGCCCAGTCCAGGAAAACAGCACCGCGTCATGGCCGATCCCGCCCTGGCAGCCCAGCGCAGCCTCTTCCCAGGCGCAGGGGGTCACGCCGTGGTCGCGCAATGCCGCCGCCAGCCGGTGCATGGTATAGCCCTGCACGTCGCGCGGTTCCGTGAACCGCAGCCGCCGGCTGAGGGCGGCCACCGCCGGCGCGCCCTGCCAGGTGCCGGGCGGCAACTCGTCGCCGCCGATATGCAGATGCCGGAACGGGAACAGATCCGCGACCTCCGCCGCCAGGGGCAGCAGGAAATCCCAAGTCGCCGGCAGCGCGGGGTTCACGACATTGCCGCGATAGCCCTGGACAGAGACCTCGCACCCGGTATCGCCCGGTTCGCGCAATCCCGGGCGGACCCGGGTCAGGCACAGCGCATGTGCGGGCACTTCGATCTCCGGCAGCACCTCGATTCCCAGGGCATCGGCATGGGCCAGGATGTCGCGCGCGGCGGCTTTGGTGTAATGCCCCCCGGTCGGCCCGGCGCCGCCGCCAAAGACGCCGGGGATCGGCCGGCCCTCGCCGCGCATCGCGGTTTCGCGCCAGATCTCCGGCGCGCAGTCGACCTCCAGCCGGAACGCTTCGTCATCGGCGAAATGCCAGTGGAATCGGTTCATCTTCAGCAGGGCCATCAGATCGAGCAGCCGGGTGATCGTTACCGGACGGAAGAAATGCCGCGCGCAATCCAGATGCTGCCCGCGCCAGGCGAAACGCGGGGCATCCTCGATGACGCCGCGCGGCAGACCGGTGCGGCGATGGACTGCGCGCAAAAAGATCAACGACATCGCGGCATGGAAAGCCCCGGCCGGGCCGCCGGCGCGGATCTCCACGCTCCCTGCCAGGGTCAGGCGATACGCCTCCGCCGGCAGCGCGGAATCCTCGACGATCTGCACCGGCACGCCGTCCGCGGCGATCAGCGGCGGCTGGCCGATCCTCAGGGCCAGCGCGTCGGCGGCCCCCAGGCGGTCGGCGAAGGCCGCGTCCTGCGGGACCGCCAGGGCCGATAGCTGCATCTGCCCCAACTGCGGTTGCCAGGACTGCGGCGGCGGCACCAGGCCCAGACCGGCTGGCGGCGCCACGACCGGCCCGCCGGGCTGCGCCAGCGCGGCGCCCGCGGGCGGCCCCTGGACCGCAACCGGCCCTTCGGGCGTGTCCAGAAAGACCCCCTGCGGCAGCCAGGCTCGGTTGACCGCGCGGTATCCCCGATAGGCCAGGGTGAACCGCAGCGGCGCGCCATCCGACAACACGCCATCAAGCCGGAGTTTCAGGAACCCACCGGTGGAGGCAACAAATTTGCCGCCTGCAACGACTTCCCCCGGCGCCATCAGCGACAAACCCAGCACCGGGTCCGCCAGCGGTGTGATGCCCCCGGCAAGCAACGTGCACGCGATGCGGCCGTCGGCGGTGATGGCAGCCTCCAGGCGCGGCGACACCGGTCAGGCCGCCGGTGTCAGCCGCAACTCGGCGACGAAATTGTAGATGTCGCTTCGGTAAAGCCCGCGCGTGATCTCGATCGGGCGGCCACTATCCCGATAGCCGGTTCGGTCGATGCCCAGCACCGCCGTACCCTGCGGCAGATCCAACAGATCGGCCTCCGCGCGGCCCAGATTGGTCGCCTGGATCCGCTGCACCGCCCGCGTGGGCGCACAGCCGCGGTCGCTGAGCAGCGCGTAGAGCGAGCGCGCCACCTGGGCCGGGTCGGGCAGAATGTCGACCGGGAGCGAGCTGATCTCGATCGCCAGCGGCGCCCCGTCGGCGCTGCGCAGCCGCTTCAGCCGCGCCACCCGTTCGCCCGCGCCCAGACCCAGCGCCACGGTTTCCTCGGGCGTCGGCGCAACCACGCCGCAGTCCAGCACGCGCGACGACGCCACCATGCCGCGCTGTTCCATATAGGCGGTGAACGACGTCAGAGCCGACAGCGATTGCTCCACCCGGATCGTCCGGGTCCCGTCGCTGACGAAAGACCCCGCGCCCTGGCGCTGTTCGACCAGGCCGTCGCCGGTCAGCACCGCCATGGACTTGCGGATGGTGACACGTGACAGGCCCGACAGCCGCGCGATCTCTCGTTCAGGGGGAAGCTGCGCGCCGGCCGGCAAAGCCCCCGCGCGTATGGCCCCGGACACGTGCCGCGCAAGCTGCGCATAGCGCGGCCCCGCATGTGGCTGGAGCCACGCATCCGCGGCCCAGAACGTCTCGGCGACCGACATCGCGGCCCTCCCCATGGATTTGAAATACCAATACCGCGAAAATCAGCTCATTCAAGTACCAATTTAGCGCCAAAGCAGCATAGGCATTATATTGGTAGTATTTTTTGCGGGCCCTTGCTACGCTTTGACCATAGCAACGATTCGCGGGCCAACCGCGGCGCTGAAACAAGGGGGGATGCATGGCGGTTTTGGACGACGCACGCCCGGCCATCGCGGTTCGGCCGCGCCGGGGGCGGATTCTGTCCGAAGCGGGCTTTGCGTGGCTGCTGATCGCGCCGGCCATGATCTTTATCGGTGTCATCGTCGCCTGGCCGCTGGTGGAAACCATCCGGCTGTCTTTCATGGACGCCAATCTGGGTGGCGAAACCTATGTCGGCCTGGAAAACTACCGCGACCTGGCCGACAGCCGGAAGTTTTCCCAAACCGTCGGGCGCACGTTCAGTTGGATGTTCTTCTCGGTGTCGCTGAAGCTGCTCATGGGCCTGATCGGCGCCACGCTGCTGAACGCCGCGGTGCCGGGCCGGGCGCTGTTTCGGGTGCTGGTCATGCCGCCCTGGGTGATCCCGATCGCCATCGGCTGTATCGGCTGGCTGTGGCTTTACAACGGCCATTTCGGCCTGCTGGCGGGCACCGCCCAGCGGATCGGGCTGATCGATGGGCCGTTCGAGTTCCTGGCCTATAAGAATTCCGCCTTCTGGTCGGCCGTGGTCACCGACGTCTGGGTCGGCACCCCCATGATCACGCTGTTCTTTCTGGCCGCGATGCAGGGCGTGCCGCGCGACCTGTACGAGGCGGCCTATGTCGACGGCGCCTCGCGCTGGTACCGGTTCCGCCGCATCACCATCCCGCAGATCTTTCCGGTGATCGTGTCGATGATGCTGCTGAGCGCGATCTGGACCTTCAACAGTTTCGAAATCATCTGGATCCTGACCGAAGGCGGACCGCGCAGCGCCACCACCACGCTGATCGTCGACACCTACAAGACCGCGATTTCCAACTACAAGTTCGGCGAAGGCTCGGCCCGCGCGGTGGTCATCGTGGTGCTTTTGTCGGCCTTTGCGCTGGTCTATCTGGCGGCGCTGAGCCAACTCAACAAACGCTTCGGGACGCGCTGAGATGATGGACCGCTACACCCGCCTTCAGATGGTCGCGATCTATGTCTGCATCGCCGTCTTCCTGACCTTCATCCTGCTGCCCTTTGTGGAGATGTTCCTGGCCTCGCTGCGCCCGATGGAGCATCTGTTCCGGTCGCCCTATCAGTTCTGGTCCGACGATTTCAGCTTCGGCGCCTATGTGCGGATCTGGGACCGCGTGCCGCTTCTGGGCCGGTACATCCTGAACTCGATCTACATCTCGGGCATGGTCACGGCGCTGACGATGATCTTCGTCATCCCCGCCGCCTATGCCTATGCGCGGCTGGACTTTCCGTTCAAACGGGTCAGCCTGGGCGTGTTTCTGGGCGTCAACATGTTCACCGGCGCGGTGCTGCTGATCCCGCTCTACCGGGTGCTGCGCACGCTGGGGCTGCTCAACACCTATTGGTCGATGATCATTCCCGGGGTGGCGTTTCTGATCCCCACCGGCATCTGGCTGCTGCGGTCCTACCTGGAAAAGATCCCGCGCGAATTGGAGGAATCGGCCTATGTCGATGGCGCCAGCCGGCTTTACACGTTGCGCCGGGTGGTGCTGCCGCTGGCGGTGCCCGGGCTGATCGTGGTCGGCGTGGCCGTCTTCATCGGCGCCTATGCGCAGCAGTTTCTGTTCGCCATCACCTTCAACCAGGTCCGCGAATACCAGCCGCTGCCGGCGGGGCTGTTCGAGTTCATCGGCTATCAGGAAGTCATCTGGAACGAGATGATGGCCGCCGCCCTGATCGGCATTCTGCCGGTGCTGGTGGTGTTCCTGTTTCTGCAAAAATACCTCGTCGCCGGGCTGACGGCGGGGGCGATCAAGGAATGAGCCCGGGACCAACACGGAGGAGACCGAAGATGAAGACACTCACCACAGCCGCCATCAGCGCGGCGCTTCTGGCCGGCGCCGGCGCTGCGCAGGGCGAGGAACTGCAGTTCATCATGTGCGGCGGCGAAGTGCGCGAGGCCGACCAGGCCGCGGTCGATGCGTTTCAGGCCGACAATCCAGGGGTGACGGTGAATATCGAGGCCGTTCCCTGGGGCACTTGCCAGGACAAATCGCTGACGCTGGCCGCGGCCGGCGATCCGCCTTCGGTGGCCTACATGGGCTCGCGCACGCTGAAGCAATTGGCGACCAACGACCTGATCGTGCCGATTGCGCTAAGCGACGAACAACAGGCGGTTTATCAACCCGGGGTTCTGGCCACGGTCAGCGAGGGCGGCCAGTTCTGGGGTTATCCGCACGCCTTTTCGACCAAGGCACTCTACATGAACTGCGATGTGATCGAGGCCGCGGGCCAATCCTGCACCGCGCCGCAGACCTGGGACGAGATGTACGACCTGGCCAAGGCGGTGGCCGACAATTCCGATGTCGCCGGTATCGGGCTGGCCGGCAAGGATTTCGACAACACGATGCACCAGTTCCTGAACTACCTGTATTCCAACGGGGGCCAGGTGCTGGATGTGGAAACCGGCGAGGTGCTGCTGAACAGCCCGCAGACAATCGAGGCGCTGGAATTCTACGGCAAACTGGTCGACGTGGCGCAGGACGGCCCCACCGCCTGGGAACGGGACGAACTGAAGAACCTGTTCAACGACGGCAAGATCGCGATGTACATCAACGGCCCCTGGGGCCGCGGACAGCATAACGAGGACATCAACCAACAGATCGCACCGATCCCCGCCGGCCCCTCCGGCCAGCAGGGCACGATCCTGATCACCGACAGTCTGGCGGTGTTCAAGGGGACCGGGCACGAGGAACTGGCGCTCGATCTGGCCGCGCGGCTGGCTTCGGGCGAGACGCAGTACGAGCTCGATTCCAGTTGGGGTCTGACGCCGATCATGCAGTACGAAAAGATGGGCGTGGCCGACCCCTACTATGTCGGCGACCCGTTCTGGGAGGTCTACACCGCCGGCATCTCAAAGGGCGGGCCAGAGCCGCTGGTGACCGATTTCAAATCGCTGCAATCGGTGTTCACGAACATGGTCCAGGGCATCATCCTGCAGGATGACACCGCCGAAAACCTGGTCGCCATCGCGGCCGAGGAACTGGAAGACATCAAGTAGGTCCAACTCCCGGGGCGGTGCGCCGCCCCGGCCTTTCGTGGGAGCGAAGCCATGGCGACCCTGGATCTGGTGCAGATCAACAAGTCCTTCGGCGGCGCGCAGGTGCTGCACGACATCGATCTGGCGATCCGCGACAAGGAATTCGTCGTCTTCGTCGGCCCCTCGGGCTGCGGCAAGTCCACGCTTTTGCGCATTATCGCGGGGCTGGAGACCGCCAGCAGCGGCCACGTGATGATCGCGGGTCAGGATGTGTCGGATGCCGCACCGGTGGAACGCGGCATCTCGATGGTGTTTCAAAGCTATGCGCTCTACCCGCATCTGACGGTGTTCGAAAACATCGCCTTCCCGCTGCGTGTCGCGCGATTGCGCGAACCGGACCTGCGCCAGCGCGTCGAACAGGCGGCGGAGATCCTGCAACTGACCGACCGGTTGGGCCACAAGCCCGGGCAGTTGTCCGGCGGCCAGCGGCAGCGGGTCGCGATCGGGCGGTCGATCGTGCGCGACCCGCGGGTGTTTCTGTTCGACGAACCCCTGTCCAACCTCGACGCCGCGCTGCGCGGCGACATGCGGCTGGAACTGGCGCAGCTGCATCAGCGGCTGAACGCGACGATGATCTACGTCACGCATGATCAGGTCGAGGCGATGACCATGGCCGACCGCATCGTGGTGCTGCGCGACGGCCGGATCGAGCAGTTCGGCACGCCGATGGAGCTTTACCACCACCCGCGCACCAAATTCGTCGCCGGTTTCATCGGCCAGCCCAACATGAACTTCCTGCCTGGCCGTGTGCTGGGCAAGGACGCCGCCGGTCTGGCGGTGGAACTGGATGGCGGCCTGCGCCTGGTGGCGCCGGTGGAGGCCAACGGCGCCGCGGCGGGCGACGTGGTCGATGTGGGGCTCAGACCCGAGGATCTGACCCTGGCGCGGTCAGGTGCAGGGCTGCCGATGCGGGTGTCGGTTCTGGAACGGCTGGGCGGCACCGCGGTGACCTATGGCGAGGTCGGTCAGGGCCGCAAGTTCTGTGCCGCGCTCGACGGCGATACGGACATCTCCGAGGGCCGCGAGATCGCGCTGAACATCGCGCCCGAGGCCGCGCATGTCTTCGACGCCGCCGGTCAGGTGATGCGGCGGCTCGGCGCACCTGCCATCGCCGATATGTAAAGGGGGCGGCCATGCGGATCGTTACCGCCGGGGCGGGGTTGCGCGCGGGCCATGTGCTGACCGCCTTGTGCCGTGCCATGCCCGAAGCCCGGGTCGTGGGCTATTACGACCCAGCGCCGGGCCACGCGGATATGCTGCCCGGGGACGCCGCGCGCCGCTATGACAGCGTGGCCGACATGCTGGACGGTGCGCGGCCCGATTTGTTCTTCGTCGGCTCCCCGAATGTCTTTCACCTGGATCAGATCCGGGCCGGGCTCGCGGCCGGGGTCCGGGTCTTTGCCGAAAAACCGGTGGTCACGACGCTGGAGGACACGTTCGCACTGGCCGAACTACTGGCAAAGCATGGGCCCGAACGCGTGATGGTGGGCCTGGTGCTGCGCTATTCGCGCCATGTCACCGATCTGAACGCCGCGATCGCCGCCGGGCAGCTTGGGGCCATCGTCTCGATGGAGGGCAGCGAGCATATCGCGCCCTATCACGGTGCGTTCTTCATGCGGGACTGGCGCCGGCACACGCGCCTGTCGGGCGGGTTCATGCTGGAGAAATGCTGCCACGACCTGGATATCTATAACATGATCGCCGGCGGCCGGCCGATGCGGGCGGCCAGTTTCGGCGGCCGGCGCGCATTTGTGCCCGAACACGCCCCGGCGCGAGCGATGGAGGTGCACCGGCGTAAGGGCTCCGTCTGGGAAAGCGCGCCCGATCCGTTCCGCAGCGATGCCGACATCGTCGACCACCAGACCGCGATCCTGGACTATGACAGCGGGCCGACCCTTGCCTTTCACACTAACATCAACGTGCCCGACGAACACCGGCGGTTCTGCGTCATCGGCGCCCGCGGCATGGCGGAGGGCGATTTCCACCGCGGCACGCTGCGCATCACCGATGCGCTGAGCGGCGACCGGCTGCTGGATGCAGACTACACCGAGGACGATGCGGGCGGGCATTACGGCGCCGATACCGCAATGGCGCAGGACATCGCCGCCTATCTGCGGGAGGAGACCGCAGCGCTGCCGGTTTCGGTCGTCGACGCGCTGGAAGCCGGGGTCGCGGCGCTGGCGCTTGACCAGGCGCGGCAAGAGGGGCGGGTGATCGACCTGCGCGAGACCTGGGCGCGGTTCGATGCCCATGGACTGCGCGCATGACCGTAGACGCGGCAGATCTGAAAGCGCCCGGCGCGCTGATGCGGGCCGAGGCGGCCGAAGCGGCGGCGGTGTTTCGCGCCGGCGTCGTTCAGCCCGTTCCCCCGCTGCCGCTGCCGCGGCCGCGCGCGATCTACACCATCGCGCGCGGCAGTTCAGATGCGGCCGCTTGCATCCTGGCTTATGAATTCATGGCCACGCTGGGCGTGCCCGCGACCAGCCTGCCGCCGTCGACCTTCAGCTTGGGCGCGGGCGTCGAAATGGCCGGCAGCCTGGCGCTGATCGTGTCGCAAAGCGGCGGCAGCGACGATCTGGTGCGCGCGGCGCAGGGCGCGCGGGACCGCGGCGCGCATGTGGTGGCGCTGACCAACACGGCCGGTTCGCCGGTGGAGGCGGCGGCGCATCACACGGTGCTCATCGGCGCCGGGCCGGAACGCGCGATCCCAGCCACGAAATCGGTCATCGGCGCGATCGCGGCGGGTCTGGCCCTGCTGACCGCCCTGCACCCGCCCCATGCGAAAAGCTGCGCGCGTGCCGCCGATGCCTTTGCCGACCCGCCGCCGCTCGGCACCGCGAAAGCGGTGAGTTCCGCGCTGCTGCGGGCACAGCATGTCTATGTCATCGGCCGCGGCGCCGGGTTCGGCGCGGCGCAGGAGGTGGCGCTGAAGCTTAAGGAAACCTGCGCGCTGCATGCAGAGGCCTATTCCGCCTCCGAAGTGCTGCACGGCCCGCTGCAACTGACCGAACGGCCGCTTAGCGTCTTGATGCTCGATACCGGGGTAGCGGCGACCCAGCCTAGCCTGGATCAGGCCGAGCGGCGCTTTCGCGACGCCGGCAGCCCGGTGCTGCGCCTGCGCCCGCATGCTCCGGGTATCGCCCCCGCGGCGGCCGCCGCATTGCTGCTGAACGCGCTATATCCGGTGATGCTGGAAACCGCGTTGGCGCTGGGCTACGACCCCGACAGCCCCGACCGCCTGGCCAAAGTGACCCGTACGCTATGACCGGAACCGATTTCCGCAGCACCGCAACCTGGGCCGAGATTTCGCGCCAGCCGGCGCTTTGGCGCGCGTGGTCGCCGGCGCTGGCCGCGGACCTGCCGGAGTTGCGTGGCTTGATCGACAACGCCGATGCGGTCTGGCTGTCCGGCGCGGGCAGTTCCGCCTATATCGGCGATCTGGTCGCCGCGGCATTCGGAGACGCGCGCCGGCTGAGCTCCGTGCCCTCGACCGATCTGGTCGCCCGGCCCGGGCGGCTTCGCGGCCGGCGGCCGCTGGTGATCTCCTTCGGGCGCAGCGGCAATTCGGCGGAAAGCGTCGGCGTTCTGGATGCGCTGGACGCCCTGGCACCGGACGCCCCGCGGCTGAACATCACCTGCAACCGCGACAGCGCGCTGGCCCGCCGGCCGGGTGCTGCGGGGCGCGCGCTGGTGCTGCCTGATGCGGCACATGACAGTGGCTTCGCCATGACCGCCAGCTTCACCACCATGTTGCTAACCGCGTTGGCGCTGCTGGACCCGGACGCACCCGGCGCCGATATCGCCGCCCCCGCCGCCCAGGCGGAGGCTCTGCTGCCGGATCTGACCGGCTGGGCGCAAGCGCAGCCGCCCGCGCCGCGCATCGTCTTTCTGGGCACCGGTCCGCTGGCGCTGGCAGCGCGGGAGGCGGCGCTGAAGGTGATGGAGCTTACCGCCGGGCACACCGCATCGCTGTGGGACACGCCCCTGGGCTTTCGCCACGGGCCCAAAAGCTTCGTTCAGCGGGACACCAAAGTAGTGCTGTTCGGCTCGGCCGACCCGCACGCCGCCCGCTATGAGGCCGACCTGATGGCGGAGTTGGCCGCGCAATACCCCGATACGCCGCAAACGCGGATCGGCCCTGGCGCGGCGCTCGACACCGGGCCGGGCATGGATGCGTGGACCGCCGTCCTGCACGTGCTGGCGGCGCAGGTTCTGGCAGTGGTGTGGTCGGCCGCACTGGGGCTGAATGTCGACGACCCGTTCGCCGGTCACGGCACGTTGTCACGTGTGGTGCGCGATGTGCGGCTCTACGATCCGGTGCCGGCCTGACATGGCGCTGATCGGCGGCATAGATCTGGGCGGCACGAAGATCGAGGCGCGCCTGTTCGACACCGGCCCCTGGACGGCGCAACAGACGCAGGAGATCGCCACGCCGCGGGGTCGTTATGACGCCTTGCTGGCGGCGCTGGCGGCACAGGTGGATTGGCTGGCCACACGCGGCGCGGCCGGTGTCGGGGTCGGGTCGCCGGGGCTGATTGATGCGAGCGGGCGGATGCTGACCGCGAACCTGCCAGCATCGGGCCGCACACTGCCGGCGGATCTGCGCGCCCGCGCCGCGGTGCCGGTGAGCTTTCTGAACGATTGCCGCGCCTTCACCCTGTCAGAGGCGCGCCTGGGCGCGGGCCGCGGCGCCGATTGCGTGCTGGGACTGATCCTGGGCACGGGCGTCGCCGGCGGCGTGGCGCTGGGCGGCGCGCCGGTTCTGGGCCGGAACGGCGCGGCCGGCGAGTTCGGGCACACCCCCCTGCCCCACGGTCCGGTGGCGGCGCATGACCTGCCGGTTCTGCCGTGCGGCTGCGGGCTGACGGGCTGTTACGAAACGCTTTGTTCCGGCCCCGGGCTCAGCCGGCTGGCGCGGCACTTGACCGGCAAGACGGCGGCGCCGGAGGATCTCGCCACCGCAGGGGATGAAACGGCAGAGCGGGTGCTGGCGGTCTGGGCGGAGTTGCTGGGGCATCTGTTGGCGGGGCTGGTGCATACGCTTGATCCCGATATCGTCGTGCTGGGCGGCGGGCTGTCAAAGATCGAGGGGCTGATCCCGCGGCTGCGCGCGGCCACTGCGCCGCATCTGTTGGCCGGGGTGGCGCTGCCGGCCTTCGCGCTGGCCGAGGGCGGCGACCGCAGCGGCGCCCGCGGGGCGGCCCTGTTCGCCCACATGACGACCGCCGCGGCTGCGGCGCGGCAGGCCGCGCAATGACCGGCGAGTGGATCACCGCGGCCGGTGTCTTCGATGGCACCGACCTGCGCCGCGACCATGCGGTGCAGGTGCAAAACGGCCTGGCCATCGCCCACCGCCCCCGCGCGGCCTTGCCGGCGAACACGCCCGTGCGCACGGTGGGCCACATCCTGACGCCGGCGTTTTTCGACATACAGGTCAATGGCGGCGGCGGCGTGCTGTTCAACACCACGCCCAGCGCGGCGGGGTTGCGCCGCATCGCCGCCGCGCATTGCGCCCTGGGCACCGGGGCGATCCTGCCCACGGTCATCACCGATGCGCCCGAAGTGATGGAGGCGGCCACGCGCGCGGTCATCCAGGCGGCCGGTCGGGACGGCATCGCGGGGCTGCATATCGAGGGGCCGCATATCGCCGCGGCCCGGCACGGCACCCATGACGCCGCCCATATCCGCCCGTTGGATGCGCGCACGCTGGCCATCGTCCGCGACCTGCGCGCACGCAACATCCCGGTGCTGATCACGCTGGCGCCAGAGGCGACGGCACCGGGCCAGATCGCCGAACTTGCCGCCTTGGGCGCGGTTGTGTCGCTAGGCCATACCGATGCGCCGCTGGCGCAGGTACGCGCGGCAGAGGCCGAAGGCGCGCGGCTTTACACCCACCTCTTCAACGCCATGTCGCCGATGCTGAACCGCGCCCCGGGCGTCACCGGGGCGGCGATCCGTTCGTCCAACTACTGTTCGATCATTGCCGATGGGATCCATGTGGCGCCCGAGATGCTTCAGATCGCCATTGCAGCGCGTCCGGTGGCGGATCGGATGATCCTGATTTCGGACGCCATGCCGACGGTGGGCGGGCCGGACGGCTTCACGCTCTACGGCAAAATGGTGCATCTAGCCGAAGGCCGGCTGGTCAATGGCGCCGGTTCGCTGGCCGGGGCGCATACCTGGATGGCGGCGTGCCTGGCTTATGCCGTGAACCGTCTGGGCGTGGTGCCCGAGACGGCGCTGCGCATGGCGCTGACCAATCCCGCCCGGCTGATGGGTCTGGATGCCAAATTCCAACTGGGCACGTGCCATGCGCGTCGTCTGCTGGTGCTGGACAAGCAGATGCGCGCGGCACCGGTCCCGGCCGCGGCAGCGTTGGGTTCCTCCGCCGCCACGAGTTGACCGACCGCGCCCCTCAGCCCGGCCCGTGCCCGCGCAGGCGCGACAGATGCTTTTCCCAGCCCGCAGCCAAGGCGCCCCGCAGCTGCTGAACTGGCAGAACCAGGCACAGACGCGGCCCAAGGCCGGCGGCTGCAGGTGGTTCGCGGTGGTGCGGCCGCGCCGCACCGATCATCGCCGCGCCGGGCCGGCTGGGGTGACTGCGTGTGCCATGTCGCTTTCCTTGCGATGCCAAACGGTATCGCTTTATTTGATACCCATAGGTATCACCTTAGGTTCTGATGCGGCATCGTCACGAAAGTCTATGGTTTCGCAGTGTTTTCATGCGTTAACCGCGGCAAGCCCGTTTCGAGTGTGGAGACTGCGCATGACCGATACCGTTTTCGTTCTGAACGGGCCGAACCTGAACATGCTGGGCCAGCGCGAGCCCGAGATTTACGGCAGCGCCACGCTGCGCGAGATCGAGGCGCTGTGTCGGCGCGCGTCGGAACGGCTGGGGCTGGAGCTGTCGTTCCGGCAATCCAACACCGAGGGCACCTTGGTGGACTGGATCCAGAACGCCCGCGACGATGCCGCGGCGATCGTGCTCAACCCCGCTGCTTATACACATACCTCCGTTGCCCTGCTCGATGCGCTGAACATGTTCGAAGGGCCGGTTATCGAGGTGCATCTGTCCAATCCCCACCGGCGCGAGAGCTTTCGCCACCGGTCGTATGTCTCATTGCGCGCCGATGGCGTGATCGCCGGTTGTGGCGCACATGGCTATGAATTGGCGCTGCGGCAGGTCGCGCATATGCTGGGCCCGTAACCCGGGCATCGCGCTGCACAGACTGGTGAGGGGTCTGGTCAAGCACACGCACGTGGCAATGATGGGTGACCGCAGACCCAGGTCGTGCATCTGGTGGGAGACCGTGGCAACCGTTGGACGGTTGCGGCTGCCTTGCCGCAGGCGCGTCTTCCGATGACTGCGCTCTGCGATGGGCCAGCGGCTTGGCTGGGGTCGCACCAAGACACGCCGGCGCGCGCAATCTGTCCGCTCTACCCATCGACCTTCGCCGGGAACCCCGGCTTCGACACCGGCGGGAAACGAAAAACGCCGCCCCGAGGGGCGGCGTTTCGTCCCTGAGGACGGGCCGGCAGTTACAGCAAACCGATTTCCGACGGGTCGGGGGGCATGTTGCCCGCTAGTGCATCGAACTCCGAGGCGAATTCCGGATAGGCCACGTCCGCTTGCCACGGCTGATCCGGGGCCGAGCCAGCCTCATAGGCCATTCCGGCGCCGTCGAATACGAACCCGCTGTCGTCTTCGAAATCGGGATAGACGTCATCCTGCTGCGCTGGCCGCTTACCGGTGCGCACGGTGTCGCTGAGCGCACCGATTTCGCCATCGGCGGTGGCCAGCAGAAGAACCTCGGCCGGCTCCAGATCTCGGTTCAGATAGACGACGTCCGAAATCGAACCATCGAAGAAATCGCGCAGGTTGTCGTTGTCCTGATAGCGCGCGGCGGTCGAGGCGCCGATGACGGCATCCTCGGTGTTGTTCCGCATCCCGCCCCAATAGGCCTCTTCACTGTCGTTGAGCTGGCCATCGACGTAAAGTTCGCCACCCCAGCGGTTGAAGGCAAAGGCGACATGCGTGTCCACCCCGGCTTCGACGCGCTCGTCGGACCGCAGATAGAAGGACTCGGTCTCGCTTTGATAACGGACGCGGATAAAGCCCTGCGAGTCTAGGTAGACCATGACATGGCCGCCCTCTCCGAACCCGCTATGGTCCTTGGAGAACAGCGTCTGATTGCCATTGCCGATCGTGTCGGCATTGAAGCTGAGCGCGATGGTGCCGTTGCCGCGCGCCTGTGCGTCGGTATGGTCCATCTCTTCGAAACTGGTCAGCCCGTTGAACCGGTCGCCATCGCTTTCCAGCATGATGTTGGCCTTGCGCAGGTCGTCGGCGATCGAAGATTTCAGCCGTGACGACTGCTGCTCCAGCCACTGGTTCTGGCTGAAATCGACGGGCCGGCTGCCGATGGGATCGCCATCGACATCGCGGCTGTCATAGCCGTACAGCGTCTGCCCATCGTGCTCCACCGCATGTTTGGTGCCCGCCGGCGCCATGGCGGTCTGCAATTCGTCGATGGTCTTGATAACGCCGTGATGCACACCGGCATCGGTTTCGATCATGTCCTCGGTGACCATGTCGCCGAAGACCACGATATAGCCCAGATAGTCCTCGTCATGGGCGCCGCCGCCATTGCCCTGCTGGGAATAGGCGGTGATGACCGACACGGCGTCATCGTCTCGACCATCACCATCGGTATCGATGGTATGGTAGGAGACCTTGACGTTGACCGTGTGGCCGATGACCGAGATCTTGTCCTGCGACGCGTTGAAATCGCCGATGATGTCGATGCCGATCCCATCCACCCAATGGTCGTGGATGCGGCGGTTTTCGCCGGCCACGCCATGCCAGTGGATGGAGCGGTCATCCATCACGTGCTTTTGGATGATGTCGAGTTTGGCGTTGATCCCCAGTTCGAAATAGAAGTGGTCATTGCCGGCGCCGCCCCAGAGGAAGTCATCGCCCACGACCGCCTGATCGACCCAATCGACCAGTTTCAGCTGGGTCAGATCGATGGAGGCATCGGGGAAAGGCCGCGAGGGCGCCCCCAAGACCAACTGCCCGGCGCGATCCTCACCGACATCCGAGCGCGAAATCAGCAAGTCGTCGCCGGCGCCGGCAAGCAGGATGTCGGATCCGAAGCCGCCCTCAAGCACGTCGTTGCCCTTGGCGCCTTTGAGGAAATCGTCGCCATAGCCGCCGACCAGTTGGTCATTGCCGCGGCCACCGACCAGCGTGTCGTCACCGTCTTCGCCATAAAGCGTATCGTTGCCGCGGCGGCCCTTGAGCGTGTCGTCGCCGGACGGCTCCGCCGCGCCCGCCAGCTTGCCCATCAGGAACGAATCCGCGCCGTCCTCGATCAGTTTGTTGATCTCGTTCTTGGACAGCGCGTCGCGGCGCTGAGAGCCGCCCCACAGACCCAGGCCGGCAAGATCGCCTTCGAATGCGTCGTCCAGCTTGTCGTCATCGGCTGCAAAGGCCCCACCGCTATCATTGGCTTCGGTGTTGGCGCTGCTGGCGCCGAGGATCCAGCCTTCGGTGTTTTGCAGCAGATAGGCGGTCTTGAGCAGCTCCGGCGTCGCCAGATCGCCCTCCACCGCGGTCCATGCACTCCCGGCGACCCGCTCGCCATCGACGAAGATGCGCAATCCCTTATCAGTGAAGTTGACCGCCAGATGAGACCACTGACCCTCCGCCAGCCCCACATCGGCGACCCAGCTCTTGTTGCTTTCGCCATCGCCCGGCGCGAAGCGTAGAAGCAGCTTGCCGTCGCTAGTGTGGCCCAGATGGAAGTGGCCGCCATCCTTCGTGCCGCGGGCATCCTTGGACAGGAACACGCTTTTGTCGTCCAGATCGCGGGGGCGAACCCAGATCGCAATGGTGCCTTGCGTCACCTGATAGGCCGCGTTGTGCTTGATGTGCGCGAACTGATCCTCGCCGTTGAAACGCCACGCGGTGGCTGGCGTGCCGTCGGGCCCCATCACCAGATCGCCCGCCCGCGCCAGCGCCTGGTTTTCATACAGCGTATAGGTCTTCAGCGGGTCGTTGCCCATCGCATCGGCATGGGCGTTCGTGCCCCGGCCTTCCGGGGTCCAATATCCCAGCGCCGCGGGCTGCTTGTAGCCGCCTTGCGCATCGCCCCGCAGCACGTTGTGGTCATTGTCGCCAACCCGTGTGACGCCCGCGATCTCCCGTAATTCGACCTGATCGAAGGGCGCGCGCGTTGCCTCGTAGGGTTCCGCGTCACCGGTGGCATAGGTGACCTCGTCCTCATAACGGTTGGTGACGTGGTTTTCCGGATCGCCGGTGATCGCACCCATCTGGCCATTGGGGCCGCGGGTGTCGTAGCCACGGATGGTGGTCTCGCCGACAGAGGTGACCTTTGACGGCCCCTCGGGATAGATCGCTTCCGCCAGATCCCGGATGTTGTCGACGATGCCATAGGTGACCCCGGCATCGACCAGCACATCCTCACGTTCCACACGGTCGCCATAGACGATTACCTGGCCGATCAGATCCTTGTCATGCGCGCCGCCATTGCCGCGCTGCTTGGAGATGACGGTGATGATGCTTTCTTCGATCCCGTCGCCATTGACATCGCGATAGGTGATCGAGCCGTAGTGATCGATATCCGCGGTGTGCCCGGCAATGGCGATCGTGTCTTCGGCGGCATTGTAGTCGGCGATCACGTCGATGCCGAAGCTGTCGACCCAGTGGTCGTGCAACTCGTCATTTTCGCCCGCCACGCCGGCCCAGTTGATGCTGCCATCATAGCGCACGTGGCGTTCGATGATCTCCCGCTTGCCATTGATCTGCGGCGAGATCAGGAAGGTGTCGTTGCCTTCGCCGCCCACCAGAATATCGTCGCCGCGCAGCGGTTGATCCAGCCAGCCGATCAGCTTTTGCCGCCCGGCATTGACCTCGCCATCGGGATCGGGCCGGGTCGGTTGACCGACCGCGAGTTGGCCGATGCGCTGCTCGCCAGCATCCGAACGCGCGATCAGCACGTCGTCGCCGGCACCGCCCAACAGCAGGTCAGAGCCGCGGCCGCCATCCATGACATCGTCGCCATCGCCACCGATCAACTTGTCGTCGCCATAGCCGCCAAGCAGGTGGTCGTCGTTGCCGCCGCCGTCCAGGATGTCGCGGCCGCCTTCGCCGTCGATCTTGTTGCGGCCGTCGTCACCGGTGATCTGATCGGCACCGTCGCGCCGCTCGATCCCCACGAAATGCGACGGGTGATAGTCGTCGACTGGGATCGTCGGCGTATCGTTTGGCGGATCGGTGAAGTCGCTGACGGACTTGTAGAACGCGCTTTGATCCACCGGCACGCCATCGATGTCCATCCGCAGAAACGACCCGCCGCCGGCGTCGACGAACAAAAGCTCCACCGCATAAAGACCGCCGGCGAAGTTGGCGGTGGCCTCATACGGCTCTTTGGGATTGTTGGTCGTATCTTCGGAGAACAGCCGCCCGCCGATCTTCAGCGAATACTGGTCATCGGCATGGATGGTGATGTCATGCGACCCGGGCGGGATATAGACATACCCCGTCAGCGCCACGCCGCCGGGGCCGATTTCGTACCTGTCGCCATCGCCGTTCAGCGACCCGGCATCGTGCTGCAGAAAATCCGCGACCGTCGTGTCGGAATCGCGCCCGCCGTAAACGATCTCGGTCGCTGTGAACCGATGATCGGGTTGCGGTTCGTCATAGATGACGGCCTTCAGCGTTTCGAGGGAGCGGATGGAGGCGGAGGCGACATAGGCTTCGCCCGCCAGACCCGTGCCGTAACCCGGAATACGGGAGATGTCGTTCATACCGACCGCAGGGGCGCCGGGGGGGTTCAGGCTCGGCTGTGCCATAATCTGATACTCCAATTCGTTCCAGGTCGTTGGCGGCCGTCGCCGATTTGGCGCGACCGCTTGAGATTTCGGGCCTTTGGCATCAGAGCGGCGTCCCTAAACATTTCGCTTTTACAATGCTTTACCAGCCGTTACCCCAGACTTAGCGCGGGAAAAGTGTTCAGATTTTGACTTTGTCCGTTTGCGCCAAGTTTGAGCGAATTCTTGCCGCGGGTATGGCGCGGCCCGCGGCACACCGGGCGAAAAAGTGTTGTTTTGTTGACTTTGGCCCGCCCTCGTTTCCGAGGCTGCCGCCAAAACTAGGAAAAATGCCGCCGAAATTACCGGCCGAACATATTCACGGTTGGTGAAATGAAAAACGGATTTCCGGCAAACGCCCGAATCGAATTCCCGCCAAAAAGGAAAACAAAAAGTAAAATCAGCACTCGGTTGTATTCATGAATTGCTATTGTCGCGCAGGTGTCGCGCGGGCAACAGCCCATTCGATATGCGCCGGCGATACCGAAGCCGCGAAAGATCGGGAGCCGGTCCAGAAGTCGAAATACCCGCATCGGATGCGTTTGACCGCAATCGGGCCGGGTGTTCCACCGGGTCGGCCCAAAGAATGGAGGGGCGGCGCAAGAGCATTACGGCCGACATCAGCCCGCCGAGATGTCATCGATTTGCGGCTCGTGGATCCACACGTCTGGGGGGATCTGATCATCTGCAGCCTGCCCACGGCCCTTACCCTGAAAGCTCTCACCGACCGCGCCTGACCGTGCGTCCGCCGAACCGACGGGCCGGCAATGTCACGGGACGGGCCCCGACGTCAGAGCCCGGCGTCGGTCCAGCCGCGCAGTTCGCGTTCGACCAGCGCCATCATCATCTCCACATGCGCGGCGTCGTCGTTGAGGCAGGGAATATAGGTAAAGCTCTCCCCCCCCGCTTCCTCGAAGCTCTCCTTGATCTCTTCGTTGATCTCTTCCAGCGTTTCCACGCAGTCCGACGAAAACGCCGGCGCCATGATGGCGATGTTCTTTTTGCCCGCCTCGGCAAGGCGCGCGACCTCTTCCACCGTGTAGGGTTGCAGCCACTCCTCGGGCCCGAATTTCGACTGGAATGTCGTCTTTATGTCCTCGGGTGACCAGCCCAGCCGCTCCCGCAGCAGCCGCGTCGTCTTTTGGCACTGGCAGTGATAGGGGTCGCCCTCCATCAGATAGCGCTTGGGCACGCCGTGATAGGATGTCACCAGAATGTCCGGGCGCGTCTCCAGCGTCGCATAGGTGCGTTCCACCGACTGCGCCAGAGCCTCGATATAGAGCGGATGGTCGTAATAGGCCGGAACCGTGCGAATGGCCGGTTGCCAATTCATCTCCATCAGGACGCGGAACGCCTGATCGCAGGCGGTGGCCGTGGTGGGTGCCGAGTACTGCGGGTAAAGCGGGAAGAACAGGATCCGCTGGCAGCCCTGATCCTTAAGCCGGCTGATGACCGATTTTGTCGACGGGTTGCCATAGCGCATACAGAAATCCACCGTGACCGCGTCACCCCAGCGCGCCTGCGCCTCTGCCGCGACCTTGGCGGTCTGTGCCTTGGTGGTGGTCAGCAGCGGGCTTTCGTCCGCCTCGGTATTCCAAATCCCGCGATAGGCCTCGCCCGACGAAAACGGTCGCTTGGTCAGGATGATGAGCTGCAGAAGCGGTTGCCACAGCCAGGGCGAGTAGTCGATCACCCGTCGGTCGGATAGAAACTCGTTCAAATAGCGCCGCATCGACCAATAGTCGGTGTCGTCCGGCGTGCCCAGATTAGCCAGAACCACGCCGATCTTCGCCGTGGGGACCGCGGGGTGGTCGGCGGGGGCGTGCGCAAGCCGGTCCAGCGGGTCGGCGGCGGCGGGGCGTGGGCTCATCTGCGCGTCATACATCGGTCTGGGGCTTTCCTAACACCTGCGCGGCATTTAACCCATCCGGCTGCCGGGTCAATCGGGCGTGCGGTCGCGGGCCCCGGGCGCCAGCGCGTCGGCCAGGCGCATCGCCGCCGAACCCGGGCGCAGCGGTTGCTGCTGACCCGGCGCGGGTTTCCAGCCCGCCAGAAACACCAATTCCGCCGTTGCCGCGATACGGTCCGGCGCCAGCGCATGGTCGGCGGCGTAAAGTGCTGCGGCCCGCGGGAAGAAGTCGCGCGGCGGGATGCGCCGGTCGCGCGCCGCCAGCACGTTGGTTTCGCCCATGCCACGCAGATCGCGGATCAACGCGAACATGTCCGGATAGCTCAGCGTCAGCGTCACACTGTCGGCCACCGGCAGGGCAAAGCCCGCCCGCTGCAGCAGCGCGCCCAGATCGCGGATATCGGCCATGGGTGCCACGCGCGGGCTGAGACCGCCGCGCAACGCGGTTTCGGTCTGCGCCAGCACGGTGCGCAGCTCTTGCAGGCTGCGCCCGCCGAAGCATGCGGCCAGCATCAGCCCATCCGGGCGCAGCGCGTGCCGCATCTGGATCAGTTGGCCCAGCGGATCATCGGCGCTGTGCAGCGCCAAGGCGTGCACCGCCAGGTCCAGGCTTTCGGGCGCCAGATCCAGCCGGTCGGTGTCGGCCAAGGTGGCGCAGGGCGCGACGGTGGTGCGCAGCGTCTGCGCCCAGACCGCGGCACGCGGCCCGATCACCGCGATATCCGTAAAGCTTCTGTTAACCTCGGTGAGCCTTTCCTGGATCTCGGCCAGGGCCGCGTTTTGCAACACGTCGACCGGCGCCCGGGCCGCGCGCGCGCGCCTGAGGGCCAACGCGGCGCGGTCGAAAAGCGGGGCCGGGCGGGACATGGCGCAGACCTAGGGCCCCGAAAAGCGAAAGGAAAGCCATGGGTGCGTTGCTGGATACGCTGTTTCCGCCCGAATGCGCGGCCTGCCGGGCACCGACCGACAGTGCCCATGGGCTGTGTTCGGAATGCTGGGCCGATACCGCATTCATCTCTGGCCCCGTCTGCGACAGTTGCGGCGTGCCGGTCGCGGCCGCCAGCCCGGCTGAAACGCTGCGCTGCGACGGTTGCCTGGCCCGGCCGCCGGCCTGGGACCGCGGCCGCGCGGCGGTGCTGTATGACGGCCGCGCGCGCGAGGTGATCTTGCGCCTGAAGCACCGCGACCGGCTTGACTTGGCCGCCGTGTTGGCGCGCTGGCTGGCGCGTGCGGGCGGCGGATTGCTGGCCGAGGCCGATCTTCTTGCGCCGGTTCCGCTGCACTGGACCCGGCTGTTGCACCGCCGCGCCAACCAGGCCGCGGAACTGATCCGCCAGCCGCCGCTGCGCCGCTACGCCCGGCCGGTGCCGGGTCTGTTGGAACGCCAACGCGCGACCCAGACCCTAAAGGGCAAGAACCGCACAGAACGGGCGCAGATCCTGGCGGGCAGTATCCGCGTCGCCTCACGCCACGCCGCCGCGGTGGCGGGCAAGCGGGTGCTACTGGTCGATGACGTCATGACCACGGGCGCCACCCTGTCGGCCTGTGCCGAGGCATTGCGCGGTGCCGGGGCGGCCGGTGTTGACGTATTGGTCATCGCCCGCGTTGCGAAAGATCAGTTTGCGCCTATCTAGGGGCGGCAGACAGTTGCGAGGCCACCATGAAACCCGTCGAACTCTACACCACGCCGATTTGCGGCTATTGCGCCGCGGCAAAGCGGCTGTTGGCTCAGAAAGGCGTCAGCTTTTCCGAAATCGACGTGATGGCCGATCCCGGCCGCCGGTCAGAGATGATGCAGCGCGCCAATGGCCGCCACACCGTGCCGCAGATCTTCGTCGGGGAAACCCATGTGGGCGGGTTCGACGACATCAGCGCGCTGGAGAGGGCCGGCAAACTGGACGCGCTGCTGGCCGATTGAGCGCGTGCGGGTCGCGCTCGTCCAATTGATATCCTCCGACGACCCGCGGGACAACCTGCGGGCCGCGACCGAATTGATCCGACGCGCCGCCGCCAATGGCGCGGCGCTGGTGGCGACGCCAGAGGTGACGAATTGCGTATCACTGTCGCGCGACCGTCAGCGCGATGTCCTGCGGACCGAGGCCGACGACCCCGTCCTGGCCGGGTTGCGCGATCTGGCGGCGGAGTTGTCGGTTCATCTGCTCATCGGCTCGCTGGCGCTTCGGACGGATGGCCCGCGCTTCGCCAACCGCTCGGTCCTCGTCGGCCCCGCGGGGGAGATCCGCGCGCGCTATGACAAGATCCACATGTTCGACGTCCAGATCGGCCCGGAAGAGGTCTATCGCGAATCCGATAGCTACCGGCCGGGCACCGAGGCCACTTTGGCCTCTTTGGGGGCCGCGACGCTGGGGTTGAGCATCTGCTATGACCTGCGTTTCCCGCATCTCTATCGTGCGCTGGCGCAGGCCGGCGCGGGCATCATCGCCGTGCCGTCGGCCTTCACCCGGCCCACCGGAGCGGCGCATTGGGAGGTGCTGCTGCGCGCCCGCGCCATCGAAACGGGCTGTTTCGTCATCGCCCCGGCCCAGACCGGCCGGCACCCGGCGCAGCCGGGCCTGCGCCGGCGCGAGACCCATGGGCATTCGATGATCATCGACCCCTGGGGCCGGGTTCTTCTGAATATGGGGACGCCGCCGGGCACTGCGGCGGTCGATTTGGACCTGGCCCAGATCGCCAAGGCCCGCGCCCGGATCCCGGCCCTGATCGACCAGCCCTTCGACCCGCCGGCCGGGCCATGACCGGATCGCCGCCACCCGTCACCGCGCTGACCATCGGGCTGTTTTCCGAGCTCGTGGCCGTCGACCAGCTGATGCGCGCACGGCTGACCAAGGCGCTGCCGCGGGGGATGGAGCTGTCGCATTTCATGCTGCTGAACTACCTCGCCGTATCGCGGGAGGAGCGCAGCCCGGCGCAACTGGCGCGCAAGTTTCACGTCACTAAGCCGGCAATGACCAACACGATCGGACGGCTGGAGCGGGCCGGCCATGTCCATGTGCGCCCGGATTGGGAGGATGGCCGCCGCAAGCAAGTGGTGATCAGCCCGGCCGGGATCGCCGCACGCAACCACGCGCTGGACAGTATCGCGCCGCTGATGGAGACCGCCGCCGCCACGCTGGGCGTGGACCAAATCCGCGCCGCGCTGCCGATCCTGCGCCAATTGCGCGCCTTCCTGAGCCCGGATGCGGGCGGTCGTCCGGGGGACTGGGACCGCTAGCGCCCTTGCCCAACCGCCAGCCTCCGTGGTTTGACCCCGCCCAAACGATCCGGCATGGCGCATGACAGACAAGACTTCCTCTCCCCGAACCCGGGCGCTGCCCGATCATCCGGCGGTGTTCCGGTTTCTGTCGGGCCACAGCCATGCGGGCGGTCCGCCGCAGCGGGATACGCCGCCGATCGTGTTCCTACATATCCCCAAGACCGCCGGCAGCTATCTGATCGATCTGATCGTGCACAATCTGCAGATCGCCGATCGGCCCGATCTGTTCTATGCCCCGCATTGGATGTCTGCCGCGCGCACGGCGGAACTTTTTGGCCCCGACCGCCGGCTGGCGCTGATCCTGCGCGATCCGGTCGACCGGTTCGTGTCCGCCTTTCAGTCGCGGCACCGGCAGGGCGCGCCGGCCTATGACACGCCCTGGACCGATCACGAGGCGCGGGTGTTTCGCGACTATCCCGATCTTGACGCGCTGATCGACGCGCTGGGCAGCCTCTGGCCCAAGCGGCGCCGCGCCGCGGTGGCGGCGGTCGCGGGCATGACGCTGGTACCGCGGGACTACACCCATGCCTTCGGATCGTTGACCGGGGCACAGACCAGCCTGGAGGCGCTGTCGCTTTGCCTGCCGATGGCGCGGCTGGACCGGGATCTGGGCCTGGCCATGACCGCCCTGGGTTTCGAGCGGTTCGAGATGGCGGAGCGACCGCTGCGCAACATGGCACCGACACGCCCGACCCTGTCCCCCAGACGCCGGTCGATCCTGGAAAGGCATCTGGCCGAGGATATCGCGATCCACGACGTCCTGCACCAACACGCCACGCGGCTGCACCCGGAATAGGCCTCAGGCGAAGACCCGCGGCATGTCGAGCGCGGAAAACCCATAGTGGCGCAACCAGCGCAGATCGCTTTCGAAGAATGCGCGCAGATCCGGGATGCCGTATTTCAGCATCGCGATCCGGTCGATCCCCATGCCAAAGGCAAAGCCCTGCCACTCGGCCGGGTCGATCCCGCCGGCTTCCAAGACCTTTGGATGGACCATGCCGCTGCCCAGAATCTCCAGCCAGTCGTCGCCCTCGCCGATCTTCAACTGCCCGCCGGCCCAGGAGCAGCGGATATCGACCTCTGCCGAGGGTTCGGTGAACGGGAAATGCGACGCGCGGAAGCGCAATTCGACACCCTCCACCTCGAAAAAGGCGCGGCAGAACTCCTCCAGCGTCCATTTCAAGTTGGCCATGGATATATCGCGGTCGATGCACAGCCCTTCGACCTGGTGGAACATCGGCGTATGCGTCTGATCGTAATCCGCACGATAGACCCGGCCCGGGGCGATGATCTTGCAGGGCGCGCCAGCCGCCTGCATATGGCGGATCTGGACCGGAGAGGTATGCGTGCGCAGCACATGCGGCGGGCGATTGTCGCCCGGCTCTCGGTGCATGTAGAACGTGTCGTGTTCCTGCCGAGCGGGGTGTTCGGGCGGGATGTTGAGCGCATCGAAGTTGTAGAAATCGGTTTCGATCTGCGGGCCCTCGGCGACCGAATAGCCCAGGTCGGCCATGATCGCGATGACCTCTTCGGTGACCTGACTGACCGGGTGCAGGCTGCCTTCGCCGCGCGGCCGCGCGGGCAGCGTCACATCCACCCACTCCGCCGCCAGCCGCGCGTCCAGCGCCGCGTCGGCCAGGGCCGCCTGGCGCGCGCCCACCGCCTCGGTCAAGGCGGTCTTCAGAGCGTTCAGCGCGGGCCCCGCGACCTGACGTTCCTCCGCACTCATCTGGCCAAGGCCGCGCATCTTCAGCGACACTTCACCCTTCTTGCCCAGCGCCGCGACGCGCACCGCGTCCAGCGCCGCCGTGTCATCGGCGGCGGCGATCTGTTCCAGATACTTGACCTTCAGCGGTTCGAGATCGTCCATCGCAGCAATCCTCCGGCGCCGACGCCTACGCAGGCGGCGGCGCAATTGCAAGCGCGCCGGGCGCGCAAGCTTCAAGGGCCGAACCGGGTCGGTCTGCGGGGCGTGAGAGATGCGCAGCGACCTCCGGCGGGGACATCGCGGGGCTCGCGCGGAGTTTCAGCGCACGATCAGGCGATCCTGCACGCGCAGGCGATTGACAATCCACAACAGATCCGCGCGCGCCAGGCCGATGCAACCCTCCGTCGGGCAGCCCGGCCGGCGCCAGGTATGGACGAAGATCGCCGACCCGCGGCCTTTTTCGGCTGAGGGCCAGTTCCAATCGGTCAGCAGGATGACATCGTAAAGCGGATCGGCCCGCCGCAGTTTCTCATGGCCATAGGCATGCCCGGCCGCATGAGGCAGATAGCCGTTATAGTCCGGGTCCGCCGGATCGTCAGACCACAGATCGAAGGGCCCGATGGGCAGCGCCCAGCCCGGCAGCGCCCCGCGCGACACCCGGTCGGGGCGGTAGAGCAGGCCGATGAACCGGTGCGTGCCCCGCGGGGTGGCGCCATCGCCCTCGGATTTGGCGTCCGTCACGCCGCTCCGGCCCAGGGTGCAGGGAAAGCGGCGGCCGCGAAACCGCGCGCCGCCGCGGTCCGCGACCAGATCGGTGGCGCTCACAGCAAATGGCCGGATTTCGCCGCCTTGACGTCCAGGTAATGCGCGTTCTCGGCCGTGCGGCCGACGCGCAGCGGCACGCGATCCTCGACCGCGACGCCATTGGCGCGCATCCGCTCCAGCTTGGCGGGATTGTTGGTCATCAGCCGGATGCGGCGCACGCCCATCGCCTTGAGCATCTCCGCCCCGATGCGGAAATCGCGCTCGTCATCCTCGAACCCCAGCCGGTGATTGGCCTCGACCGTGTCGAACCCCTGATCCTGCAGCGCATAGGCACGCATCTTGTTGGCCAGCCCGATGCCGCGCCCCTCCTGGTTCAGATACAGCAATATGCCGGCGCCCGCGTCGCCCATCTGCGCCAGTGCCGCCGCCAGTTGCGGCCCGCAATCGCATTTCAGCGACCCGATGACATCGCCGGTGAAACAGGCGGAATGCAGCCGAACAAGGATGGCGCTGTCGCGCGGCGGGGCGCCGACCTCCACCGCGTAGTGTTCCTCGCTGCCGTCGCGGGGGCGAAACACGCGCACCCGGCTGTGCGCGGAAACGGTCAGTGGCACCCGCGCGGCCGAAACCTCTGCCACCGTCAACGGCGCGACCTCCAGATCCTTGTCGCCCAGCACCGTCAGGCCGTGCGCCTGTGCCACCGGGCCGATCTGGGCCAACGGCAGCACCAGCGCCGCGGGCAGCAGATGCGCGGACTTGACCAGCCGGATCGCGGCGCGATGCGCGGCCACGGACCCGCCGCGCCGGGCCTGGAACGGGCCCTTCATGGGATAGCTCAAATCATGCGCCGGGTCCGCCATGGCCGCCACCCAGGGCTCGCCCGCGTCCTCCGGCAGCGCGATCCGCGCCAGATCGCCGTCATAGGCGCGGATGCGCAGCGTCTGCGCGCGCCAGCGGGTCAGCGCCATCTCAACCGGGCCCAGATCCCGCAGCGCCGCAAGCCGCTCGGCAGCCACGCTTTCCGCCGCCGCGACCAGCGCCGGACCCTCGGCCAGCGCCAGCGCCACCGCCGCGCCCATGCGCAGATCGCTGCGCGCCCGGGCCAGCCGCTCCGCGCTGCCGATGGTCAGAGTCATACGTTACCGCCGCTCGCGCCGGCGTGATCGCAACCGTAAAAGCATTTCAAGCCGCTCTCCCCCATCTGCGCAAATTGAAACAAAGCCGATGCGCCACACACGGCTGCGTGAGTCGCGTTCCCTGCCGCTTGCCGGTCCCCACCTAAACCCGCAAGCATGAGCGAGTACATAGAGGATGCGCCCGATGAGCAACGTGAAAAAGATCCTGATGGTCGATGACGACGAGGACCTGCGCGAAGCCCTGGCCGATCAACTGGTGCTGACGGAAGAATTCGACGTCTTCGAAGCCGGCGACGGTGCCCATGGTTTGGAAAAGACCAAAGAGGCGCTGTACGATCTGGTCATCCTCGATGTCGGCCTGCCCGATATGGATGGGCGCGAATTGTGCCGTCTGATGCGCAAACAGGGCGTCAAATGTCCGATCATCATGCTGACCGGCCATAACACCGATGCCGACACGATCCTGGGCCTGGATGCCGGCGCCAACGACTATGTGTCCAAGCCGTTCAAGTTTCCGGTGCTGTTGGCGCGTATCCGCGCACAGCTGCGCCAGCACGAACAATCCGAAGACGCGGTCTTCAACATCGGCCCCTACACGTTCAAGCCGGCGGCCAAGATGCTGGTCGACGAGGCGGAGAAAAAGATCCGCCTGACCGAGAAAGAGACCAATATCCTGAAGTTCCTTTACCGCGCCGAATCCGGCGTCGTGGCCCGCGACACGCTCTTGCACGAGGTCTGGGGCTACAATGCCGGCGTGACCACCCACACGCTGGAGACGCATATCTACCGCCTGCGCCAAAAGATCGAGCCCGATCCCTCGAACGCGCGCATCCTGGTCACCGAATCCGGCGGCTACCGCCTGGCCGGCTAAGATCCCCGCCGCGCCGGGGGTCTGGCGCGGACATCCCTCCCTGTTGGACTTGGCCCGGGCTTGCCCCGGGCCTTTTTTTTGCGCCCGGGCGCCCATCGCGGCGGTGCGTGCCGCGGGGCTTGACCTGTGCCGCGCCGGGGCCGATGACAGGGTGTCTGCGACCCCGAGGGATTCATGAAAAAGATCTATGACAACGCGGCAGCGGCGCTGGACGGGCTGCTGCACGATGGCATGTTCATCGCCGCCGGCGGCTTTGGCCTATGCGGCATCCCGGAGCTTCTGATCGCCGCCATCCGCGATGCCGGCACCAAGGATCTGACCGTGGCGTCGAACAATGCCGGGGTCGATGATTTCGGGCTGGGCGTGCTGTTGCAGACGCGACAGGTGAAGAAGATGATCTCGTCCTATGTCGGCGAGAACGATCTGTTCATGCAGCAATACCTGTCCGGCGAGTTGGAGTTGGAGTTCAACCCCCAGGGCACGCTGGCGGAACGCATGCGCGCCGGCGGTTGCGGCATTCCAGGCTTCTACACCAAGACCGGCGTGGGCACCGTCATCGCCGAGGGTAAGGAGCACAAGGATTTCGATGGCGAGACCTATATCCTGGAACGTGGCATCTTCGCCGATCTGTCCATCGTGAAAGCCTGGAAGGCGGATGAGACCGGCAATCTGGTGTTCCGCAAGACGGCGCGCAACTTCAACCCGCCGGCGGCGATGTGCGGGCGGACCTGCGTGGTGGAGGTCGAGGAGATTGTGCCCACCGGCAGCCTGGATCCGGACACGATCCATCTGCCCGGCATCTATGTGAACCGGCTGATCCAGGGCGAACACGAAAAGCGCATCGAACAGCGCACCATCCGCGCGGCGTAAGGGGGACAGATCATGCCTTGGGATCGCAATCAGATGGCCGCGCGCGCGGCCGCCGAATTGGAAGACGGGATGTATGTCAACCTCGGCATCGGCATCCCGACCCTGGTGTCGAACCACATCCCCGACGGGATCGAGGTCACGCTTCAGTCGGAAAACGGCATGCTAGGCATGGGCCCGTTCCCGACCGAGGATGAGGTCGATGCCGATCTGATCAATGCCGGCAAGCAGACCATCACCGAACTGCCGCAGACCGCCTATTTCGACAGCGCGACCTCGTTCGGGATGATCCGCGGCGGCAAGATCGCCATGGCGATCCTGGGCGCGATGGAGGTGGCCGAAAACGGCGATCTGGCCAATTGGATGATCCCGGGCAAGCTGGTCAAGGGCATGGGCGGGGCGATGGATCTGGTCGCCGGCGTGGGCCGGGTGATCGTGATCATGGACCACACCAACAAAAAGGGCGAAAGCAAGCTTCTGAAAGCCTGCACGCTGCCGCTGACCGGTCAGGCCGTGGTCGACCGGATCATCACCAATTTGGGCGTGTTCGATGTCGTCGACGGCGGTTTGAAGATCGTCGAAACCGCCCCGGAGGTCGATGCCGACCAGATCCGCGCCGCGACCGAGGCCACGCTGGTCGCATGAGCGGCTTTCGGATCGCGCGAGAGATCACCGGCTCCAAGGGCCGTTATGCGCTGACCCACGCCGACGGCACAGGAGAGTTGACCTATTCCATACTGTCGCCGCGGACGGTGATCGCTGATCACACGGTGGTCGACGAGAGCCTGCGCGGCACCGGCGCGGCGCGGCGCGGGCGCTGGTCGCGCGTCTGGTCAGCGATGCGCGGGACGAAAGCTTCAAGATCATCCCGCTCTGCCCCTTCGTGAACGCCCAAAGGGCGCGCAATCCGGTTTGGGCGGACGCGTTCCAAGTCTAGGACAGTACCGGGAACCAATCCGTCGAAACCAGCGATGCGCCGCCTCGGAACCTTTGCCGCAGGTGTTCGTTCTGTACCCCGAGGTGAAAGTCTGACTATAATACTCGGGCTTTGCCATCTTGGCAGGACGGGGGGCTGAATGCAGACCGAATACGAGACCGCTGACGCACCACAGGTGCCCGGCGGTCATCCCGCTCGGCTGAGCGCGCGCGGCATTACGTTGGGCTATGGCGCGGAGCCTATCATCTGCGATCTCTCGCTCGACATCCCCACTGCCGAGCTTACCGCCATAGTCGGCCCCAATGGCTGCGGCAAGTCGACTTTGCTGAAGGCCTTTGCGCGGGTGCTGCCCGTCTCGGGTGGCGGCGTGATCGAATTGGATGGCCGTCCGGTGCACGAAACGCCCACCCGTGAGGTCGCCAAGAAACTGGCGCTGCTGCCGCAAGGCCCGATCGCGCCCGAGGGGCTGACGGTCAGGGAACTAGTGTCCCAGGGCCGCTTCCCGTACCAGTCGCTGGTGCGGCAATGGTCGCGCGAGGATGCCCGCGCGGTGACCGAGGCAATGGCCGCGGCCAATGTCACCGACCTGGCCGACCGCCGCGTGTCGGAACTTTCGGGCGGGCAGCGGCAGCGCTGCTGGATCGCCATGGTGCTGGCGCAGGAAACCGACCTTCTGCTGCTGGACGAGCCCACCACGTTCCTGGATCTCAAGGTTCAGGTGGAACTGATGACGCTCCTGCGCGACGTGGCGCATGACCAGGGCCGTACGCTGGTCGTTGTGATGCACGAACTGAACGTCGCCGCGGCCTTTGCCGACAGCTTGGTGATGATGCGCGACGGCAGCATAACGGCGCAGGGCCCGGTGGACCACGTGTTCACCGCCGAGAACCTGGACCAGGTCTTCGGCCTGGATGCCGCGGTGCTGAACGATCCCGAAAGCGGCCGGCCGGTCTGCGTGCCGCGCGTGAGCCTGCGCCCGGACATCGCCGCGCAATGACCACGGCACCAGCCTCTGCACCCTCCCCCGCCTTCACCCTGGCCCGCGGCGGCGGCGCGGTGATCGCGCTGGGCACTTTGGCACTGGCCTTTGCCTGGCATATCGCCGTCGGCGCCAAGACGATCCCCCTGGGCGCCGTGTTCACCGCGCTGTTCCGTTATGACCCGCAGGTCTTCGACCATGTGGTGATCCGCGATCTGCGCCTGCCACGGGCGATTTTCGGCGTTCTGGTCGGCGCGGCGCTATCGACCGCAGGTGCTTTGATGCAGGGGGTGACGCGCAACCCGCTGGCCGAACCGGGCCTGTTGGGCTTGTTGTCGGGTGCCTCCTTCGCGGTGGTAATGGCGGTTGGGGTGTTCGATCTGGCCGCCCCCGCCTGGCTGCCGCTGATCGCGGCGGTCGGGGCGCTGGGCGCGGCCTCGGTGGTTTGGCTGATCGCGATCTCCGCCCCCGGCGGCGCGACGCCGTTGACGCTGATCCTGTCGGGCGCGGCGGTCACGGCGTTTCTGGCCGCGCTGATCTCGATAGCCAACCTGATCGACGAGGACAGCTTTGAGAGCCTGCGCGTCTGGCTGACCGGCACCCTGGCCGGGCGGCCTGTCGAGGTGATGCTGTGGACGCTGCCCTGGCTGGCCGCCGGGCTGATCCTCAGCTTGACCGTCGCGCGCCAGGTCACCGCGCTGGCCATGGGTGACGAGACCGCGACCGGGCTGGGCGTCGACGTCACCCGGCTGAAGACGCTGGTGCTGATCGCGGTCGTGGCACTGACCGCGTCGGCCGTGTCCATCGCCGGGCCGATGGGGTTCGTCGGGCTGGTGGTGCCCCATGTGGTGCGGCTGATCGCCGGTTATGACTACCGGGTGATCGTGCCGCTTTCGGCGATCCTGGGCGCGACCTTCCTGCTGCTCGCCGACATCGCCGCACGGCTGGTGCTGGCACCGGTCGAGGTCTCCACCGGCATCGTCACGGCCCTTTTGGGCGCGCCGTTCTTCGTCTGGCTGATCAGGGCGCGGCTATGATCGTGGCGGTCTGGGAACGGCTGGACGGGCCGGTCACCTTCCGGCTGCCGCTGCGCGGCGTGGCGATCCTGGCCGGCCTGTCGGCGGGCATCGTCGCGGTGATGGCGGTCAGTCTGATGAGCGGCAGCTTCCCGCTGGATCTGCGCGGCGTGCTTGCGTCGCTGTTCAGCGAGGCACCGTCGGACACCGCCGAAACCGTGGTTTGGGAGTTCCGCTTTCCCCGCACCCTGGCCGCGTTCATGACCGGCGCGCTGTTCGCCCTGTCGGGGGCCATTCTGCAGAACGTCACCCGCAACCCGCTGGCCGACCCGTCCCTGGTGGGCGTCAGCCAAGGGGCGGGCTTTGCCGTGGTGGCCATCATCATCGCCTTTCCAGATGTGAACATCGCCTGGCGTCCGGTCTTTGCCTTTGCTGGCGCGCTGGCCGTGGCGGCGCTGATCCAGTGGATCGCGATGCAACGCACGGGTGGCGCGACGATGCGGTTCATCCTGACCGGCATCGGCGTTGCGGCCTTTATCTCCGCCGGGACCAACGCGCTTTTGACCTATGGCGATATCGACCGGGCGCTGGCCGCGCTGGGTTGGCTGGCCGGGTCGATTCACGCCGCCGGCTGGGGGGATGTGCGTTCGCTGGTGGTCTGCCTGGTGGTGATGATCCCGGCGCTGATCTGGGCCTCGCGACCCATGGGCGCGCTGCGCTTCGGGCCGGAGGTCGCCACCGGTTTCGGCGTCGCGGTCCGCCGCGACCGGCTGGTGCTGATCACGCTGTCGGTCGCGCTGGCGGCCTTTGCCGTGGCCGCGGTCGGGCCCTTGGGCTTTATCGGCCTGGTCGCGCCCCATATCGCCCGCCGCCTGGCGCGCACGGGGGTCGGGCTGCACCTGGCGCTCAGCGCCGCGACCGGGGCGCTTATGGTGGGCTTCGCCGATCTGCTGGGCCGCACCCTATTCGCGCCGGTGCAGATCCCGGCCGGTCTGGTGACCGCCGTGATCGGCGTGCCGGTCTTTGTCGCGCTTATCCTGCGGTCGCAGGCGCGCAGCCAACTCTAGGGGAACCCTATGCTCAGATTGATCGCCATTCTCGCGTTCTGCGCGCTGCCCGCGGCGGCGCAACAGACCCGCAACTACACCGACGCGCTGGGCCGGTCTGTGGACATTCCGGTCGATCCGCAGCGGGTCATCGGCCTTTGGGATTGGGACATCACCACCGCGTTGATCGAGCTTGGCGTCCCGGTGGTGGGCAGCCATGGCCGCGTGCGCGAGGATGGCAGCACCTATATCCGCCCCGCGAACGTGATCCTGGGCGTCAGTTTCGACAATTCGGACATCGCCTTCACCGGCGCCTGGCAGCAGTTCGATTTCGAGGTGATGGCGGCGCTGGAGCCCGATCTGCTGATCGCGCGCGCCCGCGATGTGGACCTGCTGGAGCAGTTCGAATCCGTGGGCCCGGTCGTCTTTGTCGATACCGAGGGCTTTGCCTTGGACTCCTACCGGGCGATCGCGGACATCGTCGGCGAAACAGCCCAGTTCGAGGCGCGCAACACCCGTTTTCAGGCCCTGCTTGCGGATGCCGCCGCCTGGGTGGGCGAAAACGACTACACCTATTCCATTCTCCAGGCCAACGGATCGGAGGGCGGGGAGGTCAATATCTACGGCGACTACTCGATGAAAAGCTACATCCTGGAGGCGCTGGGCCTGACTATCGTCGGCGAGGGCGCGCGGCTGCGCGCAGCCGGGGAACGGCGCATCACCGGCTCGCCCGAACTGATCCCGGCCCAGGACGCGGATTTCGTGTTCGGCAACTATCGCGTCGACCAGGGCGCCAAAGGCGGCCCGCAGGCCGAGAATGCGGCGCTGGACAACGCGCTGCCCGGGTACTGCGAGTTTCTGCAGGCCTGTGCCGATGGGCGCCTGATCATGGTGCCGCGCGAACACGCGGTCACGCCGTCTTTCCAGGCGTGGGAGCTGCTGACCCATGTCATCGTCAGCAATATCGCCGGCCGTCCGGGGATCGTGCCGCCGGACTGAGGGCCCCGGCAAGCATCCATCGCCGCCGACGCGTGGTGGGCTATGGCGGAACCCAAACGCGGGCTCCGGTCTTTAAACAATGAGGCTGGTCGCCTCAAAGATCTGTAAACCGCCAGCCACGGTGACAGCCGCAGCAAGCGCCGACCCAGAGAGAGGGCTTGCCATGCGTCTGCGCCTTGCGCTGGCCGCTGCCATTGCGGCGTTCGCCATTCAACCCGCGGCCGCGCAAGGGTGCGGCGACGGACAGCGGCTTTTCACCCATGACGCGGGCGAAACCTGCATTCCCGCCGATCCACAGCGCATCGTCTCTTTCGACTCGCAGTGGATCGGCGCGCCCCTGCACGAAATTGGCGCGCCGGTGGTCGGTTCGGTCGGCTATGTCACCGAAGGGCGCAACGATGGCCGGCCCTATATGCGCTCTCTCCAGGAAATCGCCGGGCTGAATTTCGGCGATGGCGGCATCACTTTCATCGGCAACTGGCGCAGCCCGGATTTCGAGGTCATCGCCGGGCTTACGCCGGATCTGATCATCATCCTCGATGCCTCCATCGACATTCTTGACCAGCTTTCGGCCATCGCGCCCACGGTGGTAATCGCGGAATCGCAGCCCTGGCTGGATACCTACCGCCAGGTCGCCGACGCCGCCGGACGGTCGGATGCCTATGAGGCCCAACTCCCGCTCTATCAGGCGGAGCTCGCGCGCGCGCGGGCTATCGCCGCGGCACGACTGGGCGACCCGGCGAACGTGCAACTGGTGATCGCCGTGCCGACCTTTGACGAAGGACTCTGGGTCTCGCGGGAATACGGCGCGATTACCCAGGTCATGCGCGACCTCGGCTTCACCATGCCCGCCGCGGTGGCGAACATGGAAGAGGAATGGACCCAGTTCAGCCCCGAACTGGTCGGCGAGATCGACGCCGATTTCATGCTGACGACCTACACCACCTTCTTCGAAAACGACGGACCCGACGACAAGCGCGCGGCCTTTGACGCGATCCTGCCCGGCTGGTCGGAGTTTCTGCACGCCCCGCGCAACAACCAGCACCTTTTCTTCAACCGCGAACGCATCCGCGCGGTGATGTTCGCCAGCCTGCAAGAGACGCTGCAGGTCTTCCTGACCAACGTCGTCACCCGCGATTTCGTCGCGCTGGAGAGATGAGTGCAGCGCCGACAGCGTGCACCTGGGAAAGGATCCGACCGTTGACCCGACTTCTTGCCATCCTGATGTGCCTTGCGCTGCCCGCCGCAGCGCAGGACACGCGCGGTTTCACCGATGACCAGGGCCGCGAGGTCCAGATCCCCGCGGCGCCCCAGCGCATCGCCTCGATTTGCGCCGAACAGTTCACCACCGCGCTTTACGAGCTTGGCGCGCCGGTGGTGGCGTCCAGCGGGCGCACGGCCGACGGGGTGAACGGCGGCGCGCCCTATATCCGCGGCGCGCTGACCGTCTTCGACCTCAGCTTTGAGAACAGCGATATCGCCTATGTCGGCGACTGGAAGGAACCCGATCTGGAGGCGATCGCGGCGGCCAGCCCGGACCTTATCGTCATCTCGGAGAACACCGCCGCGGTGTTGGACCAGTTGACCGCCATCGCCCCGACCGTGGTCCTCGACTATCGCGATACGCCGTGGCTGGACCGCTACCGGCGTCTGGCGGACGCGGCCGGCCGGCTGCCCAAGTTCGAACGCCGGCTGGCCAGCTATAACCGCCGGCTGGAGGCGGGCCGGATCGTCGTCGCGGATGCGCTCGGCGACCCGTCGCAGGTCAGCGTGGCCATCGCCGAGGTCTTCGGCGAACGCTTTCTGGTCTATCGCGAATACAGCGCCCTGACCGAGGTGATCCGCGATCTGGGCTTTTCCATGCCGCCGATGATCGCCGCGACCGAAGCCGGCTTTACCGAGATCAGCCTGGAACGATTGCCCGAGGTCGACGCCGATTTCCTGATCGGCACCTATAACGTCTTTTTCGACCAGACCCCGTCCAGCCAGCGCGCCGCGTTCGAGGCGCTGCTGCCCATGTGGGACGAGGTTCTGCACGCGCCGCGGCATGGCCAGCATATCTATGTCGATCGCAACATGGTCCGCCCGCTCAGCTTTGAGATGCTGCAAACCACGCTGGCGCTGCTCGTCACCAATATCGCCGGCCGCGATTTCGTGCCGCTGCCGGAGTGAGCGACCGCCATGCCGCCGCATCCCCCCTACCCACCGAAGGATACGCCCATGCACCGTCTTGTCTGTGTTGCTGCCGCCTGTGTTGCCCTGGCCGGGCCCGCCCTTGCGCAGGACACGCGCACCATCTCCGACGATCTGGGCCGCACCGTCGAGGTGCCTGCAGATCCGCAGCGCATCGTGGTGCTGCACGACAAGAACCTGGGCACGCCACTGATCGAGTTGGGCGTCATCCCGGTCGCCAGCCATGGCCGCACCACGCCCGAGGGGGCGCCGTTCATCCGCGGCTCGATCACCGTGACGGGCTATGATTTCGACAATTCCAAGATCGCCTTCGTCGGCAACAACCCCGCGGATGTGGAGGCCGTGGCGCAGGCGACGCCGGATCTGATCATAACCTCGACCTGGCAAAGCGCACCGGTCGATCAGCTTGAGGCGATCGCACCCACCGTGGTGCTGGACACCGGCAAGCGCCAAACCATCGGGGTCTTTCCGCTGCTGGCCGACGCGACCGGCACCCAAGATGTGCTGGCGCGGCTGGAAACCCGGTATGCCGCGCAGATCGCCCAGATCCAGCGCCTGGTGCCGACCGGCGATATCACCGTCTCCGTCATGCAGGGCGTGGATGGCGGGATCTATGTCGCCCACACCTATTCGGCGCTGGGCAAGGTGCTGCGCGACGCGGGTTTCCGCTTTCCGCAGACGGTCGACGCGATCCCCGAAGGCGAGTTCGTGACGCTGTCGGCCGAACAGCTGCCGGATCTGGATGCCGATGTCGTCTTTCTGACCTACCGCACCGACGCAAACCAGACCCCCGCGGATGCCATCGCGGCGATGGAGCAGGTTCTGCCCGGCTGGTGCGATGCGTTGCACGCCTGTCGCGAGGGCCAGGTCGTCATCCTGCCGCGGGCAGAGGCGACCTCGGCCTCCTACGACGCGCTGATGGCGCTGGCCATGGTCGTGCTGGCGGAGATGAGCTCCACCGAAATCATCCCAAAGCCGGAATAATTGCCTGCCCCTGAAGAAAGGTTTGATCCATGCGAGATGCCCTGACACTTTTCGCAGCCCTTTTCGCAGCCCTTTTTGCGTTTGCCCTGCCCGCCGCAGCCCAGGATTGCGGCACGGGCCAGCGCGCCTTCGACCATCTGGGCGGCACCACCTGCATTCCGCAGGCGCCGCTGCGCATCATCGGGCTGCACGACCAATCGGTGACGCTCGCACTCGTCGAACTGGGCGCCCCGGTGGTCGGTTCGCATGGGCGCGTGGCCGATGATGGCAGCCTCTATCTGCGATCGGTCGATCTGCTGTTCGGGCTCGATTTCCAGAACTCGGGCATCGGCTATGCCGGCACATGGCAGGCGATGGATTTAGAGGCGATGGCGGCGATGCAGCCCGACCTGATCATCGGCCGCGCCTACGACATGGAGGCACGCGAGCAATACGAGGCCATCGCGCCCACCGTCTTTATCCCCGATGACGACCCCGATCCGCTGGCCTTTGCCCGCGGCGTGGCCGATGCCGCCGGCAAGCTTGAGACGTGGGAGGCGATGCTGGCCACCTATCGCGCCAATATCGAGCGCGGCCGCAAAGCGTTCCCACAGGCCGATGGCGCGACCTACTCCAAGATCCAGATGAGCGATGACAACACCTTTACCGTCTATGCCGGCTATGGCGGGCTGACCATGGTGCTCCAGGATCTGGGCTTTCAACGCAACCCGGTCGCGCAGGACATGGCCGATCGCGGCGTCGCCTGGGGCGAAGAGGCCAGCCTGGAGATACTGCCGGACCTCCAGGCCGACTACCTGTTCGACACCTACACCATCGCCTATGGCGACACGCTGGCCGACCCCCGCGCGCGGTTCGACGCGGCGCTGCCGTCCTGGTGCGACGTGCTGAGCGCCTGTGGCGAGGGTCGCTACATCGTGGTCCCGCGAGAGATCTCAACGGGCTTTTCCTTCGCGCAACTCAACATGCTGGTGCACCTGGTCACGACCCACGCCGCGCGCGCGCCGGCGCCCAGCAACTGACCCCCATGAAACCAACAGGAGAGATCATGCGAACCGCCGTTCTTCTCAGCGCGCTTCTGGCGCTCCCGGCTCAGGCACAGGAGACCCGCGTCTTCACGGATCATCTGGACCGTCAGGTGACGGTTCCCGCCAATCCGACGCGCATCGTTTCGCTGGGCTCGAAAAACGTGACCGTGCCGCTCATTGAACTGGGCGCGGTGCCGGTCGGCAGCCAGGGCACGCAGCGCACCGATGGCAGCCGGGTGATCCGCGCCTCCGGCGTGACCACGGGCGTGGATTTCGACAATTCCGAAATCGCATTCGTCGGCGATTTCCCGGTCGATCTCGAACTGGTCGCGGCGCTGGAGCCCGACCTGATCATCTGGCCCGATTGGCAGGACGGGGTGGCGCTGGAGCAGGTAGAGGCGATTGCACCTACGGTCGCCTATGTCACCGACACAGCCCTGCACGAGGCGCAGGAATTTTACGCCCGGCTTCTGGGGCGGGGGGACCTGCTGGCCGCCAACCGCGCGCGCTATGACGCGCAACTGGCGCAACTGAAGGGACTGGCGGCAGATGGCACGACGGTCAGCTATCTGCAGGCTTTCGACGGCACGATCTATTCCTGCAACCCCTATGGCCATATCGGCCTGGTGCTGGGCGAGGCCGGTTTCGACTTCCCACCCATCATCGACACTATCGCGCCCGGCGATTGCGATGGCTTTTCGGCCGAAAGCCTGCAGGATTTCGATGCCGACTGGATCTTCGTCACCTATCGCACCGACCGCGGCCAGACCCCGGCCGATGCGGTTGCCGCCTTAGAAGAGGTGCTGCCGTCCTATTGCACCGCACTGACCGCGTGTCAGGCCGGCAGGCTGGTGTTCATGCCGCGCGAAGAGGTCACCACGCCGTCCTATGACGCGGCGATGGCGGTGATGTTCGCGCTGGCCACCCACATGTCTGACCCGGCGCGGCAGGTGGACTGACCGATGAACCCGGCCCAACCAGATCTTGCTGTGATCGCCATGGTGCTTGCGGGCGCCGTGATCGCGGGCACCTCGATCCTGGCCAAGGTGCTGGGCCAATCGCTTGGCGATGCGCCGGGACTGCATCCGTTGCAGATCAGCGCGGGGCGGTTCGTCTTCGGCTTTGCCGCGCTGATCGGCGCGCTGGCGCTGCGGCCGCGCCTGCGCCCGGCCTTCGCCGGCACACGGTGGCGTTGGCATCTTCTGCGCTCGATCTGCGGCTGGCTGGGCGTGACGCTGATGTTCGCCGCGGTCGCGCGCATGCCGGTCGCCGAAGCGACGGCGATCAGCTTTCTATCGCCGCTGGTCGCCATGGCGTTGGCCGTGCCGCTGCTTGGCGAACGACTTGGCCCGCGCAAGTGGATCGCCGCATGCCTTGCCTGTTGCGGCGCGGCCCTGATCCTGCGCCCCGGCACGGATGCGTTTCAGGCCGCCGGTCTTTGGGCGCTGGCCGCCGCGGCGTTCATGGGGGTGGAGACGATTTTCATCAAACGTCTGACCGCTGGCGAACCGCCGATGCGGATCCTGCTGGTCAACAACGCCATCGGCGCCGGGGTCTCGGGCCTGGTCGCGCTGTCGGTCTGGTCCGCGCCGACCGGCGGGCAATGGCTGCTGCTGGTCGCGCTGGGCACCGTCATGGTCGCCGGCCAGTCGCTTTTCATCCAGGCGATGCGCCGGGGAGAGGCAAGCCATGTCATGCCCGCCTTCTACAGCATACTGGTGTTCGCGGCGGTCTATGACGCGGTGCTTTTCGGCGTGCGTCCGGGCGCCCTGGCAATTGCCGGCGCGGCGTTGATCGTGACCGGCGCGGTGGTGCTGGCCGTGCAAAGGACCGGGCGATGACCGCCCCCGCCGCCCCGGTCAACTTCTGCACCGAACACAGCCTTGCCGCGGGCGAGCCGCTGGCCGGCTGGGGCACGCATCCGGCGCGCAACGTGCTGGTGCGCTGGCCAAAGGCGAAATGGCGCCATTCGCTGAGGATCGCCGCCGACATGGCGCCGGCGACGCAAGCCGCCATCGAGGGCCTGGCCGGACGGGACTGGCGCATCAACCTGATCGACCGCAAGTCCGAAGCCAGCGAAACCCTGTGCGCGTATTTGCTGCCGCAGGCACTGCGCTTCGATCTGCATCCGGACGCGCTGGTGGCGTTTCTGGCCGCGGTGCCTAAAGGGCCAGAGGCATTGCGGGCGTTCGCGCCGCAGCCCATGACGGCGCCGCTGGTGCTGGTTTGCACGCATGGCCGCCATGATCGGTGTTGCGCGAAATGGGGCTTCCAGACCTATCGCGCCGTGGCGGCAGAGGCCGCGCGGCGCGGCGGTTTCGACGTCTGGGAATGCACCCATCTGGGCGGCTGCCGTTTTGCCACAGGTGCGCTGGTGCTGCCGGCAGGACGCAAATACGGCCGGCTGATGCCCGACGACGCAGCGCCGTTTCTGGCGGCGGAGGCCGAGCGCCGCCCCTATTTGCCGTGCTACCGCGGCGCCGCGCATCTCAGCCCGCCCGAACAGGTGGCGGAGGTCACCGCCCTGGCCGCGCTGCCGCCGGGCCCGGTCACGGTGACACCGGCGGGCAGCGACGGCACCGCGCACCTGTTCCATGTCAGCACGCCGATCGCGCGCTGCACCATCCGCTGCACCCCCGAACAGCTTCGGTCCTACGGCGCCTGCGAGGATCTGCACGCGCGCGCGGCGTTGGAGCCGAAGACCGTGTGGCGCGGCAAAATCCTTCCCCCCGGCATTCAGGAGATCATCACATGCGACTGACGCTCACCTTTCTGGCGGCACTGCTGGCCGCGCCGGCCCTAGCCCAGGACTGCCCATCCGGTCAGCGCCCGTTCACCCATGCCGCCGGGACCGACTGCATTCCCACCGATCCGCAACGCATCGTCGCGCTGCAGGATCAGAACGTCCTGCTGCCGCTGATGGAGTTGGGGGTCACGCTGCTAGGCGCCTCCGGCAGGCTGGATGCGGATGGCAACCGCGTCTTCAGGCGGCTGGACGGGTATGACACGTCGGATGTGGAATTCGTCGGTCTCCATCGCGAGGAAGACAAAGAGCTCGTCGTCGCGCTGGAGCCGGACCTGATCATCACCACGCCCTCGCCCGAATGGCATTACGAAACCTATACGCCGATTGCGCCGACCATCGTGATCGACATGTTCAACCAGCCCCTGCAGCCCGCCCTGCGCCAGTTCGCCGAGGCGGTGAACCGGGTGGAGACCCATGACGCACTGAAGGCCGAATTCGACGCCCGCGCCGCCGCGGTCCGGGCCGATCTGGGCGATACGCCCGGCCAGACAAAGGCTCTGGTCATGCTCAACAACGGCGCCCTGCGCGCGCTGCCGTGGGTCCAGGGCTTTGGCGCCGCGTTCGAGGCCATCGGGTTCAAACGCACCGATTGGGAAGAGGAAAACGTCACCGGCATCGGCGTGGTCGAGTTCTCCCGCGAGGTGTTGGGCAACATCGAAGCCGACGCGATCTTCGTCATCGACTTTTCCGGCGATGACGGCCCGAACGGGCAATACGAGCAGGTCGTCGCCGACCCGCTGTTCCAGCTCCACCCCGCCGGGCAGGCCGAGCAGATCTATCAGATCGACGGCACGCGCATGGGCGGGACGTCCTGGCGCCGCACGCTCGATGGCGTGAACCAGCTGGCCGAGATCCTGGGCGCCCCCGGTTTCCGCACCGACATCGCCGACTGAGACACCGCCGCCGCCGTCACGCAGAGCCTGCCGGCGCGACCCGAAGGAAAAGAGAGGCCTCATGAGACCGACCATCGCCGCCCCCGCCCTGGCCCTTGCCACCGCCGCGTCGCTTGCCGTTACCCTGCCCGCCGCCGCCCAGGACTGCGCCCAGGGCATGCGGGCGTTCGAACACGCCGCCGGCACCGCCTGCATCCCGGTGGCGCCGCAGCGGATCGTGTCCGTGCGCGGCGAGCAGTTCACGGCGCCGCTTTGGGAACTGGGCGCGCCGCTGGTCGGGTCGGCCGGTCGCACGGATGACGGCAAGAACGGCGGCGCGCCCTACCCGCGGGGCGCGTTCGACCTGTTCAATCTGACCTTCGATGGGTCCGATCTGACCTGGATCGGCAGCCCGAACGACCCCGATTTCGAAAGCATCGTCGCACTCGAACCCGATCTTATCCTGATCCCGGACTGGCAGGAGGATCTGCTTGAGCAATTCGAGTTGATCGCGCCCACTGTTGCGATCGGCATCCATTCGAACCCGATGCTGGAACGCTATCGCCTGATTGCGGATGCCGCCGGGCTGCTCGATCGATACGAGGCGGGGCTGCAACGTTACCAGTCGCGGCTGACCGCGGCGCGCCTGGTGGTGGCCGACCGCCTGGGGGACCCGGCCGATGTCAGCGTCGTCATCGCCGAGGTATTCAACGACAATGGCGGGCTGACCGTGTACGGAAACTACGGCGCCATGAGCCAGGTCTTGGCGGATCTGGGCTTCGCCGAACCGCAGATCGCCACCGATCTGGGCGTCGCCAACGAATCCGTCAGCGTGGAGCTTCTGCCGGAGATCCAGGCCGATTTCATGATCGGCACCTACAATCTGGCCTTCGATCAGCCGCCCAGCCAGCGGATCGAGGAATGGGAACGGCTTTTCCCGGCCTGGGACGAGGTCCTGCACGCCGCCCGCCACAACCAGCACCTGCTGATCGACCGGGAGCCGATGCGCGCGCTGAGCTTCCGCGCGCTGGAAGAGGTGCTGGCGATCTTTCTCAGCCACATCGCGACCCGCGATTTCGTGCCGCTCGAAGGCTAACGCCGCGGCGCTGGTTACCGCAGTTTGCAAAGGAGAAAACGCATGCGCATCGCCTCGTTATTTCTGGCCGCCCTGGCCGCCCTGACTACACCGGCCTTCGCCCAGGACTGTGCCGAAGGCACCCGGGCCTTCGACCACGACGCCGGGACCACCTGCATTCCGACCGCGCCCGCGCGCATCGCCGCGCTGCGCGACGATCAGATCACCACACCGCTTTTGGATATCGGCGCGCCGGTCTTTGCCACCGTCACGCGGACGATGGAGGATGGCGCGGTCTATGTCCGCGGCGCGTCCGACATCTTCGGCCAGGACCGGGTCGACGCGGCCGGCCTGATCGACCTGGGCGGCCACAACCCGCCGGATGTGGAGGCGGTCGCCGCCGCCGG
>JBCDDF010000012.1:0-70645 GCA_039180525.1 Pseudomonadota bacterium
CGAGGCTTGCCGTGGGACTTCGGAAAGAAGGGCTCAAGCCGCGCCATCTGCGCATCCGTCAGCCAGAAATGATCAGACATGTTCACCGCTCGCTTTCGAACCGTGAATCACGCCCATACGCGGAAATCAATGGGTCCTGACTCTAGGCCTGAAACGGTTTTGGTCTAGGCGCCGAAACTTCGCGCAAGTTCTTCGACATCCGCCGGGCTCAACTGCCGCACGGGCAAGCCGCGCAGAGCCAGGGTCAGCTTGGCGGTTTCCTCCAACTCCTCGGCCGCGCAAACGGCGGAGAACAGATCCCGCCCGCTGACCACCGGCCCGTGATTGGCCAGCAACACCGCCGCATGGCGGCCCTCCAACGCCCGGATCATGTCGCCCATCTTCGGATCGCCCGGCGGAACATAGGGCAGCAAGCCCACCCGCCCGACCCGCATCACCACATAAGGCGTCAGCGGCGGCAGGCAGTCCTCGGCGTCCAGATCGACCAGACAAGACAACGCCGTCGCCCAGGTGGAATGCAGATGCACGACCGCGCCCGCCCCTGGCCGCGTCGCGTAAAAGGCGCGGTGCAGGAAAACCTCCTTGGTGGGCGTGTCGCCGGCCACATGCCGGCCCGCATTGTCCAGTTTGGCGATCCGCGCCGGGTCGACCGCGCCCAGCGTGACATTGGTCGGCGTCATCAGAATGCCATCGTCCAACCGGGCAGAGACATTGCCGGCGGTGCCCACACTGAACCCGCGCTGAAACAGCGATGCGCATAGCGTCGCCATCTGGTCGCGCAACTCCCGTTCGGCTTGGGTCATGGGCGCCCTCCCTCTGCCGCGGGCACGCTGTCGCGGAACCGCAGCAGAGGCAACCGGCTTTTCATTTCACGCGCAAGGGGTAGGTTGGGCGGTATGAGCGACATTCACATCATCGGCGCCGGGCTGGCCGGATCCGAAGCGGCCTGGCAGGCGGCGCAGGCCGGCGCGCGGGTCGTACTGCACGAGATGCGGCCCGGGACGGGGACATTTGCGCATCAGACGGGGGACTGTGCGGAACTGGTCTGTTCCAACTCCTTCCGTTCGGACGATGACGACAACAACGCCGTCGGGCTTTTGCATTGGGAGATGCGGCGCGCCGGCGGTCTGGTGATGGCCATGGCCGACGCATACCGCCTGCCGGCGGGCGGCGCGCTGGCGGTCGACCGCGATCCCTTCGCCCGCGCCGTCACCGAAAAGCTGCGGGCGCATCCCCGAATCCGGTTCGAGACGGGCGAGTTGTCTTCCCTGCCGCCAGCGGCGTGGGGCAATGTCATCATCGCGACCGGCCCGCTGACCGCCCCTGCTCTGGCCCAAGCGATCCGGGCAGAGACGGGCGCAGACGCATTGGCCTTTTTCGACGCCATCGCGCCGATCGTGCATGCCGACAGCATCGATATGTCTCTGGCCTGGTTTCAGTCCCGCTACGACAAGGGGGACACCGAAGCGGAGCGCACGGCCTATCTGAACTGCCCTATGGACCGCGCGCAGTATGAGGGCTTCGTCGATGCGCTGTTGGCGGCGGAGACGGCGGAGTTCAAGGATTGGGAGCGTGACACCCCCTATTTCGAGGGCTGCCTGCCGATCGAGGTCATGGCCGCGCGCGGGCGCGACACGCTGCGCTTTGGGCCGATGAAACCGGTGGGGCTGACCAACCCGCACCGGCCGGAAGAGAAACCCCACGCGGTCGTGCAGTTGCGGCGCGACAATGCGCTGGGCACGCTGTTCAACATCGTCGGTTTCCAGACCAAGATGAAATACGGCGCCCAGGCCGAGGTTCTGCGCCGGATCCCAGGGCTGGAGGCGGCGCGGTTCGCCCGGCTGGGGGGCATCCATCGCAACACATTTCTGAACAGTCCGACGCTGCTGGACGCTCAGTTGCGGTTGAGGTCGCAGCCGCGGCTGCGGTTCGCGGGGCAGATCACCGGCGTCGAGGGCTATGTCGAAAGCGCCGCAATGGGGCTTTTGGCCGGCCGGCTGGCCTCGGCGCAGACCCTGGGGCGCGCGCTGAACCCGCCGCCGGGCACCACTGCGATGGGCGCGCTGGTCCACCACATCACCGGCGGCGCGGCCGCCAAGACATTCCAGCCGATGAATGTGAACTTCGGACTGTTCCCACCACTGAACGAGGCGCGCGGCGGACGGCGCGGCCGCAAGGAACGCTATCCAGCCTATACCGCACGCGCCAAACTAGACTTCACCAGTTGGTGCGACGAACAAGACCGGGCAGCCGTCGCATGAGCGACCGCAAGTTTCTGGACACTGTCTATGACCTGGACGGCGCTGAGACGACCCGTGCCTTCTACGACGCCTGGTCCGACAGCTATGATCGGGAAGTCGCGGATAACGGCTACGCCACGCCCGGCCGCATCGCGGATGCGCTGCTGCGGTTTCAAACCGACCGCAACGCGCCGGTCCTGGATCTGGGCTGCGGTACCGGGATTTCCGGCGCGGCGCTGCGCGCGGCCGGGTTTTCCGTGCTGGATGGCAGCGACTTTTCGGCCGAGATGCTGGCGCTGGCCCGGGCCAAGGGGATCTATCGCAAATTGATGCAGGCGGATATGACCGATCCGATGCCCTTCGCCGATGCCGCCTATGCCACCATCGCCGCCGTCGGTGTGTTGAACCCGGGCCATGCCCCGGCAGCGGTGCTGGATGACATGATCGGCAAGCTGCCCCCGGGTGGTGTGTCCGTCTTTTCGCTGAACGATCATGCGCTGGCCGACCCGTCCTATGAGGGGCGGATGAACGAACATCTGGATGCAGGCAGCGCCGTGCTGCTGTTCCGCGAACACGGGGCGCATTTGCCGAAGATCGATCTGGAATCCTCGGTCTACGTTCTGCGCAAGACCTGACGGCCCGCCGCACCACAGATGCGCACCGAACGTTTTGCGCCCTCGCCCACCGGCCCGCTGCACCTGGGCCATGCGTTCTCTGCCCTCACCGCCTGGGACCGAACGCAAGCCGCCTCAGGGCGTTTTCTGCTGCGATTTGAGGATATCGACCGCAGCCGCGCCCGGCCGGAGTGGGAGACCGCAATTCTCGATGATCTGCGCTGGCTGGGGCTCGACTGGCCCACCCCCGTGCTGCGCCAGTCGACCCGCCTGCCCGCCTATCGCGCAGCGCTGGAAACCCTGCGCGACCGCGGCCTTCTGTTCGCTTGCACCTGCACGCGACGCGACATCGCCCAGGCCGCGACCGCGCCGCAGGAAGGCGACCCGCCGGTCGGTCCGGACGGCGTGATCTATCCCGGCACCTGCCGGGCCAACCGGCTTTGCCCGGGCGCGCCCCTGCCCGCGAATGCCGCACTGCGTCTGGACATGCGCGCGGCCACTCGGTCCTGCGGCGCGCTCGCCTTTGCGGAAACCGGCCCGGCCACAGCGATGGACCGGGTGCACGTCGCTGCGGACACGCTGATCAATGGCGTCGGCGATGTGGTTCTTGCCCGCCGCGATTTGGGAACGTCCTATCACCTGTCGGTGGTGGTCGACGACGCGCACCAGGGCGTCACCCACGTCACGCGCGGCGCGGATCTGTTCGCGGCCACCCAAATCCACGTGTTGCTGCAACACCTGCTGAGCGTGCCGACGCCGAGCTATCACCACCACCGCCTGATCCGCGACGCCGACGGCCGGCGGCTGGCGAAACGCGACGATGCGCGAGCGCTTGCGAAGTATCGGGCCGAAGGCACCACAACCGCCGCTCTGCGCCGTCTGCTTGGGCTGGGCGCGGCGCGCCCATCACGGACCTGACCCCCGATCGTCGGGCTGCGTCACTCGGTCAGCGGCGCCATCGTCTCCACCTCCGCGCCGTCGCGAATGTCGGTGTAAAAACAACTCCGACGTCCGGTATGGCAGGCCGCGCCGGTCTGTTCGACCTGCAACAACAGGCAATCGCGATCGCAATCGAAACTGATTCGCACCAGCCGCTGCGTATGGCCCGAGGTTGCGCCCTTCCGCCAGAGCGTCCCCCGCGAGCGCGACCAATAGGTCACCTGCCCTGTGTCCAACGTGCGCGCCAGGCTTTCGCGGTTCATCCAGGCCATCATCAGCACCTGGCCGGTCGCATGATCCTGCGCAATCGCCGGGATCCAGCCATCGGCGTCCCATTTCAAGGTCTCGGGATCGAATTGCGTCATCTTCGCCGCTCTCTTTTCGCGCCGCCGGATCGGGTCTACATAGGGGCATTGCAGTTGAAGCGAAAGCGGCGGGCCCATGAGCGGCGATGGCGATCTGATCAAGCTTTATTCCCAACGCATCTTGGCGCTGTCGGCGGATATTCCGCATCACGAACGCCTGGACGCGCCGCAAGCGACCGCGAAGAAACGCTCGCCGCTATGCGGGTCCACGGTCACCGTCGACCTGAGCCTGAAAAATGGGCGCATCGCCGCCTTTGGCCAGGATGTCAAAGCCTGCGCGCTGGGCCAGGCCGCGGCGGCTGTGGCCGGCGCCGCGTTGATCGGGCGCGACCGCGATACGGTTCAAGCCGCGCGCGACCAGCTTTACGCGATGCTCAAAAGCGACGGCCCCGTGCCCGCACCGCCCTTCGAAGGGTTCGACGTGCTTTTGCCCGCGCGTGAGTACAAGAACCGCCACGCCTCGATCATGCTGTGCCTGGAGGCGACATTGGATGCGTTCGACAAGGCGCAGGAAGCCGCCGCCTAGACCATGGTGTTCAGGCCAGTACCGCCTGAACGTTTCGATCCAAACTCAAGCGCCTGAACAAAAAAAATCGCCGCGACCCTGGCGGGTGCGGCGATCAGGTGCGTCTCATATGCGTCGGGACCCCCTTGAGGCAGGATCGAGGGTCATGGGCCCGGGAGAGTGGGCGACACGCAGACGGTCCGCAGGCAAAGCAGACGTCAGACGACCCCAGGGACCGTCAGCCCGATCAGCACCATCATGCAAATCGCGGCCAGGCCTATAGCGTCCCCCACACAGGCGCGGGCGGCGGGGCGTTCGGTGCTGATCAGGCGTCGGGTCATGTGGGCGTCCTCTCATCCAACAGACCTGATATTCACCCTTTGTTCACACATCGTCAAGAACTTTTTGAGAACATTCGCGAACAAAGGCGGTTTGCGGCATTAACCAACCGACAGCAGACGAATCGCACGGTCGGCCTCCATCAAATAAAGCGCGGTGCGGATCGCCCGGCCCCTCGGGCCGGAAAGATCGGGATCGCGGGCCAGGGCGGCGCGGGCATCGTCCTGCGCCAGCCGCATCAGATCGGCCTGGCGTTCCAGATCGGCGATCCGAAACCGCGGCAGGCCCGATTGCGCCACGCCCAACAGGTCCCCCGCCCCGCGCAGGCGCAGATCTTCCTCGGCGATCTCGAACCCATCTTCGGTGCGGCGCATGATCTCCAACCGCGCGCGCGCGGTCTGGGACAAAGGCGTATCGTAAAGCAGCAGGCAGGTGGACTTGCCGCGGCCCCGCCCGACACGACCGCGCAACTGATGCAATTGCGCCAGACCGAAGCTCTCCGCGCTTTCGATCACCATAATCGTGGCCTCTGGAACGTCGACGCCGACCTCTATGACGGTGGTGGCCACCAGAAGCTGGGTGCGCCCGGCGATGAAGTCGGCCATGGCCGTATCCTTGTCCGCCGGCGGCATCTGGCCATGCACCAGACCGACCGCGGGGCCCAGCGCCGCGCGCAGCGTCTTTACCCGCGCCTCTGCGGCGGTGGCGGCGACGGTTTCCGATTCCTCGACCAGCGGGCACACCCAATAGGCCCGCCGCCCCTCCGCCAACGCCGCCTTCAGCCGCGCGGTCACCGCGTCCAACCGGTCGGCCGAGACCAGCGCCGTTTCCACCGGCTGCCGCCCCGGCGGCTTTTCGTCGAGCACCGACACGTCCATATCGCCATATTGGGACAGCGCCAGCGACCGGGGGATCGGTGTGGCCGTCATCACCAGCAGATCCACCGCCTGGCCTTTTGCGCCCAGATCCATGCGCTGACGCACGCCGAACCGGTGCTGTTCATCGATGATCGCCAACCGTAGATCGGCGAATGCGACATCCTTCTGGAACAGCGCGTGGGTGCCAACCAGGATCGCGATGTCGCCGCGCGCCAGATCGGCCAGCTTCGCGGCCCGGTCCGCGCCCTTGTCGCGACCGGTCAGGATCTCCAGCCGCACGCCGGCCTGCGCCGCCAGCGGCGCAAGCCCGTCCAGATGCTGCCGCGCCAGGATCTCCGTCGGGGCCATCATCGCCGCCTGGCCGCCGGCTTCCACCGCCGCCAGCATCGACAACAGCGCGACCAGCGTCTTGCCCGACCCCACATCGCCCTGCAGCAGCCGGTTCATGCGCTGCGGTGCGGCCATGTCGGCGGCGATCTCTGCCACCGCGCGATCCTGCGCACCGGTAGCGGCGAAGGGCAGCGCCGCGCGGACCTGATCCTGTAACGCGCCGGTGGCCCTGGTCTCCCGCCCCGGCCTGCGGCGATCGCGCGCCCGGGCCAGGGCCAGAGTCATCTGATGCGCGAACACCTCATCATAGGCCAACCGCACCCGCGCCGGGGCGGCGATGGCCAGATCGGCCTGGGTTTGCGGCGCATGCGCCGCGCGCACCGCCTGGGCCCAATCGGGCCAGGCCTCGCGCCGCTTTAGGCCGGGGTCGATCCATTCGGCCAGGTCCGGCGCCAGCGCCACCGCCCCCACCGCCGCCTTGGCCATGGTCTTTTGCGTCACGCCCTGGGTGAGCGGATAGACCGGCTCGAAACCGGGCAGCTCAACGGCCTCCTGCGGCGTCAGGATGTAGTCGGGATGGACCATCTGCGCGCGCCCGTCGAAAAGCTCTACCTTGCCAGATATCACGCGCCGTTGCCCGCTGGGCAGCGTGCGGCGCAGCCAGTCCTCGCGCGGGTGGAAGAAGACCAGCTCGAACTCGGTCCCGGCATCGGTGACGAACACACGATAGGGTCGCCCGCGGGCGCTGGGGCGGGTGTGGCTGCCGATGGTCACCTCGACCGTGACGACCCCGGGCAATGCCGCGCCCTGGATAGAGGCGACCGGGCGGCGGTCCACGCCGCTGTTGGGCAAGGTGAACAGCAGGTCGCGGGGCCGGGTGATGCCGATCCGCTCCAGTGCGGCGGCGATCTTCGGCCCCACGCCGGGCAGGCCGGTGATTGCGCCGAACAAGGGGAACAATTCTTCCGGCCGGCGGCTCATGGGGTGCTCAATCCAGCCGGGCGCGCCATTCGTCCTCGCTGAGGATCTCGATACCCAGGGCCTCGGCCTTAGCCCGTTTCGAGCCCGCCCCCGGCCCGGCGATCACGATATCCGTTTTGGCCGAGACCGAGCCCGAGACCTTTGCGCCGCGCGCCTCTGCCGTGGCCTTGGCCTCGGCGCGGGTCATGGTCTCCAGCGTCCCGGTGAACACCACCGTCTTGCCGGCCAGCGGCGAACCGGCGGTGTCGGGGGCCGCCGCCGCCTCGACCTGCAGATGCGCCAACAACCGGTCGATCGAGGCGCGCTCGGTGTCCTGCGCCAGCGTCGTGACCAGCGACAGCGCCAGGGTCGCGCCGATGCCGTCGATGCCGACGATCTCCTCCCAGGCGGATTTGGCCGGCTGGGGGATGTCGGCCCAGGCGGCGGTGCGCGTCTCCGCCAACCGGGCGCGGCGGCCCTCGGCCTGTGCGGTACGACGTTCGGCCTCGACCGTCGCCTCCGCGGCGCGATGCGCATCTGCCGCGGCGCCGGCGGCATCCGCGGTGTCGCACAGCGCCGCCCAGGTGCCGAAATGGCGTGCCAGATCGGCGGCGCCGACTTCGCCGACATGGCGGATGCCAAGGGAAAAGATAAACCGAGACAAGGGGATATGGCGCTTTTCCGCAATAGCCCGGAACACGTTTTCGGCCGACTTGCCCCCCCAGCCTTCGCGATCGGCCAGCGCATCTGCGCTGTCGGGTCCGTGCCGGGCCGCGAGGGTGAAGATATCGGCAGGCTCCTTGACCCAGCCTTCCAGGAAAAAAGCCTCGATCTGCTTTGCACCCAGGCCTTCGATGTCGAATGCAGCGCGAGACACGAAGTGTTTCAGCTTCTCAACCGCCTGGGCCGGGCAGATCAGGCTGCCGGTGCAGCGCGCCACGGCTTCGCCCGGCTCGCGCAGCGCGGCGGAGCCACACTCCGGGCAAGTATCTGGAAACACGTAAGGTTTCGCATCCTCGGGCCGGCGTGAAAGGTCGACATCCTTGACCTTTGGGATGACATCGCCGGCGCGATACACCGTCACCCAATCGCCCTCGCGCAGGTCGCGGCCCTCGCGGATCGGGGCGCCGTTGCTGTCACGCCCCGCGATGTAATCCTCGTTGTGCAGCGTGGCGTTCGACACCACGACGCCGCCCACGGTCACCGGGGTCAGGCGCGCAACCGGCGACAGCGCGCCGGTGCGACCGACCTGGATTTCGATCTTTTCCAATTGCGTCACGCCAATCTCGGCCGGGAACTTGTGCGCGATGGCCCAGCGCGGTGTGGTCGAACGCAGGCCCAGCCGCGCCTGCAGCGCCAGATCGTCGATCTTGTAGACCACGCCGTCGATGTCATAGCCCAGCTTGGCACGGGTGGCCTCGATGGCGCGATAGCGCTCCAGCATCTCGGCCACGCTCTCGCAGCGACGGGTTTCTGGATTGACCTGAAAACCAAGGCTTTCGAACGCCGCCAGCGTTTCCGATTGGGTTTCGGCCAGGGGCGCGGACATCTCTCCCCAGGCATAGGCGAAGAATTTCAACGGCCTAGACGCCGTGATCGTCGCATCGAGTTGGCGCAAAGAGCCGGCGGCGGCGTTGCGGGGGTTGGCAAACGTCTTTTGACCGGCGTCTGTCTGGCGGTCATTCAGCGCGGCGAAATCGGCGTGGGACATATAGACCTCGCCCCGGATCTCCAGGATATCCGGGGCGCCGGTCAGCCTGTCCGGAATGTCGCCGACAACGCGGGCATTGGCTGTGACGTTCTCGCCGGTGCTGCCATCGCCGCGGGTGGCGGCCTGAATCAGGTGGCCGGCTTCGTAGCGCAGCGCCAACGACAGCCCGTCGATCTTGGGTTCGGCGGTCATCGCCAGCGGCGCATCGGGGGCCAACCCCAGAAAGCGGCGCAGGCCAGCGACGAAATCCATGACATCCTGGTCATCGAAAGCGTTGCCCAGCGACAGCATCCTCTGGCGATGCGCGACCTTGGCGAAACCCTGCCCCGGAGCGGCGCCGATCCGGTCGGTGGGGCTGTCGGGGCGTTTGAGATCGGGAAAGCGCGCCTCGATCGCGGCGTTGCGGCGTTTCAATGCGTCGTAGTCGGCATCGGAGAGATCGGGCGCGTCGTCGCGATGATAGGCAAGATTGGCCGCGTTCAGCAGATCCGCCAGCCGCGCGAGTTCGGTCATCGCCGCATCGCGATCCAGCGCCTCGATCGGTTCATCCTGTGCCATCCGCCCCATCCCCGCTTTGACCGGGAGAATTAGCGAAGCGGCCCCACCTTGGCCAGCGGCAGCCGATGGTGCATGCGGGGACAGGGCAGGAACGCGCGGCGGTTACGGCGACGGGCCGACGGCGGGCCAGTGGTCAAACCGATCACCTGGACCGGAAAACCCCGTCATACATGCCGATATCGAAAGCCGCCGCCACGGGGCCACAAGTGGATGCGGCCCCCCAGCTCAGCGGCGCCCCGGCGTGGACCGTTCCGGCATCAAGGCCCGATCTTGGCGCGTGGCCGAAGTCCTCGGCTGGGCCGCGACCGGGTTTAAACGAGTGTGAGCGGCGCCACGCCCGCGCCGCGTTTCTCAGCGCAGACGCAACGCGTCAGGAAACCGGCCGGCCCGTTGAGCAATGGGATACGCGGCCTGCGCGCAGCTTCTCATCCTTGAAATGCGGACGTTGCGCTTGGACTGTTGTCCGGGCGACCCTCAGGCGCCGACGGCCAAGCGCGACGGCGCATCCTGAGCCGGGATCGGGTCGCGCAGCACGTAGCCACGGCCCCAGACCGTCTCGATAAAGCTTTCGCCACCCGTCGCTTCGGAGATCTTCTTGCGCAGCTTGCAGATGAAGACGTCGATGATCTTCAACTCCGGCTCATCCATGCCGCCATACAGGTGATTGAGGAACATCTCCTTGGTCAGCGTGGTGCCTTTGCGCAGGCTGAGGAGTTCCAGCATCTGGTACTCCTTGCCGGTCAGATGCACCGGCACGCCCTCCACCTCTACCGTCTTGGCGTCGAGGTTCACATTCATCGGCCCCGTCGTGATGATGGACTGCGCATGGCCTTTGGACCTGCGCACAATGGCATGGATCCGCGCGATCAGTTCATCCCGGTGGAACGGCTTGGTCATGTAGTCGTCCGCGCCGAAGCCGAAGCCCTTGATCTTGTTTTCCGTATCGTCGAGCCCCGACAGGATGAGGATCGGCGTTGCGATCTTGGACAGTCGCAACTGGCGCAAGACCTCATGCCCGGTCATGTCGGGCAGATTCAGATCGAGCAGGATAAGATCGTAGTCGTAAAGACGTGCCAGATCGATCCCTTCCTCCCCCAAATCCGTGGCATAGACGTTGAGGTTTGCGTTCGTCAGCATCAGTTCGACGCTTTTGGACGTGGTCGGGTCATCTTCGACAAGCAGCACGCGCATTAGTGACCTCCGGCAGGCATTTCCACAATACAACACTTGGTTGTGTATCGGCAAATGGTTAACCGGATCTTACCGCTCGCGTGTGAGGCGGTGAGCGTCGGATCGGCTCAGCGGTACTTCTGCACCGCCGTGGCCCGCAATGCGCGGGTGCCATGCGCCTCCATCGCCAGGCGCCAGCCGTCGAGCTCTTCGCTGGACAGGCCGTACATGTCCTTGGCCTCGCCCTCTTCCAAGAGCCCGCTGCTGACCGCGATGACGACCATCGCCTTACGCCGCGCCACCCAACGCCGCGTATCCCGCGATGGCAGATCGGATCGCGTCAGCTTGCTACCATCGGGCAAGGTCACGAAGACCGGGCCCTTCTCTCTTCGGATATACATCTCACTACCCCAGTTTCACTTTGGTCCACCCACGCAAATAGGTAGCGCGCCGGCCGTTAAGCGGGTGTGAAAGACGGGGTTGAGAGTAAGTCGAGTTTTAATATATTTCAGCGGGTCTTTTCAGAAGGTAAACGCAGAAATGGATGCGGCCGCCGATACCGCCCTCAACTCGCTTGGCTTCGCCAAACCGCCCGCACGGACCCGGGTGCTGGTGGCCATGTCGGGTGGCGTCGACAGTTCGGTCGTCGCCGCCCAATTGGCGCGCGAAGGCTATGACGTGGTCGGTGTCACGCTACAGCTTTATGACCATGGCGCAGCGCTGGCCAAAAAAGGCGCCTGCTGCGCCGGGCGCGACATTCACGACGCGCGCCGGGTGGCCGAAACGATGGGTTTTCCGCATTACGTGCTGGACTACGAAAACCGGTTCCGCGAAAGCGTGATCGACGAGTTCGCAGATGCCTATCTGGCCGGCGCGACTCCGGTGCCCTGCATCCGCTGCAACGAACGGGTCAAATTCCGCGATCTGTTGGAGACCGCGCGGGATCTGGACGCCGACTGCATGGCGACCGGGCATTACATCCAGCGCAAAATGGGGCCGTTGGGGCCGGAATTGCACCGTGCCGCCGACCCCGAACGCGACCAGAGCTACTTTCTGTTCTCCACCACGCCGGCGCAACTCGACTATCTGCGCTTTCCGCTCGGGTACCTAAGATCCAAGGCCGAGACGCGGGCTTTGGCGCAGGAATTCGGGCTGCCGGTGGCCGACAAGCCCGACAGCCAGGATATCTGCTTCGTGCCGAATGGTTCTTACGCGGCGGTGATTGAAAAGCTGCGGCCGGGCGCGGCAGAGCCGGGGGACATCGTCGATCTGGACGGTCGGGTTCTGGGCCAGCATGACGGCGTCATCCGGTACACTATCGGACAACGCCGGGGTCTGGGGATCGGGGGCGGCGCACCGCTTTACGTGGTCAAGCTGGATTCGGAAAGACGGCACGTCGTCGTCGGCCCGCGGTCGGCGCTGGCGACCGTCCGCGTGCCGCTGAAAGAAGTGAATTGGCTGGGTGACGCGGCGCTTGCCGATCTGCCGGCCGAGGGCATCGAGTTGGGTGTCAAAGTGCGCTCCACCCGCCCGCCGAAACTGGCCCGGTTGCTGCCCGGACCGGGCGACACCGCAACGGTGGAGCTGCTGGCCGCCGAAGAGGGCGTCGCCCCCGGCCAGGCCTGCGTCTTCTACGCCGGCGAAGGCAGCCGGGTTCTGGGCGGCGGCTGGATCACACGCGCCTAATCGGACGGGCGCGGACTAAAAACGTCCCGGGCGGCATAGCAATCCCATTCGGCTTCGGGCCAGAGATTGCGGCGTATCCAATCTTCCGCGCCGTGGTCTACGGTTTCCACATCGGCGCCGGCTTGGGCGTGCTGCTGGCCCTCTTGTTTCCACGGGGCAGCCGCGGGCTTCGCTGGGCCTGCCTGTGGGCGTGGATAGGGTATGGAGTGATCTGGGCGATGGCGTTTGGCCAGCCCGCGCAAGCGATGGGGGTGTGAATGACTGAGGAAACGGTTTGGGTGTCGACCGCGCTTCATGAGGCTGAGCTGATGTCCTTTCATTGGCTGGAGCCAGAGAACCCGTCCTCTGAAGTCCTGCAGGGAGGAGCGCGACCTAATTTGAGAGGCGAGAGCCTGCCGGCAGAAGTTTTCCCTACTGCGCTCTACTGGAAAGCCGGGCATAAGCGGAAAAGGGCGCTGCCGATGGTATTCGAGGGCGAGGGGTGGGTCATCGTGCGCGAGGATTTCGCCGAGATCTGGCGTCAACATGACGCGGGCGCCGGCAACATCTATCCGGTCAAACTGTTCCAGAACAACAAGAAAACCCTGATCGAGGGTAGCTACTACTGCTTGAACTTTGGCCAGGCGAAGAGCGTGATTGATGTCGAGCAGTCCAATGTGACGACCCACAAGGGAATACTGGTAGACACGCACCGGCCGGAATACGACGCCCAGCCTGGGGACATCGTGGTCAGCGCTGCGGCCCTCGGCGGCCCGGACATCTGGGTCGATCCAAGTGTGCGAGGCGCCTTCTTCGTCTCGGAGGCCATGCGCAACGCCTTCCACGCCGCAAAGCTTGATCGGGCGCTGCATCTGACACCCTGCCGCCTGCTGCCCTGAACCCAGAGGTCCCGGGGCAAGCCCGGGACGGTTCGCCCCTGAAACGGTGAGACCGTCAGGCGAACGCTCCGGGGGAGCGTTCGCAGGTCGAACCCGGGACGCGTTTCCAGGCGCGCGGGGGCTCCGCAACTCCGATTGTCAGACACACAAACCCACACGCCGCCCCGACCGGCGCCGACACCTGTGGTGGAGCCCTCCGCAACTCCGTGCTACGCCTCGACAACCCGCAAAACCGAGAGGCCCCGCCATGTCCGCCGACCAGATCCTCGCCCATGTGGACGCCCAGATCGACGCGTCGCTCGCTCGCCTGTTCGACCTGCTGCGCATCCCTTCGATTTCCACCGATCCGGCCTTTGACGATGCTTGCACGCAAGCCGCCGACTGGCTGGTTGCGCAACTGACGGAGATCGGGTTTCAGGCCGACCGCCGCGACACGCCGGGCAAACCGATGGTCGTGGCCCGGCATGCAGCGCCAGGGCCGCACCTGCTGCTTTACGGCCACTACGACGTGCAGCCGGTCGATCCGCTGGATCTGTGGCATCGCGACCCGTTCGACCCGGCGCTGGAAGACACCGAAGGCGGCAAGGTGATCCGCGCCCGCGGCGCCTCCGACGACAAGGGGCAGTTGATGACCTTTGTCGAGGCGCTGCGTGCGGTGAAGGACACCACCGGTAGCCTGCCCGGCAATCTGACCGTCTTCATCGAGGGCGAGGAGGAATCCGGTTCCCCCTCCATCATCCCCTTCCTGGGAGCGCACAAAGATGAGTTGAACGCCGATCTGGCGCTGGTCTGCGACACCGGCCTGTTCGACCCGCAGACGCCGGCGATCACCACGATGCTGCGCGGGCTGCAGGCGGCCGAGTTCACCGTAAAGGCCGCCGACCGAGACCTGCATTCGGGCATGTATGGCAGCGCCGCGCGCAACCCGATCGGCGTTGTCGCGAGCATGATCGCGGACCTCCACGACAGCGAAGGCCGTGTGACGATCCCCGGCTTTTACGACGGCGTCGATCCGCTGCCGGCGGATATCAAATCCGATTGGGACGCGCTCGATTTCGACGCGGCCGCGTTTCTGGGCGATGTTGGCCTCAGCCAGCCCGCGGGCGAGGCCGGCTTTTCGGTGCTGGAACAAGTTTGGGCGCGACCCACGGCGGAGCCGAACGGGATCTGGGGCGGCTATACCGGTGCGGGCACAAAAACCGTGCTGCCGGCACAGGCCTCGGCCAAGGTCACGTTCCGGCTGGTTGGCCGCCAGGATCCCGACGCCATCGCGCGCAATTTCGAGGGCTTCCTGCGCGCCCGCCTGCCCGGCGACTGCACCCTTGAGTTTTCGGCGGGCAAAGGCGCGCCGGCCACGGTGATGCCAACCGACCGGCCCGAATTTGCCGCCGCGCGCACCGCGCTCAGCGCGGAATGGCCCCGCGATGCGGTATTCGTCGGTTCCGGCGGCTCGATCCCCATCGTCGGCCACTTCCGTGACATCCTCGGTACCGACTCGGTGCTGATCGGTTTCGGCTTGGACGACGACAACATCCATTCCCCGAACGAGAAGTACAATCTCACGAGTTTTCACAAAGGCATAAGGTCCTGGGTACGGGTGCTCGACGCCCTGACCGGCTGAGGCATGCGCGAGAACCGCGCCCGCGGCGCCCGGGGCATCGCCCGCATGCTGCCGCTCATGTTCCTGTTTCTTTTCCTGCCCATCGGCGCGGTCGCCGCAGCGATGACGCGGCTCTACCTGCAGCCCGGCTTCGGCCCGGAGGTTGCGGCCTATCCGATCTTCCGCGCCGTGGTCTATGGCTTCCACATCTGCGCCGGATTGGGCGTGCTGCTGGTCCTCTTGTTCCCACGGGGCAGCCGCGGGCTTCGCTGGGCCTGCCTTTGGGCGTGGGTGGGGTATGGGGTGATCTGGGCGATGGCGCTTGGCCAGCCCGCGCAAGCGATGGGGGTGTGAATGACTGAGGAAACGGTTTGGGTGTCGACCGCGCTTCACGAGTCGGAGCTGATGTCCTTTCATTGGCTGGAGCCAGAAGACATCTCACGCGAACACATGCGCGGCGGCGGATTCCCGAATTTCCGGGGTGAGGTGCTGTCTGCGGAATACTTCCCCACCGCGCTCTACTGGAACGCCGGGCATAAGCGGAAAAAGGCGCTGCCGATGGTGTTCCAGGCCGAAGGTCGCCCCATCGTGCGCGAGGACTTCGCCCAGATCTGGCGTCAGCACGACGCGGGCGCCGGCAACATCTACCCGGTCAAACTATTCCAGAACAACAAGAAAACCCTGATCGAGGGTAGCTACTACTGCCTGAACTTCGGCCAGGCGAAGAACGTGATCGATGCCGAGCAGTCCAATGTGACAACTCACAAGGGAATATTGGTGGACACGCACCGGCCGAAATACGACGCGCAACCTGGGGACATTGTGGTCAGCGCCGCGGCCCTCGGCGGTCCGGATATCTGGGTCGATCCGAGTGTGAGAGGCGCTTTCTTCGTCTCTGAGGCGATGCGCAACGCCTTCCACGCCGCAAAACTCGACCGCGCACTGTATCTGACACCCTGCCGCCTGCTGCCCTGAACCCAGAGGTCCCGGGGCAAGCCCGGGACGGTTCGCCCCTGAAACGGTGAGACCGCCAAGCAAACGCTCCGGGGGAGCGTTCGCAGGTCGAACCCGAGACGCGTTTTCAGGACGGGGACAGGGCTTCGCCCGTTCGCCCCTGAAACGCTCCACCGGAGCGTTTCCAGGACGGGGCTCACTCATTGTTCCCCAGACATCCCCGCCGGAGGCAAGAAATCTCTGTCTCTGCTGAACTCTGCCCGTCACACCGGCGCGCGCACACGCCACGGCGCAAAGGCGCTTTGGTCGCGGGGGATCACCGTCGCCAGATCCGGGAAGTGCCGTAGGATCACGCTGGTCAGCGTGTTCTCCGCCACCCATTGGATCCCCAGCGGCGAATAGATCTCCGGCCGGTAGTCCACGGTCAGGAAACGGTCGGACTGGATCCGCCGCGTCGCCATCAGGATGAAGATCCGGAACGAGGTCTCGGAGAACCCGAACCCCGGCGGCGGCGCCTCAGAGAACAGACCCACCATCGTGTCCACTTTGTCCAGCGAGCCATAGATGTCGCGCAACAGCCGCACGTCTTCGGGATCCTGGGTGATGTCCTCCCAATGACGGATCGGGGGTTTGTGCAGCCCCTCGCGGAACTTGTTGTAGCGCGGCAGCCCGCGCGAGCGTTCGCGCATGATGTCGACCACCGACAGATCGATCCGCTCGATCCCTTCGGCCGTGTCGCGGGTGAAATGGCGCAGCGCGTCGGGATAGTTATGCAGCCGGATCGCGCCGGGATGGGCGGTGCCGAAGGAATAGAGCGTGTTCTGAAGCCCAAAGCGGCGCATGACGTCACCGGTCTTGCGGCCCTGAAGCGCGTCGAACTTCAGCGCCTCGATCAGCCCGCCATGCATCGAGTCGCACAAGCGGAAGTCATCGGGCAACAGCGGGTGCAGGCGGTAGACGGTGACGAAATCCTCGGTCAGCGAATAGGGCGCCGCGTGGTGGTCGGGCAGCGTGTCGAGGATCCCCTTCATCGCGTGGGTGTCGGCGAACCAGGCGCCCAGCCAGGACAGCCCGTCCTTGGGCCCCGACCAGTTCGCGTTCAGCGCCAGATCGATCGCGCCATGGGCCAGGATCGCCGGTGTCCACTCCACGGTGTGGATCTTGGCGATCAGGGCCGAAACCACCAGCCGCGCGGTATGATAGAGCCGCATATCGTCCCAGTCGGGATAGTTGCGCTGCAACTCATCGACCACCGCATTGTGTTCGCGCGCGAACAGCGTGTGCATGATCGACAGGCCCAGCCACCAGCTTTCGTTGAAGCCAGAGACCTCTTGGCCCGAGATGTTCTGCGGCAGATAGCCGTCATCGAGCCGGAACCGCGGCCCCGCCAGAAGGCTCATGGCGCGATCTTCGTTGGAACCATAGACCTCCGACCCATCCCACCAATGCGACACCTTGTTGGGAAAGGTGATCGGCAGATTGGCGGTCTCGTCGGCGGATTTGTCGCCGGCGATCCGCATCTCGCGCTCTTCCGGGCCGTCGGGCGTATTGCGCCAGGTGCGGCCCTCGGGCATCGGCACGATCAAATCCTTGCGGCCCAGTGGATAACGCGCGTGCTGCACCCAGTCATGGGCCTGGAACTGGATCCAGGCGGCAGCGAGGACGTTGAGCGAGGTGGCGGGCAGGAAGGACTTGCGCGCCAGCAATTCCTCGCTGATCCGGATCGGGTCGGGCGTGTGCAGAAGCTCCGGCCGCGGGTCGGGCGGCATATTGCGCCCGAAAACGGCGCCCACGCGGCCCATTTCCGGGTCCGACAGGTCGTTCATCGTGCCATCGAAGGTGCGGCGATAGCGCACCTCCTCGGGGATCGGCGCCGGCGGCTGGTGCGGCTGCGGCACCTGCGGATGGGTGTTGCGGTCGATCAGGTTCTCCGCCCGCAACTGATGGCGGTACATCGCCAGATTGAACAGCGCGATATGATCTGGGAACCTGAACCACTCGATGCGGCGGTTCAGCACCCGGAACAGCGCCGAAAGCGTGCCGATGACGACCTTGTTGCGCATTGGGACGGGTTCGTGAAAGCGGGTGCCGTTTCGGTGGCTTTCTGCCGCGTGCAGAATGGGTTGCAGCCCGCGGTTGAAGTTTCCCAAGGGGCGAAAATCGTCCAGGGCGTGCCAGGGCGTGAAGGCAAGCGTCTCCACTTTGGCCGCGGTCACCTGGCCATCGGCGCCGGTGATGTCCTGACGGGGAATGGTCAGCCGCCCGATAGGGTCGACACTGGCCGAAGACCAGGCGATGGAGGCGTCCTCAACGGGTGTCTTCTCCTGGTTCTGGAACCGCAGCACGCACAACTCGAAAACCACATCCGCCGCCGCCAGGCGCGTGGCAAGTTCAGTCGCCAGATAGTTGGGATCCTTGACCTTTGGCGCCGGCCCTGCCGCCGCTTCCGGCACCGGGCGCAGCAACAGGCGGACCGGACCGGCGGCGCCCCAAAGATGCGCCCCCAGCGTCCAAAAGCTTTCCGTTGCAAGGCTGGCGGGCAGCCGCGACGGCGGGCGCAGCGCGCGCATGGCCCGTGCGGCCTCCGCCGGACCAAGCGCCAGGGCCAGGTGCCACGCGCGCAGCCCGCGGGGCGCCTGCGCGGCGCGCGCCGTGGCCACGAACTGCCGCGCGGTCCGCGCCGGGTGCGCCGAACGGGTTTCGAACACGAAATCCTGCACACCCTCTGGCAACTGCAGGCGCAGCGCGGCGGCGCGGAAATCCGGTACCGCATCCGCCTGAGAGATCCCGGCTCCATTGGCCAGCCGCAGGGTGGCGGCGAAACGCGCGCCGGGCTGCCAGGGCCCCTGCACCAAATCCGGCGGCATGTCACTGCGCAACGTCACCTGCGCGTCGGTCACGCCCAAATGCGGCTTGGCGTGCATGACCCGGTCCAGCCGCAACGCGCCGCCGCGCGCCTTGGCCGCAAGCTGCACCGCCATTATGTCCTTCGAAAGCTGGTCGAAGGCCGCGAATTCGTCGTCGCGCACGCGCTCCCACTGAGTCGCGTCAACCGGTGGTCTGGAACGTGGGTTGGAACTGTCGAGCATCGATCCGGTTCTCCTGCGGTCCACCTGTGCCGCGCAGTGTCTATGGCTCACGGCTCAGGTCAAGGGACGTCACAGGGACGTGCGCCCGGGTGTGCCCCGCCGCGCCGCATCGATAGGCGTCAGCGGTGCACCGCGTGCAGCGGCGGCGCATGTGGCGGGGGTATCGCCGAAAAGGCCACACTTGCCCTGGCCGATGCCGCACAGCCCTTGTCACCGCCGGGGAAAGTGACTTTACAAGGCGTAAATGCGCGCCCGACCCGAGGCGCATCACAGGTGTGAGGCCAGGGAGCAGACCAAGAGTGCAAACGCCGACCCCGACCGAACCCGGCATCCCCAACCGCGCCGGCACGTTCGCGACCTTGACCGAAGCCCTGGATTACGGCGCCACTGGCGTCACCGGGCTCAACTATCATGACGGCCGCGGCACCCTGACCGAGGTGCTGGCCTATCGCGACCTGGCCGATCAGGCCCGCGCCCTGGGCGCGCGGATGTATGCGCTGGGTCTGGAACCGGGCGACCGCGTCGGCCTGGTGGCGGAGACCGAGGCCGATTTCGCCCGCGCCTTCATGGCCTGTCTTTATGCCGGACTGATCCCCTGCCCCATGCCGCTGCCTGCCGCCTTTGGCGCGCGCGACGCATACCGTGACCAGATCCAGCGCATCGCGCTGGTGGCTGACAGTGCCGCGGTGATCGTGGCAGAGGCCTATGCCGCCCGCGTAGAGGATGCGCTGCGCGACCTGCCGGGCCTGACCAAGAACCTGTTCGTCGGCCCGCTGGGCGCGTTGCCGCCAGCCGGCCCCGTGGACTTGCCGACCCCGCATCCCGATGGGCTGGCTTATCTGCAGTTTTCCTCCGGCACCACCAGTGCGCCCAAGGGCATCGCGATCACCCATCGGGCGCTGGCGGCCAATCTGAGGGGTATGATTTGCGACGCGCTGATGATCGGCTCCCATGATCGTGCGGTCAGTTGGCTGCCCTATTATCACGACATGGGGCTGGTCGGCTGCATGCTGGTGCCGATCGGCGCGCAGATGTCGGCAGACTACATGGCCACCCGCGATTTCGTCCGCCGCCCGGGCCTGTGGCCGGTGATGATCAGCCGCGCGAAGGCCACGCTGGCCTATTCGCCCTCCTTCGGGTTTGAACTGGCCGCCCGTCGGAACCGCCTGTCGGAGACGCTCGATCTGTCCAGTTGGCGCATCGCCGGCATCGGTGGCGATATGGTCAAGGCGGCCAATCTGCGCGTGTTTTGCGATGCGTTCGAGCCACACGGCTTCGATCCCAGTGCCTTTACGCCCAGCTACGGCATGGCCGAGGTCACGCTGTCGATGTGCTTTTCGCCCCAGGGGTCCGGCTGCCGCACCGAGCGGCTGGATCTGGATGCTCTGGCCCGGGGCGATGCGCTCAAGTGCGGTGAGGACGCGCCGCGCAATCGCGAGTTTGCTTTGTGCGGTCCCGCACTGCCCGGCCACGCGGTGGAGATCCGCGGCGGCGATGGCGCGGCGCTGCCGACACGGCGAATCGGCCGCGTGCATGCCAAAGGCCCCTCGCTGATGCAGGGGTATTACGGCAACCCCGCCGCGACGGCGGAGGTGCTGAGCGCCGATGGATGGCTCGATACTGGCGATCTGGGCTATCTGACCGAGGATGGCGAATTGGTGCTGACCGGCCGCGGCAAGGATCTGATCATCGTCAATGGCCGCAATATCTGGCCGCAGGACATCGAGTGGACCATCGAAAAGCAGCTTGATGGCATCCGCGAAGGCGGTGTGGCAGCGTTCGGCATGCTGAACGGCGCCGGCGAAGGCGGCGATGGCGAGGAAGAGGTGACGGTGGTGATCGAATGCCGTACCTCTCAGCCCGATGGGCGCGATGCGCTGCGCTCGGGCGCAGATGCGCTGGTGCGCGAGATGCATGGCGTGGCGCCCAATATCGTCTTGTCGAAACCGGGGCGGCTGCCGCGCACGACTTCGGGCAAGCTGAGCCGGGCGCAGGCGCGCGAGATCTATCGGGCCGGCGGTTTCGACTTGTGACGCGCCGCGCCGCGGTCACCGGCGGCACCGGGTTTCTGGGAACGCATCTGATCCGCCTGCTGGCGGAGGCCGGCTGGCAGATCCGCATGCTGGCGCGGCGTTGGCCGCGGCCGCAGGCGGGCGCCATGCCGGTGGACCTGGTGCCCGGCGGATTGCGCGATGCGGAGGCGCTGGCGCGGCTGGTGCAGGGGGCGGATGCGGTGTTTCACCTGGCCGGCGCGGTCGCCGCGACCAACCGGGCCGGGTTCTTCGCCGCCAATGCCAGCGGCGCACAGGCGGTCGCACAGGCCTGGCGGGATCACGCCCCGCAGGCGCATTTCGTCCTTGTGTCCTCGCTGGCGGCGCGTCTGCCGGAAGTGTCGCACTATGCCGCCTCCAAAGCGGCCGGAGAGCAGGCGGTCGCGGATCTGGCGCCGGATCGGGCGCGGCTGACCATCCTGCGCCCGGGCGCGATCTATGGCCCCGGCGACCGCGCCACGCTGCCGCTGTTTCGTGCCGCGGCTTGGCCGGTTCAGCCGATGCTCGCCGCGCCCAACGCCCGGGTCGCGGTGCTGCATGTGACCGACGCCGCGCGCGCAGTGCTGGCCGCGGCCGAACCCGCCCTGCCGCCCGGCCGCTACGAACTGGCCGACGATCGGACAGAAGGGCATGCATGGGCGGATCTGCTGGCGGCCGTCCGGGCCGCTGCGGGACGCGGGGCACCGCGTGCGGTCCGGGTGCCGACGCCGGTTCTGCGCCTGTTGGGGGCCGCGGGCGGCGCCTGGAGCGGTATGTCGGGACAGCCGGTGATGCTGACGGGCCAGAAGGTGCGTGAAATCTTGCAGCCCGATTGGGGGTCACATCCACGTGCGCAACCCCCGGACCCCGCATGGCGGCCGAAAATCGAATTGAAACCGGGATTTGCCGAGACTCACGCCTGGTATCGGCAGGCAGGTTGGCTGTAGGACCGATACTCTGAAAACTGACGCAACTTTGTGCAAATTTGCTCCGCTACTGTAATAATCTGAAACATCGTCGGAAAAGAAAGCGCCGATTGATGAAAAAACCCAACAGCACTGTCACAAAGTTGAACAACGGTCTTTAAATCTTTGTCGACTTCATAAATGGTTCGGTGCACAACATGCGACCTGGGGGCTTCGTTGGGCAAATCGGATTTCAACTCCGCGCTTGTTGCGGCGGGCGATTTCATCGCGCGGGCCGCTTCGACCGCAAAGGGTAAATCCGGTGTAGGCCAGCGCCTCAGTGATTGTTGTATAGGCAGCGGCTCCGCGATGTCGGACAGGCTGCCCAAAACTGGGGCACGTTGGGGATGACTGAGGTGACGTCGGAAGATGCCGTGTTGCAGCGGGTGATCGAACTGATCTCGGCCAAGGTAAAGCCGGGCATCTCGGTCACGCCAGAGACGCGCATTCTGGCGGATACCAATCTCGACTCGGTCAGCGTCATGGATGCGGTGCTGGAGCTTGAGGACGAATTCGACATCACCATTCCACTCAACAGCCTGTCTGAAGTGGAGACGGTGGAGCAACTGGCCGGCGCGGTGGAAGCGCTGGTTCAACAATAAGGCAAGGACCTCTCGCCGTCAGGTGTGGGCAGAAGGGAAAGACAATGGGACTCAAGGAACGGATCGCGGCGATCGACGCAGCTTATGGCGATCTGAAAGCGATGGGACGCGATCCCAGCGCGTTGAAATTCGAAGGCGTATGGTCGCCGACCGAAGCGACCCTAGAAGGGCGCCCGGTGATGCTGTTCGGCACGAACAACTACCTTGGCCTGAGCTTCGACAAGGGCTGTATCGAAGCCTCGGTCGCGGCGACCTATGCCCATGGCGCGGGCACGACCGGGTCGCGCATCGCCAACGGCTCCTACGGGCTGCACAGCGCTTTGGAAAAGGAAATCGCGGATTTCTATGACAAGCGCCGCGCGATCGTCTTTTCCACCGGGTATGTCGCCAATGTCGGCATGATCTCGGTACTCGGCGGCGCGGGCGATTACCTGCTGATCGACGCCGACAGCCACGCCTCCATCTATGACGGCTGCAAGATGTCGGATGCTCAGACGATCCGGTTCAGGCACAATTCGCCCGAGGATCTGGCCAAACGCCTGGGCCGGCTGAAGGGCACGCCCGGCGATAAGACCGTCATCGTCGAGGGCAGCTATTCGATGCTGGGCGACACGGCACCCATCGACGAGTTCGCCGCCGTCACCAAAGAGGCCGGCGACGACGTCTACCTGATGGTCGACGAAGCGCATTCGCTGGGCGTCTATGGCCCGCGCGGCCGCGGCAAGGCCGAGGCGGACGGCGTCGACGGCGATGTCGATTTCATCGTCGGCACGTTTTCCAAAAGCGTCGGCACGACCGGCGGTTACTGTGTGTCTGATCTGGAAGGGCTGGACCGGATCCGCATGTTGTCGCGCCCTTACATGTTCACCGCCTCGATGACCCCGGGCGCGATCGCGACGGCACGGGCCGCGTTCGAGGTCATGGCCGCCGGCCGGGGGCACAAGGAACGGTTGTGGCGCAACGCCAACCATCTTTATTCCGGGGCGCAAGGCCTGGGCTTCCAGGTGGGGCCAGAGGTCAGCCCGGTGATCGCGGTCATCCTGCCCGATCCGCAAACCGCGGTGCTGCTGTGGAACAGGCTGATCGACGAGGGGATCTATACCAATATCGCGATCCCGCCGGCGACGCCGAACAGCCTGTCTCTGCTGCGGGTGTCGGTGTCCGCTGCGCATCGGCCGGAACAGATCGACGCTGCGCTGGACGTGTTGGCCTCGGTCGGTGCCGAACTTGGCATCGTGGCTCCGGCAGAGCGTAAGCACGCCGCCCGTGGCCGCGCTCAGTTGGAAGTCGTCACCGCAGCCGGCGCTGCAGGATAAGACGGATGAAGATGACCGGCGCCGCCAACCATGGCAGGCGCCGGGCCAACCCCGACATCGGCGCCGGGGCTCCGGTATGGCGCTCCACTTTCGAGAGGGCGTAGTCGATACCGCCGCGATAGGTCGCGGCCGCCTTTAGAAGCCTCAAAAAATTCAACAGCTTGCCGCGACGTCTTGCAGCGGCCCACTTGCGCCGCGCGACGGCGCGTTCGGCGCCGCTGACCGGGGTCGCCATCAAAGCATCGGAGGTCGGGCCATAGGTTGACCAGCCGGCGGTCACGATCTGCTCCGCCCTGTCGCCGCTTTCGACCCGCAGTTCGGCACCGTAAGTCGCCCGAAACAACGCCTGCCACGCGGCGCGCGGATCGGCATCCGCGGGCGCCAACCGCGCCGCCCACCAGGCAGCGGTGCGATAGGCCTCGGCGATGAGGCCCTCGATCAACCGGCGCAGACCGGCATCGCGCACCCAAACCAGCCGGGCGGGCTGACAGAACCGCGCCCAGGTGGTCGTGTCCCGCGACCGGCACAGCATGCGGTTGCGGAACTGCGTGCGCGAGATCACCGCGACCTTCGCCGCCGTCTCTCCCAACACTTCGTGGTAGACATTCGGCGGCAGCGCGCGGTTCGCCCGCGCCGCCAGCCCCGCCCCGTGATAGCGGGCGTAGTCTTCGACCAGAACGTAGAAATCCATCAGCCCAGCGTCCCCGCTGCGCAGCACATTGCCGTAGAAAAGGACGGCCACGACGCCGTCGCGGGCCGCCAGATGCGCGGCCATCGCGGCCACCGGTCCGGGCACCGGCGCCGCCAGATCCGCGGCGATGCGCGCCTGCCAATCCGGCCGCGCGCGGGCCGGTGTCACGGGGCGTCGCTCATCCGCTCGATCGCCTCGTCGGCGCGGCGGGTCGCGGCCTCGAACCGGTCCTGCTGGTCGCGGGAATTGCGCAGCGGATCCTTGTAGAAGGCCGAGAATTTGATGAGGTAGAGGAAGATCTTGTTCATCATCCGCCCCGACCAGCGCATCGGCCGGTCGAAATCGAACAGCAGGATCACCCGTTCCTCGTCAGTGTCGTTCCAGACCTCGTGTTCATAGGTGTCGTCCAGCACGATCATCTTGCCGGGTTCCCAGTGTTCGACCTGGTCGTCCACCCGAATGCGGCACTTCTCGGCCTCCTTGGGGATCAACAGGCCCAAATGCGCGCGCACCACGCCCTTGGTCACACCGGTATGCGCGGGGATGTGATAGCCCGGCGCCAGGATCGACAGCCAGGCGATCTGAATATTCGGGACCTTGCCCAACATCGCTGCCGTTTTCGGCATCTGCGCGCAGTTCTTCTCCAGCTGCTCGCCGAACCCATAAAGGATGAATGTCCGCCAGTTCTTGGCCGTAGCGATCCGGTACTGGTCGGGCGAGATTTCCTGAAAGGCCGGGATTTCGTCGCGGAACCGCAGAACGCCGCGCGCCTCCTCCGCCACCTCTTCCCAGCGCTGGGTCAATTCATCCAGTTCGGGAAAGACCTTGGGGTCGATGAACGGCGTGTTCGGAACCAGCGAGACGCGGCCCTGATAGCGCGCCATCCAGCGGGTGAGGTTCTTGCCAAAAGCCTTGACGCGGCGGCGGACCGGGTGATCCAGCACCTTGGGTTTCGGCGGCTCGGCGGTGGGCGATAACTGGGTCATGGGATGTCTCTAATCCCTGCCCGCGCGGGTGTCGAGACGCGGGCGGAGGATCGGCACGACTGTGTCGGCGGTGATACGCAATCGTCCGTCAGGCGGCGCGAACGGGTCGCCATCTATGATCAGCGTGCCGTCGAGCGTAAGGCCAAGCTCTTCCGCGGCGCCGGATCGGTACGCCCCCGGCAGCCAGCGTCCGCCGATGCCAAACGCCAGCGCGGGCAGGCAAACCGGCAGATACGGTGCGGGCGCGGCGACATGGGTCCAGCGCATCGGCGCATCCATGGGCGCACCCCAGAAGGGGTTGATCCCCGCGATCAGTCGACCTGGCAACGCAGTGACGACGGCGCCGAAGCTGCGGCCCGGCGCGCCCGCGTGGCCGTCGACGGCAAGCGGCGCCCTGATCCCCACGCGGCGCGCCTCGCCGATGACCCGCGCGAGGCTGCGCAGCACCTGCGCGGCACCGGACCCGGCGCCCTGAGCGCGGGCCGTGGCATCCGCATACGCACCCCAGCCCAGGATAAAGCCGTATTCGGGGCCGCTGGCAAAGCCTTCGACCCGCAACACCGGCGCCGGGGCAACGGGAAGTTCGGGCAAATGCTGCAAATCCTCCGCACGCAATCGGCCCAGCCGCCGTGCGATCAGATTGGTATTGCCGCGCGCCAGGATACCGATCGCCGGCGGGTGGCCCGCATAGGCCGCCATCAAGGCCGTGATCACGGCCCGCACGGTCCCATCGCCGCCATCGATGGCCACATGGGTGACGCCGTCCGCGCACAGCCGCGCCGCCAGACCTGGAAGCGCTGCCGGATCGCGAAGCGTCACGGCGCGCAGCCCCTGCGGCGTGTTTTCCTGCAGATCCGCCAGCCCGGCGCGCCGATTTCGGCGGCTGGCCGGATTGCGCAGCAGGATCGCGGTCATGTCGCGGGTATTTGCGGTTTCATCCTGCCGGCATTTCATGCTTTGTTTCTCGTACCCTAGCCGCTTGTCTTACCCGAGCCAACCACCATGCTTCGCCTTGCGCATCTGTCCGACCTTCACCTGCCCCTGGGCCTGCCGCGCGGCGCGGAATGGGCCGGAAAACGCGCGCTCAGCGGTCTCAGTTGGCTGCGGAAACGGCGCAGGCGCCACCGCATGGACGTGGCCCAGGCGCTGCGGGCCGATCTGCTGGCACACGCGCCCGACATGATTGCGGTGACCGGCGACGTGGTGAATTTCTCCTGCCCGCATGAATTCACCGCCGCGGCGGAGTTTCTCGCCGGTCTCGGCCCGCCGCAACGCGTGATCGTGTTGGACGGCAATCACGAGGCGCTGGTGGCGGGCTGGCGTGCGCGCATGCGTGTCTGGGGGGCATATGCGCCGGCGCAAACCCCGGTCACGCGGCGGGTGGGCGACGTGGCGTTGATCGCGGTGTCCACCGCCATCGCCACGCCGCCGCTGCTGGCGACAGGCCGGGTCGGCCCCGCCGCGGTCGTGGCTCTGGCCGGGCGGGTGGCGGAGGCGCGGGCGGCGGGTCTGTGCCCCATCGTATTGATGCATCACCCACCGGTGCGCCTGACCCGTGCGCGCAAGGCGCTGCGCGACGAGGGCCCGGTCGCGGCCGCCCTGGCCAAGGCCGGCGCCGCACTGGTGCTGCACGGCCACACTCATCGCGCAGAGATGTCGCAAATTCCCAGCGAGCGCGGCCCGATCCCGGTGCTGGGCGTTCCCGCGTTCAGCCTGCCGGCCGCCCATGGCCCCGGTCTGTGGCGGGAGATCACGCTCGCAACCGAAAAGGGCTGGGTAGAGATCCGCGATCATGCCATCACTCCGGATCTGACGGTTGTGGCCCGCACGCCGCTGCGCCTGCACCTGCCCCAGGGCAGTCTTGCGGGCGGGGCAGAGATGGCTAATCTGGCATAAATACTTGCCCGGGCCCCAGCGCCAGCCCCCGGGCGTAGGAGGCCCAGCCCATGCGCGCCAGCTTCGCCCCCGTCGCCGCGCCATGATCCGGCTGGCCGACCGGTATATCGTGTCACATATGGTGCCGCGCATGGTCGCCGCACTTGCGGTGACGCTCGTGGCGCTGCTGATCGAACGCCTTTTGCGGCTGCTGGACTTTCTGACCGGGCACGGCGCCGATCTGGGGCCGATGGTGCGCCTGGTGCTGAACCTGTTGCCCCATTATCTGGGTCTGGCGCTGCCGGCGGCGTTCTGCATCGCCATCATCAGCGCGCTGTCGGCGATGTCCAAATCGTCAGAGTTGGATGCGCTGGAGGCTGCGGGCTGGTCGGTCCGCCGCATCGGTGCTCCGTTCATCGCCTGCTCTGTCGCCTTTGCCATCCTCAGCGCGCTGCTGTTCGGGCTGATCCAACCCTATAGCCGGTATGCTTTTTCCGAAATCAGCTACGCGATCGCATCGGCCGGATGGCAAGGCCGTGTGGAACAGGGCGTGTTCCTGGATCTGGGCGAGGGCATGACGCTGTCCGCGATGGAGATCGACGCGACCGGACGTCAGCTGAGCGGTGTCTTCTTTCTGCGCGAGGACGAAACCGGAGAGACCGCGATCACCGCACGCGAGGGGATCGTGGTGCCCGACGAGGATGCGCAAGCGGTCTATCTGGTGCTGCGCGACGGCCAGGGGGTGACGTCGGAGGGCCAGGAAATCGCCTTTGAGGACATGCGCGTCGCCCGCGAATTCGACGGCGCCAACAACCCGTTTCGCCCGCGGGGCGACAGCGTCCGCGAACTGACCTTCTTCGAGTTGTGGCGGGAGTTGCACGACCCGCTGACGCAGGCCTCTACCCCGCCGGAACTGACCGCGGAATTTCACGAACGCATCATCCGCGCGCTGTCGCTGATCGGCGTGGCCTTGATCGCCGTGCCCCTGTCGGTATCGCGCAAACGCGCGCCGGGCTGGCTGCGTATCGGCATCGCCGTGGTCATCCTGGCGGTCTATGACAACTCGATCAAGCTCGTCACCGGTATGGCCACGTTGGGCCAAGTACCGCCGGTCCCGGCGATCTGGGGGTTGTTCGGCGCTTTTTTCGCGCTCGGCCTGTGGCTCTACTTTTCCACTGCCGGCCAGGGTGGACGCTCACCCTTCCGCAGCCTGCTGCGTTTCTTTTCCGAATTGCGGGGCGCATGATGCCGCTGCGTCTGGGGATCTACCTAAGTCAGGTGGTGATCGGCCGGGTGATCGGCGCGGGGCTGATCCTGATCGTGCTCGGGCTGAGCATCGATCTGATCAAGTCGGCCACCGATGTGATGGCCGAAGGCGGCGCCGTGGCGCTGCTGTCCTATGCCGCGTTCCGCGCGCCGCAGGTGGCCGCCACAACCTTTCCCATCGCGGTGCTGATGGGCGCCACGCTGGCCTTTCTGACCCTGGGCGCCCGCAGCGAACTGACCGTGATCCGCGGCGCCGGGCAGTCGATCTTCAACATCCTGATCATGCTGATCCCCTGCGCGCTGGCCCTTGGGATCGTCTATAATCTGCTGACAGACCGGCTGGCCGCCTGGTCCGAGGTGCAGTTGAACGCCGTCTTTCCCCAGACCGTCGACCGCCCCGGCGTGGGCGAAGAAATCTGGAGCCGGTCCGCGCTGGCCCAGCCCGGGGCGATCATGCTGCGCAGCGAGGTTTTGCGCGCACGCCTAGGGGCGGAGGATGGCAGCCGGCTGACCGACCTGTCGCTGTGGCAACTGGATGGCGAGGGGCGCATCCTGCGCCGGTCAGAAGCGGCGGAGGCGGTATTCCAGGACGGCGCTTGGCAACTGACAGGCGGCGATGCCGGTGGCGGGGCGAACTGGCTGACGCAACTGACCCCGGCGGCGGTGATGGAACTGGCTGCGGGCCGGATCGCGGTCAGCGCATCGGACGCGCGCGAGGCTCTGGCGGGCCGCGCCACGCCGACGCGCGGCACAGCGTTCTACACCACGCGGATTGCGCGCAGTTATTCGGCGCTGATCATCCCCGGCGTCATGATGATGCTGGCTGCGATCGCGGGCTTCGGCCTGGCCCGCGCCGGTGGCGGGCCGCGCAACGCCATTATCGGCGTGGCGCTGGGATTGCTCTATATCGCCGGCGACGCAATCTTCGCCTCCCTCGGAGAGGTCGGGGCAATGGGCGCGATCTGGGCCAGCGCAGCGCCATCGCTGTTCTTCGCGGTGGTGGCGCTTTGGGCGCTTTTGGTGTTGGAGGAGTGATGGCCCCGCAGGTCCGACAGGTGACGACCCGTGCCGATCTGCGCCGGTTCGTGCGGGTGCCCGGCCAACTGGCCGCCGACGACCCGCATTGGGTCGAACCCTTGATGATGGAACGCCTGGGCGTTCTGTCGCCTAAGCAGAACCCGCTGTTTGAACATGCAGAAGCGGCGCATTTCATCGCCGAAGACGACGGGCGGATTTTGGGCCGGATCAGCGCGGTGATGGACCGCCTGGCGCCCCAAGCCGACGGCGGTCTGATCGTTGGACATTTCGGCATGATCGATGCGCGCGACCATGCGGCGCTGTCCGCGCTTTTCGCTACCGCCGAGACCTGGCTGAAGGACCGCGGCGCGCAGGTCGTGCGCGGCCCCTTCAGCCTGTCGATCAACGAAATCACCGGGCTTCTGATCGATGGCTTCGACACCGCGCCCTTTGTCATGATGGATCACCATGCCCCCTGGCTTGGCGACGCGGTCGAACGGCAGGGCTATTCAAAGGCAAAAGACACGGTCGCCTATCTTCTGGATCTGACCGTGCCGCTGCCCGACAAAGAGCGTCGCGTGATCGACCGGCCCTGGCCGGGACTTGTCGTGCGAAACCTCAACCCCAAGGCCTATGCCCAGGAAATCGCGACCATCACGGATGTCTTCAACGATGCCTGGGCCGGCAATTGGGGTTTCGCACCGCTGACCGAGGCCGAAACGGCGGCGATGGCGCGCGACCTGAAACCGATCCTGGACCCCGGGCTGGTCAAGATCGCGGAACTCGACGGACAGCCGGCGGCATTCCTGGTGCTGCTGCCCAATATCAACGAAGCCATCGCCGACCTGGGCGGGCGGCTGCTGCCATTTGGCTGGGCACGGCTGCTGTGGCGCCTGAAAGTCAGCGGTGTAAAGACCGGCCGGGTGCCGCTGATGGGCGTGCGCCGCGAAGTCGCCGCCACTATGGCGGGCAAGCTGCTGCCGTTGCGGCTGATCTATGCGGTCGATGCCGATGCCCGCGCCCGCGGCATCGAAGAAATCGAGATGAGTTGGCTTTTGGAAGATAACTGGCCCATCCGCCGCATGGTGGAAGGGCTGGGCGGGCGGCTTTCCAAGACCTACCGCGTCTACGAAAAGACGTTGGCATGACCTGGCAGGCGCTGGTTCTGGCCGGCACCCGCGCCGGTGCCGCGGATCCGGTCGCCGTCGCAACGGGCGTGGCGCACAAGGCCTTTGCCCCCGTCGCCGGAAAGCCGATGATCGAACGTGTGTTAGCGACGCTGGCCGCCGTGCCGGAGATCGCCGCGATCACCGTCTCGATCGAGGATAGCGGCGCGCCGGTCGACACCCTGGCGACGGCGCCCGCGCGGATCACGGCCGCCGCAAGTCCGGCACGCAGCGTGGCAGAGGGACTTGCCGCCACCGGCACGCCGCTGCTGGTCACCACCGCCGACCACCCGCTGCTGACCGCCGCGATGGTCACGGACTTCCTGCGCGACGCGGCGGCGTCCTGGGCCGACATCGCCGCCGGTCTAAGCCCACGTCCAGTGGTCGAGCGGGCCGGCAACACGGCCAAACGCACCTATCTGAAGTTCGCCGATGCCGAATTCAGCGGCTGCAACCTGTTCGCGCTCACCACGCAGCGGGCCGTGAACGCGGTGCGGTTCTGGCAGGCGGTGGAAAGCGATCGCAAGAACCCGCTGCGCATCGCGCGGCATCTGGGCCCGGTCACGCTGGCACGCTATGCCGCCGGGCGGCTTTCCAGCGCCCAGGCCGCCGCCGCCCTGGGCAAAAAGGCCGGCTGCCGCGCCGCCATCATCCCCGTCCACTATCCCGATGCCGCGCATGACGTCGACAAACCCGCCGATCTGGCCTTCGCCGAAGCCCGGCTGGCGGCGCGCGAAACGGCGTAACGCTGGCCGGGAGGTCCCGGATCGGGGCCCGGGACGCGCCCCGCTTCTTTGTTCCCCAAGTACTCACCGCAACGCGGCAACCGGCATCGACGCAGGCCGCAAGTTACCCAAGCTTGATCCAGGCCCCATCGCGTCTGCCGGACCGGACGCAGGCGTCGATGAAGGCCATGCCCTGCATGCCGTCCTCGATGCTCGGGAACAGCACCTCCGGCGGCACGGGCTTTCCGGCGCCGTGCGCACGAATGGCGCGGGCGGCCTCGGCATAGATCGTGGCGAAGCCCTCCAGATAGCCCTCCGGATGGCCCGGCGGGATGCGCGTCACGCGGCCCGCGCTGTCGCCGGATCCGGCGCCACCCCGCGTCAGCAGGCGTTTGGGTTCGCCCAGCGGCGTGTGCCAGAGGTAGTTCGGATCCTCCTGCGCCCACGCGATACCGCCCTTTGTGCCGTAGACGCGCAGCCGTAGCCCGTTTTCATTGCCGGGTGCGACCTGGCTTGACCAAAGCATGCCCTTCGCCCCGCCCTCAAAGCGCAGCAGGATATGGGCATTGTCATCCAGCGCCCGGCCGGCGCCGAAACGGGCCAGATCGGCCGCCAATGACTCGGCCCGAAGACCGGTGACGAAGCTGAGCAGGTTGTAGGCGTGGGTGCCGATATCGCCGATGCTGCCGCCCGCGCCGGAACGTTCCGGGTCGGTGCGCCATTCGGCCTGTTTGTTGCCCGACCGTTCGGTCGCCGCGGTCAGCCAGTCCTGGGCGTATTCGGCCTGCACCACGCGGATCTCGCCCAACGCGCCGCCAGCCACCATCTCGCGCGCATGGCGGATCATCGGATAGCCGGTGTAGTTGTGGGTGAGTACGAAAAGCGCGTCGGACTCGGCAGCAAGTTTTGCAAGCTTGCGCGCATCCGCCATCGTCGCGGTCAACGGCTTGTCGCAGATCACATGGATGCCGCGGCGCAGAAACTCGCGCGCCGCGGGGTAATGCATGTGGTTGGGCGTGACGATGGAGACCGCCTGGATCCCGTCCTTCAGCCGCGCTTCGCGCTGGGCCATGGCCTTGAAATCGTCATAGATCCGGTCGGGCGCCAGCCCCAGGTCGCGGCCAGAGGCCTGGGCCTTTTCCGGCGTCGAGGCCAGCGCCCCGGCGACCAGATCGTATTCATCGTCGATGCGTGCGGCGATGCGGTGCACGGCGCCAATGAACGCCCCCTGGCCGCCACCGACCATGCCGAGTTTGATGCGGTCGCTCATGTCTTTCCTCCGTCTGGTCTTGGGGCGGCGGCGGGATGCCTCCGGCGGGGATATTTTTGGATCGAAGAAGCTGGGGCGCGTCCCCGGCCCCGACCCACGACCTCTGGGTTTCAGATCCCCAACATCTGGCGGTTGGCGGCCTCGTCGCTGCCGCCATCAGCGAAATCGTCGAAGGCTTTTTCGGTGACGCGGATAATGTGATCGCGGACGAATTCCGCGCCTTCGCGGGCGCCGTCTTCGGGGTGTTTCAGGCAGCATTCCCATTCGACCACGGCCCAGCCGTCGAAGTCATTGGCCGCCATCTTGGAAAAGACGGCGCCGAAATCGACCTGACCGTCGCCCAGCGACCGAAAGCGGCCGGCACGGCCGACCCAGGGCTGATAGCCTGAATAGACGCCCTGCCGCCCGGTCGGATTGAACTCCGCATCCTTGACGTGGAACATGCCGATCCGGTCGCGATAGATGTCGATATTATCAAGATAATCAAGGCACTGCAGCACATAATGGGAGGGATCGTAGAGCATGTTGCAGCGCGGGTGGTCTTTGACGCGCGCCAGAAACATCTCGAATGTCACGCCATCATGCAGATCCTCGCCCGGGTGGATTTCGTAGCAGATATCGACGCCACACTCCTCGGCATGGTCAAGGATCGGATACCAGCGTCTGGCCAATTCGTCGAAGGCGGTCTCGATCAGGCCTGCGGGGCGCTGCGGCCAGGGATAGACATAAGGCCAGGCCAGCGCACCGGAAAAGGTGGCGTGCGCCCCGATGCCCAGATTGCGGGAGGCGGTCAGCGCCAGTTTTACCTGGTCGACCGCCCATTCCTGGCGCGCCTTTGGGTTGCCGCGCACCGCTTCCGCCGCGAACCCGTCAAAGGCGGTGTCATAGGCGGGATGGACAGCGACCAACTGGCCCTGGAGATGGGTCGAAAGCTCAGTGATCTCAACGCCGTTGGCCCGGGCGATGCCGGCGATTTCGTCGCAGTAGTCCTTTGACGCGGCGGCCTTGGCCAGGTCGAACAGGCGGCCATCCCAACTCGGGATCTGGACGCCCTTGTAGCCGATCTCACCCGCCCATTTGGTGATGCTGTCCCAGGAATTGAACGGCGCATAGTCGCCGGCGAACTGCGCCAGGAACAGCGCCGGGCCCTTGATCGTCTTCATGGTGTCCTCCCCTGCCCGGCTTGGCCGCCGGTATCAGATATGGGTGCACCGAATGGGCGCCTATGACAATGGTGAAGTCAGCCCGATAGCAGCGCCGAGATGGCGGCCGTTTCGACCTCCACCCGTGTCCGGTCGCCCGCGGCCTCTACGTTCAGGCGAACCAAAGCTTCGGTGTTCGAGCGGCGCAGGTTAAAGCGCCAGGTGTCGAATTCCAGGCTGAGCCCGTCGCCGTCATCCCGCGCGCGCGCACGGGGCGCATAGGCCGCCTCGACCCGCGCGATCGCCAGGGCGGGGTCGGCGAGGCGGAAGTTGCGCTCGCCGGAGACCGGGAAGGCGGCGATCCGGGCCGCAACCAGCTCCGCCAGGCTGCGGCCGGTCCGGCCCATCTCTGCCAGGATCAGCAACCAGGGGATCATGCCGCTGTCGCAGAACATGAAGTCGCGAAAGTAGTGATGCGCGGACATCTCGCCGCCGTAGATGGCGTTGCTGCGGCGCATGGCAGCCTTCATCAACGCGTGGCCGGTCGGCGCGGCGACGGCACGGCCGCCGGCCCGGGCGACGATGTCGCGGGTATTCAAGAAGACGCGGCCGTCATGGACGATGGCCTCGCCCGGATGCCGCGCCAGGATCGCGCCGGCAAGAAGGCCCACGATATAGGCGCCATCGACGAAGCCGCCGCTTGCGTCGAAAAAAAAGCAGCGGTCGAAATCGCCGTCCCAGGCAAGGCCCAGATCGGCGCCGGCCGTGCGGACGGCATCGGCGTTGGCCGGCTGGTTTTCGGGCAGAAGCGGGTTGGGGATGCCGTTTGGAAAGGTCGGGTCGGGGGTATGGTGAAGCCGCGTCACGGTCAGCGCGGCGCCGGCCGCCGTCAGCGCCGCCAAGACGGCGTCGAAGGCTGGCCCGGCGGCCCCGTTGCCGGCATTGGCCATCAGGTGGACCGGCGGCAGCGTTTCGGGCGCCACGAAAGACGCGATTTTCTCAACATAGGCCACGCGCACCTCTGCCTGCCGGACCTTGCCGCGCTGTGCGGCCGGCCGCGGCAGGTCGACCTGGCCCATGGCCAACGCTTCGATCCGGTCGAGCCCGCCGGGCCGGTCGACGGGCCGCGCACCGGCGCCGACCAGCTTCAGGCCGTTGTCGCCCTTGGGATTGTGCGATGCTGTGACCATCAGCCCGCCGCCCGCCCGCAGATGGTCGGTGGCGAAGTAAACCTCTTCGGTGCCGCAGAGCCCGATATCCAGCACATCGCTGCCGCCGTCGCAGACACCCTCGGCCAGGGCCGCGGCCAGGCGGGGCGAACTTTCGCGGGCGTCGCGGCCGATCACGACCGGAGCGCCGCGGGCCATCACCGCGGCGAAGGCGTGGCCGGTGCGGCGCATCAACGCTTCGGTCAGCGTGTCATCCACGCGGCCGCGTATGTCATAGGCTTTGAATGGGCTTTCGCGCATCGCGGCTCTCCAACCGATGGCGACCGAATTCAACCTGAGCCACCCGGCTGTCAACGGACCCGCCCCGTGCGCCGCTGAGTGTGTGTTCTTCGGGTTGCGTCGCCGGATGGGCACGATAGCTTCGCCCTGTCGCGCGGAATGGAGTGAACGGCATGGCGGATATCGGCTTGATCGGTTTGGGCACGATGGGGGCGGCACTGTCGCTGAACATCGCGGAGAAGGGGTTCGACATCGCGGTGTTCAACCGCACGACCGCGCGGACGCGCGCCTTTCACGACCGGGCCGGCGACCTGGCGCCGCGAATCCGGCCGACGGAAAGCCTGGAGGCGTTCGTAGCGGCCATAGACGTGCCGCGGCGCATCCTGCTGATGGTGCCCGCGGGCGATGCGGTGGACGACCAGATCGCGGCGCTACTGCCGCTGCTGGATGCCGACGATCTGATCATCGATGCGGGCAACGCGAATTTCCAGGACACCCGGCGCCGGGCGGAGGCCGCGCTGGAAGACGGACGCCCCTATCTTGGGATCGGTGTGTCGGGTGGGGAGGACGGTGCGCGCCACGGACCGTCGATCATGGGTGGTGGCCCGCGGAAGGCTTGGGACCTGGCCGCACCGGTCCTGACCGCCATCGCCGCGCGGTTCGAAGACGCACCTTGCGCCGACTGGATGGGGCCCGATGGCGCCGGGCATTTCGTCAAGACCGTGCATAACGGCATCGAATACGCCGACATGCAGATGATCGCCGAGGCCTATGGCGTGATGCGCGACGGCTTGTCGATGTCGGCGGCGGATATCGGCGACGTGTTCGCGCGGTGGAACGAGGGCCCGCTGCAATCCTATCTGATCGAGATCTCTGCCGCGGTCGCGGCGACGCAAGATCCCGAAACCGGCCAACCGATGCTGGACGTGATCCTGGACAGCGCCGGCCAGAAGGGCACGGGACGCTGGACCGCGATCGAGGCGCTGCTGCTGGGCGCGCCGGCCACGGCCATCGAGGCGGCGGTCGCCGCGCGCAACCTGTCGGCCCGGCGCGAAGAGCGGGCACGCGGCGAGGAGATCCTTGGCGTGCCGACCCGGCATGATCTGGGGGATCCCGGCCAGGTGATCGACGCCCTGGAACACGCGCTGATCGCGGGAAAGATCGCCTGCTATGCCCAGGGGTTCGGGCTGCTGGCGCAAGCATCGACCGAGTACGATTGGGACCTGAGCCTGCCGGACGCGGCACGGGTTTGGCGCGCGGGCTGCATAATCCGGTCGGCCATGCTGGACGACATGGCCGCAGCGTTGACCGGCGCGCCGAACCAGAACCTGCTGTTCGCGCCCTATTTCGCGGACCGCGTAAAGGCGGCGGCGCCAGGATTGCGCCGGTCTGTGGCAATGGCGGCGGAACAGGCACTGCCGATGCCCGCGCTATCCGCGGCGCTGGCCTATCTGGACATGCTTCATCAGGCCCGCGGCACCGCCAACATGTTGCAGGGGCAGCGCGACTATTTCGGCGCGCACGGGTTCAAGCGCGTGGATGCGGACGGCGATCATCACGGGCCGTGGCACGACTGACGGGCCGGGAGGCCCCGGGTCAAGCCCGGGGCGCGCCGGCGCCGAAGCGGGCGGCTGTCAGGCGAAAAGCTCGTGGCAAAGTTCCAGCGCATCGACCAGCACGTCGACCTCCTGCTTGGTGTTGTAGAGCCCGAAAGAGGCGCGGCAGGTGGCGCTTACGCCCAGATGCTCCATCAGCGGTTGGGCACAGTGGTGCCCGGCGCGCACCGCGATGCCTTTTTGATCGACCACTGTCGAGATGTCGTGCGCATGGCCAGCACCATCGATGGTGAAGGAAAAGATCGCGCCCTTGTCGGGCAGTGTGCCCTGCACGTTCAGCCAGTTCAGTCCCTGAAACTTGGCCATGGCGTAGTCGCGCAGGCCCGCCTCATGCGCGGCGATGTTGTCCATCCCCAGCGTGGTCATGTAGTCCAACGCCGCGCCCAGACCGATCATCTGGACAATCGCCGGCGTGCCGGCCTCGAACTTATGCGGCGGATCGTTGTAGCCGACCGTATCCTTGGTCACATCGCGGATCATGTCGCCGCCGCCCATAAAGGGGCGCATCTCTGCCATGCGGGCGCGCGACGCGTAAAGCGCGCCCGATGCGGACGGACCGTAGAGCTTGTGCCCAGTGATCGCGTAGAAATCCGCGCCCAGGTCTTGGACATCCACGGGCATGTGCACGGCCGCCTGGCTGCCATCGACCACGGTGACGATGCCGCGGGCGCGCGCCGCGGCGGCGATGGTCTTTATGTCGACCACGGTGCCCAGCACATTGGACATATGCGTCAGCGCGACGATTTTCGTTCGCGGACCCATCGCATCGATGACGGCCTGCGGATCCAGCGCGCCGGTGACATCCACATCCACCCATTTCAGCACCGCCCCCTGGCGTTCGCGCAGGAAGTGCCAGGGCACGATGTTGGCATGATGTTCCATCACCGACAACACGATCTCGTCGCCCGGCTGCAGGCGCGGTGCGGCCCAGCCATAGGACACCAGGTTCATCGCCTCTGTCGTACCGGTCGTATAGAGGATCTCGTCCAGATGCTCGGCGCCCAGAAAGGCGCGGATCTTTTCGCGCACGGCCTCGTAATTGTCGGTCGCCAGGTTCGACAGGTAATGCAGGCCGCGATGCACGTTTGCGTACTCTTCCGAATAGGCCCGCGTCACCGCGTCGATCACAACCTGCGGCTTTTGCGCCGAGGCACCATTGTCCAGATAGACCAGCGGGCGGCCGTTTACCTGGCGCGCCAGGATCGGGAAATCGGCCCGGATTTCGGATACGTCATACATCGGTTCAACCCCAAGACGGCGCGCATGGCGCCCGCGTTCACGGGGAACCTAACACCGCCGCGCGGGAGTTAAAGCCAGACGCCCTGCCGCACCCCGTCGGGGCTTAGATCACGCCCGCCTGCCGCAGGAACATGCCTGCCAGCATGGCCGCCAGCGCCAGCACAGACATGATCAGGAAGGTCAGCGCGTTTTTCTGATAGCCGTTGGCCTCGGCAATGCCTTGGGAGATGAACCACAGGAACGGGACCAGCCCGATCCAATAAGGCGGCAGCGCGACCCAGTCTTCGCGCAGGACCGGAAAGAACGGCTCCAGCCACGACATCCCGATGGTCACCAGCGCCATCAGGAGACCGAAAGGTGCAGCGACCAGCGCGCCCCAGAACACGCCGCAGCGGTTGTCACGCCAACTGCCCGTGCCGCCGGCCATGCGGGCGCAAATCGTGATCCCGGCCGAGAACAGGTACATGAAGACCGTGCGCAGCATCAGCGCGGCAATCAGCCAGATGCCGATCTCCAGAGGGATCTGGTCGCGCACTTCCGAGACCGGAGAAACGACCGTCTTCAGCGACCAAGAGAGGAAAAAGATGATGTCCGACAGCAGCACGTAAAACAGCAGACGATGCTCGGAGGGCTTTTCCTCCATCAACCGCCGGGTGGATTTGCGCATGTCGCGCCAGGCATCGATGACACGATCGAAGAGGCTGCCTCGGCTGTCCTCGAAATGCCCGACAGGCGCGTATTGCTGCGCGCGCATGGCTTGTTGATCGATCACAGACATACCCTCCTGACGACGTGGTCACTATACACACACGACTTCACCCCACGGGGGACTTACACCCCACACGGTAACCACTCGATTACGAACAAGACGCTAATAAGGCACCAGTTTGCCTAAAAGCGGCGGTTACCCACGGAACGCGACGACAAGGGCCGCGGGAAGGAAAATTATTGCCGAGATTATGGCAAAACCTGGACGAAAGCTTGCAAAGCCCTCCGCCTGGGTCAGACACAGGGCCCAGAGCCAGAGGAACCCGATGCCGGCGGCGGCCGAAACCGCCAATCCCACACCGCCAAGCCCCGCGGAGGCGGCGCCAAGGGTCAACGCCCCGACAACCCCGTCCAACACCACCAACGGCAGTGCCAGCGCCATGGCCCATGCCAGGGCGGCGCGCGCTGCGTAGAAATCGCCGCTTGCCCCGAGCGGTTTGGCGATCAGATGCGTCAGCGCAGCAACCGCGTAAACCGCGAGTGGGGTTAGAAAAATCGCCGCAAACAACCGCCCGGCCAGCACACCGACCAGCGGCGTCTCGGCCCCGCCGGCGCGCGCCTGCGCCGCGGCGTCCGGCAAATTCGCCAGGAACCCCACGACCGACACCAGCAGGATCAGCGCCAGAAGCCCGCCCTCACTGGGCCGGTCGGCCAAGACCTGCACCATGCTGCCGCGCACGTCGCGATAGCCAGCGGATATCCGCGCAACCAGACCCCGCGACGCGCCCTTGGCCATGATTTCGCCCCAGTTCAGCCGCGCCGGCGCGACAGCCAACTGGCCAGACGCGCTCGAATCGCGTCGGCGATCGCGTCATCGTCGATTTCCTGAATCGCCTCGTCCAGAAAGGCCAAAACCAGCATGTCCTGGGCTTCGACCCGCGGAACACCGCGCGAGGTCAAGTAGAACAGCGCCTCCTCATCGACCGCGCCCACCGTCGAGCCGTGCGAACACGCGACGTCGTCGGCATAGATCTCCAGTTCCGGCTTGGCCAGAAACTGGCTGTCGTCGTCGAGCAGCAGACCCTGACTGATCTGGTATCCATCGGTCTTCTGTGCGCCCTCCTTGACCAGGATCTTGCCCTGGAACGCACCAGTGGCGCCGTTGCGCAGCACTTTCTTGAACACCTGACGGCTTTCGCAATCGACCGCGTCATGGGTCATGAACACCGTGTCATCATGGTGGAACGTGCCGTCGCCGGCCGCGGCGCCCCCCACATGGGCGGCGGCGTTTTCGCCGGCGATTTCGATCACCACTTCGTTGCGGGTCAGCACACCGTTCACCGTGAGCGTAAACGACTTGAACAGCGCCTCCGCCGCCAGCCGCGTGAACAGATGCGTCGCCGCATGGCGATCGTGATCCCGGCCCTGCGCGCGGACATGGTGAAACGCGGCGCCGGTGCCGATCTCCATTTCCATACAGGTGTTCAGCCGTGCGCCCGCGGTGCCGGTCTCGATCACGGTCACGGTGGCGCCCGGTTCGACTTTGACGACATGATGGATCACCGCGTCAGAGCCGTCGCTGCCCTGCCGATACTCGAACGCGATCGGCTTGGGCGCGGCACCAGACACCCGGATTGCCATACCCTGCCCCGCCACCGCAGTGTTCAACGCCGCCAACGGGCGCGGCACCGGATCCTGGCCGCGCGTCTCCAGCAGGCCATAGACCTCGCGTGCCCAGTGAATGTCGGATTGCATGGCCTCGGCCAGGGGCTCGACGCTCACCGCCTCCAGCGCGAGTTGGTCCGACTGAGTGGCGTCGAACACGCCGTCGACAAAGACGATCCGCAGTCGATCCAGATCGTCGAACAGCACGGGTTCCTCTGCGTCGGCTACCGCCGCGCGGGGCGGGTTGGTTTGCGCCAGCGCGCGCGGGTCGGTGTATTTCCAATACTCGTCCCGCCGTACCGGGCCGCCCATCTGCCGCAGCCGCGCCGCGGCCTGCGCCCGCGCCTCCGCCGCCCAACCGCCGCCTGCGGGTGCGACGCTGTGACGGGACAGAAGATCGCCGGCCAGATCGGCCTTGGCCTGGGGCAGCGCCATCACGCGACCTCGCTCAGAATATCGGCGTAACCGTTCTGTTCGACCTCCAAAGCCAGTTCCGGTCCGCCCGATTTGACGATGCGTCCATCGGCCATGATATGCACGACATCGGGTTTGATGTGATCCAGCAGCCGCTGGTAATGGGTGATGACCAGGAAGGACCGGCCGGCATCGCGCAGCGCGTTCACGCCGTCCGACACCAGCTTCATCGCATCCACATCCAGCCCGCTGTCGGTTTCGTCCATGATGCACATCTTGGGCTGCAGCACGGCCATCTGAAGGATCTCGTTGCGCTTTTTCTCGCCGCCGGAGAAGCCGACATTGACCGGCCGCCGCAGCATGTCGTCACCGATCTTCAGTTTCGCCGCAGTCTCGCGCACGATCTTGAGAAATTCGGCCGCGTTCACCTCCGGCTCGCCGCGGGCCTTGCGCTGGCCGTTCAATGCGGTGCGCAGGAAGGTCATGTTGCCGACGCCGGGGATTTCCACCGGGTATTGGAACGCCAGAAACAGGCCGGCGGCGGCCCGCTCCTCCGGCTCCATTTCCAGCAGGTCTTCGCCTTCCAGCGTCGCGGCACCGTCGGTCACTTCATACCCATCGCGCCCCGACAGCACATAGGACAGCGTGGATTTTCCCGAACCGTTCGGCCCCATGATGGCATGCACAGCACCGGCGTCGACCGTCAGATCGACCCCCTTGAGGATGCGCTTGTCTTCCTCCTCAAGCTTCACGTGCAGGTTCGAGATCTCCAGCATGTCGTCTCCCTATTGCTGAGGCTCCTGCGTGGCGGTCTGCGCGCCAAGAGAAGCGATGGTTTCCACGGGCAGTCGCGTCTCTGCCCAGTTACGTACCTGGCCGAACCGCGGATCGGTCTGCACCAACCGCTCCAAACCCGGGCGCAAGCTCGGCATGGCCGTTTCGACCTGCGGCGCCGCGGTTAGGATATGGTTTCCGAACGGAACCCATAGAAGGGCACCAAGTGCCGCACCGTAGAAGATCGCGTTCCGGAATATCACGCCGCGCAGCGCGTATAACAGCAGCACCGCAACCACCATCAGCGCCGGAAAGGCGTAGGGAATATACTGCTCGGGAAGCCGGTCGACGCGGCTTTCGTAAATCCCAGCCAGCCCGGTCAGTAGCTGCGGGTTGGCGATCAGATAGGCCGCCGCGGCCAGACCCAGCACCACCCCAAAGATCAGCCTCAGCAGGCGCGCGAAAATACCCCGCTGCGGCGCGTCGGATTCCGGCTCGATCACTGCCGTGCCGCGATACGTCGTTGCCATGTGTCCCTCCATCTCACTCCTGTTCGCGCACCTGGTCCAGCGCCGGCGTGCGGTCGAACCGATGCTTGGCATTCGGGTCGTCCAGCCGGTACCAGCGAAACAGTTTCGCGATCCAGTTATGGAGGTAATGGAACATTGTCGAAAAAACGGCAGTCTTCAAAATTGCTTCTATCAGAGCGGACATTGTGGTCACATTGGGGCCGTCGAGCCACAGGCTCGACAAGAAGTTGAGCACGAAAAAGATCAAACCAGCGATGATGGATGCGCCAAGAAAGGGCATGTCGGTCTCCGTCTTGCGTTACTCTGGCGCTACCCTGCCACCGTAGAGACCGCGGTCCCAGAGGCGGAGACCATGAGCATAGAGTTGCCCACGACCTCGTAGTCCAGATCGATGCCGACCACGGCATTGCCGCCCGCAGCTACGGCGCGTTCGCTCAACTCCCGCATGGCCGTGTCGCGCGCCTCCTGCAGCGACTTCTCATAGGCCGAAGACCGCCCGCCGATGATGTCGGTGATGCCCGAGAACAGATCGCGGACGATATTGGCGCCCAGGATCGCCTCGCCCACGACGACGCCGTGATAGGCGGTGATCCGGTGGCCCTCGATATTTGGTGTGGTGGTCAGGATCATCGGTCCCCTCATGTGTGAAGCGATTTGGGGATCGCCCCCAAAAGCGCGTCCTCCATCGCCGGAAGGTTTTCCTGATACGCAAGGTCAACGTCGCCGTTTGCGAAACACTCATCCAGCGACATCGGCCTTTTGTCTCTGCGGCCCACCGTGTGAAAGTAGTCGAAAAACTTGTAATGGCTGCCAAACCGGGGGCCATCCAACCAATAGTTGGGCACCCGGTAGGCATCGGCCACGATCAACCCGTGCAGGCTGTTCGAGAACACGCGCGCGCAACTCGAAATTTGCCTTACGACTTCCCAAGGATCCTTCAAGCGCACGTCGATGAGCATGGCGCCATTCGCGGAAACAGCATCTATGAACGCTTGATCCGCCCATTGCATGTGATGGGGCACCACGCCGACTTGTTGGGTTTTCTCAGCTTTCGGTTCCACACGGGGGCAGAGCAGCGCCGGGTCGCCATAGGGGCCGCGAAAGTCGGACAACTCCGATGCAGAGAGGTAGCCACGGATCGCGAGGAAATTGTCAACGCGGTCGATCTGTCTCAGAAACTCCGGGTGATGCAGCGATCCGCTGCCCCAGACAATCGGTGGATTTTCATCCAGCAGGCGGTCCTTCAACATCGGGATCAGACTTCCAACCGCGATCAGTTCCGCCGTCTGCCGATGCGACCACACCACCTCGCGCTCGAAGAAGTGAGATACAAGTCGCGGATTGATCCCATCGCCGAAATTCGGTTTCTGCCGCCACCAAAAAAGCCGGATCGGCTGTTCACGTTGCGCCGGGTCATTTAGCAACGCCGTTCTCCGTAACAACCGGCACCGTGTCTCTGTGGTGCGCCGCAGGGCCCGGTCGGGCGGCGTCTGACGTCGTCCCGTCCCTTGAGTCCGCCGACAGGCGCCCGTGCGTCAGCACGACATGGCCTCCCGCCGTCTGCAACACGGGCCGTACTTTCGGCGCGAAAGCCCACCGTCAGCCCGCGCATCCAAGTCACCGGACCCCCGAGCCCCGGCGCATATCCCGCTCGGTTGCCGGGCCGGTGCAAACGCGGCGACCGCGTGGGTTCTATTAAGCGTCTCACAGTGCCTCGCCTTCCCAATAGTCGCGACCGTCTTCGCGTTTGGCCACAACGCGCAGATGCGCGTCCATAAAGGAAGTGCCCGGCGCGATGCCGATGGCGGCGAACTTGCCGCTGTCGGGATATTCGCAGATATCCGGATCGTTTGCGGTGGAAATACCAAGATATTTCAGCGGCTTGTCGCCGGTGTTTATGATCTGATGCGCGGTTTCGGGCCCGCCGCGCGGGGCGCCGCAGACATCGCCAGCCTTCACGGGGTGTTCTTGGTCGCCGAAGCGATAGATGCCCTCGCCTTCGAGGATCACGAACATCTCGTCATTGCCCAGGTGGTTGTGAAACGGGAAGCCGCGCTTGCCGGGGTCCACCTGAATGTACATCACCCCCAGCCCTTTCAGGCCGATCTTGTGCCCGAAGGAGGCGACGGTTGCGGCGAAGTTCTCCGACCCCTGCTGCGGCGCCATGGGAAAGCCTTGGGTGTCATGGATGTTTTGAACAGGGTTATCGGTCATCGGGTTGTTTCCCTAGAAACTCTAAGTTCTCCGCCACCCTTACTTAACGGCCCAACACCACATTCATAGTCGCCCGGCATTAGCAAAGGATCCCCGTCGGCTGTCGCCGCGGCGATAACTGTTGAGCGACCGTTTTCCAAGCTGCCGACATTTGGGAACTCGCGATACACTGTTAGATCGTCTTTATCCGGGTAGTAAAAAGCGTCGATCGGCGGACAACCAAAGCCGAGCTACGCGCAAAAAAGCTGAGCGATTACCATTTCCCACTTCATAGGCTCGCTAGAGCTCCTAACCAACACTCCCCTCCAGACTGATCGCCACCAGCTTCTGCGCCTCCATGGCGAACTCCATCGGCAGCGCCTGCAGCACCTCCTTGCAGAAGCCGTTGACCACCAGCGCCACGGCCTCTTCCTCGTCCATACCGCGTTGGCGGCAGTAGAACAGCTGGTCGTCATCGACCTTCGAGGTCGTCGCCTCATGCTCTACGCGGGAGGAGTTGTTGCGGCATTCGATGTAAGGAACCGTATGCGCCCCGCAGGTGTCGCCGATCAGCAGGCTATCGCATTGCGTGTAGTTGCGCGAATTCTTGGCCCGCGGATGCATCGACACGAGGCCGCGATAGGTGTTCTGCGCCCGACCCGCGCTGATCCCCTTCGAGACGATCCGGCTCTTGGTGTTCTTGCCCAGATGCACCATCTTGGTGCCGGTGTCGGCCTGCTGCATATTGTTGGCGATGGCGATGGAATAGAACTCGCCCTGCGTGTCGTCGCCGCGCAGGATGCAGGACGGGTACTTCCAGGTCACCGCCGAGCCGGTCTCGACCTGCGTCCACATCACCTTGGCCCGCGCCTCGCGGCAATCGGCGCGTTTGGTGACAAAGTTATAGATCCCACCGCGGCCCTCTTCATCGCCTGGATACCAGTTCTGGACGGTGGAGTACTTCACCTCCGCATCCTCAAGCACGACGATTTCCACGACCGCCGCGTGCAACTGGTTTTCGTCGCGCATCGGCGCGGTGCAGCCCTCCAGATAGCTGACGTAAGAGCCCCTGTCGGCGATGATCAGCGTGCGTTCGAACTGGCCGGTGTTCTCCGCATTGATGCGGAAATAGGTGCTCAACTCCATCGGGCAGCGCACGCCGGGCGGCACATAGACGAAGGATCCGTCAGAAAAGACCGCTGAATTCAGCGTGGCATAGAAATTGTCCGATTGCGGAACGACCGAGCCCAGGTACTTGCGCACCAGGTCCGGATGATCCTGGATCGCCTCGGAAATCGAACAGAAAATCACGCCCGCCTTGGCCAACTCGTCCTTGAAGGTCGTGCCCACCGATACGCTGTCGAACACCGCGTCCACGGCCACTTTGCGCCCCTCGGCCGGCGTATCGCCTGCACCCTCGACACCCGCAAGGATCATCTGCTCTTTCAGCGGGATGCCCAGTTTCTCATAGGTCGCCAGCAATTCCGGATCGACCTCATCCAAGGATTTCGGCTTCTCCTTCATCGAGGCGGGCTTGGCGTAGTAGTATTGATCCTGGAAGTCGATCTGCGGATAGTCGACCATCGCCCAGGCAGGCTCTTCCATCTGCAGCCAGCGGCGATAAGCCTCCAGCCGCCATTCGGTCATCCACTCCGGCTCGCCATTCTTGTCAGAGATCAGGCGCACGATGTCTTCGTTCAGCCCCTTGGGCGCGTACTCCATTTCCACATCGGTGGCCCAGCCATACTTGTACCGCTCCCCTACGGACCGGACCGCCTCGACGGTTTCGCGGTCCACGCCCTCGCGGACCTGAACTTCGGTCGCCGTCTTGCTCGCATCCAGTGCCGCCATCGTCTTCTCCTCCAACGCCGCTACAAGCGGGTCTGTAGGATGGGGTTGAACCCCATCCTACGGGTTACGCCGCGCGCTGCCGCCAGCGCCGGTAATGGTCCGTCCAGGTGCGGGCGAAACCCAGCACCTCGTCTTCCGTCGTCGTGGGTCCCATAGAGACCCGGATCGCGCTCGACGCGGTCAGGCCATCGAACCCCATCGCGCGCAGCACCCGGCTTTCCTTGACCTTGCCGCTGGAACAGGCCGAGCCCGCGCTGATCGCGAACCCTCCCAGATCCATTTGCATCACCTGGGTCTCGCCCTTCCATCCGGGGATGGCAAAACAAGACGTGTTCGGCAGCCGAGGTGCTTCTTTTCCAAAGATAATAAGCTCAGGCGCCGCGGCTTCCAGGCTCTCTTCTAGAATATTTCTAAGTTTTTCGACCCGCTCCCAGATCCCGGCCTCTAGATCGCGCAGCGCCGCCTCCGCCGCCGCGCCGAACCCGGCGATGCCGATGACGTTCTCAGTGCCCGACCGGCGGCCCATTTCCTGGCCGCCGCCCGGCACGGGCGCCGGAAGATCGACGCCGGCCTTCAGCAGCAAAGCGCCGGTTCCCTTCGGCGCGCCGATCTTGTGCCCCGAACACAACGCGTAGTCCGCGCCCACGGCACGGAAATGAAATGCCATCTTCCCAATGACTTGAACCGCATCCGTCAGAAACCCGGCTTCCACGGACGCCGCGCGTCCGGCAATGCGCGGCGCGTCCTCCACGACACCGGTCTCTCCGTTCGCAGCCGCGACCGCGAACAACCCACCGGTCAAGTCGATCTCGGCCGAACGATCGTCAAACGCACTGTCCGGATGCCGGCCGCTTTCGCCTGGCCGCGCAAACACGGTCTGTCTGACGCCGCGCGCCTGTTCATAGACAGCGTCATGCTCGGCGTCGCTGACACAGACGGCGTCGATATGCGACCGCAACACAAGCCCCGCCGCCTCGGTCGCCCCGCTGGTGAAGACGACCTCGCCCGCGTCACAGCCCACCAGCCGGGCCACCTGCGCCCGGGCCCGCTCCACGATCGCCTTGGCCGCGCGCCCTTCCGCATGGACGCTCGACGGGTTGCCGACCACATCTATCGCCGCCAGCATCGCCACCCGCGCCTCGGGCCGCAGCGGCGCCGTCGCGTTCCAATCCAGGTAAACCCGGCTCACAACCGCCGACCCAGCAACGACCGGCCTGTCGCAAAGCGGCCATCCCACGGGCTTCTTTGTTCCACAAATATTCCCGCCGGAGGCATCCGCCACCCGCCAAGCACCCAAACGCCAGCCCTATTCATCGACCAGCTCGACAAAAGCCGGCACCGCCGGACACGGCGCCATGGCATCGTTGACGATGTCGCTCAGCCGGGTCTGGTGCAGGAAGACATAGACATGCGCCGAAAGCTGCTCCCACAGCTTTTCGGTCAGCCGGTTCGCATCCGAGGCCACGCCGCCCGAGGCGCCGGCGCCGCGGCTCAGCGCGTCCATCGTCTCGTCGACCGCCTCCAGGATCTCCGCGATCCGGATCGCCTCCGCCGGGCGGCCCAGGCGGTAGCCGCCACCGGGGCCGCGCACGCTTTCGACGATCTCGGCGCGGCGCAGTTTGACGAAAAGCTGCTCCAGATACGCCAGAGAGATGCCTTGCCGCTCCGCGATCTCGGACAGCGCAACCAACCGGTCATCGCCTTCGCGGGCCAGATCGGTCAGCGCGATCATCGCGTACCGCCCCTTGGTGCTCAGCTTCACGGCGTGCGCCCCTTCCGTTTGATCGACCGTTCCCCGGGTGTACCCTGCGTCAACACCCCGGTGCTGCGGTTGACGGGATTGTGTATTGCCTCTACCTAGCCCGCTACGCGGCGGCGGCCGTTTCGAATTTAGAACGTTTCTATGTTGCCGCGGCGATTCCGTCAATCGCTCCGGCTTCGGCTCCGAGGTGGTCCATGCCTGAGGTCATCTTCCCGGGTCCCGAAGGGCGCCTGGAAGGACGGTATCATCCGCAAAAGTCCAAAGACGCCCCTATAGCGATCATCCTGCATCCGCATCCGCAGTTTGGCGGCACGATGAACAACAAGGTCGTCTATAACCTGCACTATGCCTTTCATGACATGGGGTTCACGGTGCTGCGGTTCAATTTCCGCGGTGTCGGGCGCAGTCAGGGCGAATACGACCAGGGCGTCGGCGAATTGTCCGATGCCGCTTCGGCGCTCGATTACCTTCAAGCGCTCAACCCGAATGCTAAGAACTGCTGGGTGGCCGGGTTTTCCTTCGGCGCTTGGATCGGCATGCAGCTTCTGATGCGCCGGCCGGAGATTCAGGGCTTCATCTCGGTCTCCCCGCCGGCGAATATGTACGATTTCAGCTTTCTGGCGCCCTGCCCGTCGTCGGGTCTGATCGTGAACGGTACCGCCGACCGCGTGGTCCCGCCGGCCGACATCACCAACCTGGCCGACAAGCTGAAACAGCAAAAGGGCATCACCATCACCCACGAGACCATAGAGGGCGCCGGCCACTTCTACGAACCCGGCATGGAGGACATGATCGGCTTGGTGGACGCCTATGTCCGCCGCCGCCTGACCGAGACCACACGCTGACCCCATCCTACGGCTGTATCTTGAGGCCAACCCGCCCAAGCAGGCGGGAATGGTCGCGGCACAATGACCGAGACGGCGCATATCGTCCGGCGCACGTTCGCGCAGGACAAACCCAGCCCCGTTTAGGCTGGCTCTTCTAGAAGAGCCTAGACTTCCCGCCCATGAGATGTCTGCGGCCTCAATTCAGCGGCCCAAAGCGTTGTGCAAGTCGCGAACGCTCCGGTACGCACCGCTAGGGCGGTCGCTGCGCCTCCGCAGGTGCTATCGCCCCTCATGGATGTGAAGCGCGCGGTCCTAATGACGAAAACGATGTCTTCGCCTGATTTTGCTATGTCCAAGATGTCTTGGTTCGGCTTTTGCTACCCCCGGCGCTCCGAAAGAGTAGCCGCTTGGGCGTTGATACCGGGCACGACCCATACTCCTGCTACAAACCACTTCCTCCGAAATGAACCTGTCGAAGTCAGCGTCGGAGAACGGGTGAAGGGCTGTCCCGATCTTTCAGGCATCCGCATGCCTGTCGAAGCTCTGCCCCAAAGCCAAACCCACAGACGCAAGACATGAAAGGGCAACCGGAACAGCGCATGGTGCGGCCGACAGGACAACCATCTTCCCGGAACGACGACCCGAAGATCCCCTTCGAAAGCTCAAGCCATGCGGCAAGCGCCGGTAAAGCCCGCTAACCGGAGATCCGTCCGCCGCTGACCGGCAGTCGGGCACCGGTGGTCGTGGGGGCGGAAGTCGGCAGGTCGTTTGCCACGCGCACGGCCAGATAGGCGAAGGCCTGTGCCTCCAAGAAGTCGCCGTCCAGACCAACGCTTTCGACCGGCTCCACCGGCGCGTTGGTTTGCGCCGCGATCTGGCGCATCAGCGCGACATTGTGCCGACCGCCGCCGCAGACCAGCCAGCGCGCCGGGCGGTCGGGGAAATGCCGCGCCGCGGCGCCTATCAGCGCGGCGGATGTGGCCGCCAGCGTCGCCGCCGCATCGGCGTCGGGCAGCCCGGCCACCGCTTCCTCCAGCCAGGCGAAGGCATTGCGATCCAGCGATTTGGGCGGCGCGCGGTCGATGAACGGATCGTTGAGGGCGCGCGCGATCACGGCGGGGTCGGCGCGCCCACCCAGGCCCAGGGCGCCGCCGCGGTCCATGGCGCCCAGCCCCCGACGGACGCAAAGATCGTCCAGCGGCGCGTTTCCCGGGCCGGTGTCAAAGGCCATCAGCGCGCCGGACGCCTCGGGTCGCTTCATCAGCGGATCGACCCAGGTGACATTGGCGACACCACCGACATTGACGAACACCACCGGCCCTTCCAGCCCCAAAAGCCGGGCGCAGGCGTGGTGGAAGAACGGCGCCAGTGGCGCGCCCTCTCCGCCGCTTGCCAGATCGGCACTACGGAAATCCCACACCACCGGCTTGCCCGCGCTGCGCGCCAAGGCGGCGCCATCGCCCAACTGGTGGCTACGCTGGCCGGCCGGGTCATGGGCAAGTGTCTGGCCATGATAGCCGACCAATTCCGTGGTCGGGAAATAGGTCAGAGCGTCGGCATGCGCGGCATCGAGCGCCGCACTGAGTTCCTCCAGCCCCGCGGCGCCCGGCCAAAGCCCCTGCGCACCGCGCAAACCGGCGGCCAGATCCTCGGCGAAGGGGGTGAAGCGTTTCGGGCCGAAGCCCCGCACTTCCACCCCGTCGGTCAGCAGTGCCGCGGCGTCGATCCCGTCCATCGACGTGCCCGTCATCAGCCCCACAGCCCAGACCGGGTCTCCCGCCGCCATCGCCCTTCCCTTCGCCCGCCGTTGCGCTATTGATGCGTGACGAAACCCCGAATGCCGGGAAACCGCAATGACCTTCACCCCCCGCTCCGAATTCCTTCACCAGATGCAGTCCCGCGGCTTTCTGGCCGACTGCTCGGATATGGAGGGGCTGGACACCGCGCTGCGCGGCGGCACGGTGACGGCCTATATCGGGTTCGACATGACCGCGGCCTCGCTGCATATCGGCAATCTGGTGCAGATCATGATGCTGCACTGGTGGCAGCGCACCGGGCACAAGCCGATCACGCTGATGGGGGGCGGCACAACCAAGGTCGGCGATCCGTCCGGCAAGGACGAGATGCGGCGGCTGATCTCTACCGATCAGATCGCGGCCAACATGGCCTCCATCCGGACCGTGTTCGGCCGCTACCTGGATTTCGGCGACGGGCCCACGGACGCGCTGATGGCCGACAATGCCGAATGGCTGGACCGGCTGAAATACATCGACTTTCTGCGCGATATCGGCCGGCACTTTTCGGTCAATCGCATGCTGAGTTTCGAAAGCATCCGGTCGCGTCTGGACCGCGAGCAGCCGCTGAGCTTCATCGAATTCAACTATATGCTGCTGCAATCCTACGATTTCCTGGAGCTTTACCGCCGCCATGGCGTGACCGTGCAGATGGGCGGATCGGATCAGTGGGGCAATATCGTCTCCGGCGCCGATCTGATCCGCCGGGTGGAGGCGGCGGAGGCGTTCGGCGTGACCTCGCAACTGGTCACCCGCGCCGATGGCAAAAAGATGGGCAAATCGGCCGATGGCGCGGTCTGGCTGAACCCGGACATGATGGCCGATTTCGACTTCTGGCAGTGGTGGCGCAACGTGCCCGATGCGGATGTGGGCAAGTTTCTGAAGCTGTTCACCGAACTGGACCTCGCCGAATGCGACCGGCTGGGCGCGCTGGCGGGCGCGGAGGTCAACGAGGCCAAGATCCAACTGGCCAACGCGGTGACGGCGCTCTGCCGGGGCGCGGCGGCGGCGGCCGCCGCAGAGTCGACCGCACGCGAGGTGTTCGAGGCCGGCGGTGTTGGGGCGGACCTGCCCAAGGTGACGCTCGATCCGGCGGATGTCGACGCGGGTGGAATATCCATCGTGCAGTTGTTCGTGCGCGCCGGTCTTGCCGCTTCGGGCAAGGAGGCGAAACGGCTGATCGCCGATGGCGGCGCGCGACTGCAGGACGCCCCGGTTTCCGACAGCGGGCTGATGGTGCCCCGCGACACGGTGGCCGGCACGGTCAAGTTGTCGGCCGGCAAGAAGCGCCACGCGCTGGTGACGCTGCGCTAGCCGTGCGCATTCCGAGCACGGCGGAGGGGGTGAGCCCCGTCTGGGAAACGCTCCGATGGAGCGTTTCAGGGGCGAACGCGCGAAGCCCTGGATAGCGGCCCTACTGCACGGTGACGCTAGCCATATAGTCAGGGTTAGGCACCGCGCCGGACTGGCCTTGGCCGCGTTGGATCTGGTCCACGACCTCCATGCCTTCGGCCACGCGGCCGACGACCGTATACTGACCGTTCAGGAAGTAGCCCTCGTCGAACATGATGAAGAACTGCGAATTGGCCGAATTGGGGTCCTGGGCGCGCGCCATACCGACAACGCCACGGTCGAACGGAATGTCAGAGAACTCCGCCGGCAGATTGGGCAGCGCGGAGCCACCGGTGCCGGCGCGGCCAGCGGCGAAAGCGTCGCGGGTGCCGTGTTCGACATCGCCGGTCTGCGCCATGAACCCGTCGATGACGCGGTGAAAGGCGACGCCGTCATAGGCGCCTTCGCGCGCCAGCGTCTTGAGCCGTTCCACATGTAGGGGCGCGGCGTCGGGCAGAAGTTCGATCTGCACGGTGCCGTTGGCCGCACCCTCGACTTCGATGACCAACGTGTCGCCTGCGTCCTGGGCGCCAGCCGGGGCCGCAAACGCGGCCAGGCTCAGCGCGATGAATGCGCGCCGGATCATGCCGCGACATCCGCGGCGACGCGCACGGTCACCATACGATCTGGATTTGCCGGCGGTTCGCCGCGCGTAATGTTGTCGACGTGTTCCATGCCAGCGATCACCCTTCCGAAATTGGTGTATTGGCCGTTCAGAAAATGCCCCTCGGCGAACATGATGAAGAACTGCGAGTTGGCCGAATTGGGATTGGCCGACCGTGCCATGCCCAGGGCGCCGCGGTCGAATGGCACCTTGGAAAACTCAGCCTTCAGATCCGGCAGACCCGACCCGCCGGTGCCGGCGCGGCGCGGGTCATACGCATCCTCCATGTCGCCATGGGCCACATCGCCGGTCTGCGCCATGAACCCGTCGATCACCCGGTGGAAGGCGACATTGTCATAGGCCTTGTCGCGGGCCAGCTGCTTGACCCGTTCGGTATGCAGCGGGGCCACGTCGGGCAGAAGCTGCAGCGCCACCTCGCCGTCCTTCAGCGTGATGATCAGCGTGTTCTCGGGATCGTCAAAAGCGGGCATGGGCTCTCCTCAAAAGCGTCTTACGCGGCATATTTCGCTTTGATCGCCGCCGCCACCGGGTCGGGAACGAAAGGCGAAATGTCGCCGCCCAGCCGCGCGATCTCCTTGACCAGGCGCGACGCGATGGACTGGTAATGGGCGTCGGCCATCAGAAACACGGTCTCGATCCGGTCGTCCATGGCGCGGTTCATGCCCACCATCTGAAACTCGTACTCGAAATCCGACACCGCGCGCAGGCCGCGGATAATCACCGAGGCGCCGACCTCCTGCGCGCAGTCGATCAGCAGGTTCTCGAACGCATGGACCACGATCTCCACCCCGGTGTCGCGGGCGACCGGTTCGGTTTCGGTGGTGATCATGTCGACGCGTTCGTCCAACGAGAACATCGGCCCCTTGTCCCGGTTGATCGCAACCCCGATCACCAGACGGTCCACCAGGGCACAGGCGCGGCGGATGATGTCGCAATGACCCAAGGTGATCGGGTCAAACGTGCCCGGGTATAGTCCGATGCGCATCTTCTCGCCCTGCCCCGGTTCACTTGCCCGACCTGACAGCACAGGAAATCCCTGCCGCCGTCAAGCCGTGCGCGGATCAGCCATGGCCCACGATCATATCCGTCAGCGCGGTGTTTTCGGCGACAACCTCTTCGATGCGGTACTTGACCACGTCGCCGATCGAGATGACGCCGACCATTCGCCCGTCATCGACCACCGGCAGATGGCGGAAACGGCCGGCGGTCATCTTTTCCAGCGCCCGTACCGCCGTGTCCTGCAGTGACGCGGTGACCACGCGCCGGGTCATCAGATCGGCAATCGGATCGTTCAGGCACCCCGGGCCGCGCTTGCCCAACTCGCGCAAGACGTCGCGCTCGGACAGCATGCCATTCAGGCTTTCGCCGTCTGCCGAAACGATGAGCGCGCCGATGCTGCGCTCGGACAGGATGCGGGTGGCGTCGGACACCTTGGCATCGGGCGTGATGGTCAGGATCTCGGTAGACCCCTTGGACTTGAGGATCTTGCGAACGGTCATGGCTGGCCCCCTGGCTGATGATCGTCAGGGCCGAAGCGTCGGTCACGGCGGTCCGGTCTGTCAAGCGCGCCGCCCCAACGGTCTATTTTGGCCCTGTCGTGGGCCGACGCGCGCTGCTAAGATACGGCGAAAAGCACATACCCGGGGAGCGCATGCCATGCAGGAACTCAGTCACTTCATCAACGGCCAGCGCGTCGCGGGCAGGTCGGGGCGGTTTGCCGACGTCTTCAACCCGGCAACGGGCGAAGTTCAAGCCAAGGTGCCGCTGGCCAGTGCGGCCGAGTTGGAGGCAGCGGTCGCCGGCGCGGCCGCCGCCCAGCCCGAATGGGCTGCGACCAACCCGCAGCGCCGCGCGCGGGTGCTGATGAAGTTCGTCGATCTATTGCATCGCAATATGGACGATCTGGCCGAAGCGCTGAGCCGGGAACATGGCAAGACCCTGCCCGATGCAAAGGGCGATGTGATCCGCGGGCTCGAGGTGGCGGAGTTCTGTATCGGCGCGCCGCATCTGTTGAAGGGCGACTATACCGATGGCGCCGGCCCGGGTATCGACATGTATTCGCTGCGCCAGCCGATCGGCGTCGCCGCAGGCATCACGCCGTTCAACTTTCCCGCCATGATCCCGATGTGGAAGTTCTGCCCCGCCATCGCCTGCGGCAACGCCTTCATCCTGAAACCGTCGGAACGCGACCCTTCGGTGCCGCTGATGCTGGCGGAGTTGATGATGGAGGCCGGGCTGCCCGCCGGCATCCTGCAGGTGGTCAATGGCGACAAGGAGGCGGTCGACGCGATCCTCGACCATCCTGCCATCGGCGCGGTCGGGTTCGTGGGCTCTACCCCGATCGCCGAGTACATTTATGGCCGCGGCTGCGCGAACGGCAAACGGGTGCAGTGCTTCGGCGGCGCCAAGAACCACATGATCGTCATGCCGGACGCGGATATGGACCAGGCCGTCGATGCCCTGGTCGGAGCCGGCTATGGCGCTGCCGGGGAACGCTGCATGGCGATCTCGGTCGCGGTGCCCGTAGGCGAAGACACCGCGGACCGGCTAATCCAGAAGCTCGCACCGCGGGTAGAGGCGCTGAAGATCGGCCCCTACACCGCCGGCGCGGACGTGGATTTCGGCCCTCTCGTGACCGAAGCGGCGAAAGAACGGGTTCTCAGCCTGGTCGATCGGGGTGTGACGGAGGGCGCGGACCTAGTCGTGGACGGGCGCGGGTTCAAAATGCAGGGCTATGAAGACGGCTTTTTTGTCGGCGCTTGTCTTTTTGACCGCGTCACCCGCGAAATGGACATCTATAAGACTGAAATATTCGGGCCCGTATTATCAACCGTCCGTGCGAATTCCTACGAGGAGGCGCTGGGATTGGCGATGGATCACGAATATGGGAACGGCACCGCGATATTCACACGTGACGGCGACACCGCCCGAGATTTCGCCGCGCGGGTGAATATCGGCATGGTCGGAATTAACGTCCCGATCCCAGTTCCCCTTGCATATCATACATTTGGCGGGTGGAAGAAATCGGGTTTCGGGGATTTGAACCAGCATGGCCCGGATGCATTCCGCTTCTATACGCGCACGAAAACCGTCACCGCGCGCTGGCCATCCGGCATAAAAGAGGGTGCCGAATTTTCAATTCCTACAATGAATTGACGGTTTCGAGAGGTCTCTGGTTTTCCGCTGTGGCGTCGCCAATTTGTCCGTCATCGCAAAGACGAACACGCAACGACGAACACTCAGCGACGAACCAAGGAGACAAATCATGCGCCGCACTCTCACCACCGCCCTCGCCCTGACCGCCATCGCCCTGACCGCAGGCGGCGCTCAAGCGGACGGCCGGTTCTCCGTCTTCGGCGACAGCGCCGAACGCGAGGCCTTCTTCTCGTCCCAGGCTCAGGCCGACCGCGACGCCTTTATCATGCTGCAGCAGGACCGGCTCGATGCCGAACGCGAGGCCGAGGCCCGCGCCCAGGCCCTGCTGGAAGCCGAAATCACCTCGGGCCGGCTGCGCCGCGACCCCCAGACCTTCAAGCTGCAGGTCTTCACCGGCAACGAAGCGACCAGCGGCTTCATCAACGTCGGCAAGTGATCGGCCCCCGCCCGCCCTCACCCCGGGGCGGGCGGCTCATCTAATCGTGAAGTGAATCCCACGTTTCGCGAAAGACCGGTTTCGGCGCCCCGCCTACGATACGGCACCCTAAGGAGAACCCGATGCGCCTGTTGATCCTCATCGCCCTGCTGGCCCTGCCGCAAATCGCCACTGCGCAGTCGGTCCTGTCCACCCGCAGCAATAGCGGCTTCATCTCTGAACTGACGTCCGACAATCGACGCGACCATATCGGTGTCGGCATCGGCATGACCGGACTGATCCAACGCGACCTGAACAGCCAGCGCGGCCGCCCCGACCCGCTGGGCCCTACCCTTGAACTCGGCCCTCTGCTTGACGCGCAGATCAATATCCTCGGCGGCGGGATCGTTATCGACAACCGCCTTTTCTAACGATCCCCTCCTACCCCGCCCAGGCAACCCGCCGCGCCCCACCGCGGCGGGTTTTTATGTCGACCGCCCCGGGCCGCCGCGCCTATAAGGGCGGGCAGTGACACGAGGGGGCGCCGGCTTGGATTTCGAACTCTCCGCAGAACAAACCGCCGTCTTCGACATGGCGCATGCCTTCGGGCAGGACAGGATCGCACCCCATGCGCTGGACTGGGACGCGACCGCGCAAATGCCGCGCACGGTGTTCGAGGATGCGGCCGAGCTTGGGCTCGCCACGCTCTACGTGCCCGAAGCGCAGGGCGGTGCCGAGCTCACCCGCCTGGACGCGACCCTGGTTTTCGAAGCGCTGTCGATGGCGTGTCCTTCGATCGCGGCATTCCTGTCGATCCACAACATGTGCGCGAACATGATCGCCAGGTACGGCACCGACGCGATCCGCGACGCCTGGCTGCCCGAGGTCGGGGCGATGCGCAAGATCCTGTCCTACTGCCTGACCGAGCCCGGATCGGGCTCGGATGCCGCCGCTTTGCGTACCCGGGCCGAGCGTACCAATGACGGCTACAGGGTCTCGGGGACCAAGGCGTTTATCTCCGGTGGTGGCTATTCCGACCTTTACATCGTGATGTGCCGCACCGGGGAAGACGGGCCCAAGGGCATCTCTGCGCTTTTGATCGAGGATGGCAGCCCGGGTCTGAGCTTCGGCGCCAACGAACGCAAGATGGGCTGGCGCGCGCAACCCACGGCGCAGGTGCAACTTGACGCGTGTGTCGTACCCGCCGACCACCTGATGGGCGAAGAGGGCGCGGGCTTCAGCTATGCCATGGAGGGGTTGGATGGCGGCCGGCTCAACATCGCCGCCTGCGCCTTGGGCGGCGCCCAGGCGGCGCTGACCGCCGCACTTCGATATGCCGGCGAACGCAAGGCATTCGGCGGGCCCCTGGACCAGCTGCAAAGCCTGCAATTCAAGCTGGCGGACATGGAAATCGAGTTGCAGGCCGCCCGTGTGTTCCTGCGCCAGGCGGCCTGGAAATACGACCAAGGCGCGCGCGATGCGACCAAACACTGCGCCATGGCCAAGCGGTTCGTCACCGATGTCGCCTTCAGGGTCGCCAACGAGGCGCTGCAGATCCATGGCGGCTATGGCTACCTCAGCGACTATGGCATCGAGAAGATCGTGCGCGATCTGCGCGTCCACCAGATCCTGGAGGGCACCAACGAGATCATGCGCCTGATCACGGCACGCCACCTGTTGGCCGACCGCGCGGCATGACCGACATCCATATCCGCAAAGAGGGGCGGATCGGACGCATCACGCTGGACCGGCCGCATGCCCTGAACGCGCTCAGCTATGATATGGGGCTGGCCATCGAAGCGGCGCTGGACGACTGGGCCGGCGATGACGCGGTCGCTTGCGTGCTGATCGACGCGCAGGGCGACCGCGCGTTCTGCGCCGGCGGCGATCTGCAATTGATGTACGACAGCGCGTCTGCCGGCGATTTCGACTATGGCCGGCGCTTCTGGCGCGACGAGTACCGTATGAACGCGAAAGTGTTCCACTTTCCAAAGCCCTACATTGCGATGATGCAGGGCTATACTATGGGCGGTGGGGTTGGGATTTCCTGCCACGGCTCGCACCGGGTGGTGGGCGACACGTCGCGCATCGCCATGCCGGAATGTGCGGTCGGGCTGGTGCCGGATGTCGGCGGATCGCTGATTTTGGCCCGCGCACCGGGGATGCTGGGCACCTATCTGGGTATGACCGGGCACCGGATGGATGCCGCCGACGCAATCCATGCCGGTTTCGCCGATTACTATATCCCCGAGGCTGACTGGCCGGCGCTGACTGCACGGCTGATCGACACCGGCGACTGGACGCAGGTCGATGCGATGGCGCGCCCTGCGCCGGCCTCCGCCTTGGCGGAACAGGCCGCGATCATAGACACGGCCTTTGCCGGCCAGCATGCGGGCGATATCGTGCGGGCGCTGCCCGACACGGCGTGGGGCGCGGCGACGAGGGCCGCCATCGGCAAGGGCTGCCCGCTGTCGGTCGCCTGCACGGTCGAGCTGGTCCGCCGCGTGCGCGCCTTCGACGACATACGACCGGCGCTGCAGATGGAGTTCCGCTTCACCGCGCGCAGCGCCTCGGACGGCGATTTCGTGGAGGGGATCCGCGCCGCGATCATCGACAAAGATCGCGCGCCCCGTTGGCGCCATGCCGACGTCGAGGCGGTGCCGCTGAGCGCCGTCTCCGCCATGCTGCGCCCGATCGCGCCGCCACTGACATTCGAGGAGGCTTGAAGATGGACATCGGCTTTATCGGGCTGGGTAACATGGGCGCGCCGATGGCACGCAACCTGGCTGCCGCGGGATATGCCGTCACCGGCTTCGATGTGGCCGGGATCACGGTGGAGGGCGTGGCGTCGGCAAAGGATGCCGCCACCGCCGCCGGCGGCCGCGATCTGGTCATCACCATGCTGCCAGACGGGGCGATCCTGCGCGCGGTCGCGGATCAGATCCTGCCCGCGATGCGCGCAGGCGCCACGGTGGCCGATTGTTCGACGGTCGATGTGGAAAGCGCCCGCGCGGTTGCCGATCGGGCGCGCGCGGCGGGAATCGGGTTCGTCGACGCGCCTGTGTCGGGCGGGATCGGCGGCGCCGAGGCCGGCACGCTGACCTTCATGGCCGGCGGCTCCGCGGCGGCGTTCGATGCGGCCGCGCCCGCGTTCCAGGTCATGGGGCAGAAGACCGTGCATTGCGGCGACGCCGGCGCCGGTCAGGCAGCCAAGATCTGCAACAACATGATCCTGGGCATTTCCATGATCGGCGTATGCGAGGCGTTCGCCATGGCCGGCAAACTGGGCCTGGAGGCCGAACGGCTTTTCGACGTCGTCTCCACCTCTTCGGGATCGTGTTGGTCGGTCAATACCTATTGCCCGGTGCCCGGGATCGGGCCGAAAAGTCCGGCCGACAACGACTATCGCCCCGGTTTCGCCGCCGAATTGATGCTCAAGGATCTGCGTCTGGCGCAAGCAGCCGCGAGAGAAACCGGGGCTCGCACCGAACTTGGCACATTTGCGATGCAGATTTACGAGGAATTCGTGGAAAAAGGGGGTAAAGGTAAGGATTTCTCAAGTCTCTACCCCTATTTCCACGGAAACGGTCGGGAGAGCTGATAACGAAAGGCCGCGGAAAACCGCGGCCAGCCACTCGCAAAAGAAACGAATACCCTGAAACTCAGGACTCTAGATACGACGCCACGACTTCCATAAAACGACCCTCTTCGATGTCTTTTTTGTGCATGCCGATAAACACGGCAACGCTTGCACAAAGAACGAAGGTGATCGCTACGAATTTTTCACCGGCGCTGGTCTTGTCCGACACACGCGATTTAACAGACATGATTATGCCCCTCTGACTCTCTCACCACACTCTGCCTATACCTTAGGCTTGGGTCGGGGCAGGAATTCGACGGCTTGACGAAGTTCTGATGATCATTCGGCCGCGATCTTCCCGGTCTTTAACAAGGCCGCAAGATATTGACCGGTATGACTTTTCGACACCGTCACTATGTGTTCGGGCGCGCCTGTCGCCACAATCTGGCCACCGCCATCGCCCCCTTCCGGGCCGATGTCGATGATATGATCCGCCGTTTTGACGACATCCAGATTGTGCTCGATGACCACCACCGTGTTTCCCTGGTCCACCAACTCGTGCAATACTTCCAGCAACTTCTTAACATCTTCAAAATGAAGACCGGTGGTGGGCTCGTCCAATATATACAATGTTCGTCCAGTTGAACGTTTACTTAACTCCTTGGAAAGCTTGACACGCTGAGCCTCGCCGCCGGAAAGCGTCGTCGCCTGCTGGCCGACCTTGATATAGCCCAGGCCCACACGCATCAGCGCCGACATCTTTTCGCGGATCGACGGCACGGCAGAGAAGAACTGCTCCGCGTCCTCCACCGTCATGTCCAGCACGTCGGCAATCGACTTGCCCTTGAACAAAATCTCCAGCGTCTCCCGATTATACCGTTTTCCCTGGCACGTCTCGCAGGTCACATAGACGTCCGGTAGAAAATGCATCTCGATCTTGATGACGCCATCGCCCTGGCACGCCTCGCAACGCCCACCTTTGACGTTGAAGGAAAACCGCCCGGGCTTATAGCCGCGGGCCTTCGCCTCCGGCAGGCCGGCGAACCAATCGCGGATCGGGGTGAACGCCCCGGTATAGGTGGCCGGGTTCGACCGCGGCGTGCGGCCGATGGGGCGCTGGTCGATATCGATGACCTTGTCCAGATGCTCCAGCCCCTTGATCGTGCGGCAGGGCGCCGGCGTCTGCCGCGCTCCGTTCAGCCGCATCGAGGCGGTCTTGAACAGCGTCTCGATGGTCAGCGTCGACTTGCCCCCGCCCGACACCCCGGTCACGCAGGTAAACGTGCCCAGCGGAAAGGTCGCGGTCACGTCGCGCAGGTTGTTGCCCGTCGCGCCCTCCACCACAAGCGCCTTGCCATTGCCCGGGCGGCGGTCCACCGGCACGCCGATCTCCCGCCGTCCGGCCAGATAATCCCCGGTGATCGAGCCCTTGGCCTTCGCGATCTTCGCCGGGGTGCCATGCGCGATGATCTGCCCGCCATGCACGCCGGCGCCGGGGCCGATATCCAGCACATAGTCCGCCTCGCGGATCGCCTCTTCGTCGTGTTCGACCACGATCACCGTGTTGCCTTGATCGCGCAGGTTCTTCAGCGTCGCCAGCAGCCGGTCATTGTCGCGCTGATGCAGCCCGATGGACGGCTCGTCAAGCACATACAGCACACCCGTAAGGCCAGAGCCAATCTGGCTCGCCAGCCGGATGCGCTGGCTCTCGCCCCCCGACAGCGTACCGGCGGATCGCGACAGCGTCAGATAGTCCAGGCCGACATTCACCAGAAATCCCAGCCGCTCACGGATCTCTTTCAGGATTGCCTGAGCGATTTCGTTGCGCTGCGCGGTCAGGCTGGCGGGCACCGTTTCGATCCAGGCCAGTGCCTCCTTGATCGACATCTCGACCGCCTGGCCGACATGGGCGTCGGCGATCTTGACCGCCAGCGCCTCGGGCCGCAGGCGATAGCCCTCGCACGCACCGCAGGGCCTGTTGTTCTGATAGCGTTCGAACTCCTCGCGGATCCAGGCGCTGTCGGTTTCGCGATAGCGCCGCTCCATGTTCGGGATCACACCTTCGAAGGGGCGCGTGATCTCGTGCACGCGCCCGCCTTCGTCATAGCGAAACTTGATCTTCTCCCCGGCCGAGCCGTGCAGCATCACCTGCTGAACCTCGCGCTTCAGATCGCGCCACTTCTTCTTCGGATCGAACCCGTAATGCTTGGACAACGCCTCGATGGTCTGCCGGAAGTAAGGCGACTTGGATTTGGCCCAGGGCGCCAGCGCGCCGGCAAGCAGGCTGATACTCTCATCCGGCACCACCAGGCGTTCGTCGAAGAACAACTCCGCCCCCAGCCCGTCGCATTCGGGACAGGCCCCGAAGGGCGCGTTGAACGAAAACAGCCTCGGCTCGATCTCGGGGATGGTAAAGCCCGACACCGGGCAGGCGAAGTTTTCCGAGAAGGTCACCCGCTGCGGGTCGCCCTTCTTCACCGCGGTCTCAAGAATGGCGATGCCGTCGGCCAGGTCCAGCGCGGTGCGGAAGGAATCCGCCAGCCGCGTCTCGATCCCCGCCTTGATGACGATCCGGTCGACCACCACGTCGATATTGTGGCGGAACTTCTTGTCCAGCGTCGGTGGCGCGTCGAGTTCATGGAACTCGCCATCCACCTTGACCCGCTGAAAGCCCTGCTTGGCAAGTTCCAGGAATTCCTTGCGATACTCGCCCTTTCGGTCGCGCACGATCGGCGCCAGCAGATAGACCCGCGTGCCGGGCTCCATCGCCATGACCCGGTCGACCATGTCCTGCACCTGCTGCGCCTCGATCGGCAGGCCGGTCGCGGGGCTGTAGGGCGTGCCGACCCGCGCGAACAACAGCCGCATATAGTCGTAGATCTCCGTCACCGTCCCCACGGTCGAACGCGGATTTTTAGAGGTCGTCTTCTGTTCGATGGAAATCGCCGGGCTCAGGCCAGAGATGTGATCCACATCCGGCTTTTGCATCATATCCAGAAACTGCCGCGCATAAGCCGACAGCGATTCGACATAACGCCGCTGCCCTTCGGCATAGATCGTGTCGAAGGCCAGGCTCGACTTGCCCGACCCCGACAGGCCGGTGATCACCACAAGCTTGTCGCGCGGAATATCGACATCCACCGATTTCAGATTGTGCTCGCGGGCGCCCCGAATTTCGATGCTTTTCAAATCGGCCATGCCCACCTCCTGCCACAGCCGCCATACATAACGCTGCGGGCCGGGAATCCCACCCGTTGTGTTAAGAACAAAACGTGAATACGCGCAAGGCTCCTGACACTTGCGTCAGGGCGCGGCGGCGGGCCGTTGGCCCAACAGCCGCGCGGTGTTGTCACTCAGCAGCTGCGGGATGTCGAGCGTGAGTTTGACGACGTCGACTTTCTGGTCGATCAGCAGGAAAGACATGCCGTGGACCATGGTCCACAGCGAAAAGCCGGTGGCCTGGACCTGCGCATCCAATTCGGTCTTGTGGAGGTACTTGCACACCTCTTCCAGAAGCACGCCATAGGTCGCCCGGCCCAATTCCAGCATCTCGTCACTTTCGTCGTGCGCTTCGGTCAGCCCGAACATCAGGCGGAAAACGCCTGGCTCCGCTTGCGCGAAATCGACATAGACCTGACCCAACGCGGTGACGCTTTCGCGGCTGCCCGGCGGGTGCGCCGGCAGTGCGCCCTTCATCTGGTCGCGCATCCGCGCCATACCGTCCATCGCCACCGCAACCAGCAACTCGCGCTTGTCCTTGAAGTGGCGATAGGGCGCGGCACTGGACACGCCCGCGGCGCGGCTGGCCTCCGACACGGAGAAAGTGTCAGGGCCCTTTTCCTCGACCAATGCCCGGGTCGCCATCACAAGTTGTTGGCGTAAGTCCCCGTGATGATAGCTATCTTTCCGCTGGACGGTTTCCGCCATCTGGCTCCTCAAAGAAAATGCTTGCTGGCCCGCTTGCCAAAGTTAGTATCTCTAACATATGTAAGCAACTCTAACATCGACGCACCGACATCATCGCAATTGGCCACCGCATGGAGCGCCCCATGAACACGCCACCCCGCCCCTCCCTTCTACGCCGTATTGGCATCCTGTCTATCACCGCCGCGACCACCGCGCTGGCCGTGGCCGCGGTTGCGGTGGGCAGCAGCGCGATCGCCACGCGCGCTGAAAGCGCGCGGTCCACCGTCCAGACACCGCCGGTGCCCGTGCGCACGGTCGATCTGTCGCTGACCGAAAGCTATAGCGTGGACCGCGCCTTCATCGGCCAGATCGAGGCGCGCGAAAGCACCGATCTGGCGTTCGAACTCGGCGGCACAGTGCAACAGATCCTGGTCGAGGAAGGCGATACGGTGGCCGCGGGCGACATCATCGCCCGGCTCGACACCCGCACGCTGGTCACGGACCGGCAGGCCCAGGTTGCCGCGCGTCGGGCGCTGCGGGCGCAGGCCGAACTGGCACGGCTGACCACGCAGCGCCGCCAGCGGCTGGTCGAAGGCGGCGCGGTGCCCACCCAGACCTACGACGACGCCCGATTTTCACAGGCGGAGATCGAGGCGCGCATCGCCCAGACCAGCGCCGTGATCGCGGGTATCGATGTCCGGTTGGACAAGTCGGTCATCCGCGCGCCCTTCGACGCCCGCGTTGCCCAGCGCATGGGCGACACCGGCGTCACGGTCGCCAGCGGCACGCCGATCGTGCGTCTGTTGGCAAGCGCAGCGCCCGAGATGCGTCTGGGCCTGCCGCCGGCACTGGCCCGCGACATGGCCCCCGGCACGCCCGTTCGGCTGGCCCTGGGCGACCGGCAGACGGTCGGCACGGTCACGTCTCTTCTGCCTGATCTGGATCCGGTCACGCGAACCCAGGCGGTGATGGTGGCCCTGCCCGACACCGGCACCCTGCCCTATGGCGAAACCGTGGCCGCGCTGTTGCCGCAAACCATCGCCGCCACCGGCGCCTGGGTTCCGGTCGCAGCGTTGCAGGAAGGGCGGCAGGGTTTGTGGACCGTGCTGACCGAAACCGACGGCACGGTGGGCCAAGAGGCGGTGGAGATCCTTTATGCCGACGAGAACCGCGCCTATGTCCGCGGTACGTTCGACGGCCCGATCACCGTGATCGTCGCCGGCCCGCACCGTGTCATCCCCGGTCAGACCGTCGCCGCGCTGGAGGACTAGGTCATGGAAACCCTGCCCTTCCGCCAGCCGCGCATCGTCGCGCTGACGCTGCTTGTGATCGTTTCCGCCGGTCTGTCCGCGCTGCTCTCCATCGGCAGGCAGGAGGATCCGACGATCACCAACCTCTTCGCCACCATCACCACGCCGTTCCCCGGCGCCGACCCGGCCCGGGTGGAGGCGCTGGTGACCGCCGAAATCGAAGACGAGCTTCGGCCCATCGCGGAGGTCGACGAGATCGACTCGGTCTCCAGCACCGGTATCTCGGTGATCTCGGTGACGCTGGTCGAAACCCTGGCCGACAACCGGATCGAGCAGGTCTGGTCGGAGATCCGCGACGCGGTGGACGATGCCGCGCAGGACTTTCCCGCCGGCGTCGGTTCGGCAGAGGTCAACAGCGACGGCGCCGGCACCTATGCCGCCATCGTCGCGCTGACCGCGACGCATGACAGCGTGCCGCTGCCGATCATGGCGCGCTTCGGCGAGGATCTGGCCGACCGCTTGCGTAACGTCCCCGGCACCAAGCTGGTAGACACGTTCGGCACCCCCGAGGAGGAGGTGCTGGTATCCGTCGATCCGCGCGCTGCGGCCAGCCTGGGCCTGACCGCGGATGCCATCGCGGCCAGGATCACCGCAGCCGATGCCAAGGTGCAGTCCGGCCGGGTCCGCAGCAACGGCACCGACATGGTGCTGAACCTTGAGGGAGAGATCGACGGGCTGGCCCGCATCGCCGAGATCGTGCTGCGCGAAGACGCCGCCGGCCGCGTTGTCCGCGTGGGCGACATCGCCTCCATCACCCGCGGCCCGCGCGAACCCGCGCCCAGCATCGCGATTGCCGACGGCCGCCCGGCGGTCCTGATCGCCGCGCGGATCGCCGACGGCCAGCAGGTGGATCTGTGGATGGGCGATGTCCGCGCCGCGCTCGGCGCGTTCGAGGCAACCGTGCCCGACGCCATCGCGGTGCGGCAGGTGTTCGACCAAAGCGCCTATACCTTCGACCGGCTGGCCGAGGTCGGCACCAACATGGCCATCGGCGTGGCGCTGGTCGTGGCCGTGCTGTTTCTGACCCTGGGCGTGCGCGCCGCGCTGATCGTGGCCATGGTGCTGCCGATCGTGGGGCTGGCGACGCTGGCGACCATGAACATCCTGGGCATTCCCATCCATCAGATGTCTGTCACCGGCCTGATCGTGGCGCTGGGCCTGCTGGTCGACGCGGCCATCGTGATGACAGACGAGATCGGCCGTCGCCTGCGCGCCGGCGCGGCGCGGGCCGCCGCCGTCGGCGCTTCGGTCCAGCGGCTGTTCGGTCCGTTGACTGCCTCCACCCTGACGACCGCGCTGTCGTTCACACCGATGATCCTGCTGCCGGGCCCGGCGGGCGACTTCGTCGGCTCGATCGCCATGGCGGTGGTCATCATGCTGATGTGGTCGCTGTTCGTGGCCATCACGGTCACGCCCGCGATCAGCGGCTGGCTGCTGCCCTCGCGGGCTGCCGGCGGTGGCTGGCTGCATCACGGGCTGCGCGGCGGCTGGCTCAGCCGGCGCTTCCACGCCACCCTGCGCTGGTCGGTGGCCAATCCGGTCAAGTCGATTGCGCTGGCCCTGGTCCTGCCGGTCACGGGCTTCGTCAGCATGCCGACGTTGACCGCGCAGTTCTTCCCCGGCGTCGACCGCGATCAGTTCTATATCGAGATCGAAACCGCCCCGGGCAGCGCGTTGACCCACACCGCCGAGCTCACCCGGCAGATGGATCGGATCCTGCGTGCCGAGCCCGACATCGACCAGGTCACCTGGGTCGTCGGGGAGTCCGCGCCGGCGTTCTACTACAACATCGTGGGCGGGCGCGAAGATGCGCATGACTTTGCCCAGGCCCTGATCACCTCCGCCTCGGCGGAGGCGACCGAACGGCTGGTGCCCGACCTGCAGGCCCGGCTCGACGCCGCCTTTCCAGAGGCGCGCGTGCTGGTGCGCGGCCTGGTCCAGGGCCCGCCGGTGAACGCGCCGGTGGAATTGCGCTTCATCGGCCCCGATCTGGACGTGCTGCGCGACCTGGGCGACCGGGCGCGCGCGCTTGCCGCCGAATTGGATAGCGTGATCGCGGTACGCAGTTCGCTGTCGGGCGGCGCACCAAAGGTCAGCCTGGATGTGGACGAACCGCGGGCGCGGCTGCTGGGCCTGGATCTGGCCGGCATCGCCCGCCAGTTGGAGGCGGGGCTCGAAGGGGTCACCGGCGGCTCGATGCTGGAGGGCACCGAACAGGTGCCGGTGCGCGTGCGCACGGGCGATGCGCTGCGCGGCGATCTGGCCGCCATCGCCGATCTGCCGATCCTGCCGCCCGATGCACCGGCCACTGCAGCTGCGGGGCGCTATCCGGGCGTGCCGCTTTCGGCGCTGGCCAGCCTATCGCTGGAGCCCAGCGAAAGCGTCATCGTGCGCCGCAATACCGAACGCGCCAACACGGTGCAGGCCTTCCTCGCGCATGGCGTGCTGCCCGAAGAGGCGCTGAAAGATCTGAAAGCCGGGCTCGCGGCGAGCGGGATCGATCTGCCGCCGGGCTATCGGCTGGAATACGGCGGCGATTCCGACGCCCGCAGCGACACGCTGAACAACCTCATCGCCTCGCTGGGGATCATTGTGACGCTGTCGGTGGCGACCGTAGTGCTGACGTTCAACTCGTTCCGGCTGACCGCGATCACGCTGGTCGTGGCGGGCCTGTCGGCGGGGCTGAGCATCCTGGCGCTGGCCGTCTTCCAATACCCGTTTGGGATCAACGCGGTGATCGGCGTGATCGGCTCCATCGGCGTGTCGATCAATGCCGCGATCATCATCATGACCGGGCTGCAGAACGACCCCGCGGCGGCGGCCGGCGACCGGGGCGCGATGGCCGACGTGGTGCTCGGCTCCAGCCGGCATATCCTGTCGACCACCATCACCACCTTCGGCGGCTTCCTGCCCCTGATCCTGGGCGGCGGCGGCTTCTGGCCACCCTTCGCAATGTCCATTGCCGGTGGCGTGCTGCTGTCGACGGTGGTGTCGTTCTACTTCACGCCCGCGGCATATGCCTTGGTCGCGCGCCGCGCCAAAGCGGCGGCGCAGATCAAACCGCTGCGGCTGACCCCGGCCTTCCGGCCGGTCATTGCGGCGGCAGAGTGAGGGCCGACTTGCCCATGATGATGCGTACGTAATTCTGGGTTTCGCGGAAAGGCGGGACGCCGTTATAGCGCTCCACCGCCGCGGGCCCGGCGTTATAGGCCGCCAGCGCCAGCCGCCAACTGCGGAACTTGGCGTATTGCTGCGCCAGATAGCGCGCGCCGCCTTCCAGGTTTTCCTCTGGGTTTCGCGGATCCACCCCCAGCAGCCGCGCGGTGCCGGGCATCAGTTGCGCCAGCCCGATCGCGCCCTTGTGTGACACCGCGTTGGGGTTCCAGCCGCTTTCCTGTGTCACCAGCGCCATGAACAGATCGATCGGCACGCCGTACCGGCGGGCGGCGGCGCGGGCGTGGATCGCATGCGGGCTTTTGGGAAAGATCGTCTGCGCGTCCTCGCTGGGACGGAAGCTTTCCAACGAAACGCCAAGCGGTTCCGCGCGGGGCTGGGCCACGCTCGGCCGGCGCGGCGCATCCTTCAAGCGCCCGCGTACGGGCTTGCGGATCAGGTCGCGATCATGTGTCGACAACAACCCGCCGCTGCCCAATTGCTGCGCCGCGGCCGGCCCAGGCGGGATGGCCACGAAAGTCGCAAAGCCGGTCGCCATGCAAATCGCCGACGTCAGCAGAACCGCCCGAAATCGCAAACGAACACCTGTTCCTCGCCTCTGCCGGCCTTTTAGCGCAAGCGGCAGGCGCTGTCACGTTCCGGGCATGCGACCGCTGCGCCGGTGGCTTGGCTGGGCCCGACGTATGCGCTAGGGCTGGGCACAACCACGAAACAGAAAGGGCGGTGCGCCATGGCCGGCAGCGTGAACAAGGTGATCCTCATCGGCAATCTCGGGGCAGACCCCGAAGTGCGGACGTTTCAGAATGGCGGCAAGGTCTGCAATCTGCGCGTCGCGACCTCCGAGCGCTGGCGCGATCGCAATACCGGCGAAAACCGGGAGCGGACGGAATGGCACACGGTCGCGATCTTCAACGAACGCCTGGCCGATCTGGCGCAGCAGTATTTGCGCAAGGGCTCCAAGGTTTACCTGGAGGGCCAGCTGGAGACCCGCAAATGGCAGGATCAGTCGGGCAATGATCGCTACTCGACCGAGGTCGTGCTGCGCCAGTACCGCGGCGAGATGACCTTCCTGGATGGCCGCGATGGCCCAGGCGGTGGCGGTGGTGGCGCGCAGGCAGGCGGCGGCTACTCGGGCGGTGGTGGCGGCGCGCCGGCTCCCGCAGGTCCGGCCCAGGATCTGGACGACGACATCCCGTTCTAGGGTCAGGACCCATTCCTCCTACGCCGCTGGCGTCAAATCCACGAAATATCAGCGATTGGGCGCGCGCCGGGTAGGGTTGTCCCTTTCCCAAGCGTGCCGAGGCGCTGAGATGAAGTGGATTTGGCGTCCTTTGGATTTGACGGCGTGCAGCGGGAAAGCAAAAGGTCGGGGGGACCTTTTGCCCGCAAACAGCCTAACGCGCGACCAAGAGCTTGAAATAGATCCACTATTCCTGCGTCCTTGCTCACACGCCAGGCAGGAAATCTGTCAAACCAGCGGCGCAGGATTAATGGGTCCTGACCCTAAGACCGGGAGGGCGGACGTGCCTCCTCACAATCCAGTGCGACCACATAGTCGCCGGTGAACCGGGCGGCATGGACTAACAGGCCCAACACGATCGTGGCGCCGGCGATGATCAGATCGTTTTTGGGAGAGGCGGGGTCGTCACCGGTGCGCCGCCGTCGCTTCGAATCCTCGGTCAGCGACTCTACTGCGCCGTCTTCCCCGAAGAACTGGTCAGCGCCATTGGTGCTGACCCGCCAGGTCTGGGCGGCCCGGCACCCGCTTATCGCTGCGGCGCGGGTGGTCACATCATCGGTGAAGTCGCGATAGGGCTGCGGTCTTTCCGGGCGCGAGCGGTCGCGCAGGACGAAGAACTGCTGACCATCCACGGTGACGCGATGCGCGGCGAAATCCGCACCGGCAATCTCGACCGGCGCCGCGCCGCGCCGGATGACGATGTCCAACGCCGCCTCCATGGCATCCCCATAAGGCAACGCCGCTCCGCGCTCGGTCAACATCTTCGACGAAAACGCGGTATGGGGCACCCCGCCGGTTTCGCCGACTGGTCGAAAGCTTCCATCGGGCAAGCTGGTGCAAGCCACCAAACTCGCCACGGCGCCTGCCATCACCGCTCCACGCATCGCTACGCTCCAACCATCCACACAAAACAGGCGCACGGGACAGTAGCATACACGCCAATCACGACGGCGAAAGCCATCCCACACAACTATTGGGCGCATATGGCCCATCGGTTGGTGGGCTGAGCAGGTCATCCCATCACGCGGGCGCGCTCCCCGATCCGTCTCCCGCAACCGAAAAGGCCCGGGGCAAGCCCGGAACGCGTCACGCCGAAACACCCAAAACCCACCACCGTGAACCCGGGTGAGTCGCGCCCGGGTCAATCCTCGGCCCGGCAC
>JBCDDF010000013.1:0-67866 GCA_039180525.1 Pseudomonadota bacterium
ACCTCCGACGCATCGGCGCACGGTCCTTCACGGACACGATCGATGCACTCACAGAAATCTGCGACCTCTTCCCGCCGGAAGAATGCTGGAACTACTTCAAGGCTGCTGGATATGTCTCAGGTTAAAAGTCGGGTGCTTTAGGTTTTCGCTTAAACTATTGAATGTGGACAAAAATCCTTTTTCAGACTGATTCAGTCTGAGACGGTTTTGGTCTAGCGGCCCGCGCCCGGGGCGTGTTGCGCGAGCTGTGCGCTGGCGCGCCAGACCGACATCAGATCGGCGCCGACACGCTGGTGGGCGGCCAGGGCAAATTCCGGCGCATCGGCCAGCGCGGAAAGCGCAAGCGCGCCGATGCCGGGCCGGCCTTCGGCGCCGAGGATCTTTCCTGCGGTGAACAGGATCAACTCCTGCACCAGCCCCGCGCGGATCAGCCCCGCCGCCAGCGTGCCGCCGCCTTCGCATAGGACGGAGGTCAGCCCGCGCGTGCCCAGCATGTCGAACGCCGCTGGCAGATCCAGATGCGCGCGGGCGGGCACGGCGAGCGGCGTCACGCCGTGCGGCAGGTCCGGCGCGAGGTGTTGCGCGCCGTGCAGCAGCCAGACCGGCTGCGCGCCGGCGGTTCGCGCCAGGCGGCTGTGTGGGTCCAGGCGCGCACGCGTGTCGGCGATCACCCGCACCGGCTGCCGCTGCGGCGCCGGTGCGTCGCGGACATCCAGCATGGGGTCATCGGCCTGCGCGGTGCCGCTGCCGATCATGACCGCGTCGTGAACGGCGCGCAGCCGGTGCACCTCTGCCCGCGCCTCTGGTCCGGTGATCCATCGGCTTTCACCGGTGGCGGTGGCGATACGGCCATCGACCGACATGGCGAGTTTCAGCGTAACCCACGGCCGACCGGTGGTCAGGCGATGGAAGTATGCGGCGTAAAACGCCTGTGCGGCATCGGCATCGCAGCCGGTTTCGACGGTCACGCCGGCGTCGCGCAGCATCGCATGGCCGCGGCCGGCGACACGCGGGTCGGGATCCTCCAGTGCTGTGATCACATGGGCCACCCCGGCCGTGGCCAGGGCCCTGGCACAGGGGCCGGTTTTGCCGTGATGGGCGCAGGGTTCCAGTGTGACGAAGGCGGTGGCGCCGTTCGCGGCCTCGCCCGCTGCGGTCAGGGCTTCCACCTCTGCGTGCGGGCGGCCGCCGGGCTGGGTCCACCCTTCACCGACGACCGTGCCGTCACGCACCAGCACGCAACCCACGGCGGGGTTGGGCCAGGTGTTGCCCAGGCCCCGGCGCGCCAGGTCCAGCGCGCGGGCCATCCACCGCCCGCGCTCCACGGCTCAGCCTTTTTCTTCGGCCGGCGCGGGGCGCAGTTCGGAGACGAATTCCTCGAAGTCGTCTGCGGCCTGGAAGTTTTTGTAGACGCTGGCGAAACGGACATAGGCGACGGTATCGATCCGGGCGAGGGTTTCCATGACGATCTCGCCGATCTTGTCGGAGGGCACATCGGCATCGCCCATGCTTTCCAGCCGGCGAACGATGCCCGAGATCATCTGGTCGATGCGCTCTGGATCCACCGGGCGCTTCTGCAGCGCGATGCGGATCGAGCGTTCCAGCTTGTCGCGGTCGAACGCCTCGCGTTTGCCGTTTTTCTTGATGACCACCAGGTCGCGCAATTGCACGCGCTCATAGGTGGTGAAACGACCGGCACAGGCGGGGCAGAACCGCCGGCGACGGATGGCGACATGGTCCTCGGCGGGGCGCGAATCCTTCACTTGGGTGTCGACATTTCCGCAGAAGGGGCAGCGCATGGTGCGAACTCCGGTTACCGCACGCGAGATATCGCCCCCGGGGCAATAGCTGGTGCGTATGCCAGTCTGCCGGCCCAGCGATGGTGTGGCAAGTCCTCCACGCCGCTTCGGCCGGACTGAGTCCGCTGCGCCACAGCTAGCCGGTCTGCGCGAGCAATACCTGGCGGCGATGCGGCGCGTCGCGGTGTTCGAACAGATAGACGCCTTGCCACGTGCCCAGGCCGAGCCGGCCAGCGCGGATCGGGATCGAAAGCGAAACCGGCAGGACAGCGGCTTTGAGATGCGCGGGCATGTCGTCGGGCCCCTCGCTGCGATGGGTGATCCAGGACTGTGCGGGCGTATCCGCCGGCGGGATCAGCCGGCGGAAGAAGGCATCCAGATCCGCGCGCACGCTGGGGTCGGCGTTTTCCTGGATCAGAAGCGAGCACGAGGTGTGGCGCACGAAGACGGTCAGGACACCGGTGTCGCGGGTGACGCAGGCCGACACCTGTTCGGTGATCTCGTAAAACCCGGGGCCGCGTGTGTCGACGGTAAGGGTGGTCATTCGCGGGTGCAGGTGCCGTGCAGAGCGCGGCCATTCGCGGTGTTCTGGACGGTGGCGGGCAAATCGTCTGTCAAAGTGACGGTCAGGGCCTGCGGGGTGGAGATATGGCAGATCCGGCGCGCGCCGGCGTTTTGCGTGGCGCCGGCATGGACGCCATAGCGGCAGGTGTCGCCGTCAAAGCGGATCTCGGTGGCGGTCGGCGCATTGCCCATCGGGCAAATAAAGGTTTCGAGTTCTGTCGGGCCGAAGGCGAAGGCGATAAGAACAAGGCGCATGCTGCGTTCCGGCTGAAGGGATGCCGGGCAACATGGGTGCAATCGGGGTGGAGTCCAGCGCGCGCTGGTGATGCGGCCCCGAGTTCGGGGCTGCGCCCCTCACCGGCCCGCCCACCAGCCTGCGCGCATGTCTTGGCCTTAGACCGGCTTAGTACTGTTGGTCGAACAGGCTTTCGCCGATCTGGTCGATCAATTGTCGCGCTTTCGCCGAGGCGGCGGAGGCGGCTGCCTCATGGCTGTCGAGCGTGTCGGCGCGGATCAGGTGGTGCGACTTGGTCTCTCCGCCCACATCCTTCTCGATCCGCGCGGCAAGCCGATACTTGCCACCTTCGGCAATCGGTTCGGGGGTGATCCGGAAGCCTTCATAGGTTTCCGGTTCCGATTTGGGCGTGGATTTGGCGCCGCCGAATAGGCGAGAGAGGATCGACATGCGCTACTGGTCCAGGAAGCTCCGCAACTTGCGGCTGCGGCTGGGATGTTTCAGCTTGCGCAACGCCTTGGCCTCGATCTGGCGGATGCGTTCGCGGGTGACGCTGAACTGCTGGCCGACCTCTTCCAGAGTGTGGTCGGTGTTCATGCCGATGCCGAAGCGCATGCGCAGCACACGCTCCTCGCGCGGTGTGAGCGAGGCAAGCACGCGGGTGGTGGTCTCCTTCAGGTTGCCCTGAATCGCGCTGTCGAGCGGCAAAACCGCGTTTTTGTCTTCGATGAAGTCGCCCAGCTGGCTGTCTTCCTCGTCGCCGATGGGGGTTTCCAGGCTGATCGGCTCCTTGGCGATCTTCATCACCTTGCGGACCTTTTCCAGCGGCATCTGCAGCTTTTCGGCCAGTTCCTCCGGCGTCGGCTCGCGGCCGATTTCGTGCAGCATCTGACGCGAGGTTCGCACCAGCTTGTTGATCGTTTCGATCATGTGTACGGGGATGCGGATCGTGCGTGCCTGATCGGCAATCGACCGGGTGATCGCCTGTCGGATCCACCAGGTGGCGTAGGTGGAAAACTTGTAGCCGCGGCGATACTCGAATTTGTCGACCGCCTTCATCAGGCCGATATTACCCTCCTGGATCAGATCCAGGAATTGCAGGCCGCGATTGGTGTATTTCTTGGCGATGGAGATCACCAGCCGCAGATTGGCCTCCACCATTTCCTTCTTGGCGATCCGGGCTTCCTTCTCGCCCTTTTGCACCTGGCTGACGATACGGCGGAATTCGGCAATGTCGACGCCCACGAACTGGCCGACGGTGGCCATTTCGGTGCGAATTTCCTCGACCTGTTCGCGATACTTGTCGGTCAGCGTGTCCCAGCCGCGGCCCGAAAGGCCGCTGACGCGATCCACCCAGCCGGGCTCCAACTCGTTGCCGCGGTACTCGTCGACGAAGTCCTTGCGGTTGATGCGTGCCTGGTCGGCCAGTTTCACGATGCCACTGTCGAGCGACATGATCTTTCGGTTGATGCCGTACAACTGATCGACCAGCGCCTCGATCCGGTTGTTGTGCAGGTGCAATTCGTTGACCAGTTCGACGATTTCCGACCGCAGCCGCTGATAGTCGCGCTCCTGGTTGGCGGAGAAGCTCTCATCGTGGCTGAGCGCGGCGGACATGCGGTTTTCCTGCATCTCCGCGAGTTTGACGTAATCGGCGGCGATCCGGTCCAGCGTCTCCAGCACTTGCGGCTTGAGCTGTGCCTCCATCGCGGCGAGCGACAGGTTGGCCTGCTCTTCGTCCTCGTCGACATCGTCGTCAGAGCCGCTTTCCTCGGCGCTTTCCTCGCCTTCGGGCTTGTCGGCTTCCGCCGCGGGTGCGGGCGTCGCGTCGGTGCTCGTGGCGGACGATGCCTCCACAACAGAGCTTTCGTTGTCGTCCTCGTCCATCGCGGCGCCGAACGTCGTCTCCAGGTCGATCACGTCGCGCAGCATGATCGCCTCTTCCAGCAATTCGTCGCGCCAGATCGTGATGGCGTGGAAGGTCAGCGGGCTTTCGCACAGCCCCGAAATCATCGTGTTGCGGCCGGCCTCGATGCGCTTGGCGATGGCGATCTCGCCTTCGCGGCTGAGCAATTCGACCGAGCCCATTTCGCGCAGATACATGCGCACCGGATCGTCGGTGCGGTCGAGCGTCTCCGTACTGGCCGAGGTCGTGGCCAACTCGCGCGAACTCGATCCGCCCTCGATCACCGCGGGCGTGTTTTCCTGGCCCTCTTCCTCGGCTTCTTCCGCCTCGATGACGTTGATGCCCATTTCCGACAGCATCGCCATGACGTCTTCGATCTGGTCGGGGCTGACCTGGCCTTCGGGCAGCACCTCATTCAATTCGTCATGGGTGATGAAGCCGCGTGCCTTGGCCTGGGCGATCATCTTCTTGACCGCGGCCTGGCTCATATCGAGCATCGCGCCGGTCATGTCCTGGCTGTCTTCCGGTTTCGCCTGGTCGTTGTCTTTGGCTGCCATTCGGGGCTCCTGCTGTGCCTTGCGGTCCGGCGGGGCCGGACGCGGCGGTTCAGACGGGCGGTTGGCGGGCTGATGCCCTCGTGGTGTCACTGTTCCGCCGCTCGGTCTGCCGCTGTTCCTACGGTGCGCTCGGTCGACACATCCCTATCGAGTATCCCTTAGGTGCCACGCGCGGGTCTCATTTTTCCGCATGCGCGTGGTCCGGGGTGGGGTGGGCCGGATCGTGAAAGTCTTGAACACGAATCACTGATTCGCAACGTGATTCTATTTCTTCTTCCTTACCCAGATCTCTTCATCCAGCATCGCTTGCAATTCTGCCGCATCCGCCGCGCGTTCCGCCTCCACATCGCGCCCTGGCGCGGTTTGACCGCGATCGGCCTCGAACCGCACCGCCGCCGCCTGGCCGACGCGCCAGGTCAGGCCTTCGTCGGCGAAACCCGCGATTTCGGTCTCCGCTTCGGCCAGTTCCGCTTGGTGGCCGAACAGCGCGCGGTGTTTCTCGATCTCCTCCGATATCGCGAGCCGCGCCATATCCGGTGTCGCATCCGCCGCCAGATGCGGGTTGGCGTGCACCTGCCGCACCGATCCGATCACGTTTTCCAGGTCGCAGCCGCACGTCTTCTCTACCTTTGTGCGCAACCGCGCTGATTTGTCAGGACTGTCACCTAGGAGGCCCGCGAGCGCCTGCAAGAGGACTTGGCGCATTCGATCCAAATCGCCGCAGCGAAAGCGCATGTCGTCCAGCGCCGTCTCCATCTCCTCGGCAATGTCGGGATGGTTCAGACAGCCCCAGAGGATGGCGGTCTCGCGCACCCGTGCCCCGGCGAGCGGGTCCGCATCCCGCGCCAGAAGCGACCTTTTCGCCGCGTCGCTCGCAAGGCTCGGCGGCGCCGTCCGCGTACCCCGCCCGAAACCCTGCGCTGGCCCCGAGGCAGGCCGAAACAGCGTCCGCCTGAACTCCCGGATGGCGTCGCGATAGTGGCTTCTGACGATCGGGTCGCGGATCCGGGCCAGCGCGTCGCGCAGGGTCGCATCCAGTGCCGCGCGCCGTTCGGGACTGTCGAAGGACTTGCCCTCCGTCTCCCGCCGCCAAAGCAACGCCACCATCGGTTGCGCGGCCTCCAAAAGGGCCTGCATCGCCGGCGCACCGCCGCTGCGGATGACATCGTCGGGGTCCTGACCGTCTGGCAGCAGGCAGATCCGCAGCCCCTTGCCGGCCTCCAACAGGGGCAGCGCCAGGTCGATCACCCGCATCGCCGCGCGCAGGCCGGCTGTGTCGCCGTCCAGTGCCAGTACCGGCTCATCGGCCATGCGCCAGGCCATACGCAACTGGTCCTCGGTGACCGCGGTGCCCAAGGGGGCCACGCTATGCGCGAACCCGGCTTCGGCCAGCGCGATCACGTCCATGTATCCTTCGGCCAAGATCAGCGCGCCGGCCTTTCCGGCCGCCTCGCGCGCGGGGCCATGATGATAAAGCGCGCGGCCCTTGTCGAACAACTCGGTCTCGGGCGAATTCAGATACTTCGCGCGTGCATTGGGATCCAGCGACCGCCCGCCAAAGCCTATGGCGCGGTCGCGGGCATCGCGAATGGGGAACATGATGCGGCCGCGAAACCGGTCATAGGCCGGGCCGCCATCATCGGGTTTCTTGGCGATGCCGGCGGCGACGATATCGGCCTCCGGCACGCTCTTGGCCAGCAGCGCCTCGGTCATGGCGCGGCGGGCATTGGGTACCCAGCCCAGTTCGAACCGGGCGCGCGCGGCCTCGTCCAGCCCGCGCCGGTCAAGGTAGGCGCGCGCCTCCGCGCCCGTCTGCGCCGAAAGCTGCAGGCGGCAGAACTGCACCGCCATCTCCATGACCTCGGCCAGACCCGCGCGCGCCGCCGCCTTCGCCGCGGCCCTTGGGTCGCGGGCGGGCATTGCCATGCCGGCCTCGCGCGCCAGCACCTCGACCGCCTCCATGAAACCCATGTTCTCGGTCTCGCGCAGAAAGGTCACCGCATCGCCCTTCGCGTGGCAGCCGAAACAGTAGTAAAATCCTTTGCGATCATCGATATGGAAGGAGGCGGTCTTTTCCTGGTGGAACGGGCAGGGCGCCCAGTAATCGCCCTTGCCCGGCGTGCTTTTGCGGCTGTCCCAGGTGACCTTGCGGCCCGCCACCTGGGCGATCGAGACGCGGCTGCGCAGTTCGTCAAGGAATCCATTCGGAAGGGCCATGGGCTAGTATCCGCCGCCACTCACCCCGAAAGCAAGAGCGGGACCCTTTCCGCACCGCCCCCGCTTCTTTGTTCCCCAAATACTCACATGCGACGCCCGCCTCAGGGCCGTACCCGCACGCTTTGATGGATCTCGCTGGCCCCGGGCCGCAGCAGATGCACCACCTGTCCCTCTTCATCCTGTGCGATCAACACGACCCAGCCCGACCCCTGGGCATAGCCGGTCAGCACCTGGCCCGGCGGCAGCGGGATCTCGGCGGGCAGCGTGGGCGCGCTGGGAAAGCCCAGGCGCCAGACCAGAAGCCCGGTGATGGTGATCATGCCCAGGATCAACGTCGCGGTCAGCAGCGTCACCAGTCGCCGCAACGCCCGGATCTGGGGTGGTTCGATGTCCGGCGGCGGGGGTAGAGTGTCGGGCATGAAAGAAGAACAGACGTTCCGGCTGACAGTGCCCGAGGGGGCGGCGCGCAGACTTGATAGGGCATTGACCGACGCCGCGCCAGAGGCGCTGGCGCTCAGCCGCGGGCGGATCCAGGCGCTGATCGGCCAAGGCGCGGTGTTGCTGCAGGGCCGGCCGATGACCGATGCCAGCGGTGCCGCCGTGCCGGGGGTCTATGAATTGCGCCTGCCGCCGCCGGCCCCGGCCGATGTCTTGGCGGAGCCGATCCCGCTGAACATCGTCTTCGAGGACGCCGACCTGATCGTGATCGACAAAGCCGCAGGCATGGTGGTGCATCCGGCGCCGGGTGCCGCCAGCGGCACGCTGGTCAACGCGCTGTTGGCGCATTGCGGGGGGGCGCTGTCGGGCATCGGCGGCGTCGAGCGGCCCGGCATCGTGCACCGCATCGACAAGGACACCTCCGGTCTGCTGGTGGTCGCGAAATCGGATCGCGCACATACCGGCCTGGCCGCGCAGTTCGCGGCGCACAGTATCGAGCGGATCTATGCCGCGCTCTGCCGGGGCCTGCCCCGGCGCGCCGACCCAAGGCTGACCGGGCTGCGCGGCGTGACTTTCGCCGCCGATGGCGCGTTGACCATCGATGCGCCGCTTGGCCGCCACAAAACCGACCGCAAGAAGATGGCCGTGCGCTGGCAAGGCGGGCGGCGCGCGGTCACGCATCTGGCCGTGGCCGCCGACTACGGCCGCGCCGCGCGCCTGAATTGCCGGCTTGAGACCGGGCGCACCCATCAAATTCGCGTGCATGCCGCCTATGCTGGGCACCCGCTCTTGGGCGATCCGGTCTATGGCGGTGGCGCCCGCCTCGATGGTGCCGCCGGACAGGCGATCGCGGCGCTTGGTGGCCAGGCCCTGCATGCGCAGGTTCTGGGTTTCCTCCACCCCATCTCCGGCGCGCATTTGCGCTTCGAGGCACCGCCGCCGCCGGCGTTTTCGGCGCTCGACACCGCACTGGCGGAGATCTTGACCGAGATGTAAAGGCTTCTTACATAACCGATCCGACACGAGGATCTGACATCATGAGCTATTCCAACCTGCCCGCCCCGTCCCCGGAACAAGGCCTGTCGCGATACATGCAGGAGATCCGCAAGTTTCCCATGTTGGATCCCGACCGCGAATACATGCTGGCCAAGGCCTGGGCGGACCATGAGGATACCGGCGCTGCACACGAATTGGTGACCTCGCATCTGCGGCTCGCGGCAAAAATCGCCATGGGATATCGCGGTTACGGCCTGCCCACGGCCGAGGTGGTGTCGGAGGCCAATGTCGGCCTGATGCAGGCGGTCAAACGTTTCGACCCGGAAAAGGGCTTCCGGCTTGCGACCTATGCGATGTGGTGGATCCGTGCCTCCATCCAGGAATACATCCTGCGGTCTTGGAGCCTGGTGAAGATGGGCACGACGGCGGCGCAGAAAAAGCTGTTCTTCAATCTGCGCAAGGCCAAGAACAAGATCGGTGCGCTGGAAGAGGGTGATCTGCGACCTGAAAACGTCAAACGCATCGCCAACGATCTGAACGTCACCGAGGAAGAGGTGGTCAGCATGAACCGCCGCCTGTCCGGTGGCGATGCATCGCTGAACGCGCAGATCAAAACAGATGGCGAAGGCGCCGCGGAATGGCAGGACTGGCTGGAGGACGAGGATGCCGACCAGGCAACCGCCTACGCCGAACAGGACGAATTGGACACGCGCCGCGCGTTGTTGGAACAGGCGATGGAAGGCCTGAACGACCGTGAGCGCCATGTGCTGACCGAGCGTCGGCTGAAGGACGAGCCAAAGACGCTCGAAGAACTCAGTCAGGTCTACGACGTCAGCCGCGAACGCATCCGTCAGATCGAGGTCCGCGCCTTCGAAAAACTGCAAAAGGCGATGCGAACCCTCGCCCTGGAACAGGGCATAAGCACCAGTTGACCCAATAGAGGCCCGTTCCAGGCCAAGAATATACCCCCGTCTTCGGCTCACGCCCGAAACGGGGCCCGCCGCCGCGTGTTGCCCGCGCGCCGGCCCATAACCGGTCCCGCTGCTTCTTTGTTCCGAAAATACTCCCGGGGGTGCGGGGGCTGGCCCCCGCGAGATGTGACGTGCGGGGGCTGGCCCCCGCGGGAAGCGACATGCGGGGCCTGGCCCGTGCTAGGCCAGTGCCTCCAACTCGTCGATCATGGCTCCGATCATCGCCAGACCCTTGTCCCAGAAACTCGGATCGGCCGCATCCAGCCCAAACGGGGCCAACAGATCCTTGTGGTGTTTCGATCCGCCCGCGCGCAGCATTTCGAAGTACCTTTCCTGAAATGCCGCATCGCCGTCCGTGTAGACGGCGTAAAGCGCGTTCACGAGCCCATCGCCGAAGGCATAGGCGTAGACATAGAAGGGCGAGTGGATGAAATGTGGGATATAGCTCCAGAACACCTCATAGCCGTCCATGAAATGCATCGCCGGGCCAAGGCTTTCACGGCTGACCGCCATCCAGATGTCGTTGATCTGGTCGGGTGTCAGTTCGCCTTCGCGCCGCGCGGCGTGCACGCGGCTTTCGAAATCGTAGAAAGAGATCTGGCGGACGACCGTGTTGATCATGTCCTCGACCTTGCCCGCCAACAGGGTCTTGCGGATCGCCGGGCTGGGCGCCTCGGCCAGCATCTTTTGAAAGGTCAGCATCTCGCCGAACACGCTGGCGGTCTCTGCCAGGGTCAGCGGCGTATCGGACAGTAGTTCGCCCTGATCGGCTGCCAGCACCTGGTGCACGCCATGGCCCAACTCATGCGCCAGGGTCATCACATCGCGCGGTTTGCCCAGGTAGTTCAGCAAAACATAAGGGTGCACATCGGTGACTGTGGGATGGGCGAACGCGCCCGGGGACTTGCCCGGCGTCGCAGGCGCATCGATCCAGCCTTTATCGAAGAACGGGCGCGCCAGATCCGCCATGCGCGGGTCGAAACCGGCATAGGCCGACAGCACCGTCTCGCGTGCCTGCGGCCAGGCGATCGTCGCCGGTTCCTCCAGCGGCAGGGGGGCGTTGCGGTCCCAGACTTCGAGCTTGTCGAGCCCCAAACACTTGGCCTTCAGCGCGTAATACCGATGGCTGAGCTTTGGATAGGCGGCCACAACGGCATCGCGCAGCGCCTGCACCACCTCAGGCTCGACATCGTTGGAAAGATGCCGCCCGGCCTGGGGCGACGGCAGTTTGCGCCAAGTGTCGGTGACCTCTTTTTCCTTCGCCAATGTGTTGGTGATGCGCGCGAACAGCGTCAGGTTTTCGCCGAACACCTGCGCCAGCGCCCGCGCGCCCACTTCGCGCCGCGCCCGGTCATGATCGGTCAGCAGATCAAGCGTCGCCTCCAGCGGACGGGCCTCGCCATCGATGTCGAACCGCAGCCCGGCCATGGTTTCGTCGAACAGGCGCATCCAGGCAGAGGCGCCGACAACGCTTTGATCGTGGAGGAATTTCTCCAACTCGTCGGACAACTGATAAGGCTTCATGGCCCGGATGCGTTCGAACACCCGCTGATAGCGCTTCAGCGCCGGGTCGGCGTCGAGCAGCGCGCGGTAGTCGGCCTCGGGAATGCGGTTGAACTCAAGCTCCAGAAAAACCAGGGCGCCGGTGGCGTCGTTCACGGCGGCCTGCATGTCGGAGAGGAATTTGCCCCGGTCGGGGTCGGTGGTCAGTTGGGCATGGAGCAGGCCGGCAAAGCTCATGATGCGGCCGGCCAGGGCCTGAATAGCCTCGTAGTCATGCACACATTTCAGCATGCCGGCGGCATCGAGTTCCGCAAGTTTGCCCTGATAGCTGGCGGCGAAATCGGCACAGGCGGCTTTCAGACCGTCCAGATCCGCGGTGAGCGCAGGCGCATCGCGGCCGGGATACAGATCGTCCAGGTTCCAAACCGGCAAATCGCCCAATTGGGCGGCTTGCGCCGGGTCCTTCGCATCGCGGACGGCGCGGTCGTGCAGGGTCATGGTCAGCCTCAGAGTTCGACAGGGTCGTTGTTTTCAAGCGCTTCCGGTGGTGGCGGTGGTGCATCGGGGCGGCGGCGGATGATGATGTCGCCGTTCGGCAGCACCTCGGGCAGTTCGTACAACGCCAGCCCGCCCAGCTCATCGCCCAACTCCTGCAGCCGCGGCAGGATATCGCCCATCAGGCGGTCCAACTCGGGGCCCAGATCCTCCAGGTTCTCGAACAGATCGCGCAGCGCCTCCTCGGTCCGGTCGGAAAACTCCTCCAAAAACGGGAGCAGCGGCGAGTCTTCCTCCTGCGCGGCGGCAGGGGCGGCGGGCAGGGCGAGAGCGGCGCATAGCAATAGGTTTCGCATGGGGCCAATATGGGTGCCGCGAGGGACGATGTCACCCCAGATCCAGCGAGACCGGGAAGTGATCGGAGGCGGTGAGCAAGGCATCGCGCAGGTGCTTATCGGCAAAGATCTTCGGGTCGTCGAACGGATGCCAGATGCGCCAGCGCGGGCGCAGATCCGCGCGGATACGGGCGCTGACCATCACGTAATCCAGCAAAGTGGAGACATAGGCCCGCATCTCCCGGTTGTAGAACCGCGCCGTCGACCGGGTCCAGCCCTGCCGCGGGTTCAACAGTGCCGCGGCGTGAGGGTCGAAAAGCGCGGTCTCGGGCGTGTCCGGATCGCCTAGCACGACCTCTATCGAGGACCGCCCGAAGAGCTTTTCGTAATGGTCGAGGCCGGGTCCGTCATTCAGATCCCCGGCGACGATCACATCCATGCCCGCCTGCAGCATCTCGTCGATGCGGCGACGCAGCCAGATGCACTGCGCCAGCTGCTTACGGCGGTTGGCGATGGCGATCTGGGTGGCCTGCGCCGCACCCTTCGCGCCATGCGGGGCTTTGGATTTCGCGTGCACGCCGATCAGCCGCAGCGGTGCGGGCAGCGCCGGCCCGCCCAGCGTCAGTTCCAGCGGCGGTTTGGAAAACACGTGCGTGTCGGGCTGCGCATCGACATCGACATCCAGCGCGAAATTGCCATCGAAACGCGGCGCGCGCAGGCTTTCCAGCGGGGTATGCGCGGCGGTGACGCGGGCCGGATCGTAAAGCGCCGCGATTTCCTGTTTCGTGCCGTTGGCAAAGCCGATGAGCGCCTTTGACTGGCGCAGCCCATGCGCGGCGGCGAAGCCTTCCAGCGCCCGCTCGGTGCGCTGGGTGTGGCCGGTATTGGGCGCCTCGATGAGCACGAACAGATCGGCATCCACGGCGCGCAGACCCGCGGCAATACCGGCGGCCTGGTCGGCGCGGCTGATTTTGTAACGCCGAGAGGGCTGAGCATCGGCCAGCAACCGGTCGCGGTCGTCGAACAGTGCCCCGAACCACTCGATGTTCCAGGTCGCCAGACGAAAGGCGTTCACGCGGCGTGATCCCGGTGCTGGATCTCCTCCCACGCCTTGTTGATTGCGGCCAGGCGTTTGGTGGCCAGTTTCACCGCCTCTTCCGGGACGCCATTGGCCATCAGATGGTCGGGATGGGTCTCGCGCACCAGTTGCCGCCAGCGTGCGCGGATCTGGTCATAGGGCGTGTCCGCGGTCACCCCCAGAACGGTGAACGGGTCGGGATCGACATCGGGCACATGCCGTGCGCGATGGGCACGAAACGTCAGATCGTCCAGCCCAAAGGCGCGGGCGACACCGGCCAGGAAACTATCTTCGTCGTGGTGATAGACCCCGTCGGCCATGGCGATGTGGAACAGACCGTCCAGCAGGTTTTCCAACAGATGCGGATTGTCCTGGAACATCGCCCCGATGCGGCCGGCATAGGCGTCGAACCCGGCCACATCCTGGCGGGCGAGATTGAAGACCTTGGCCGCCGCGGCTTCGTCCTGCGGCGGAATATAAAAGATCTCGCGAAACGCGCGCACCTCGTCCCGGGTAACGTGGCCATCGGCCTTGGCCATCTTCGCACCCAAAGACACCACCGCGATGGTGAACGCGACGGAGTGTTCGGGCGGCGTGCGCAGCCGCTCGAAGATCTCTGACAGGTTTTCGCCACTGGCAAGCGCCTGAAGCGCGTCGGCGATGCGGGCCCAGATCGACATCCCGTTAAACTACCCGCCACGCCGGGCGGCTCACAGCGTTTTTTGCATCAGAACCAGATCGTGCCAGGCGCCGAACTTTCGGCCCAGTTCGGGCATGCGGCCGGTTTCGGTGTAGCCGTGGCGCGCAAAGAACCGGATCGCGCCGAAGTTCGACCCGGCGATGCCGGCGACCAGCACATGGATGCCCCTCGCGCGCGCGGGCGTCTCCAATGCCGCCAACAGGGCGGCGCCGTGGCCCTGGCCTCGGGTGTCGGGCGCAAGAAACAGGCTCAGCTCGCCCGTGTGCCGATAGCCCGGTCCGCCGCGAAACGTCCCGAAGGTGGCAAACCCGGTCACGGTGCCGGTGTCGTGGACCCAAGTCGGCTGCCCTGCGATCATGGCGCGCAGGTCGGCTTCGGTCTTTTCCGCATCGGTGAAAGTAATCGCGGTGTCCCGGATGATGGGGTTCCAGATCGCCGCGATCGCGGTGGCATCGGTGGGTGTGGCGGGGCGGATCGACATGGGCTAGACCGGCTGAGAATGCCCCACCACTACCCCAAGTGCGCGGCGGCGGACAGGCGAGGGGCGGTCATGTGGGATTTTTGGATCGACCGGGGCGGCACGTTCACGGATATCGTGGCGCGAGATCCGCAGGGCGTATTGCACACGGCGAAATATCTGTCCGAGAACCCGGATGTCTATGACGACGCGGCGCTGCATGGGATCCGCCGGGTTCTCGGGTTGGCGGCGGCGGACAAGATCCCGCTGACCCAGGTGCGGGCGGTCAAGATGGGCACGACCGTCGCCACCAATGCGCTGTTGGAGCGGAAGGGCACGCCGCTGGTGCTGGTGACCACGCAGGGCCTGGGCGATCAGCTGCGCCTGGGCTATCAGCACCGCCCGCATCTGTTCGCGCGACATATCAAACTGCCAGAGATGCTTTATGACCGCGTCATCGAGGCGCGCGAACGGGTTCGCGCCGACGGCACGGTCGAAACACCGTTTGATGAGACCCGCCTGGAGGCCGATCTGCAAGCGGCGCGCGCGGACGGCCTGACCGCCTGCGCGATCGTCTTCGTCCACGGCTATCGCCATCACACACACGAGGCTGCGGCGGGCGCGCTTGCGCGGCGGTTGGGGTTCGCCCAAGTGTCGGTCAGCCACGAGGTCAGCCCGCTGATGAAGATGGTGCGCCGCGGCGACACCACCGTGGTCGATGCGTACCTGACCCCGATCCTGCGCGCCTATGTCGACCGGGTCGCGTCGGCGTTTGACGGCGATCCGGCGGGGCGGCTGATGTTCATGCAATCCTCGGGCGGGCTGACCGATGCGCAGCGCTTTCAGGGCAAGGATGCGATCCTGTCGGGCCCCGCCGGCGGTGTCGTGGGCGCGGTGCGCACGTCTGAAATCGCGGGCGAGGGCCGTATCATCGGCTTTGACATGGGCGGCACCTCGACGGATGTCTGCCATTTCGACGGCACGTTGGAACGGGTGATGAATACCGAGGTCGCGGGTGCGCGCATCACCGCCCCGATGATGCATATCCACACGGTCGCTGCGGGTGGCGGTTCGCTGTTGCAGTTCGATGGCACGCGGATGCGGGTCGGGCCCGAGAGCGCCGGCGCCGACCCTGGCCCTGCCGCCTATGGCCGTGGCGGGCCCTTGGCGGTGACCGATGCGAACGTGCTGACCGGGCGGCTGCGCCCGGAGTTCTTCCCGGCGATCTTCGGCCCGGATGCCGACCGGCCTCTGGATCTGGCCGCAACGCGGGCGAAGTTCGAGGCCCTGGCGCAGGAAACCGGCCTGAGTGCCGAGGAAACCGCCGAGGGGTTTTTGACCATCGCGGTGGAGAACATGGCCAATGCGGTAAAGAAGATCTCCGTCCAGCGCGGCTATGACGTCAGCGACTATTGCTTGACGGTGTTCGGCGGGGCCGGCGCACAACATGCCTGCGCCATTGCGGACAGTCTGGGCATGTCGCGCTGTCTGATCCATCCCAAGGCGTCGCTTCTGTCGGCTTATGGCATGGGGCTTGCGGATATCCGCGCCAGCCGCAGCCAGTCGATCGAGGCGCCGCTCGACGCGACCGGGCGGCTGACCGCGGCGGTGACGCTGGACGGCCTGTCGGCGGCGGCGCTGAGCGAGGTGGAGGCGCAGGGCGTGGCCGAGGCCGATATCCGCATCGTGCCGACCCTGCATCTGAAAGTGCAGGGCACCGATACCGCGCTGCCGATCCCGTTCGGCGATGTGGACCAGATGCGCGCCGCCTTCGCCACAACCCATCGCGACCGGTTCGGCTTCGACCCCGGCGATGCGCCGCTGGTCATCGAAACCGCAAGTGCCGAGGCCATCGGCGCCGCGGCCGATCTGACCGAACCCGCGCATCCCCTGCGCGACCGGCCCGAGGCGGAGACCGAGGTCGCGCGCAGCGCCCCGGTGTTCCTGAACGGCGCCTGGATCGACACCCGTTTCGTGCGCCGCGAGACATTGCGCCCCGGCGACCGGCTGACCGGGCCGGCGGTGCTGGTGGAGCCGCATACCGCGATCCTGATCGCGCCCGACTGGCAGGCCCGGGTGACCGCCGAGGATCATGTCGCCCTGACCCGCACCGTGGTACGCCCCGCCACGGTCGCCATCGGAACCCAGGCCGATCCGGTGATGCTGGAAGTGTTCAACAACCTCTATATGTCCATCGCCGAACAGATGGGCGCGGTGCTTGAGAACACCGCTGCCAGCGTGACGATCAAGGAACGGCTCGATTTCTCCTGCGCGGTCTTCGATGCGTCCGGTGATCTGATCGCCAACGCGCCGCATATGCCGGTGCATCTGGGATCCATGGGGGCAAGCGTGAAAACGGTGATCGCGCAGAACCCCGATAGGACGCCCGGCGATGTCTATGTGCTGAACGCGCCCTACAATGGCGGCACACATCTGCCCGACATCACCGTGGTGACGCCGGTTTGGGACGATGCGGGTGCGCAGGTGCTGTTTTACACCTCTGCCCGCGGGCACCATACGGATGTGGGCGGGCTGACGCCGGGGTCGATGCCGCCCGATAGCCGCACGATCCATGACGAAGGCGCTTACATCGACAATTGGAAACTGGTGGATGCGGGGCGGTTTCGGGAGGCGGAAACGCGCGATCTGCTGACCTCGGCCCAGTATCCCGTGCGCGCGGTCGACATCAATATCGCCGATCTCAAGGCGCAGGTGGCCGCCTGCGAAAAGGGCGCGCAGGAATTGCGCCGCATGGTCGCGCAGTTCGGGCTGGATGTTGTGCGGGCCTATATGGGCCATGTCCAGGACAATGCCGAGGAATGCGTCCGCCGGGCGATCCCGGCGCTGGAGGATGCCGAACTCGTCTACGCGATGGATCCCGATTTCGACGGTCAGCCGCGGGAGATCCGGGTCAAGATCAGCGTCGATCGCGCCGCGCGCGCGGCGACGGTGGATTTCACCGGCACCACGGCGCAACTGGCCACGAATTACAATGCGCCCGAACCGGTGACCATGGCTGCGGTTCTATATGTCTTCCGGCTGCTGGTGGCCGATGACATCCCCATGAACGAAGGCGTCATGAAGCCGCTGAACGTGATCCTGCCCAAAGGCACGATGCTGAGCCCGGCCTATCCCGCCGCGATCATCGCCGGGAATGTGGAGACCAGCCAGGCGGTCACCTCGGCCCTGTTGCTGGCCTTGGGCGTGCAGGCGGCGGCGCAATCGACCATGAACAACACCACCTGGGGCAACGCGCAACATCAGTATTACGAGACCATCTGCGGCGGCTCTGGCGCGGGCCGGCTGGCGGACGGGTCGGGGCACCCCGGTACTGCGGGGGTGCACACCCACATGACGAACTCGCGCCTGACCGATCCCGAGGTGCTGGAATGGCGCTTCCCCGTGCTGCTGGAGGAGTTTTCCATCCGCACAGGTACCGGCGGGCAGGGTGCTTTTCCCGGCGGGGACGGCACACGGCGCAAGACCCGGTTTCTTGAGCCGATGACGCTTGCGGTTTTGACCGGCCACCGCGTGGTGCCGCCGCCGGGATTGGCGAGCGGCGCGCCCGGCGCGGTCGGGGTGTCGCGGGTTTTGCGCGCCGATGGGTCCACGGATGTGCTGCGGCCTGCCGATAAGACCGAGGTGGGCCCCGGCGATGTGTTCTGGCTCGATACGCCGACCGGGGGCGGCTACACGCCCTGACACCGAGACGAGACTCTTAATGCCCCCGGCGGGAGTATTTTGGAACAAAGAAGCACGGCGTCTTGTTGGGCCGGGTCAGTCCTGCAGCAATCGCCCGGCGATGACCTGGGCCTGGATTTCGGCGGCGCCTTCGAAGATGTTGAGGATGCGGGCGTCGCAGAGCACGCGGCTGATCGGGTACTCCAGCGCGAAGCCGTTGCCGCCGTGGACCTGCACGCCATTGTCGGCCGCGGCCCAGGCGACGCGGGCGGCCAACAGCTTGGCCATGCCGGCCTCCAGATCGCAGCGGCGGCGGGCGTCCTTTTCGCGCGCGGCGAAATAGGTCAGTTGGCGGGCGATGGTGATCTCCACCGCCATCATCGCCAGCTTGTCGCCCACCCGGGCAAAGCCGTCGATCGTCTGGCCAAAGGCGCGCCGATCGCGCGCATAGGCGGCCGCCAGATCCAGCGCCGATTGCGCGACGCCGACCGCCCGCGCGGCGGTCTGGATGCGCGCGCTTTCGAAGGTCTGCATCAATTGCTTGAATCCCTGGCCGGTCTGCCCGCCCAGCAGCGCCGCGCCGGGCACGCGGTGGCCATCCAGCGTCAGCGTGTATTCCTTCATGCCGCGATAGCCCAGAACCTCGATCTCACCGCCGGAGATGGTGGCGTCGGGGAAGGGCGCGGCCTCTGACCCGCGGGTCTTGGGGGCCAGAAACATCGACAGGCCGCGATGGTCGCGGCTGTCGGGGTCGGTGCGCGCGAGTACCGTCATCAGATCGCTGCGCGCGCCATGCGTGATCCAGGTCTTGGCGCCGGTCAGCACCCAGTCGTCGCCATCGCGCACCGCGCGGGTCTTCAGCGCGCCCAGATCGGACCCCACATCCGGTTCGGTGAAAACGGCGGTCGGCAGGATGGAGCCATCGGCGAGTCCCGGCAGATGTGCGGCCCGTTGCGCATCCGTCCCGCCGGTCAGGATCAGTTCGGCGGCGATCTCGGACCGTGTGCCCAACGAGCCGACGCCGATATAGCCGCGCGAAAGCTCTTCGGACACGACGCACATCGCGGTCTTGCCCAGCCCGGCGCCGCCGAAGGCTTCGGGGATGGTCAGGCCAAACACGCCCAGATCGGCCAGTTCGGCGATCAGGTCCGCAGGGATCAGATCGTCGCGCAGATGCCAGCCATGGGCGTGCGGCGCGACCCGTTGGGCCGCGAAGCGGCGGAACTGATCGCGCACCATCTCCATGTCCTCGTCCAGCCCGCTGGCGGCGATGTCGGGCGCGCCATCGGCGGCGGCCAGGCGCGCGGCCAGCGCCGCCCGTGCAGGCCGCCCGGCGGCGGCGATCAGCGCGGTGACGGCCGCGTCGTCGCGAAACCGGGCGCGGTAGGCCGGCGAAAGGCCCAGATCGGCGGGGCGCAGGATCTCGGTCTGGCTCATCGGGATGCCACCGTCGATCTGGGCCAGGTATTCGCCGAAACCGATCTGGGTGATCAATGCCTCAACCGGGCCGAAAGCCCCCTGGTTCTCAAGGCGCCGTGCCCAGTCCAGCAGTTGGCGCAGGCTTTCGGCATATGTCGCAAGCCACGCAAGCCCGTGGGCTGCGCGCTGATCCTCGGCCGCCAGGACATCCCGCCCCCCGGCGCGCAGCGCCGCGCGCGCACCGTCGGAAAGCGCGTCGAGCGCGCTGCAGGCGGCTGCGGCGTGCTGCAGCAGATCCGGCAGAACCGGGCTGTCGGTGAAGTTGTGGCGCGGGTCTGTCATGGCGGTCCTGCAGAGGTTCGGAATCGGGTCTGTGTTGCGGCGCACCCTAAGCTGCGCCGCACTGGCCCGTCAATGGCGGCGAAACTAAATTTCAACTAATGACCATGTCAGGAATTTTTATTAGTCTTGCATCGTCGGCGCCCCCAGTGCCAGACCGGATGCGGGCGGGGAGGGCCGGATGGCGGAGTTGCTTGCGACATATGGCCCGGGCGTGGTCGCGGCCTGTTTCGCGGTCCTGTTTGCGGCCGGTTTCGTCAAGGGGACGGTCGGGTTCGCGCTGCCGATGGTGGCGGTCAGCGGGGTCGGCTCGCTGATGACCGCGGAACTGGCGGTCGCGGCGATCCTCGCACCGGCGCTGGTCACCAACCTGCAGCAGGCATTTCGCCAGGGCTTCGGGGCGGCGGCGGCGACGCTGCGGCGGTTCTGGCGATTGAACCTGACGCTGGTGCTGTTGATCGGGCTGATCGCGCAGGCCGTGCCGCTGTTGCCCGACCGCGTGTTTTTCCTGATCTTGGGTGGGGTCGTCACCGGCGTGGGGCTTTTGCAACTGATCGGCTGGCGGCCGCGTTTTCCGCCGCACCGGGCCGGGCGGGCGGAATGGATCGGAGGCGGTATCGCCGGCGTCTTCGGCGGCCTGGCCGGAGTTTGGGGTCCGCCGATCGTTCTGTACCTTCTGGCGCGTGAGGTCCCCAAGACCGAGATGGTGCGCGCCCAGGGCATTTCCTACCTGATCGGGTCAGTGATCCTGGTGGGCGCGCATATCCCCTCCGGCGTGCTGAACGGGGTGACGGCGCCTTTTACCGCGCTGCTGGTCATCCCGGCGCTTACGGGCATGGCATTGGGGGTCTGGGTGCAGGACCGCCTCGACCAGGCACTGTTTCGCAAGGCGACGCTGGCGGTGCTGATTCTGGCCGGGCTGAACCTGCTGCGTCGCGGTTTGATGGGGTAGGGTCCGCGCCTAATCGGACCAGGCGGCGCCGTCGCGGCGCGGGTCGGCCGCCGCGCGGGTGCCGCCATCGCGGTGGCGCTGGACGATATGGACGCCGCCGAAGAACATATGCGGCGTGTCCCAGGGCGTGGCATGTTCCAGCGGTGAAAGCGCATCGTCCCAGGCCGCGGGGCCGCGTTCGAAATGCAGCGCCTCCGCATCGGCGTGGAGGCGCGGCGCCGCAATAGCGGCGTCCGGCGCGGCGCGATGGTCGACAATCTCCAGTGCCGCCCGGGTGAGCGCTGTCCAGATGCGGGTCGAGCCGCCGGAGCCGAGCAATGTCAGCGTGCCGTCAGGCCCGCCGATCGCCATGGGGCTCATCATCGAGGAAAGCCGGGTGTCGGTCGGCCAGGACAGCGCGCCGCCGGGTAAAAGATCCTCCTCGCCCAGCATATTGTTGGGCACGATGCCGGTGCCGGGCAACAGCCGGCCGCAGCCTTCGCCGTTCGACAGCGTCAGCGCGGCGCCGTTGCCGGCGGCGTCGATCACCGAGATATGGGTCGTGCCGCGCCGCGCGGGCGGATGGCGCAGCGCCCGGTCGAGCGCGGCGTGCAAGGCCGGTGTGATCGCGCGTTGCGGGGGAAGCGCGCCGCCGGCGCGCAGGCGGGCGATGGCCTGCAGTGTCGCGGCCAGAGTGGGCGGGCTGGGCGCCGGCGGCAACGCGTCGAGCGCCAGGGCGATCAAGGTGCCGCCATGGCTGGGCGGCGGGGTCAGCGCGATCCGGTTGCCGGTGCGATCTATCGTCAGGGGGCGGCGCCAGATCGGTGCGGCGGACGCAATGTCGGCCAGGCTGAGCCCCACGCCGGGCAGAAGGGCAAGGGCCTGGGCCACCTCTCCCTCCGCGAAGAAGCGGGGGCCTTCGGCCGCCAGAACCTCTAGCACGTCGGCGAGCGCGGGATTGGCCAGCGCGGCGCCCGGTTCGGGGATCTTGCCGCCCGGTGCGTGCAGTGCTGCGAGCTGCGGATCTGCGGTCAGGATCGGCGCGACCAGACCGGCCAGATGGGACTGGAACCGCGTAACCGCGATGCCGGCCTTGGCGGCGGCGACGGCCGGCGCGACCAGATCGGCGACGGGCAGACGGCCCTGGTCGGCATGCGCCTGGAACAGGCCCTGGATCAGCGATGGCGCGGCGATGGTGCCGGCGCCGATATGGAAGTCTTGCGTGGCGGTGCCGAAATCGACCGTCACGGTGGCCAGATCGAGCGCGTTCTCGGGTGGCTTTCGCCGCGGGGTCTGGACAAAAGCGTCAAGGAGGCGCGGCGGCGCATGGGCCGGGGCCAGCATCAGGAACCCGCCCCCCAGCGGTTGCGCCAGGACGGGCTCGGCGACGAATGCCAAGCATGCAGCCGCGAAGACGGCATCTGTTGCAGTGCCGCCGGCGTGCAGGACATCCTGCGCGGCCTGGGTGGTCAGACGATGGCCGGAGGCGACGGCGTGAGGCATGGGAAACAGGCGGCTGGCATCGCGGGGATGTAGCCCGGGTGCCCGCGCGCGTGCAAGCGATCCGATTGCGGCGCTGACGCGCCAGGACACGCCCCCCATGCCCGGCTTGCGCCGGCCACGGGGCCCCGTGGCGCCCGGAATGGGTGGGGCGGAGGGCTGGTTGGCTTTGGCGCAAACCCGGCTGGTCTCGCAACCCGCCCCGGGCTTGACCCGGGGCCTCCCGCGCTGCGCCAGGGCCGGATCGATTTAGAGCACGCCGCGGAAGACGACGGCCTCTTCGATCACCTCTTCATCCACGAAATCCTCGTACTGACGGAAGTTCTCCTCGAACATGCGCACAAGCCGCGCCGCCTGGCGGTCATAGGCGTCCGCCTTGTCCCAGGTGCGTCGCGGGTCGAGCAGCAGATCGGGCACGCCCGGGCAAGAGGTGGGCACCGCGAAGCCGAAGGCATCGTCCATGCGGAAGCTCGCCTCATTCAGCGATCCGTCGAGTGCCGCGGCGAGCAGCGCCCGCGTCGCCTTGATCGGCATACGCGAACCGACGCCATAGGCGCCCCCGGTCCAGCCGGTGTTGACCAGCCAGCAGGTCGCCCCGTGCTTGGCGATCTTGTCGCGCAGCAGCGCGCCGTAGACTTCCGGCCGACGTGGCATGAATGGCGCGCCGAAACAGGTGGAGAAGGTCGGCTGCGGCTCTGTCACCCCCTTTTCCGTCCCCGCGACCTTAGAGGTAAAGCCGGACAGAAAGTGATACATCGCCTGCGCGGGTGTCAGCTTGGCGATGGGCGGCAGCACGCCGAACGCATCGCAGGTCAGCATGATGATCGATTTCGGGCTGCCGCCGCGCGCGGTGGCGGAGGCATTGGAAATCGCTTCCAGCGGATAGGCGCAGCGCATGTTCGCGGTCAGGCTGTCATCCTGGAAATCGAGCGTCCGGTCGTAGGCGTTGTGGACCATATTCTCGATCACCGTGCCGAAACGGCTTGTGGTGGCATAGATCTCGGGTTCCGCCGTGGGGCTCAGATCGATGGTCTTGGCGTAACAGCCGCCTTCGAAATTGAAGGTGCCGGTGTCGGACCAGCCATGTTCGTCATCGCCGATCAGCACCCGCGACGGATCCGCGCTGAGCGTGGTTTTGCCGGTGCCGGACAGACCAAAGAAGATGGCGACATCATGGGGATCGTCCGGCGCGTGATTGGCCGAACAATGCATCGGCATCACGCCCTTTTCCGGCAGAAGGTAGTTCAGAAGCGTGAACACGGATTTCTTGTTCTCGCCGGCATAGGACGTGCCGGCGATCAGGATCAGTTTCTCCGCCATGTTGAGAGCGATCACGGTTTCCGACCGGCAGCCGTGGCGATCCGGATCGGCCAAGAAGCTGGGGCAGTTCAGGATCGTGTAATCGGCCAGATAGTCGGGCAGTTCGCGCGCATCCGGCCGGCGCAACAGGTGGCGGATGAACAGGGCGTGCCAGGCCAGTTCGGTCACCACGCGGATGTTCAGCCGGTGGCTTTGATCGGCGCAAGCATAGAGATCCTGCACGAAAAGCTCGCGCCCCTGGATGTGCGCGAGCATGTCCGCGCGCAGGCGGTCGAAAGCCTCCTGCGAGATTGCTGCGTTGTTGTCCCACCAGATGTGGGGCTCCGAACCCGGCTCGCGCACGATGTGCTTGTCCTTGGGCGACCGGCCGGTGTGCTTACCGGTTTCGACCAGTAACGTGCCCCCTTGCCCCAACTTCCCCTCGCCGCGTTCCAACGCGGCCTGGATCAGGGCGGGTTCCAACAGGTTATAATGCGCCGTGGCGCCCGAAATACCGGTGGCCTCCAGCGTCGCCGCCGGATTGACCATCTGATGCGTCATGGAAAGTCTCGCTCCTCAGTGTGTACGGCCGCGGCTCACCGCGCCCGTCTCCCATCCCCTTTTCAGCAGCCGCGCCACGGGTTCGGAGGGCCAGTCCGAAGGATCACAGTGACGTCGCGACCGGGTTTCGATCGAGACATTCAAATGTGTCCGCATCACGACGGAAGCCCCGCAACAATACCATCATGTCGCCATCTTTCCACGCGATTTTATGTGGCAACGCTACGGCAGAAAGTAGCAATCTTTATGGATTGCAGGATTTGAATAGGTGCCTTGGCAGGCCGTGTTATAGAAGCGGCCAGCGCCAAAAAAACGAAAAGGGGCAGCAAATGTCGGCGACGATCGCTCTGGTGGATGACGACCGAAACATCCTCACATCGGTATCTATGGTTCTGGAGGGTGAGGGCTATGCGGTGCGCACGTACAACGATGGCGCGGCGGCCCTAAGCGCGTTCGAAAAGACCATGCCCGACTTGGCCGTGCTGGACGTCAAGATGCCGCGCATGGACGGAATGGAACTGCTGCGCCAATTGCGCACCCGGTCGGACATGCCGGTGATCTTCCTGACCTCCAAGGATGAAGAGATCGACGAGTTGATCGGCCTGCGCATGGGTGCGGACGATTACGTGCGCAAGCCGTTTTCGCAGCGTCTGCTGGTGGAGCGGATCCGCGTGATCCTGCGGCGGCGCGAGAACGCCGTGCGTGAGCCGGCAGAGGCCGACACCAACAGCCTGACCCGCGGCAGCCTGACCATGGACCCGCTGCGGCATTCGGTCCTTTGGAAGGGTCAGCCGATCACGCTGACGGTAACCGAGTTCCTGATCCTTCAGGCGCTTGCGCAGCGGCCCGGTTTCGTCAAAAGCCGCGACCAGTTGCTGGATGTCGCCTATGACGATCAGGTCTATGTCGACGACCGCACCATCGACAGCCATATCAAGCGCATCCGCAAGAAGTTCAAAGTGCACGATAACGAGTTTTCGTCGATCGAGACGTTGTATGGTATCGGTTACCGCTACAACGAGGCGTAAACACGCATGGCCGATGGGGGGCAGCTGAGACAGGACCGGTCGGCCGCGCCGCGCGTCATCCTTGAGGGTGGGCGTGCCGAGGCACCGTCCGCCGCCCCCAGTATTCTGGATTGGTCCGAGCGGTTCGGGCGGCGCTCGCCCCTGTCGCGTAAGATCATCACGTTCAATCTGATCGCGCTGGGCGTTCTTCTGACCGGTGTTCTGTATCTGAACCAGGCGCAGAGCGGGCTGTTCGAGCAGCGTGCGCGCGCCATGATCACCGAGGCCCGGCTTGTGGCCAGCGTTCTGGCCCAGGAGGCCGGGACAGAGGGCTTTCGGTCCGGCGATACCGGCCCCGCGATGGAGACATTGCGCGGGCTGCAGGGCATCACAGTGTCACGGCTGTTCCTGTTCGACCGCGAGGCGAAGCTGGTAGGCGTGATCACGCCCGATGGCCGCGCCACGCCGGCGGACGAAATCGTGACCATCGAGCGCCAGACCCCGACGGCGTTCATCTCCATCATGGCCGATATCTGGGACCGGGCCAGTCGTGTCTTCGCCGCCCAGCAGGCGCCCTCGGTCTCGCCCCTGGGTCTGGTCGCCGCGCGGCCTCTGGCCGAAGAGGCGCTGAGCGAAGGCGGCGTTGTGCAGGCCCGCGGCAGTACCGGGTCGGGCGATCAGATCGTATCCGTTGCTGTGCCGATCACGGCCGAGGACGTGTTTGGCCCCCTGGGGGTGCTGGTGTTGACCACGCGGCCCGGCGACGTGGACGAGTTCATCCACGAGGAAAGGGTGCGCATCCTTCAGGTGTTTGCGCTGGCGATCATCTGTTCGATCGTGCTGTCGCTGGTGCTGGCCAACACCATCGTCCGCCCGTTGCGGTTCCTGGCCGAGGCGGCCCAGGAGGGCGGCACGCGCAATGCCAAACAGCTCAACCCCGAGCGGATCAACATCCCCGACATGACCGGGCGCCCCGACGAGATCGGCTATCTGTCGGGCGCGATGCGCATCATGACTGCGGCGTTGTTCGATCGGATCGAATCCAATGAAAGCTTCGCGGCCGACGTCGCGCACGAGATCAAGAACCCGCTGACCAGCCTGCGCTCCGCGGTCGAAACCATGCCCTATGCCAAGACGGAGGAGGCGCAGAACCGTCTGCTTGACGTCATCAAGAAGGATGTCGACCGGCTGGACCGGCTGGTGACGGATATCTCCAACGCCTCGCGACTGGACAGCGAACTGGTGCGGGACCGGATGGAGCCGTTCGATCTGCACGGGCTGCTGGCCAATCTGATTTCCTTCAACGAAGCCCAGGCCGAAAAGGCCGGCGCGCGGCTTATGCCGAAATTCGGCGAGACGCCGCTGGAAATCACCGGGTTGGAACAGCGCCTGGCGCAGGTTTTCGTGAACCTGATCACCAACGCGATCTCCTTCGCCCGCGAAGGCGATCGGATCCGTGTCAACACTCGGGTGACCGGTGAGAAAGTCGTGGTCACGGTCGAAGATGACGGCCCCGGTATTCCCGACGACAATCTCGCCGATGTGTTCGAGCGGTTCTATTCCGAGCGCCCGGAGACGGAGGCTTTCGGCAACCATTCGGGGCTTGGGCTGGCGATCTCCCGCCAGATCATCCAGGCCCATGGCGGCGAGATCTGGGCGGAGAACATCCGCTCCGCCGGCGCCGGCCTGGAAACGCCCCCCGAGGGCGCGCGGTTCGTGGTGGAATTGCCGGTGTGAACTCCAGCCTGCCAAGTGTCCAGCGGGTCCATGCCTCTTGCGTGGCGGTCGAGGGGCGCGGCGCGCTGATCACCGGCAGGTCTGGGGCGGGGAAGTCGCAACTGGCGATGAAAATGATCGGTCTGGGCGCCGAACTGATCGCTGACGACCAGGTGGAACTGCATTTCGACCCCGATCGCATCGCGCTGCGCCCGCCGGTGGCGCTGGCCGGGCTGATCGAGGTGCGGGGGATGGGCATCGTGCGCCTGGCGCATGCGATGTCGGCGGAACTGGTGCTGGTCGTCGATATGGACACCGCCCACGAGGCGCGCTTTCCGCATCTTCGAAACACTTACTTCACCAATCTGTGGTTTCCATTGATTGCTGGTCGAGGCAGACCCAATTTGGCCTACGAGGTCATGGCCTGCCTGCGATCGGGCCTGGACCCGTTGTTTCTGGACCCAGAGGACATGGGCAATGGACCTGTGGACTGACCGTGCAGAGGCGGCTCTGGATGTCGCCATCGTAACCGGCCCGGCCGGCGCCGGCCGGTCGACCGCGATCCGTGCGCTGGAGGATCTGGGTTTCGAGGCGATCGACAATCTTCCCCTGGATCTTCTGATGCGGCTTCTGGCCGGCGACCGGCCCGAACGACCGCTGGCCGTGGGCATCGACGCACGCACCCGCGATTTCGATGCGGCAGGGCTTTTGCAGGCGGTCCGGTCCTTGCGCGCCGATCGGCATTTGAATGCCGCGCTGATCTATCTGGATTGCGATACCGGCACCCTGCTGCGCCGGTTTTCTGAAACCCGCCGCCGTCATCCGATGGCCCCGCACGAAACGCCGCTGGTCGGCGTGGACCGCGAACACGCGATTCTGGCGCCGCTGGCCGAGGGCGCGGATATTCTGCTCGACACCACCGAGATGACGCCGCATGACCTGCGCGCCGAGATCGCCCGCCGCTTCGGCGGCGGTGACGGCGATCTGGCGGTGCACGCGGTGTCGTTTTCCTACAAGCGCGGCCTGCCGCGCAGCGCCGATATGGTTCTGGACTGCCGCTTTCTGCGCAACCCGCACTGGTCTGAAGCTTTGCGCCCCTTGACCGGGCTGACCGAGGAGGTGGCGCAATATGTTGCCGCGGATCCTCGCTTCGCCGATTTTGCAGCGCACGTGCTGCAGATGCTAACAACGCTGTTGCCAGCCTACGCTGCGGAGGGCAAAGCTTATTTCACCGTTGCATTCGGTTGCACTGGCGGACGCCATCGGTCGGTATACATGACACATCATGTTGCGAATAAGCTTGCAGACAAGGGGTGGCAGGTGTCTACTAGACACCGGGAGTTGGAGCGCGCGCCGGCTGCCAGCGCGGGTGGGACTGTGGTGACGCTGTGATTGGGATCGTAATTGTCGCCCATGGCGGGTTGGCCAACGAGTACTTGGCCGCTATGGAGCATGTGGTCGGGGTGAAACCCGGCACCAAGGCTGTGAGCATCGCCGCCGAAGACAGCCGCGCCATCAAGCAAGCCGAAATAGACGCCGCCGTGCGAGAGGTCGACAAAGGCGATGGTGTGGTCGTGCTGACGGACATGTTCGGCGGCACCCCGTCGAACCTGGCGATTGCCGCCTGCGGCCGGGACGACCGCAAAGTGCTCTACGGGGTCAATCTGCCGATGTTGGTCAAGCTGGCCAAGGCGCGCGGCAAACCGCTGGACGTCGCGGTCAACTGCGCGCTGGACGCGGCACGCAAATACATCAATTGCGCCGACGATCTATACATGCCCAAGGGCAAGATTTCCGCCTGATGCCCGGCCCGATCATGCTCGAAATCGTAAACGAGCGTGGTCTGCATGCACGCGCGTCCGCCAAGTTCGTGGAAACCGTGGAAAGCTTCGATGCCGCGGCAGAGGTGCGCCGTGACGGCATGGCGGTGTCGGGCGATTCGATCATGGGGCTTCTGATGCTGGCTGCGGCCGCGGGAACCACAATCGAGGTGTCGACCAGCGGCCCGGAGGCGGATGCATTGGCGGCCGCTTTGACGACGCTGGTTGCCGACCGGTTCGGAGAGAAATGCTGATCCGGCAACGCCGGTGAGCACCCGAGACAGACGTCAGGTGCCGCCTGCCGCCCCCCGTGAGAGGGCCGCCGAATCCCGCGAGCGATCGGTCCCTAACTTCTGACGCCCGAGGTTACTCGCCGCGCCCGCTGACCATGCGTCGCAGGATCGCGTCCCGATCCACCAGGTGGTGCTTCAGCGCCGCGCCGATATGCAGCCCCAGGATCAGCACCAGGCCCAGGCTGGAGAGGAAATGCGCGGTGTGGAAAATCGACTCCAAACTCTCCGTCCCGGTGGGGAAAGGATCCGGCATCTCAAACAGGCCGAAGACCATGTTCTTGATCTGCGTCGGATAGGCATCGGCGTTGTTCAAGGGTGAGGCGGAGGCCATCAACCAACCGGTCAGCGGCATGATGAAGATCAGTCCGTAAAGCGCGAAGTGGCTGGCATGCGACGCGGCCTTCTGCCAGCCCGGCATCGCGTCGGGCAGCTTCGGCGTTGGGTTTGCCAAACGCCAGACCACCCGCAGAACCGCCAGCACGAAGACCGTGAAGCCGAAGCTTTTGTGCATCTGCGTCAATTCCACCCGCTGCCCGATCCCCTCTAACGTGTCGGGGATGAAGTTCGACATATAGATGCCGACGACCAGCAGGATGACGATCATGAGCGCCATGACCCAATGAAGCACCCGTGCGGGCCAGCCCCAGGCGGTTTCGGAATTCATGGCGCTCATGGTGTTCTCCTTACGAGGCGTCCGCGGCGGCGCCCAACTCAAGATCGACTGTAAACGGAACTACCGCACCCACGGCCGGTGCGAAATGGTCAACGCCGAATTCGGTGCGGTCGATCTCTCCGGCCAGGTGAAAGCCGGCGATCTGCCGGGTCGCATCGAACGGGTTGGGTCCCAGCTTGCGCAACTCGGCCTCGAACGTCATTTCCTGGGTCACACCGCGGATGGTCAGATCGCCGGTGACGGTGGCGGTGTTGTCGCCGGTCTGTTCGATCGCTGTGGAAACGAAGGTGATCTCGGGGTGGTTGGCGACATCCAGAAAGTCCGACCCGCGGACATGCTCGTCCCGTGCCTCCCAGAACGTGTCGATGCTCTCGGTTTGAATGACGAACTCGACCGAGGCGGCCTCGATGTTCTCTGGGTTCAGGTTCACGGTCGCATCGAATTCGCGGAAGGCCCCGTTGGTGGTGGAAAAGCCCAGATGATCGACCGAAAACAGGATCTGGGTGTGCGATTTGTCCAGTTCCCATTCAAAGGCGGACACGGCGAAAGGCGTGGCGGCCAGGGCGGCGGCAAAGGCGAGTGTGCGCAGCGGCATGTCAAAGGCTCCTGAGGTTGACGTGCACGGACATATGGGCGCAGGCGGCCGATTGTCACGCGCCAAGCACGGTTCGCTTCTGAACAGATAGTGCCAGTTTTGGAAACAATGCGCCACCCCGGCCGCGATTGCCTCAGCGCGTGGGCACCGGTACGTCGCCCCGGTAATCGTAGAAGCCGCGGTCCGTCTTGCGCCCCAGCCAGCCCGCCTCGACATACTTCACCAAAAGCGGGCAAGGCCGGTACTTGGTGTCCGCCAGGCCGTCATGCAGAACGTTCATGATCGCCAGACAGGTGTCGAGCCCGATGAAATCGGCCAACTCGAACGGCCCCATGGGATGGTTCGCACCGAGTTTCAAAGACGTATCGATCGATTGAACCGAACCCACGCCCTCGTAGAGCGTGTAAATCGCCTCGTTGATCATCGGCATCAGGATGCGGTTGACGATGAAGGCCGGGAAATCTTCGGAGCTTGCTGCGGTCTTGCCCAGGGTCTGGACGATCCGTTGCAGTTTCTGGAACGTGTCCTCGTCGGTGGCGATGCCGCGGATCAGTTCGACCAGTTGCATCACGGGGACCGGGTTCATGAAATGAAAGCCCATGAAGCGCTCTGGCCGGTCCGTGCCCGAGGCGAGCCGGGTAATGGAGATCGAAGACGTGTTCGAGGTCAAAATCGTGTGATCGGCCAGATGCGGCGCAAGATCCTTGAAGATCTGGTGCTTGAGCGCCTCGTTTTCGGTTGCCGCCTCGATGACCAGATCGGCCGCGCCCACCGGCGCGATGTCGGTCCCGCGGGAGATTCGCGCCAGCGCCGCCGATTTGTCGTCGGCACCGATGCGCTCACGGGCGATCGCGCGGTCAAGATTGGCGGTGATCGTCTCGATGGCCCGGTCAAGCGCGTCTTGGGAGACATCGGTCAGCGCGACGTCATAGCCGGCCTGCGCAAACACCTGCGCGATGCCGTTGCCCATCTGCCCCGCGCCGATCACACCGATGGTCTTGATATCCACGTCGCATGCTCCCCGGTCTTTTGGACTGCTTATGCCAATCGGCGACGCGCGACAACGCCGGCGGGTCAGCCCGTATGGGTGTCGGTCAGCGCGATCAGGCGGCTGTCTTCCAGCGCTGCCCGGCGGTGATGGGCGACGGCCCGATAGGACGGGTCGGCCAGCATCTTCACAAAGGCATCCAGACTGGGATAGCTGGCGACAAAGGCGATGTCCCATCGATCCGGGCCGATCAGCACAAGCCGCGGATGACCCTGCCAGACGATCCGCCCGCCCGAACGGGCGAAGACCGGGCCGATGTCGTTTTGGTAGGTGGCATAGGCCTGGGCACCCGTGGCGCCCGCATCGGGACTGTCGTCGGGATAGGCCGCACGGTCGCGCAGCCGGATCAGGTTAAGCATCTCGACCGGAGCCGCGCCTGGCAGCGCCTGTAGCGCTGCGATCTGCGCGGGCTCCGGGTCGATATGCACCGCCGGTCAGCCCAGCGATTCCTCCAGCTTCGGCACCGCTTCGAACAGATCGGCGACCAGGCCGTAATCGGCGACCTGGAAGATCGGCGCCTCTTCGTCCTTGTTGATGGCGACGATGACTTTGCTGTCCTTCATGCCGGCCAAGTGCTGGATCGCGCCGGAAATGCCGACGGCGATGTAAAGCTCAGGCGCCACCACCTTGCCGGTCTGGCCGACCTGCCAATCATTGGGCGCATAGCCCGAGTCGACCGCCGCGCGGGAGGCGCCGATGGCCGCCCCCAGCTTGTCGGCCAGTTTCTCGATCAGGGCGAAGTTTTCCTCCGACCCGACGCCGCGCCCGCCGGACACGATGACCTTGGCCGAGGTCAGCTCGGGGCGGTCGGTTTCCTCGACCTTGTCCTCGACCCACTCGCTCAGCCCCGGATTGTCGGCGGCGGCGATCTTTTCCACCGGTGCAGAGCCCCCTTCGGCGGCGGTGTCGAAACTGGCGGTGCGAATGGTGAAAACCTTGGTTGCGTCCACCGATTTCACGGTCTGGATGGCGTTGCCGGCGTAGATCGGACGCTCGAACGTATCGGCATCGACGATGCCAGAGATGTCGGTGACCACCATCACGTCCAGCAGCGCCGCCACCCGGGGCAGGACGTTCTTGCCGTTGACCGTGGCCGGTGCCGCGATGTGGCTGTAGTCGCCGGCCAGGCTGACGATCAGCGCCGCGATCGGTTCGGCCAGTCCGTTGCCATAGGCCGCATCCTCGGCGCACAGCACCTTGGCGACACCGTCGAGCTTTGCCGCGGCTTCTGCCGCGCCGCCGCAATCCGCCCCGGCGCACAGCACCGTCACATCGCCCAGCGACTTCACCGCCGTCAGCGCCTTGCCAGTCAGATCGACGGACAATTCGCCGCCCGTGACTTCGGCCAGAAGAAGAACCGCCATCAGATCACCCCCGCTTCGTCTTTGAGTTTCGCGACCAGTTCATCGACCGAACCGACCATGACGCCGGCGGCCCGTTCCGCCGGTTCGCCGGTTTTAACCACGCTCAGCCGCGGTGTGACGTCGACGCCGTAGTCGGCCGGTGTCTTTTCCTCCAGCGGCTTTTTCTTCGCCTTCATAATGTTGGGCAGGCTGGCATAACGCGGCTCGTTCAGGCGCAGATCCACGGTCACGATCGCCGGCATCTTGACCTTGATGGTCTGCAGGCCGCCATCGACCTCGCGGGTGACCACCGCATGGTCGCCTTCGACGCCAAGCTCGGACGCATAGGTCGCCTGGCTCCAGCCAAGAAGGGCGCTCAGCATCTGGCCGGTGGCGTTCATGTCGTTGTCGATCGCCTGCTTGCCGCAGATCACCAGCCCGGGCTGCTCGGCATCGACCACCGCTTTCAACAGCTTGGCGACCGCCAGCGGCTCGATGTCCTGATGCACGTCATCGGCGGCGATGATCAGGATCGCACGGTCAGCCCCCATGGCCAGCGCGGTGCGCAGCGTTTCCTGTGCCTGTTTAACGCCGATGGAGACGGCGATGACTTCCTCGACGCTGCCGGCCTCTTTCATCCGGATCGCCTCTTCGACGGCGATCTCGTCGAACGGGTTCATCGACATCTTGACGTTGGCCAGGTCCACCCCGGACCCGTCGGCCTTTACGCGGACCTTCACGTTGTAGTCGATCACACGTTTGACCGGGACCAGAACTTTCATCTGCGTTCTCCCTAAATGCGCCCTTTGCGGGCGCGAGTGCATGCCTATTGTCGGCCGAATTCAATGCGGCGTCTTGTTCAGGGCTGGCATTGCCGGCGCTGGCCCCCTGCCGGGAATATCTTGCGAAAGCGCCCGGCTCGCAAGCGGTGCTGACATAAGTGTTACGTTAACGTCAAGTACGGTTCGCGCCCGGCACCCACAACACGTCCTGCGCGCCGTTGTCGTTGGCCACGCGCCCGGTGACGAAGAACCAGTCGCTCAGCCGGTTGAGGTAGCGCAGCGCATCCTCGTTGACCGCCTCGGTCGCCGACAACTCCACCACCAGCCGTTCGGCGCGGCGGCAGGTCGTCCGGCACAGGTGCAAATGTGCGGCCAGCGCGGTGCCGCCGGGCAGAATAAAGCTTTTGAGCGTTTGCAGGTCCGCGTTCATGGCGTCGATTTCCGCCTCCAGCCGGTCCACCTGCGCCGGCGCCATCCGCAGGGGCGGATAGTCGCGTTCGTCGTCGCGGTCCATGTCCGGTGTGCACAGATCCGCGCCGAGGTCGAACAGATCGTTCTGGATGCGCGCGAGTCCGGCATCCAGATCCCCCGACGCATGCAGGCGTGCCAGACCCACGGTCGCGTTGGTTTCGTCCACCGTACCATAGGCGGTGACGCGGACCGAGTGTTTGGCCACCCGCGTGCCGTTGCCCAGTGCGGTGTCGCCGGCATCACCGGTGCGGGTATAGATCTTGTTCAGCGTCACCATAACCTCAGCCCCCGCTTGAGAAGTAGACGACGGCCAAGATGATCAGCACCGCGATGAACTGCGTCAAAAGCCTCAGCCGCATGATCTTGTTGGCATATTTGCGATTGAACTCACCGCCCTTGGCAAAGGCGCCGACGCCGACCAGCAGTACGCCCACCACGACCAGGCACGCAAACAGCGCGACGTAGAAAAACGGGTTATCTGCCATTTTGTCCTCCGGATGGCGCCACCTAAGCCGGGCGGGCGGCAAGTCACGCGAAATTCAGGCGTTGCGCAAAAGCCGGTCCAGCAGCCGGGTCGGCAATGCCCGGCGCGCGATGTTCATCGCATAAGTCGGCGTGGTCACGAAATAGCGCGGATGCGGCCGCGGGCTCTCCAGCGCATGCGCCAGTTTCGCCGTCACCGCCGCGGCCGGCAGCTGGAACCGGTCCGGCTTGCCCTTTTCGTCGGCATAGAGCCGCGGGATCACGTGGCTTTCATAGAACTCGCGGCGGGGGCGCGTCCGCCAGTCGATCCAGCGTTCGAAATGCGGGATCGATTTCGCGCGGATACGGGAGGTGACGGGGCCGGGCTCGATCAGGACGAAATGCAGATCGGGAATGTCATTTTCCAGCCGGTAGGTGTCCGTCAGCCCCTCCAACGCGAATTTGGTGGCGATATAGGCGCCGCGGACCCGCAAGGCGATCAGGCCCAGCACGGAGGAGTTGTTGACCACCCGGCCATGGCCCTGCGCGCGAAAGGTCGGCATCAGCCGGTTGATCAGATCGGCCTGCCCGAAGAGGTTGGTCTCGAAGATATCGCGCAGCGCATCGCGGGGCAGGTCGGCGGCCAACCCGGGCACTGCGAAGGCGCCGTTGTTGAATAGCGCGTCCAGCGTGCCCCCCGTGCGGGAGAGGGCTTGGTCGACCGCGGCGGCCAGACTGTCCTCATCGGCATAGTCGAGCGGGAAGGATTCCAGCCCCTCGCGCTCCAGCCGGGCGCAGTCCTCTTGTTTGCGACAGGTCGCGAACACCCGCCATCCGCGGCGGCTCAGCCCGTGTGCGGCGTCATAGCCGATCCCCGAAGAGCAGCCGGTGATGAGAACGGTTTTGGGGGGCATGCGGGCGACTTTCGGTGGTACGCGCATTGCCTAGACGGGACCGGCCATCGCGGCAAGGGCCCGGCCCGTCGCTTTCGGCCGTGACGTGCCGGCCCGCCCCACCTAAACGAGACAGCGGAGGATGGTCATGCGCATTTTGGTCTCGCCGGTGCTGTTGGCGCCGCTTTTCGCAAGCGCCGCCGTTACGCTGTTTGCGTTGAACGACGCGGCGATGAAGCTGTTGAGCGGCGACTACGCGCTGCACCAGTTGGTGATGATCCGCTGCATCGTGGCGCTGGGCGTCGTGTTCGGTCTGATGGTCCCGCTCAGCGGCGGTTGGCGCGTGCTGCGGATGCAGCGCCCGGGGCTGCATGTGCTGCGGGCGGGGTGCGTGATCTTCGCGAACCTGACCTTTTTCCTGGGCCTGGCCGCGCTGCCTCTGGCCGAAGCCACGGCGATCTTTTTCGTCGGCCCGTTCCTGATCACCATCTTTTCGGTGGTCTTTCTCGGCGAAACGGTCGGCCGGCGCCGGTGGGTCGCGGTGGCGGTCGGGTTGGCGGGCGTGCTGATCGTGCTGCGGCCCGGGACAACGACATTCCAGCCCGCCGCCGTGTTGCCGCTTGCGGCTGCGGTCGGCTATGCCGCGTTGAGCATTTTCACCCGCTACATGCGCGCGACGGAAAACGCGGTGTCGATGACTTTTTCCATCCAATTCGTCTTTCTGGTGGTGACAATCGTTCTGGGTCTGACCATCGGCGACGGCAAGTTCGCGGCGCAGGAAAACCCGTCGCTGGCGTTCCTGTTCCGCGCGTGGGTCTGGCCCGCGGCCGGGGATTGGCCGATCATCGCGGCCTTGGGCGGCTTTGCGTCGATCGGCGGCTACTTCGTCACCCAGGCGTATCGGCTGGGTGAGGCGGCGCTGGTGGCACCTTTTGAATACCTGGCTCTGCCACTCAGCATCGTCTTTGGCATCGCCTTTTTCGGCGAAAGACCCGATGCGGTGGCCTGGGCCGGGATTCTGCTGATCGCCGGTTCCGGGCTTTATACCGCGTGGCGGGAAAACCAGACCGGTCGGGTCGCGGGCGTGCGCCGGCGCGGGTGAGCGCTGGACCGGCCAAGGGGACTCGGATACACAAGATGTATGGATGAGATGACCGAAGACCGCGATATCCCGGTGTCAGAGCCGCTGCACCGCGCATTGGGCCAGCGCTATCTGACCTATGCGCTGTCCACCATCACCGACCGGGCGCTGCCGGATGCGCGCGACGGGCTGAAGCCGGTGCATCGGCGCATCCTATACACCATGCGCAACCTTCGGCTGGACCCGGCCGGGCCGTTCCGCAAATGCGCCAAGATCACCGGCGACACGATGGGGAATTTCCACCCCCATGGGCCGCAGGCGATCTATGACGCTTTGGCGCGCATGGCGCAGGACTTCAACATGCGCTACCCGCTGGTCGACGGGCAGGGCAATTTCGGCAATATCGACGGCGACAACCCGGCGGCCGAACGCTACACCGAGGCGCGCCAGACCGTTGCCTCGGTCGCGCTGATGGAAGGTCTGACCGAGGACGCGGTCGACTTTCGGGCCAGCTATGACGGGTCGGACAGCGAACCGGTGGTGCTGCCGGCCAGTTTCCCGAACCTGTTGGCCAACGGCGCCAGCGGCATCGCGGTGGGCATGGCCACCAATATCCCGCCGCACAATCTGGACGAGGTCGTCGCCGCCTGTCTGCGCCTGATCAAGACGCCCGACACCCGCGACGAGACGCTTTTGCACGATGTTCCCGGCCCCGACTTTCCCACCGGCGGCGTGCTGGTCGAGGGGCGGGAGGCGATCGCGGAAGCCTATCGCACCGGCCGCGGGGCGATGCGGGTGCGGGCGCGCTGGTCCACCGAGGATCTGGGCCGCGGGCAGTGGCAGATCGTGGTTACCGAGATCCCGTTCCAGGTGCAGAAATCCAAGCTGATCGAAAAGATCGCCGAACTGGTCACCGCCAAGAAAGTGCCGATCCTGGCCGATATCCGCGACGAAAGCGCGGAGGATGTACGCATCGTGCTGGAGCCGCGCAGCCGGTCCGTCGACCACCAAGTGCTGATGGAGACGCTGTTCCGCCTGTCGGATCTGGAAACGCGATTCAGCCTGAACATGAACGTGTTGATCGACGGGCGCATGCCTAAGGTCTGTTCGCTGAAAGAGGTCCTGCGCGCGTTTCTCGACCATCGGCGCGCGGTGCTGGTCCGCAGGTCGCGGCACCGGCTGGAAAAGATCGACCACCGGCTGGAGGTGCTGGAAGGCTATATGATCGCCTTCCTGAACCTGGACCGCGTGATCGAGATCATCCGGACCGAGGACGAGCCGAAGCCGGTGATGATGGCGGAGTTCGACCTTTCGGACGTGCAGGCGGAGGCGATCCTGAACATGCGCCTGCGCAGCCTGCGCAAGTTGGAGGAGATGGAGTTGCGGCGCGAGCGCGATGCGCTGATCGCGGAGCGCGAAGGGTTGGAGGCGTTGCTGGGCGGCGATGATCTGCAATGGGCGCGGATCGCCGAAGAATTGAGGGACATCCGCAAACGCTTCGGCAAGTCCGCCCCCGGTGGGGCGCGCCGGACAGAGATCGCCGAAGCGCCGGAGGTCGAGGACGTCCCGCTGGAGGCGATGATCGAGCGCGAACCCGTCACCATCGTCTGCTCGGCCATGGGCTGGATCCGGGCGATGAAGGGTCACATCGCGCTGGATACGGCGCTGAAGTTCCGCGACGGCGATGGGCCGCGGTTCATCCTGCATGCAGAGACCACCGACAAGGTGCTGGTCTTTGGCGCGAACGGGCGCTTCTACACCTTGCCCGCGGCCAATCTGCCCGGCGGGCGCGGCATGGGCGAACCGCTGCGGCTGATGGTCGATCTGCCGAACGAGACGGACATCGTGGGCCTGTTCGTACACCGCCCCGGCGCGCGGCTGATCGTGGCTTCGGGCGCGGGCGACGGGTTCGTGGTGGCCGAGGACGAGGTCGTCGCGCAGACCCGTGCCGGCAAGCAGGTGTTGAACCTCCGCGATGGTGCGCGCGCGGTGACCTGCCGCCGCGTGGCGGGGGACCATGTCGCCAGTGTCGGCGCGAACCGGAAGCTGTTGATCTTCCCGCTGGCCGATCTGCCGGAGATGACCCGCGGCAAGGGCGTGCGGCTGCAAAAGGTGCCCGCCAGCGCCGCGCCCCTGGACGGCACCGCGCGCGGCCTGAGCGATGTGACGACCTTCGTCTTGGCGGATGGATTGAGCTGGAAGGATCCCGCGGGGCGGACCCGGACGGAAAGCGATCTGGCCGACTGGATCGGCAAACGCGCCGGGGCGGGTCGGATGGCGCCGCGCGGCTTTCCGCGGGACAACCGTTTCACCGACTGAGCCGGGTCAGCGGAACGTGTCCTCCAGCCGTCGATCCTGGTCATGGTGCAGGCTGCGATAGGCCACGAGCACGCACAGCAGCGAAAAGGCCGAGAACAGCGGCGCGAAGATGCCCGACAGAATGTCCGTCAGCCAAAGCGTGGTGACCGATGCGTCTGCCAGGCTTGGATCGCGCGGATCGTTCCAGATCAGCAGGACCACCCAAGGAACCAGGATCGCCAGCCATATGCCGACAAGACGCAGCAGGTGCCCACGGGCCAGCGTCGCGGCGCGGGCCAATCCCTGCCAGCCGGCGTTTTCCACCACGACGGCCGGCACCAGAAAGCTGGTCAGCGCCGCGATCAGCACCGCGGCCAGAAAGAACACCAGAAACGCCAGGTTAAACGCCAGATCCACGAGAATGCTCAAGCCGCAAAGCGGCAGCAGCCCTGCGCGAAAGGTCGCCGCGATGTCGGCACCGGTTTGCGGCTCCAGCGTGGTATAGACGCGGGCGAACGCCGCCGCCGTGACTGCGGCATGGACCGCGCCGCTGACGTAGAACATCGGATTTGCCAGAATGCGGGTCCAGATCCAATCGTCGCCCACCGTACCTGTCAGGGCGTTGCGCAGATCCTCTGGCGCAAACAGCGCCCCCAGCGTGCTGACGACGATACCGGCGGCCAAGTAATCCGCATAGATCCCCGGCCCGAAGCGCGGCAACAGGCCAAGGGCGCCGCCGATGACGTCGAATACGCGAAATGCCCTCATTCAAAGATGCGGGCGATGTCCTCCGCACCCGTGCCCTCTTTGATCTCGCGCAGGCGCAGATAGACCAGCGTCAGAAACACCAGCGGCAGGAGTGTGAGGATCAGACTGGGGATCACCGACAGCAGCCAGCCGGCGATGCTGAACACGCCGAGGGACTGCGCATCGCCGACGAAAATCAAGGGGATCGACAGCAGTAAACTAAGGATCACTTGAGTGGCGATGGACAGGAAACTCAGCAGCAGATAGCCGCCGATGATGGGCCAGACATAGCCGCCGGTCAGATGCCAGGACCGGCCAAGGGCGGAGATGCCGATGCGTTCGGCAACGACCGTCGGCAGGATCAAGCCCAGCCGGGCCGATACCCAAAGGCCGAAGACGACCGCCGCCAGCACGGCGATGGCCCCCGCGGCATTGCCGGCAACCGATCCCACGCCGGCCACCGTTGCGATCAGAAGTACATAGATCGGGATGAAGCACAGGCCGACCAGCGAAAGCCGCAAAACCGCCCCCATGGCGCGGGGCATAGAGGCGATGATCGCCACACGCTCACCGCGTTTGATCTTGACCGTCACGGCCACGATCAGGGCATAAACGACCGCGAACAGCACCATGCCCGCCACCGCAACACCCACGATCACGCCGAATACCCCGGCGTCGACGGCCGCAGGTGTGTTCAGCGCGCTGATGGCGTTACCGACGGCACCGAAGGTCGCGGCCATCAGCCCGACAAACAGCCCCGCGGGGATCATCAGCGCCAGCAGGTAGTTAAAAAAATGGCGGAAGATGAGGCCGATGCTTTCCGCAAGCAGGCCGATCACGCCCAGCGATTGGCGTGGCATCGCGGCGGTCGTGGTATCCGTCATGACAATCCCTTTTTGCGAATGCCCCGACCGGTGTCGCCCGATTTTGTCAAGGATGCGGCGGGATCGTCGCGATGGAACTTATCCTCGCGGCTGTCGCCGAAAAGCTTCTTGTTCTCCAAATACGCCCGCTGTGTCCGGTAGAATGCCAGCAGGAACGCCGCCGCGGCGGTTTCGGGGATGGCCTCTGGATAGCCGATACGCGTGGCGATCGTCTGTGCGACCTTGCTGAGGTTTTCGGTGTGACGGCGCAGCGCGGTCCGACCCATGCGGGCGGTGTCGATCTGCAAAAGCGCCTCCAGCGTCTGCAACTCGAACCGGCCGTAATGGTCCAACTGATGCGGCAGAAAGGCGTAGTCGGCGGGCGCCACGGGGGCTTCGGCAAGGTCCGGCAGCAGCACGGGTTTGGGCAGCAGCACGACATAGGTGCCGGCCAGGATGTCCCCCAGCCGCTGGCGGTGGCGATTGGTCAGCGGCACCGCGATCAGGATGCAGATCCAGGCCATCAGGATCAGCGCGCCGACAAGATCCAGGGTCGGCGCGGCCAGCAGGCTCGTGGCGGGCAGAAAGACCTCGATCTCCTTCATCAGGTTGCGCACCGCGACGGAATGCGGTGTCAGGGTGCGCCCATTTGCGGCGATCACGCGCATGCCGGCGAATTTCTTGCCCAGGGTCTGGCCGTTCATCAGCAGTTCCGAGAAGGCGTAGTAAGGCACGCGGATCGAGAAATAGAGCAGCGCCCCGACGATGCTTATGCCCTCCGGCGGCACGAAGTCGGCAAAGACCAGCGCGATCAAAAGCCCGATAAAGGCGGTCACCGTCAGCGCGATGTCGATGAGCTGCGCGATCAGCCGGGCGCCGAGGCTTGCGACCTCGAACCCGATCGGCACCCCTTCGGGCGGGGTGTAGTCCGCAATCAGCCGGCGCTGTGCCCGCCTTTGCGCCTTTGTCAGCGGCCTGGAGGGCGCGCGCGTCATGCCCGCCGCCCCGACAGGGCCAACCAGGCCAGCCACAGAACGACCGCCGTGCAGCCGACGCCATAGCGGATCTGCGGGTCCTGGATCCATTGCCGGCCATAGCCCTCCAGAAGGGCTGCGACGAACAGCATGAACGCGGCCAGAATGGCAAGTTTGACCGCATCGCGGGCATTGCGGCGCAATGCGTCGCGGCGGCGCAGATCGCCGGGGAAAAGCAGCGCCCGGCCCAGGTTCAACCCGCCGGCATAAGCAATGACGATGGCAGAGATTTCGGTGGTGCCGTGGATCGAAAGCCAGGCGCCCAGATCGTAAAGAATGCCGCGTTCGGCGTGCAGGGCCAGAAACGCGCCCAGAAACATGCCGTTGTAAAGCGTCAGCAGGGTGCCGGGGATGCACAGCAGGATGCCCAGGCAGAACGCGAGAATGGCGATGCTGGTATTGTGGGAGAACAGGAACGAGGCAAAAGCGCCCAGTTGCCCCGCCGGAGAATCGCCACCGTCATAGATCACCGACAATAGCGTTTCGCGGCTGGCATTCAGCCCTCGCGGGTCGCCGGGCATGGTCGGCATCAGGGTATTGTACCAGGTGGGGTCGTCCAGAAACAGCAGGTAGCCCGCCGTCATGCCAAGGCCAAAGACCAGATAGCCGATCAGGATCAGCGGCAGAAGCCGCCGCGCCGCGCCGGGGATGCCGGTGACGAATAGCTTGCGCAGCAGCCCGGTCAGCCGCTGTTGCGGGGCATAGACCACCAGATAGGCGCGTGCGCACAATGCCTCCAGATAGGCCAGCAGCGCGCGGTCGAGCGAGATCTCGCGCGCCAGCGACAGCGATGCCATCGCTTGGCGATAAAGCGTCGCCAGCGACTGCGCCTGATCGAAGCTGAGCGCGCGCAGCCCGCGGCGTTCGGCGGTCTGCACGATCTGTTCCAGCGCACGCCAGTCGGCCTCGCGTTCGGCGCGGAAACGGGCGGATCGGATCAAGGTTTCGGCGGCGCTCATATCAGCTCCTTTGCCTTGATATCCAAATAGGCGGACAGCAGCCGCGGCGACAATTGCCCAGGGCCGGTTTCCAGGCAGAAAACGCCCATCCGCGTCAGCCGGTCCAGCACCAGATTGCGCTCGCGCTGCATCTGCGCCGCCACCACCGCCTCGGCCACCGCTTGCGGGTCGGCCGCCGTGGCGCGTTGGCGGGCGGCCAGTGTGGGGTCGCTGAGCGTGACGAACACGACGACATGGGCGCGGTTCAGGACGCCGATGTTTTCCATCATCAACTCCGCCGTCGTGGTATCGGCGAAGTCCGAGAACATCACGATCAGCGACCGGCGCTTCAAAAGCCCGTTCAGATGCGCCAGCGCGAGGGTGTGGTTGGCCTCCACGCTGCTGTAGTCCATATCGGCCATCTGCCGCCGCAGGCGTGGAAAGGCGGCACGGGCCGGCTGCGGCGGAGTGTAGAGACGCGGCTGCGCGTCGAAGCTGTAAAGCCCGACCAGGTCGCCGCCCAGCCCGGCCGCCCAGGCCACCACGAGGGCGGCGTTGATCGCATGGTCGACCCGCGCGACGCCGTCGATCTGGCCGCGCATCAGATATCCGTTGTCGAGCGCCAGGATGATCTGGTGGTTGCGCTCGGCCCGCATCTCCTTGGCGACCAGGTTGCGGTGCCGGGCGGATCGCTTCCAGTCGATGGCGCGGTAATCCATGCCTGCGGTGAATTCGACCAACTGGTGGAATTCGGAACCCTCGCCACGGGCGATGGTGTCCTTGACGCCGTAGAGTTCCGACCGGACGGCGGTGTCGACCGTGCCGGCGGCAATGGGGCGGATATTGGGGACGACGCGCAACTGCCGCTCGATGGGCAGGCGCGGCGTGACCTCCCACAGCCCCAACCGGCTGGCCCAGCGCAGCCAGATGGCAGAGATATCGAAGACGCCGCGCTTGCGCGCCGGGATGGCGATGGTGGCGACGGCGGCGGCGGTGCCGGCGGGGGCGAAGCCGAACGTGGTCTGCCCGCCCAGATCGGCGTGGAACTCCGCCCTTGCCTCCGCGATCGGCGGCAGGACGCCGCGGGTGGCCTGCAGCCGCGCCGGCAGGCGGGCGATCTCTCCGCAGAAAGTGTCGGCGGGGGTCCCGACCTCCAACGCGACCGCCCCTCGACCCGGGGTCAGCGCCAAATCGGCCATCGCCGCCAGCGTCAGCGCCGCCACCGCGACGGCGGCACCCTCGGGCGGCAGGCCGGCGGCCAGGATCAGCAAGCCGCCGGCCAGGCACAGCGCGCTGAGCAGCAAAAGCCGGCGGCTGGGGCGCATTACTTGGGCGCCGCCACGCGGTTGAGGATGTTGGCCATCACGTCGCCTTCGGTGCGGCCCTCGATCTCTGCCGTCGGGCCCAAGACGATCCGATGCCGCAGCGCCGGCAGGATGATGCGTTGAACATCGTCGGGGATGGCATAGTCGCGCCCGTCCAGCGCCGCCGCGGCGCGCACCGCGCTGGCCACCGCATCGGCGGCGCGGGTGGAGGCGCCGTGCCGGATCTCGGTATCCGCGCGGGTCTCGCGCACCAGATCGAGGATGTATTTCAGGATCGTGTCCTCCAGTCGGATGCCGTCGATCAGCGCCCGCCCCGCGGCCAGATCCTCGGCATTCAGCACCGGCTCGATCGCGGCGGTGCGGGCGGCATGGTCCAGGCTTTGCCGGGCATGCCGGCGCAGCACCTCCATCTCTGCGGCTTCGTCGGGAAAATCGATCAGAACCTTGAACAGGAACCGGTCGAGCTGCGCTTCGGGCAGCGGATAGGTGCCCTGCTGTTCGATCGGGTTCTGCGTGGCGACGACGAAGAAATTCGGCCCCAGCACGTGATCGGTGCCGTCGATGGTCGCAATGCGTTCGTTCATCACCTGCAACAGCGCGGCCTGAGTCTTTGGCGGCGCGCGGTTGATCTCGTCGGCCAGCAGCACGTCGGAGAACACCGGGCCCTTGGTTAGCCGGAAGGTCGAGGTCGAGAAATCGAACATGTTCACGCCCAGCACATCGCCCGGCATCAGATCTGGGGTGAACTGGATGCGACCGAAATCCAGATACATCGCCGCCGCCAGCGATTGCGCCAGCAGCGTCTTGGCCGTGCCCGGCGGTCCCTCCAGCAGGCAGTGGCCGCGCGCGAACAGCGCGATCAGCAGCATGTCGACGGCCTCGTCCTGGCCATGCACCGCGCGGCCGATCTCTGTGCGGATGCGGTCCGCCAGCGCGCGGAAATCGTCAAGTTCCATGCACAAGCCTTTCTGCCTGTCGTTCGAAGTCTTCCAAAAGCGCCTGCAGCCGATGCGGCTGCGTGTCACGCCCCACGGCCAGCGCCGCGGTTGCGGCGGCGGCGAAATCGGCCGCCTCCTGGCGCGCGCTGCGCCGCGTCAGATGTTCGATGCGCGCGATCGGGTCTTCGGCCCCGGCCCGGCCGGACAGCGACTCCTCAATCTGGCGCAGGCGGTTGCGGACATGGGTCGCGAACAGTTCGGGATCATTGCCGGCCAGCCGCAGCAGCCGCGCCTTGGCCGCGATCGACACAGCGCGCGAGGCGCTGGCGCGGTCGTCGAAAATGTCGCGCGGCGGGCCGAATCGACGCCCCGACCGCCACAGAAGTATCGCCAGCATCAGCGCCAGCCCCGCCCAGACGATGGAGAAGGGATAGGCGAAAAAGCGCAACAGATCCGACCATTTCCGCGCGGTTTCCCGCGCCGCCACGTCCGTAGAGAAGACATAGTCGTACGGGTCTATGACGATCGCGCCGGGCTGGGCGATCTGATCGAGAAAGGCGGTCGCCGCCGCGGCGGTCTGCGCCAGCGACAGCCCGTGATTGTTCAGAAGATCGGGGTCGGCGAGAAAGAAGACCGGCGTGTCCGACAAATCGGTGCAACTCAGCGCCAGGGGGCCGAAATCGGTGGGCAGCATCGGCAGACAGCGCGGTTCGTCGAGGGGCGCGAAGACCTGGGGCGCATAGATCAGCGCCCGGTGGCCGGCGATATCGACCGTCAGCGTCTGGGCCCGTGGCCGCACGATTGCGGGCAGCTGGAATTGCGTCGCCCGGGCGCCGGTCTCTACCTCCGCCTCCGCCAGCAGCAGGCTGTCATGGGCATAGCCCGTGTAACGCAGTGCCCGGGTCCATTTCATCGCCACCAGCAGCGTCGGCTGCAGCGCGATCTTTTCGCGGATGGTGTCCAGGCGCTGATCGCGCTCGGTTCCGGTCTTCAAGTAGGCGGCGCGGTCCACCGGGCGCTCGAACGGGGTATCGAGGTCGGTGTCGAGGATCGGCAGGATGCGCAGCCCCAGGCTGTGCGCGGGAACCGGCGCGAAATTGGCATAGCGGGCATCCTTGCCGGCATCGCGCAAGACCGACACCAGCCCGCGATGCCCCATGGCCGACCTGTCGAGCGGCCTTTCGCCGCCCTGGGACATCAGCCAGATGACCACGCCCGCGACCGCCACCAGCGCCAGCGCACCGGCGAGATCGGCGCCGCGCAGTCCCAACCGACCGCTCATTCGACCGGTGCCTCAAGGATCGGGCGGGCGCGGTTTAGGCAATCCTCCAGCACCTGGCGCGATAGCGGCCGGCCGCCGAATTGCACCAGCTCCCCGACCTTCACCAGCGCCTGCGCATCCCCGGTATGCGGCCAGCTGCGCGGCAGGCGGCGGGTGAAGCCGCGCGCGGTCTCGGCCCGGCCCAGCCGCAGGCCGTTTTGCAGCGCTGCGGCACCAAGCACCGCCTTGACCAACTCGATCAGCGCCGCTTTGCGGTCGGGCATCGCGCGCAGCCGATCGATCAGCCCGGCGTCGATCTGCGGCCCCGGCGCGGCGACCGGTTCGGCCGTCTCCGCGCGGGTCCGCGGCCGCGTGCCGCCGCGCAGGTGATCGGTCAGCAGATGACGGTGGCGAATGGCCAGAACAAGCAGCGCCGTTGCCGTTATCGCAAGCAGGATCCGCGTGAACAGCGTCGCGCCGCTGCCATCCCCCTCGGGTTCCGCGCGCGGCTCCGGCGGCGGTGGCAGGCGAACGCCGTCGATGGGGATCTCGCCGACCAGCGTATCGACATACACCACATCCGTCTGCAGCCGCTCGAACAGTACGGTACGGCTATATGCGCCGTTGCGTTCCAGGGTGAGCGGCGTGATCTGCGACTCCGCCGCGTCCTGCGCCATCACCGCAGGCACGCCAAGCCCCGCGCCGAAGACAAGCGCGAGCGGCCAGAAGGCCCTGGTCAATTTTCGAAAAGGCACCGGCGCCTGCCCGTTTCTCATTGCTCGGACCGCAGCCTAGGCGCGGGATTGAGGCGTTTTCAAGACAACCCGCAGTCGTTCTGCCCGCCGGCGTGGCATTCAGGCAAAGGCCTCGGGCCGCAGATCCCTGGCCATGTGGTCGAGCACGGCGTTGACCAGCTTCGGCTCCTTGCCATCGGGAAAGAACGCCTTGGCGACATCGACGAATTCGGAAATCGCCACTTTCGGCGGGGTCGTCTGCGTCAAAAGCTCTGCACCCGCGGCACGAAACAGCGCGCGCAGGGTCGGGTCGATCCGCGCGATGGGCCATTTCGCCACCAGCGCCTTGTCGGTGAGTTGGTCGATCCGCGCTTGCCGGTCGACCGCGCCGGTCAAAAGCGCGCGGAACAGGTCCAGATCCGCCTCGGCATAGGCGGCGCCGTCGATTTCCGCGCCCAGGCGGTGGGTTTCGAATTCCCGCTGCACCTCGCCCAGATCGCCATCGGCGGCTTCCATCTGAAACAACGCCTGGGTTGCGAACAGCCGCGCGGCGGACCGCATCTGTTTGGCGCCGGGGCCGCGGGCCATGCTCAGGCCGACCCGGTCGCGGGCGGGGTGCCGGCGACCCGGAAACTGCCCTGCGGCAGCGGCGGCGTGGCGGTGGCGGTGGCAAAGCGGCGGCGCAGGGCGATCAGGTGCAGCGCCGCGTTGGCCGCGCCGCCGCCCTTGTTCTGGCCTGCGGCTTCGGCGCGCACGCGGGCCTGATCCAGCGTTTCCACGGTCAGAATACCGTTGCCGATGCACAGGCCGCGCAGGCCCAGATGCATCAGCCCGGACGAACTGTCGTTGCAGACCGTTTCGTAATGCGTGGTCTCTCCGCGCACCACGCAGCCCAGCGCGACAAAGCCGTCATAGGCGCCCGAGGGTGCGGCAAGGGCGATGGCCTGCGGCACTTCCAGCGCGCCGGGCACGGGGGCCAGGTCGTACATCGCGCGGGCCGTTTCGCAGGCCGCTTTCGCGCCGGCCAAAAGCTGTTCGGCAATGTCGGCGTAATAGGGCGAGTGGACGATCAGCACCCGCGTCGGCACCTCAAAGACCGGCGGGTCGAGCGTATCGGGCGCGGGGCCGGTGGCCATGGTCCATCCTTTCGCGGCAAGCGTCGGCGGCGTGCTTAGACTGCTTGACCGGCAGAGGAAAGGCCCGGTCGCGGTGCTTCAGCCGTCATCCAGACGGCGGGTGCCGACGATGGACAGGCCATAGCCGTCCAACCCTACCACCTTGGGCGAGGGCGAGTTGGTCAGCAGGATCATGTCGTGTATGCCCAGTGCCCCCAGGATCTGCGCGCCCAGCCCGTATTGGCGCAGCGTCTGGGGCGACGCCTCTCCGCCCAGCGCCAGTTTGGACGACATGTCGCGCAACAGCACCACGACACCGCGGCCTTCCTCGGCGATGGCGTTCATGGCCTGCGGCAACTGGTCGTGCCGGCCCGGCCGCAGCGCCAGCAGATCGTCCAGCGGATTGACCGCATGCATACGCACCAGCACCGGTTCGGGTGCGCTTAGGTCGCCCTTGGTCAGCACGATATGTTCCGCGCCGCCGGTCTCGTCGGTAAAGATCCGCAGCATCCATTCGCCGCCGAAATCGGAATGGACGGATTTCTGCGCGCTTTCGCGCACAAGATTGTCGTGCCGCCGGCGATAGGCGATCAGATCGGAAATCGTGCCGATCTTGATATTGTGAAGCTGCGCGAATGCGATTAGATCTGGCAGCCGCGCCATGGAGCCGTCGTCACGCATGATCTCACAGATCACGCCCGACGGGTTGAGCCCGGCCAGGCGCGAAATATCCACCGCCGCCTCCGTATGGCCCGCCCGCACCAGCACCCCGCCTTCGCGTGCGCGCAGGGGGAACACATGCCCCGGCGTCGCGATGTCCGCATGCGTGCTGGTCGGGTCGATGGCGACGGAGACGGTGCGGGCGCGGTCATGGGCCGAGATGCCGGTGGTCACGCCCTCGCGCGCCTCGATGGAGACGGTGAACGCGGTCTCGTGCCGCGAGGAGTTCGAGGCCGCCATCAGGGGCAGGCCCAGCTTGTCCAGCCGCTCTCCGGTCAGGGCCAGGCAGATCAACCCGCGGCCATGGGTGGCCATGAAGTTGATCGCATCGGGCGTGGCCATCTGCGCAGGGATGATCAGATCGCCCTCGTTTTCGCGATCCTCGTGATCGACCAGGATATACATGCGCCCGTTGCGGGCGTCCTCGATGATCTCGTCAATGGTGGAGATCGCGTCGAGATCGGGATTGTAATCATCGGCCATGGTCGCGCCCGGTGCGGTTTCTGTATCTACGATCTGGGCGCCCGCGCGGCTGCGGTCAACGGTGTTTTCAGGTGCATTGAAAGATCGTCCAGGTGCCGCGCGCGGGTCAGCGGCTTGCGTTGGGTGGGAGAAGGGCTGTGAGGTCGGGCTCCGAAACGGATTGGAACGGCACCCCGGCCGACTGCGTCAACACGGCCAAACTCCGGCCCGGGCGCCGTGTGGAGGTCCCGGGTCGAGCCCGGGTCGCGTAAGTTTCTGTGTCGGAGGCCGCGCTGCGCCAGGAGGGTGTTCTGCGCGACGGGTTCCGACACAACGCGCCCCGGCCTTGCGCCGGGCGTGGCCGACGCGAATTCAGCCCGTCTCTGCCAGCCGCGCGACATACCGGGCGAGTGTGTCGATTTCCAGATTGACGCGGGCGCCAGGGGCGATGGTGTCCCAGGTGGTTTGGGCCTTGGTATGCGGGATCAGGTTGACGGTAAAGCTGGGGCCGTCGACATCGTTGACCGTCAGTGAGGTACCGTTGAGCGCGACCGAGCCCTTGGGCGCGATGAACCGCGCCAGCGCGTCGGGCGCGCGGAAGGTCAGGCGGGTGCTGTCGCCATCGGGCGCCGCATGCGTGACCGCAGCGGTGCCGTCGACATGGCCCGAGACGATATGCCCGCCCAATTCGTCGCCCACGCGCAGCGCGCGTTCCAGGTTGACGCGCGCGCCCTCCTTCCAGCCGCCGAGCGTGGTCTTGGACAGGGTCTCGGCCGAGATATCGACCTCGAACCAGCCTGGCGCGCCGCGGTCGACAACGGTCAGGCAGACGCCGTCGCAGGCGATGGATGCACCCAGATCGATGCTGTCGGGCGCATAGGCGGTGTCGATCCTGGCGCGCAGATCGCCGTTATGGTCCAGCCGGGCGATGCGGCCGATATCGGTGATGATGCCGGTGAACATGGCCGCCTTCCCGGATGCTGCGGGGCGGAGCGCCCCGAGGGGCGAGGCCCCGAGGCAAGCCCGGGGCGTGTTTTGCCCAGATGCAGCGGCTCTAGCAAAGCGGTCCAAGCCGGGCAAGGGACCGGGTGCGACGCGTCCCGGGCTTGACCCGGGACCTCTCGGTCGCGCTCAGGCCTGAAGCTCGGTCAGCAACGCCTCCAACAGCACCATGCCCGCACCCCAGCCGCGGTGGAGCCCGGCCATCGCGTCGCGGAAACAAGCGATCTCGGCATCGCTGGCGTCGTGTGGCACCCAAGTCAGGCGCAAATCGGTACCGCCGGAGCTTTCGGTGAACGTCACCGTGGTCAGCAGCACCCGGGGCCAATCGGGCATCATCGGGTTGGCGGCGACATTCCAATCGGCGTCGGCGTTGGCGTGCAGCCAGACCAGCCGCTCCGGCGCCGCGACTTCGGTGTACTCGACCCGCTGATAGCCCGAACCCTGGCCCATTTTCATTTCGACCAGCCACAGGCCGCCCGGGGTCACGTCCATCTTGTGCACGACCGTCTCGATATTGGGCCCGTACCAGCGCGCGACGAGGTCCGGCTCGGTCCAGGCTTTCCAAACCATCTCCCGCGGTGCCGCAAATCGGCGCTCCAGCACATAAGTCGGCAGGTCGGTCATTCGGTGTCCCCCTTCTTGTCGGACGGTGTGAGGTCGGCCAGCATCGCGTCGAGTTGATCGAGGCTGCCGGACCAGAAGTCGCGAAACGCTTCCAACCAGGCGACGGCCGCTTGCAGCGGCGCGGCATTGAGCGTCGCCGGCCGGCGCTGCTGGTCTATCGTGCGGTCGATCAGCCCGGCGCGTTCCAGAACCTTGAGGTGCTTGGAAACGGCGGGCTGTGTCATCGCAAACGGCTCGGCCAACTCACCCACCGTGGCGGGCCCCTCGGTCAGCCGGTGCAGGATCGCGCGGCGGGTGGGATCGGCCAGTGCGGCAAAGATGCCATCCAGGTTCGGCGGCGCGTTTATATTACCCAATACGACCATAACCAAATAGTTATATTATAGTTTTGCAGACGTCAACGGTGCTTGAACTCGCCGGCGCCACGCTTTATCTGCCGATCGTCCAGCGGGAGGCGGCAATGGCGCGGGTCAATCCGTTTAAGTTCATCCAGGAAGTCCGGGCGGAGACGTCGAAGGTCGTCTGGCCGACGCGGCGCGAGACGCTGTTGACCACGGCCATGGTGTTCGTGCTGTCAGCCCTGGCGGCGACCTTTTTCTTTCTGATCGATCTGGTGATCCGATCCGGCATTCAGTTCTACATCGATTTGGCCTCCTGAGCGCCAAAACGGTCTTGATCCCCGGCGCGACTGGCGGTAGGTGCACAAATCCTTGACAAGCGGGGTGGGCGTGCAGCGCTTCGGTTGCGCGCCTGTCTGTTTTGAGGCCAGCGAACGGGCGTGAGAGCGCCGCGAAGTGGAGAGCAGCGCCGGGCCGCCGAGCCCAGGGGCAAACCGACCGAAGGTAAGACAGGCATGACGGCACGGTGGTACGCGGTCAGCGTTCTTTCGAATTTCGAAAAGAAGGTGGCCGAAAGCATCCGCGAGCAGGTGAGCCAGCACGGGCTGGATGAAGAGATCCTGCAGGTACTGGTGCCGACCGAGGACGTCATCGAAGTGCGCCGCGGCAAGAAGGTGCAGACCGAACGCCGCTTTATGCCGGGTTACGTGCTGGTGCAGATGGAGATGAGCGACAAGGCCTATCACCTGATCAACGGGACCAACCGAGTGACCGGCTTTCTGGGCCCGCAGGGCAAGCCGGTGCCGATGCGCGATGCCGAGGTCAACGCGATCCTCAACCAGGTCGAAGAGGGGGCGGAGCGTCCGCGGTCGCTGATTTCCTTCGATGTGGGCGAGCAGGTGAACGTGACCGACGGCCCGTTCGAGGGGTTCGCCGGCATGGTCGAGGATGTGGACGAGGCGAACGCGCGGTTGAAGGTCACCGTGTCGATCTTTGGCCGGGCCACGCCGGTCGAGTTGGAATTCACCCAGGTCGCCAAGCAGACCTGAGCGAGCATGTGGGAGGCGAGGGTCGCGCGCGACCCGGACCGGACCACACCATGACAAAGGCGGACGGGCGCGCCCGGAGGCCATGGAGCAAAGGAGGCCGCGATGGCCAAGAAAGTCGCCGGCAGCATGAAGCTGCAGGTGCCCGCAGGTAAAGCGAACCCGAGCCCCCCGGTGGGTCCGGCGCTGGGTCAGCGCGGCATCAACATCATGGAGTTCTGCAAGGCGTTCAACGCCAAGACACAGGATATGGAGCCGGGCGCGCCGTGCCCGACCGTAATCACATACTATGTCGACAAGTCCTTCACGATGGATATCAAGACGCCGCCGGCGTCGTACTTCCTGAAGAAGGCGGCCAAGCTACCCAAGGGCGCGAACAATCCCAGCCGGGAAGTCGTCGGCTCGGTCACCGTCAAACAGGTGCGCGAGATCGCCGAAGCCAAGATGAAGGATCTGAACGCCAACGACGTGGAAGGGGCGATGCAGATCATTCTAGGCTCCGCCCGGTCGATGGGCATCGAGGTCAATGGGTGACGCGATGGGCAAGTTGAGCAAACGCACGAAAGCCGCGCGCAGCGCCTTTGACGGAAAGGCGCAGGTGAGCATCGAAGAAGCGGTGAGCCTGGTGAAGGGCAATGCCTCGGCCAAGTTCGACGAAACCGTCGAGATCGCGATGAATTTGGGCGTCGATCCGCGCCACGCCGACCAGATGGTGCGCGGCACGGTCGCGCTTCCCAACGGCACCGGCAAGGATGTGCGCGTGGCGGTGTTCGCCCGCGGACCCAAGGCGGAAGAGGCGGAGGCCGCGGGTGCGGATATCGTCGGCGCCGAGGATCTGATGGAGACGATCCAGGGCGGCAAGATCGAGTTCGACCGCTGCATCGCGACCCCGGACATGATGCCGATCGTCGGTCGGCTGGGAAAGATCCTGGGCCCGCGCAACCTTATGCCGAACCCCAAGGTCGGCACGGTGACCGTGGACGTCAAAGCGGCGGTTGAGGCCGCGAAGGGCGGCGAGGTTCAGTTCAAGGCGGAAAAGGCCGGTGTCGTGCATGCCGGGATCGGCAAGGCGTCCTTCGACGAGGGAAAGCTGGCGGAGAATGTCCGGGCGTTCGTCTCGGCGGTCAACAGGGCCAAGCCGTCGGGCGCCAAGGGGACCTATGTGAAAAAGATCGCGCTGAGTTCCACGATGGGACCCGGCGTGACCCTGGATGTGGCGGCGGCCACGGCGGAATAGGAGTTTCAAGGATGGGGTCGAACCCCATCCTACGCGGGCGGTGGGACAGACCGGTCGCGCGAAAGATCGGGATGGCGACATCCTGTAGGATGGGGTTCCACCCCATCCGTTCCCAGGGGCTCAACCGGCCCCGATTGTCCGAGACGGTGGGTGCCGGCAATGGCTTAATCTCCTGCCCGAGACGGGGAGCGAACGGAACAGTCGGGCGCGCGCGCCGGGCGGTTTTGGGCGGGACCCGGAAAAAGGACCGCAACCGGCCCGCGATGACGCGGGCTGAAACTGAGCCGGGGGGCAACCCCCATAGACTGGAGCAAACAGGTGGATAGAGCCGCAAAAGAAGCTGTTGTCGATGAACTCGGCCAGATCTTCACGGACTCTGGTGTGGTCGTTGTGGCGCACTACACCGGCCTTTCTGTTGCTGAGATGACCGATTTCCGGTCCCGCATGCGCGAAGCAGGCGGGTCGGTGCGTGTCGCCAAGAACCGGCTCGCCAAAATCGCCCTGGACGGTAAGCCCTGCGCCTCGATCGCGGGTCTGCTGGAGGGTCAGACGGTGCTCGCCTATAGCGAAGACCCGGTCACGGCCGCGAAAGTGGTCGAGGCCTATGCCAAGGACAACGACAAGCTCGAAATCCTCGGCGGTGCTATGGGAGAGACCGCGCTGGACCGCAATGGGGTCAAGAGCGTCGCAGCCATGCCGTCCCGCGAGGAACTGATCGCGGATATCGCCGGCATGCTGGGTGCTCCGGCCGCGAACCTTGCGGGTGCGATCGGCGCGCCGGCTGCCAATATCGCGTCGATCCTGTCGACGATCGAAGAGCGGGCCGAGGCGGCATAGCGGAAAGCAGCAATACCGGGCCGGGCGCGCCGCTGGTGCATACCGGATCTGACACTTGAAAAACGGACGGAACTGAATAGATGGCTGACATCAAGAAACTCGCCGAAGAGATCGTTGGGCTGACGCTGCTCGAGGCCTCGGAACTGAAACAACTCCTGAAAGACGAATACGGGATCGAACCCGCCGCGGGCGGCGCGGTGATGATGGCCGGTCCCGCCGCAGGTGGCGATGCCGGTGCGGCGGCCGAAGAAAAGGATGAATTCGACGTCATCCTGCTCGAAGCCGGCGACAAGAAGATCAATGTCATCAAAGAGGTGCGCGCCATCACCGGCCTGGGCCTGAAAGAGGCGAAGGATCTGGTCGAGGCCGGTGGCAAGGCGGTCAAGGAAGCCGCGTCCAAGGACGAAGCCGAGGAGATCAAGAAAAAGCTCGAAGAGGCTGGCGCCAAGGTCGAGTTGAAGTAAGCCGCGGGCCTTTGGGCACCGCGCGCCATTCATGGTTGGGCTGGTCCCGTTTTCGGGACCGGCCCGTTTGCGTCTCTTTCAGCGTTTTTGCGAAAACGCTGAGACAGGTGCAACCGGTCCGGGTGCGGGAGTTGGGCATTCCCGCAAGCATAGGACCCTTTGCCCCTTGGCAGGGCTTTCGCACGCGTAGACCCGGCGCGTGCGGGGGCCGAGCAGAAAAGGTATGCGACACACATGGTTCAGACCCATTCCGGCCAGAAGCGAATCCGTAAATTCTATGGCAAGATCCGCGAAGTCGCGGACATGCCGAACCTCATTGAAGTCCAGAAGTCCTCTTACGATCTGTTTTTGAATTCCGGCGACCAGCCCGAGCCCATGGATGGCGAGGGGATCATGGGCGTCTTTCAGTCCGTCTTTCCAATCAAGGACTTCAACGAAACCAGCGTGCTTGAGTTCGTGAAGTACGAGTTGGAAGCGCCGAAATACGATGTCGAGGAATGCCAGCAGCGCGACATGACTTATTCCGCGCCGCTGAAGGTGACGCTGCGTCTGATCGTGTTCGAGGTCGACGAAGAGACCGGCGCAAAGTCGGTCAAGGACATCAAGGAACAGGACGTGTTCATGGGCGACATGCCCCTGATGACGCCCAACGGCACTTTCGTGGTCAACGGCACCGAGCGGGTCATCGTCAGCCAGATGCACCGCAGCCCCGGCGTGTTCTTCGACCATGACCGCGGCAAGACGCATTCCTCCGGCAAGCTTCTGTTCACCTCGCGGATCATTCCCTATCGCGGGTCCTGGCTCGATTTCGAGTTCGACGCCAAGGATATCGTGCATGCCCGTATCGACCGTCGCCGCAAGCTGCCGGTGACGACGCTGCTTTACGCCCTGGGCTTGGACCAGGAAGGCATCATGAAGCAGTATTACGACACCGTGCCGTTCAAGAAGCACAAGAACGGCTGGGTGACGTCCTTCTTCCCCGAACGGATCCGCGGCACCAAGCCCGCCTTCGACATCGTCGATGCCAAATCGGGCGACGTGATTGCGGAGGCTGGCAAGAAGGTCACCCCGCGCACGGTCAAGCAGATCCTCGACTCGGGCAAGATCCCCGACATCGTCGTGCCCTTCGAGGCGCTGGTCGGCCGGTTCGTGGCCGAGGACATCATCAACGAGGAAACCGGCCAGATCTGGGTCGAGGCCGGCGACGAGTTGACCTGGGAGACCGACAAGGATGGCGAGGTCACCGGCGGCACGCTGAAAGAGCTGCTGGACCAGGGTGTGAAGGAAATCCCGGTTCTCGACATCGATAACATCAATGTCGGCCCGTATATCCGCAACACCATGGCGGTCGACAAGAACCTGAACCGCGACACCGCGCTGATGGACATCTATCGCGTCATGCGCCCGGGCGAACCGCCCACGGTGGAGGCGGCCAGCGCGCTGTTCGACCAGTTGTTCTTCGACGCCGAACGCTATGACCTGAGCGCCGTCGGCCGGGTGAAGATGAACATGCGTCTGGATCTGGACGCCGAGGACACCGTGCGCACGCTGCGCAACGAAGACATCATCGCGGTGGTCAAGGCGCTGGTGGATCTGCGCGATGGCAAGGGCGAGGTGGACGACATCGACCACCTGGGCAACCGCCGCGTGCGCTCAGTCGGCGAGCTGATGGAAAACCAGTACCGCGTCGGCCTGCTGCGGATGGAGCGCGCGATCAAGGAGCGTATGTCCTCGGTCGAGATCGACACGGTCATGCCGCAGGATCTGATCAACGCCAAGCCTGCGGCTGCGGCGGTGCGCGAGTTCTTCGGCTCCAGCCAGCTTTCGCAGTTCATGGACCAGACCAACCCGCTGTCAGAGGTCACGCACAAACGCCGCCTGTCGGCGCTTGGCCCGGGCGGTCTCACCCGCGAACGCGCCGGATTCGAGGTGCGCGACGTGCACCCGACCCATTACGGCCGCATGTGCCCGATCGAGACGCCGGAAGGCCCCAATATCGGCCTGATCAATTCTCTGGCCAGTTTCGCGCGGGTCAACAAATACGGCTTTATTGAAACACCCTATCGCCGCGTGAAGGATGCGCAGGTGACCGACGAGGTCGTCTATATGTCCGCGACCGAGGAAATGCGCCACACCGTGGCGCAGGCCAACGCGCAGCTGGACGACAAGGGCAAGTTCAAGAACGAGTTGGTCAGCACCCGCAAATCGGGCGAATACATGCTGAACCCGGTGGATAATGTCGATCTGATCGACGTGAGCCCCAAGCAGCTTGTTTCGGTCGCGGCGTCGCTGATCCCGTTCCTGGAAAACGACGACGCCAACCGCGCGCTGATGGGCTCCAACATGCAGCGCCAGGCGGTGCCGCTGGTCAAGGCCGAGGCGCCCTTCGTGGGCACCGGGATCGAGGAGATCGTGGCCCGCGACAGTGGGGCCGCGATCACCGCGCACCGCGCCGGGATCGTCGACCAGGTCGACGCGATGCGCATCGTCGTGCGGGCGACCGAGGATCTGGATCCGGGCGATCCGGGGGTCGATATCTACCGTCTGCGCAAGTTCCAGCGGTCGAACCAGAACACCTGCATCAACCAGCGCCCGCTGGTGAAGGTGGGCGATCTGGTGACCAAGGGTGAGTTCATCGCCGACGGGCCGTCGACCGATCTGGGTGAGCTGGCACTGGGCAAGAACGTGCTGGTCGCGTTCATGCCGTGGAACGGCTACAACTACGAGGACTCGATCCTGATCTCCGAACGCATCGTGAAGGATGACGTGTTCACGTCCATCCATATCGAGGAGTTCGAGGTCGCCGCCCGCGACACCAAGCTGGGCCCCGAGGAGATCACCCGCGACATTCCCAATGTCGGCGAGGAGGCGCTGCGCAACCTCGACGAGGCGGGGATCGTCTATATCGGAGCCGAGGTCGGCCCGGGCGATATTCTGGTCGGCAAGATCACCCCCAAGGGTGAAAGCCCGATGACGCCGGAGGAGAAACTCCTGCGCGCGATTTTCGGCGAAAAGGCCTCGGACGTGCGCGACACCTCTCTGCGGTTGCCGCCGGGGGATTACGGCACGGTGGTCGAGGTTCGCGTCTTCAACCGCCACGGCGTCGACAAGGACGAGCGGGCGTTGCAGATCGAGCGGGAAGAGGTTGAGCGCCTGGCCCGGGACCGCGACGACGAATTGGCGATCCTGGAGCGCAACATCTATGCCCGTCTGAAGGGGCTGATCATGGGCCAGAAGGCGGTCAAGGGGCCGAAGGGCGTCGCCTCTGGTGCGATGATCGACGAGACGCTGCTGGAAGGTCTGAGCCGCGGCCAATGGTGGCAATTGGCCATCGGCGAGGAAAAGGTCGCGGCCGAGGTCGAGGCGCTGAACGCGCAGTTCGAGATCCAGAAGCGCGCGCTCGACCGCCGGTTCGAGGACAAGGTCGACAAGGTGCGTCGCGGCGACGATCTGCCGCCCGGTGTGATGAAGATGGTCAAGGTCTTCATCGCGGTAAAGCGCAAGCTGCAGCCGGGCGACAAGATGGCCGGGCGGCATGGCAACAAGGGCGTGATTTCGAAAGTCGTGCCTGAGGAAGACATGCCATTCCTGGAGGACGGCACCCCGGTGGACGTGGTGCTGAACCCGTTGGGCGTGCCCAGCCGCATGAACGTGGGCCAGATCCTGGAGACGCATATGGGCTGGGCCGCGCGCGGCTTGGGCGTCAATGTCGACCAGGCGCTCCAGGCCTATCGGCGGGAGGGCGATCTGACCCCGGTGCGCGAGGCCATGCGCATCGCCTATGGCGACACGGTCTATGACGCGGCGCTGTCGGAGATGTCGGAGGATGAATTCGTCGAGGCGGCGCGCAACGTGTCGGACGGCGTGCCCATCGCGACGCCGGTGTTCGACGGCGCGAAGGAGGCCGATGTCAACGATGCGCTGGCGCGGGCCGGGTTCGACCAGTCGGGCCAGTCGCTGGTCTTCGACGGGCGCACGGGCGAGCAGTTCGCGCGCCCGGTGACGGTTGGGGTCAAGTATATCCTCAAGCTGCACCACCTGGTCGATGACAAGATCCACGCGCGTTCGACCGGGCCCTACAGCCTGGTTACCCAGCAGCCGCTGGGCGGTAAGGCCCAGTTCGGCGGCCAGCGCTTCGGCGAGATGGAGGTCTGGGCGCTGGAAGCTTACGGCGCGGCCTACACGCTGCAGGAGATGCTGACGGTGAAGTCGGATGACGTCGCCGGCCGGACCAAGGTCTACGAGAGCATCGTCAAGGGCGAGGACAATTTCGAGGCCGGCGTGCCGGAAAGCTTCAACGTGCTGGTCAAAGAGATCCGCTCGCTGGGTCTGAACGTCGAATTGCTGGACGAGGAGACTGAGTAGGATGGGTTTGAAACCCATCCTACCCCGCCGCGCGCGGGCGAAGTCGTCCTCCAGAAAAGAGAATTGAGGTCACACGCATGAACCAAGAAGTGATGAACCCGTTCAATCCGGTCCAGCCGCTGCGGACCTTTGACGAAATCCGTATCGCTCTGGCAAGCCCGGAGCGGATCCTCAGCTGGTCGTTCGGCGAGATCAAGAAGCCCGAGACGATCAACTACCGCACCTTCAAGCCCGAGCGCGACGGGCTGTTCTGCGCCCGCATCTTCGGGCCGATCAAGGATTACGAGTGCCTGTGCGGCAAGTACAAGCGCATGAAGTATCGCGGCGTCACCTGCGAGAAATGCGGCGTGGAGGTCACGCTGCAAAAGGTGCGGCGCGAGCGCATGGGCCATATCGAACTGGCCGCGCCGGTCGCGCATATCTGGTTCCTCAAGTCGCTGCCCTCCCGCATTGGTCTGATGCTGGACATGACGCTGCGCGATCTGGAACGGATCCTTTATTTCGAGAACTACGTGGTCATCGAACCCGGCCTGACGGATCTGACCTATGGCCAGTTGATGAGTGAGGAAGAGTTCCTCGACGCCGAGGACCAGTACGGGGCGGACGCTTTCCGTGCCGGCATCGGGGCCGAGGCGATCCGCGAGATGCTGGCGGCGATCGACCTGGATGCCGAGGCGCTGAAGCTGCGTGAGGAACTGGCCGAGGCAACTGGCGAGTTGAAGCCGAAAAAGATCATCAAGCGGCTGAAACTGGTGGAGAATTTCCGCGAGTCCGGCAATCGGCCCGAATGGATGGTGATGACCGTGATCCCGGTCATCCCACCCGAGTTGCGCCCGCTGGTGCCGCTGGATGGCGGCCGGTTCGCGACCTCGGATCTGAACGATCTCTATCGCCGGGTCATCAACCGCAACAACCGCCTGAAGCGACTGATCGAGTTGCGCGCGCCCGACATCATCATCCGCAACGAAAAGCGGATGTTGCAGGAATCGGTCGATGCGCTGTTCGACAATGGTCGTCGCGGTCGGGTGATCACCGGCGCGAACAAGCGGCCGCTGAAAAGCCTCAGCGACATGCTCAAGGGCAAACAGGGCCGGTTCCGCCAGAACTTGCTGGGCAAGCGGGTCGATTTTTCGGGCCGTTCGGTCATCGTGACCGGGCCGGAGCTGAAGCTGCACCAATGCGGCCTGCCCAAGAAGATGGCGTTGGAGCTGTTCAAGCCGTTCATCTATTCGCGGCTGGACGCCAAGGGACTGTCCTCGACGGTCAAACAGGCCAAGAAACTGGTCGAGAAAGAGCGGCCGGAGGTCTGGGATATCCTCGACGAGGTGATCCGCGAGCACCCGGTAATGCTGAACCGGGCGCCGACGCTGCACCGCCTGGGCATCCAGGCCTTTGAGCCGGTGCTGATCGAAGGCAAGGCGATCCAGTTGCACCCGCTGGTCTGTTCGGCCTTCAACGCTGATTTCGACGGCGACCAGATGGCCGTGCACGTGCCGCTGAGCCTGGAAGCGCAGTTGGAAGCGCGCGTGCTGATGATGTCGACCAACAACGTCCTCAGCCCCGCGAACGGCAAGCCGATCATCGTGCCATCGCAGGATATGATCCTGGGTCTTTACTATATCACTCTGGAGCGTGAGGGGCTGCCGGGCGAAGGCATGGTCTTTGGGTCGCTGGAAGAGGTCGAGCACGCGCTGGAGGCGGGGCTTGTCCATCTGCACGCCAAGATCACCGCGCGCATCGAACAGATCGATGACGAGGGCAACGCCTATCTGAAGCGCTTCGAGACCACCCCCGGCCGTCTGCGCCTGGGCGCGCTTTTGCCCAAAAACCACAAGGCGCCGTTCGAAATCGTCAACCGTCTTCTGCGGAAGAAGGAGGTCGGCGAGGTCATCGACACGGTCTATCGCTATTGCGGGCAGAAAGAGAGCGTCATCTTCTGCGACCAGATCATGTCGTTGGGCTTTACCGAGGCGTTCAAGGCCGGAATTTCCTTCGGCAAGGACGACATGCTGATCCCGCATTCGAAATGGGACATCGTGAACGGTACCCGCGACCAGGTGAAGGAGTTCGAGCAGCAGTATATGGACGGGCTGATCACCCAGGGTGAGAAGTACAACAAGGTGGTCGATGCCTGGAGCCAGGCCTCCGACAAGGTGGCCGACGCGATGATGGGCGAGATCTCGGCCATGCGCAAAGACGACGCCGGCGTGCAGAAAGAACCCAACAGCGTCTATATGATGGCGCATTCGGGCGCGCGGGGTGCACCGGCGCAGATGAAGCAGTTGGGCGGTATGCGCGGGCTGATGGCCAAACCGTCGGGCGAGATCATCGAGACGCCGATCATCTCCAACTTCAAAGAGGGGCTGACCGTGCTGGAGTACTTCAACTCCACCCACGGGGCGCGCAAGGGGCTGGCCGATACGGCGCTGAAGACCGCCAACTCGGGCTACCTGACCCGGCGTCTGGTCGATGTCGCGCAGGACTGCATCGTCAAGATCGACGATTGCGGCACGGAACGGTCGATCAAGGCCGCGGCGGCGGTCAATGACGGTGAGGTGGTCGCCTCGCTCAGCGAGCGCATCCTGGGCCGCGTCGTGGCCGAGGACGTGCTGAAGCCGGGCACCGAGGACTTGCTGGTCAAGCGTGGCGATCTGCTGGACGAGCGGCTGGCCGACATGATCGACGATGCCGCGGTGCAGTCGATCCAGATCCGGTCTCCGCTGACGTGCGAGGCGGAGGATGGCATCTGCGCGATGTGCTACGGGCGCGATCTGGCGCGGGGCACCAAGGTGAACCCGGGCGAGGCCGTCGGCATCATCGCCGCGCAGTCGATCGGCGAGCCGGGCACGCAGCTGACCATGCGGACCTTCCATATCGGGGGCATCGCCCAAGGCGGATCGCAGTCGTTCCAGGAAGCCAGTCAGGAGGGCCAGGTCGAATTCCGCGGTGAGAACATCCTGCTCAACGCCGATGGCGAACAGATCGCCATGGCGCGGAACATGGAAGTCGCCATCATGGATGAAAACGGCGTGGAACGCGCGTCCTACAAGCTGGGCTATGGCTCGAAGGTTCTGGTCAAGAACGGCCAGTCCATCGCGCGCGGCGACAAGCTGTTCGAATGGGATCCCTACACGTTGCCGATCATCGCGGAAAAGGACGGTGTGGCGAAGTTCGTGGATCTGACCTCGGGCATCTCGCTGCGCGACGAGACCGACGATGCGACCGGCATCAGCCAGAAGATCGTCACCGATTGGCGTGCCGCGCCCAAGGGCAACGAGTTGAAGCCCGAAATCATCGTGATGGATCCGGCCACCGGCGAGCCCGTGCGGCTGGCCAATGGCAACCCAGAGACACACCCGATGTCGGTGGATGCGATCCTGTCGGTCGAGGACGGGCAGGAGATCAAGGCCGGCGACGTGCTGGCCCGGATCCCGCGCGAAGGCGCCAAGACCAAGGACATCACCGGGGGTCTGCCCCGCGTGGCGGAACTGTTCGAGGCGCGCCGGCCGAAGGATCACGCCATCATCGCCGAGATCGACGGCCATGTGCATTTCGGCAAGGACTACAAGAACAAGCGCCGGATCAGCATCGTTCCCACCGAAGAGGGGGCGGAGCCGGTCGAGTACATGGTGCCCAAGGGCAAGCACATCCCCGTGCAGGAAGGTGATTACATCCAGAAGGGTGAATACATCATGGATGGCAACCCCGCCCCCCATGACATCCTTCAGATCATGGGGATCGAGGCGTTGGCCGATTACCTGATCGACGAGGTGCAGGACGTCTATCGCCTGCAGGGCGTCAAGATCAACGACAAGCATATCGAGGTGATCGTCCGTCAGATGCTGCAGAAATGGGAGGTCACCGACTCGGGCGGCACCATCCTTCTGAAGGGCGAGCAGGTCGACAAGATCGAGTTCGACGAGGCCAACGAAAAGGCCATCGCCGAGGGCCGCGAACCCGCCAAGGGCGCGCCGGTCCTGCTGGGCATCACCAAGGCCAGCTTGCAGACCCGGTCCTTCATCTCGGCCGCGTCGTTCCAGGAAACCACGCGGGTGCTGACCGAGGCGGCGACGCAGGGCAAGCGCGACCGGCTGATCGGGTTGAAGGAGAACGTGATCGTCGGCCGTTTGATCCCCGCGGGCACCGGCCGCGCGACGCACGAGATCAAGCGCGTCGCCAACCAGCGCGACGCCAAGATCCTGGAAGAGCGCCGGGCCGAGGCCGAGGCGGCCCTGGCTTTGGAGGCGCCGATGGAGGCCGACACGCCGCAGCCTTTCGAGGACACGCCCGTCGCGGAGTGACCCACAGGCCAATGATCAAACGCGCCGCCGGAACAGCGTTTCGGCGGCGTTTTTTTGTGGCGGCCTTGGAGCGCGCTCCTACGCCCGCCTTGCTTTCGCGGCAGGGAAGGCCCCCGACCGCCGCGATCGTCGTGGCCGCCTAACCCGCAGCAGGCCTCCGCACGCGGCCCCCCGTCACCGGGCAGTGCGGGGTTCCCTATTGGCTCTGGTGCGGCCCGCCGCGGCGCGAACGGCGGATGCCGAAGGCAAAAAACCATTGCGAGGCAAAGAAATGGACATGTGGGTCCTGTGCGGGAATTCGGCTGTTGACAGCCTTCGTCGCCAGACGTACACAGCGCCCGCTCTAGGAGAGATGCTCTCCTGAAAACATAGCCTTCACAGGCGGTCATGACCCGGGCATCGGCCCCGGTCCTCTGGAATTTCGCCGCGACGGGCCCCGGTGATGGGACCCCGCTCGTGGCGCTTTTCGCGTTTCGCGCCGTCGGGTGCGGCGCGGTGCGAATGAAAGATGGGATGAGACGGGGTTAGGAACCGCATGCCAACGATCCAACAGCTGATCCGCAAACCGCGGCAGCCCAAAGTCAAACGGTCCAAGTCGCTTCACTTGGAAAGCTGCCCGCAAAAGCGCGGCGTCTGCACGCGTGTCTACACGACGACGCCGAAAAAGCCGAACTCGGCCATGCGGAAGGTCGCCAAGGTGCGCCTGACCAATGGCTATGAGGTGATCAGCTATATCCCCGGCGAAAGTCACAACCTGCAGGAACACTCCGTGGTTCTGATCCGCGGCGGCCGGGTGAAGGATTTGCCGGGCGTGCGCTATCACATCCTTCGCGGTGTGCTGGACACCCAGGGCGTGAAGGACCGCAAGCAGCGGCGGTCGAAATACGGCGCCAAGCGGCCGAAGTAAGGGAGAGACACGATGTCCCGACGTCACCGCGCCGAAAAACGCGAAGTTCTGCCCGACGCCAAGTATGGCGACGTGGTGCTGACCAAATTCATGAACAACCTGATGTATGACGGCAAGAAATCTGTCGCCGAAGGCATCGTCTACGGCGCGCTGACCCGTGTCGAAGACCGGTTGAAGAAAGAGCCCGTGGAAGTGTTTCACGAGGCTCTGGACAACATCAAGCCGGCGGTGGAAGTGCGGTCCCGCCGGGTCGGCGGCGCCACCTATCAGGTGCCCGTCGAAGTGCGGCCCGAACGGCGCGAGGCGCTGGCGATCCGCTGGCTGATCAACGCCAGCCGCGCGCGCAACGAAAACACCATGGAAGAACGGCTGGCCGGCGAATTGCTGGATGCCGCGCAATCCCGCGGTGCCGCCGTGAAAAAGCGCGAAGACACCCACAAGATGGCCGACGCCAACAAGGCGTTCAGCCACTACCGATGGTAACCCCAAGGATCTGAGGACCAGACCATGGCACGCGAATACACGCTCGATCGCTATCGCAATTTCGGCATCATGGCGCATATCGACGCCGGCAAGACCACGACGACCGAGCGCATCCTTTACTACACCGGCAAGTCCCATAAGATCGGCGAGGTCCATGACGGCGCCGCGACCATGGACTGGATGGAGCAGGAGCAGGAGCGCGGCATTACGATTACCTCCGCCGCGACCACGACCTTCTGGGAGCGGACCGAGGACGGCGAAAACGCCCAATCACCCAAGTTCCGCTTCAACATCATCGACACGCCGGGCCACGTGGATTTCACCATCGAGGTGGAGCGGTCCCTGGCCGTTCTGGATGGTGCCGTCTGCGTTCTGGACGCCAATGCCGGGGTGGAGCCGCAGACCGAAACCGTCTGGCGCCAGGCCGACCGCTACAAGGTGCCGCGCATCGTCTTCGTCAACAAGATGGACAAGATCGGCGCCGATTTCTTCAATTGCGTGCACATGATCAAGGACCGTACCGGCGCGGAGCCGATGCCGATCCAGATCCCGATTGGCGCCGAAGACAAGCTGGAAGGCGTGATCGACCTGATCACCATGGAAGAGTGGACCTGGAAGGGCGAGGATCTGGGCGCGTCCTGGACCCGGCAGGCGATCCGCGACGACATGAAAGAGCTGTGCGAAGAATGGCGCGGCAAGATGATCGAGTTGGCCGTCGAACAGGACGACGACGCGATGGAGGCCTATTTAGAGGGCGACGAGCCCGACCAGGACACGCTGCGCAAGCTGATCCGCAAGGGAACGCTGGCGATGGATTTCGTGCCCGTGCTCGGCGGTTCGGCCTTTAAGAACAAGGGCGTGCAGCCGATGCTGAACGCCGTGATCGACTATCTGCCGGGCCCTCTGGACGTGCCCGCCTATATGGGCTTCCGCCCCGGCGACGAGGAAGAAACCCGCGACGTGGCGCGCACCGCCAACGACGATGACCCCTTCGCCGGGCTCGCTTTCAAGATCATGAACGACCCGTTCGTCGGCTCCTTGACCTTTACCCGGATCTATTCGGGCAAGGTGGCCAAGGGCGATGGCCTGATGAACACCACCAAGGGCAAGCGGGAACGCATCGGGCGCATGATGATGATGCACTCGAACAACCGCGAGGAAATCACCGAAGCCTATGCCGGCGACATCATCGCGCTGGCCGGGCTGAAGGACACCACCACCGGCGATACGCTGTCGGACGCCAATGATCAGGTCGTGCTGGAGACGATGACCTTCCCGATCCCGGTGATCGAAAAGGCTGTCGAGCCCAAGACCAAGGGCGACCAGGAAAAGATGGCGATGGCGCTGCAGCGCCTGGCGGCCGAGGACCCGTCCTTCCAGATCGAAACCGACCTGGAATCGGGTCAGACGATCATGAAGGGCATGGGCGAATTGCACCTCGACATCCTGATCGACCGCATGCGGCGCGAGTTCAAGGTCGAGTGCAATGTCGGTGCGCCGCAGGTGGCCTATCGCGAGACGATCGGGCACGAGGTGGAGCATTCCTACACCCACAAGAAACAGTCCGGCGGTTCCGGCCAGTTCGCCGAGGTGAAGCTGATCATCAGCCCGACCGAACCGGGCGAGGGCTATTCGTTCGAGTCTCGCATCGTGGGCGGCTCGGTGCCCAAGGAATACATCCCCGGTGTCGAAAAGGGCATCGAAGAGGTGATGGATTCCGGCCCGCTGGCCGGGTTCCCGGTGATCGACTTCAAGGTCGCGTTGGTTGACGGCAAATTCCACGATGTGGATTCCAGCGTGCTGGCGTTCCAGATCGCGGCGCGGGCCGGCATGCGCGAGGGTTTGAAGAAGGCCGGTGCGAAACTGCTGGAACCGATCATGAAGGTCGAGGTGGTGACCCCGGAAGAGTATACCGGCGGCATCATCGGCGATCTGACCAGCCGCCGCGGCATGGTTCAGGGCCAGGATACCCGCGGCAACGCGATCGCGATCAACGCCTTCGTGCCGCTGGCCAACATGTTCGGCTATATCGATAACCTGCGTTCGATGAGCCAGGGCCGGGCGAACTTCACCATGCAGTTCGACCATTACGAGCCGGTGCCGCAGAACATCAGCGAGGAGATCCAGGCGAAATACGCCTGAGATTGCTTGGTGAGGATGCGCGCGATGTCGATCCTGGTGAACAAAGCGAAGGTCGCGTATTTCTGCGTGCCCAAATGCGCGTCCAGCGCATTGAAGTCGCTTGTCTACCGGATCGAAAACGGTGTGTCCTATCGGCGCGGCGATGTCGCCGACGGCCGCGGGTTGCATCAGATGTACCCCGCCCTGCCTTTCGAGGAGGCGGCCGCCGCGCGGCCGGCGGACTATCTGACCGCGGCGGTCGTGCGGCACCCGGTGGACCGCATCTTGTCGCTGTATTTCAACAAGGTCGGAAACGGCCGCCTTCCGGAATTCGCGCGGGAGCAACGACTGAACGCGTTGGGGCTGCCGGCATGCCCAAGCGCCGCGGAGTTCGTGGAAAATCTGGACGGCTACCAGACCGCGTCAAAGCGCATTCTGCGCCACAGCCGGCCATTGTCGTTCTTCCTCGGCCGGGATCCGGCCTGGTTCGACCGGATCTTCGATATCCAGGAAGCGAACGCCCTCGGCGACCTGCTGAAACAGCGTTCGGGCGTCGATGACGCATTGGAGCGGCGCAATGTCAGTGGCTCTTCCAAGGCTATCGACGATATCGGGCGCGCGGGCGCCATGATCGCGGAGCGGTTCGAAGAGGATCTCAAGCTGTTTGGCTCCTGGATTGCGCCCAGCCGATGGTCGGCGCATCTGGCGGCGCAGTAGGAGCGGCGGAGACGAATGATGAAGGCGACTTTCAAGCGCAACGGATCGCGGGGAAAAACCGCGTCGACCCGGCTGCAACGGACGATTGATACCTACGAAAAGGCGAAACACGCGTAAATGAACTGGACGGCCCGCATATCGCTTCTTCTGGCCGCGCTCGCCCTTGGCGGTTGCGTGCAGACGCAGCTTGTCGACAGCACCCGGGCGGCGACCTACAGCGTCGTGGATGTGCGCGTGGACGCTTCGGCAGCGGCGAACCGGCGTCCGCGCGGGTTCGATGCCACTGAAATCGAGGTCGAACAGCTTTTTGACCGTGTCGTCACCGAAAAGCTGGGCGCCGCAAATCCCGCCGCTGCGCAATCGATTTATGTCGATGTCGATCTGACATCGATTTTTCTGACCAACCCGGTCCGGTCGCTTCTGCTGAGCGGCAACAGCACGGCGGTTGCGAGCGTGACGGTGCGCGATGCGGCGACGGAGCGGATGCTGGAAGGGCCGTTCGAATTGAACGGCGGCGATATCGGGCTAGGCGGCGCCGGGAACGCCGCGACGACGGCGGTGCGGGGAGAGCGCGGTTTGCTGACCTCGCTGGCGGAGATGATCGCATTCCGTACCAGCGTCGCGATTTTTGGAACATGACCGCGTCCGGGTGGCGCGCAGAGGACGAGTGATAGGAGGCCGAACATGGCGAAGGAAAAGTTCGAACGTAACAAGCCGCATGTGAATGTTGGCACGATCGGTCATGTTGATCATGGCAAGACGACGCTGACGGCGGCGATCACGAAGCAGTTCGGCGAGTTCAAGGCCTATGACGAGATTGACGG
>JBCDDF010000014.1:0-67244 GCA_039180525.1 Pseudomonadota bacterium
AACGCCCCCATTCGGCCCTCGGGAACGTTCCGCCAGTCGAATTCGCAGTAAAGATGAGGATGGAAAATCGGGCCACATAGGCCCATCAATGTAACCGAAGGACTCCCCGATCCGCTGGAGGGAACTTGGGGCTCAGGTCAATGCCACTCGATATACAAGCGGGCATGAGGCACTTTCAAACTATCTAATGGGTTTATATGATGGATTGGGATGCTAGGAGTCTAGTATAAGGTTTTTAGGTGGGTATTTAAGTGATTTGTTTGCTACCAGTATGTTTTTTCGAATACATTTCGACGAGCACTTTTAAGGCTGATGTCAAAAATGATGATGTGATTTAGACTGATTTTTTTACGCTGTAGTGTTTGTGTTGGATGGTGTTACATGCATGTCTTTTGAATCTCTCGGTATTGATTTCAAAATCAAGCACCGCCTAGTCTACCTCCACTTTGCGCCCACCAAACCCTGCAGTCACTAAGGCCGCCAAGTCTAGTGCCAAACCCGCCTCCATCCCCACAAGCGCCCCCGCAACTGAAGCATGCGGCCGGCCAGCCACAATACGGGCCGCTAGGACCGCGCCAGCCTCGGGATCAGCGGCGGAGAGATAGGCCACCAGATCGTCCGGGCGGGTCGTGTTCACGTCGGCCAGCTTATCCGTGTCTTGCAGCGACAGTGTAAACACATGCCGGCCCAGGGTCAGGGAGACCGGGGTGCCGTCCAGGCGCGGCAGGTCGGGGTTCGGTTCGTCCAGCAGCGCCTGGGCGGCCCAAAGCCGGGCGCGGGCCATGGCGGCGCCCAGGGCCGCGTCGCGTTCGGCGGCCACGGTCAGGGCGCGCAGGCTCAGCCGGGTTTGCAGTGGCCATCCTGCACCGGGCCGATGGGAAGCGTGAGTATGTGGTCCGGGTCGGGAATGAAGATCGTCACCCGGACCGTTTGCCTCAGCAACGCGATCTGAGCGAACTGTTCGAGTTCGGCCGCGGCCGTCTTGCCGATCACTTGGATCGCTTCATCCTCGTCGTCCGCATCCGCGCGCAGGTGGACTTTGACTGCGTCAAGGTCGAACGGCCACGCCGCACTGAGCGCGGTGCGGTGAACACGCGTCTTCATGCCGTTGCCTCACCCTCGTTGATATAACGCTGGAATGCCGCCTGATCGTGACGGCTCATGGCTTCGAAGCATGCGAGCGCCCAAGCCTTGGTCTCGGCGCGGGAGACGGAGGCAGCCCAGCTTCGCGCGCAGGCCAGCAGCGATGGCGAGGGGGATGTGATCGTCGCAGCCGAGGCCAACGCAGCGCGCACGGCTTCCACGTTAACTTCACGAGGGTGGGACGCCTCTGTCAATTCTGCTGGGTTATCAATGCACCCCTTGTCCTGGGCAAGACACTTTAAGGCATTGTTATTGAATGATTGCCGGACCACCCTTGGGCGTGCACTCCCTGCGCGGGACTTCCGCGCGCATCCAGCCGGTGCCGCGCGCCTAGTCCTCCAACACCAGGTGTCCGGGCGCCACTTCGCGGTAGCGCGATGGCTGCACCTTATGGTCCAGCGGAAAAACCGGTGAGGGGATCGGGGTGAAATCCAGATCACCCTCCAGCTTGCGCGTGCTTGGGTCGGCGACGGGCACCGCGGACAACAGCGTTTTCGTATAGGGATGCTGCGGATCCTCCATCACCGCCGCACGCGGGCCGATTTCCACGATACGGCCCAAATACATCACAGCTGTCCGGTGCGAGACGCGCTCGACCACCGCCATGTCGTGGCTGATGAACAGGATCGAAATCCCCAGATCGGCCTGCAACTCGATCAGCAGGTTCAGAACCTGCGCCTGGACAGACACATCCAGCGCCGACACCGCTTCGTCGGCGACGATCAGCTTGGGGTTCAGCGCCAGCGCGCGCGCGATCGCCACCCGCTGGCGTTGCCCGCCCGACAATTCGTGCGGATAGCGCTTGAGGAAATCGCGCGGCAGATGCACCCGGTCGAACAGCGCCGCGACACGGTCGTCGACCTCCGCCCCATGGGCCAGGCCGTAATTCCAGATCGACTCCGCCACCTGTTCGCGCAGGCGCATGCGCGGATTGAGCGACGCGAAGGGATCCTGAAACACCATCTGCATATCGCGCCGGGCGCGGCGCAGCGCGCGCTCGCCCATGGCGATCACGTCTTGCCCGCCCAGCAGGATCTGGCCCGACTGCGGCTCCACCAGGCGCAGGATCGACCGCCCGGTCGAGGATTTGCCGCAGCCCGATTCGCCCACCAGCGACAGCGTCTCGCCCACGCGCAGGTCGAAGGATACGTCCTCGACCGCGTGCACCCGCGCCACCGTGCGCCTGAGCAGCCCGCCCTTGACGTCGAACCGCGTCGTCAGGTTGCGCACGTCCAGCAGCACATCCTCGCCCGGCGGTTTTGCGGGGCGAAGCTCTTCGTCCGAACCGACGATGCGCATCGGCTCCGGCAGTGGCTTGCCGCGCATCTCGCCCAGTTTCGGCACCGCCGACAGAAGCGCGCGGGTATAGGGGTGCTCGGGCGCGTCGAAGATCTTTTCGACGGGCCCCTCTTCGACCTTCGTGCCGCGATACATGACCACCACCCGGTCCGCCATCTGTGCCACGACCGCCATGTCATGGGTGATGAACAGCACCGCCGTCCCGGTCTCCCGCTTCAGGCGGTTGATCAGGGCCAGGATCTCCGCCTGGATGGTCACATCCAGCGCCGTGGTGGGTTCGTCGGCGATCAGCAGCCGCGGCTCACAGGCCAGGGCCATGGCGATCACCACGCGCTGGCGCATGCCGCCCGACAACTCATGCGGGAACTGATCCAGGCGCTTGTCGGGGTCGGGGATGCGCACCCGCTTCATGAGTTCCAGCGCCTGCGCCCGCGCCGCCTTGCGTGACAGGCGTTTGTGCACGCGCAGGCCCTCGGTCAGCTGTCGCCCGACGGTGAAGACCGGGTTGAGCGAGGTCATCGGCTCTTGGAAGATCATGCCGATTTCGTTGCCGCGGATCGTGCGCATCAGGCTAGGCGCGGCCCCGGCCAGATCCATCGCGCCGGCGTCGCGGCGGAAGGTCAGCTGCCCGTTGGTGATCTGCCCGCCGCCGAACTCCACCAGCCGGATCAGCGACAGCGACGAAACCGATTTGCCGGATCCCGATTCGCCGACGATGCAGACGGTCTCTCCTGCCGAGACCGAGAACGACACGTCCTCCACCCCGACAACCGTGCCTTCGGAGGTTTCGAACTCCACCCGCAGTTTTTCGATGGAGACAAGAGGGCTATCGAGCATTGGGGGTGTCCGTGGTCGCGTCGCCGAATGCTATCGGTCTGGGCCGGTCAGGTCAAAGCCAAGCGACCGCATGGGCGGCGGTAAATTCACGTGATAAACGTCATGACATGAACCAAGCCGATTTGATCATCGCCCTCAAACGTGCCGCAGGCCCCCGCAACGTCATCACCGCGCCGCGGCGGATGGCGCGATTTCTCAAGGGGTTCCGATCTGGCGGCGGCAACGCCGTGGCGGTGGTGCGCCCGGGCACGCTGGTGGAGATGTGGCGCGCTTTGGAGGCCTGTGTTGCTGCCGATGCCATCGTGATCCTCCAGGCGGCCAACACCGGGCTGACCGAAGGCTCCACGCCCAAGGGCGACTATGACCGGCCGGCGGTGGTGATCAGCACGACGCGGATGGATCAGATCCAGCTTTTGCGCGACGGCAAACAGGTTCTGGGATTTCCGGGCGCAACGCTGTTTGCGCTAGAGAAATTGCTGAAGCCTCTCGGACGCCAGCCCCATTCGGTGATCGGGTCGTCCTGCATCGGCGCATCGATCATGGGCGGAGTGTGCAACAACTCAGGCGGCGCGCTGATCGAACGCGGGCCGTCCTATACCGAACTGGCGCTTTATGCCCAGATCACCGCCGAGGGGCGCCTGGAGTTGGTCAACCATCTGGGCATCCGGCTGGGGGATGCGCCCGAGGAGATCCTGGGCAATCTGCAGGCCGGGCGCTATGGGCCGGAAGCGGTTGAGGACAGCAACAAGAAAGCGTCCGACACCGAATACCACCGCCGCGTACGCGAGATCGACGCCCCCTCCCCCGCTCGGTTCAACGCCGACAAGCGCCGGCTTCACGAGGCCAGCGGCTGCGCGGGAAAGCTGGCGGTGTTCGCGGTGCGGCTGGACACCTATCCGCTGCCGGGGACTGAGAAGACTTTCTACATCGGCACGACGGATACCGGCGTGCTGGGCCGGCTTCGGCGCCGGATGCTGGCGGAGGGTACGCATCTGCCGGTGTCGGCCGAGTACATGCATGCCGAAACCTTCGACATCGCCCGGGACTACGGCAAGGACACGGTGGTGATGATCGACAAGCTGGGCACCGACCGGCTGCCGACATTCTTCGCCCTGAAGGGCGCGATCGATGCCTGGGCCGCAGGACTTCCGTTCGTGCCCACGGCACTGACCGACCGTGTGATGCAGGGTCTGGCGCGGGTCTGGCCCGGCATTTTGCCGGCGCGGATGCGCGACTATCGCGGCCGTTTCCCGCACCATCTGATCCTGAAGATGCGCGATGACGGCATCGCCGAGGCGGAGGCGTTTCTGGAAGCGTTCTTCGCCGAGGAAGACGGCGCCTATTTCGCCTGCACCCCGCGCGAGGCCAAGATCGCGGGGCTGCACCGGTTCGCCGCCGCCGGGGCTGCGGTGCGTTATCAGGCGATCCATGCCGCGGAAGTCGAGGATATCCTGGCGCTGGACATCGCGCTGCGCCGCGACGACCGCGACTGGTTCGAAACCCTGCCGCCGGAGATCGAGCAGCATTTGGTGCACAAGCTTTATTACGGCCACTTCTTCTGCCACGTCCTGCATCAGGACTACATCGTGAAAAAGGGCACCGACGCCGCAGCGCTGAAGGCGCAGATGCTGGAGATCCTGGACGCGCGCGGGGCCGAGTACCCGGCGGAGCATAATGTCGGGCATCTCTACGCCGCCAAGCCGGATCTGGCCGCGTTCTACAAGTCCATCGACCCGACCAACAGCCTGAACCCGGGGCTGGGAAAGACGTCCCGGGCGAAGGGGTATGCCTGAGGCGTGTTGCCTCCGGCGGGAGTATTTGGGGAACAAAGAGTGAGCCCCGTCTCGGAAACGCTCCAGTGGAGCGTTTCAGGGGCGAACGGGCGGAGCCCTGTCCCCGTCTCGGAAACGCGTCCCGGGTTCGACCTACAAACGCTCCCCCGGAGCGTCTGCCTGACGGCCTCACCGTTTCAGGGGCGAACGGGCGGAGCCCCCCGGGGGCGTCAGTTTACCGGAGTCAGGAGCGGGGTGCCCGCAAAGAACGCCTTTATGTTGTCGCGTTGAAGCGCGCCCATGGCCTGGCGGGTTTCGATGGTGGCAGACGCCTGGTGCGGTTGTAGCAGCACGTTGTCGAGCGTGGCGAAGCGCGGGTCGGCATCGGGTTCGCTGGCGAAGACGTCGAGGGCTGCGGCCTTGATCCTGCGGGCTTGCAGGGCCGAGATAAGCGCCGCCTCGTCCACGGTGGTGCCGCGCGAGACGTTGACCAGCGTGCCGTTCGGCCCCAGCGCGGCGATGACATCTGACGACACCAGGCCCTCGGTCGCCGGCCCGCCCGAGAGGGCGACGATGGCGTAGTCGACCGCGTCGGCCAGTTCCGCCGGGTCAGCGTGATACGTCCAGCCTTCGGGCACGTCCTTGGGGGCGCGGGCGTAGTAGTGGATGGGCATCGAAAACGCCACCAGCCGGTCGGCGATGGCGCGCCCGATCCGGCCCAGTCCGATGATGCCGGCGCGTTTGCCCGACACTTTCGACAGCAGCGGAAACTCACCCTTCGCCGCCCAATCTCCGCTGCGCACCCAGGCGTCGGCGGCCGGGATCGCCCGGCTGACGGCGATCAGCATGCCGACGGCCAGATCGGCCACGTCATCGGTCAGCACGTCGGGCGTGTTGGTCACCCGCACGCCCCGCGCCGTGGCCGCCGCCACGTCGATGGCGTCATAGCCCACGCCGAAATTCGCGATCAGGCCCAGATCGGGCAGCGCGTCCATCTCTGCCGCGCCGAAGGGCGCATGACCCTTGAAGGCGACCGCGCGGATGCCCGGGCCCGGTGTAGTGACCGGGGTGAAGGCGGCCTCCAGCCCGGCGCGATCCCATTCGGGATAATCGCCCACCGTCAGTATCCTGGGTTTGTCCATTGCTGCCCCTCTTCGCTGGTCATGCGCATATGCCGTGGTATACCGGCGCGACGCTAGCGCGGGCGCACCGGCTTGCCCAGACCCGCAACACGGAGGGAGAGATGCAGGCGCAGGATCGCATCGCCTCGGTCGAGGCGACGCTGTACGCCGTGCCGTTGGCCGAAGTTCTTACCGATGCCAAACATGGCGATCACACGCATTTCGACCTGATCACCGTGACCGTTCGGCTGGCCGACGGCACCGAGGGCACAGGCTATACCTATACCGGCGGGCGCGGCGGGCGGGCGATCCTGGCGCTGATCGAACACGATCTGGGGCCGCTGGTGGTCGGCGAGGACGGGTCCGACATCGCCGCGCGCTTCGATCAGATGCACTGGCACATCCACTATGTCGGGCGCGGCGGTATCGCCTCTTTCGGGCTGTCGGCCATCGACATCGCGCTGTGGGACATCCGGGGCAAACGCCATGGCCAGCCGCTTTGGCAGATGGCCGGCGGCGCGGCGCGCGATTGCGCCGCCTATGCCGGCGGCATCGATCTGAACTTTCCCCTGCCCAAGCTGTTGCACAGCATCGAGGGCTATCTGGCACGCGGCTTCGACGGGGTGAAGATCAAGATCGGCCAACCGGAACTCGGCGAGGACGTCACGCGCGCGGGGGCCGTGCGCGAACTGATCGGGCCGGACCGGGCCTTTATGGTGGACGCCAATTACGCGCTGAGCGTCGAACAGGCCATCGCCGCCGCCCGCGCTTTTGCGCCGCTGGATCTGATGTGGTTCGAGGAACCCATCGACCCCGACGATTTCGAAGGCTACGCAACCATCGCCGACGCCACCGGCATGCCGCTGGCGATGGGCGAGAACCTGCACACGATCCATGAGTTCGACCGCGCGCTGCGGCTGTCGAAACTCAGCCATATTCAGCCCGACGCCTCCAATTGCGGCGGGATCTCGGGGTGGCTGGCGGTGGCGGCGGCGGCGCGCGCCGCCGGTCTGCCGGTTTCCAGCCACGGCATGCAGGAATTGCATGTCAGCCTGGTTTCGGCGCAACCCAATCCCGGCCTGATCGAGGTGCACAGCTTTCCCATAGACGCCTACACGACGCGGCCGCTGATCTTGCAGAACGCGCGCGCCACCGCCCCGGAGACACCTGGAACCGGGGTGGTGTTCGACGCCGAACTGTTACGCCCGCACCGCGCCGCATGAGCACGCGGAGGGCTCTGACACTGGGCACGATCCCGCTGCTGGGGCGAGAGGCGCGGGCCAAGCGTGGCCGAACCGCGCCGCACCCAGACCGGTCGGCGGGCCGGGCGCCCGCGGCGCGCCACGGCACGACACCGGCGGCGGCCGCTGTTGCGGCGGCGGGGGTGCCGGGGTATGGCGCGCCCGACCGGTGTCGAAACGCGACCAAATGCCGGCGACGGAAGAGGAGAGCGAGCCATGACCCCAAACGCATTCAAGCGCGGCATGAAGGCCGGCGAGGCGCAGATCGGGCTTTGGATCTCGCTGTGTTCTGGGTTCGCGGCCGATATCGTGGCCGACATCGGCTATGACTGGCTGCTGCTGGACATGGAACATGCACCGAACGAACTTCCCACGGTTTTGCAACAATTACAGTCGGTTCGAGCCTATAGCTCGACCGCTCTTGTGCGGCCGATGTGGAACGATTTCGTGCTGGTAAAGCGGCTGATGGATATCGGCGCCCCGGGGTTGCTGTTTCCCATGGTCCAGAACGCCGAGGAGGCCGCCGCCGCCGTCGCCGCCTGCCGCTACCCGCCCAAGGGGATCCGTGGGGTGTCGAACACCCAACGCGGCAACCGATACGGGCGCGACCCGCAGTATTTCGAGCAGGTCGAGGAAGAGACCTGCATCCTGGTGCAGGTGGAGACCAAGGACGCGCTGGAGCGGGTGGAGGAAATCGCGGCCGTTGAGGGTGTCGACGGCGTCTTTTTCGGCCCCGCAGACATCGCCGCCAGCCTGGGGCTGATGAACAAGCTGACCGACGATGCGCTTTGGCGGGTGATCTTCGACGCGGCCGACAAGGTGAAGGCTTTGGGCAAACCCTGCGGCACGCTGGTCGGCAACGCCGAGTTGACCAAGCGGGTGCTGGACGAGGGTTTTCTGTTCGTCGCCGTCGGCAGCGATCACAGCCTGCTGGCGCGCGGGGCCGAGGCGCTGCTGGCGCGATCGCGGGGCTGATCCGCGGCGCTTTCGGCAACGATTACGGCTGCACCGGATCGCGGCGATGGATCTGGCGATAGGCGCGCGGGGTGGTGCCGTGCCGGGCTGCGAAGATGCGATAGAAATGACTGAGGTTCTCCAGCCCGCAATCGGCGGCGATCTGGGTGATCGGGACATCCGACCCGGCCAGCTGGCGGGCGGCGTAGTCCATTCGGATGCGATTGACGAAGGCGCTGGGCGGTTCGCCCAGATATTGCTGCGCCACGCGACAGACATGGGCATGCGCCCGGCCGGCCGCTCGCACGAAACCCTGGGCGCCGTCGCGAAACACCTCTGGGTCGCGCGCCGCGGCGCAGGCCTGGGTCAGCCAGGCCGGTGCATGCGGCGCCACGCCCGGCTCAGGTGCCAACAGCCCGGTGGTCAATGTCAGCAGGAACGCCTCGATCTGCGCCAGCCCGCGGGGGCCGTCGATCAGCGGCGCGGCCAGCGCCCGCAACCGCCCGCGCTGCGCCGGGCTCAGCCGCTGCGTCTGGGGCAGCGCCGCGGTTGACCAGAAAAACCGGCCACGCAAATCGGCCCGGTAACGCGATACCAAATGCCGGGCGATGTCGGTGCGAAACAACAGGTTGACGATCCGACACGGCGCGCCGCGCTGCCCGCGCACCGCATGCACATCGCCCGGCCGCACAAACACCAGATCGCCGGGCTGAAGCGCCAGCCGCGTGCCGTTGATGCGGTGGTCCAAGATGCCCGTTTCCACCCAAAAACACTCGAAGAAGTCATGCGTATGCAGAAACCGCAGCCGCCCCGAGCCCAGCGTCTTGCGCACGGCATGAAACGCCTCGCCGTCGGCACAATAGCTGTCGATGGAAAACACGCGGGTCTGCATTTCATCAAAGTAACATAAATAAACATCAAAACCAGAGAGGATATGTCAAACTGACCACGGTTAGGCTTGCTAGGTTTGCATAGGTATGCCGCGATGCTCGACGACGCCCTGGATCTCCGCTTCAAACCGGTGGAAAACCCCACCCCGCAGCGCCTGAGCACGGCCGATATCGCGCAGTACAACACCGCCGGCTACGCCCGGCCCTTCCCGATCTTCGACGCACGGGAGGTGACCCGCAACCGCGCCTATTTCGACCGGCTGCTGGCCGATATGGGCCGCGAGGGACGGTATGCGATCAATTGCTATCAGGCGCGGCTGAGCGGGCTTTACGATTTATGCACCGATGCCCGTATCCTGGACCACGTGCAGGACATCATCGGCCCCGACATCGTCTGCTGGGCGTCGGCCTTTTTCTGCAAGCTTCCGCATAACGAAAAGGTCGTGCCCTGGCACCAGGACGCGGCGTATTGGAAACTGACGCCCGCGCGCACCGTGACCGTCTGGCTGGCAATCGACGACGCCGACGCGGGCAATGCCGCGATGCGGTTCATCCCCGGCACCCACACTAAGGGCGCGCTGAAGAACCGCGACGCCGGCGGCGCATCCGTCTTGCATCTGGAGACCGACGGGGCGGAGGACATGGGCGCGCCGGTATCGAACGACCTCAAGGCCGGAGAGATTTCCTTGCACGCCGATATGCTGGTGCACGGGTCGCTGCAAAACCGTTCCGACCGGCGGCGCTGCGGGCTGACCATTCGCTATTGCCCGCCCCAGGTGCGCATCGTCGATCCGGCCTGGGCGCAGGGGGTGGAGGCGATCCTGTGCCGCGGAACCGACCCCGACGGGCATTGGCGGTTCCACGACCGGCCTGACAATGACGACATCACCGCCACCTCCAGCCCGCGCAATCTGGGGACCAACTGAAGTGCAGGTGAAATGGTATGGCCACGCCGCCTTTCGGCTGACCGACGCGAACGGGCTGCGGCTGATCACCGACCCCTACACGCCAGAGGGTGTGGGCTATCCGCCGATCCGCGACCCGGCCCATCTGGTGGTGATCTCGTCAGACGATGACGACGCGCATTGCCGCGCCGATCTGATCGCTGGCGACCCGGCGGTGGCGAACGCGCTGGAGATCGCGCTGAACGGCGGCGCGCGCAGCGTCGCCGGGGTAGACATCACAGCCATCGCCGCGGCGGAGTGGGACGAACACCCCGAACACGCACCCGGTCAGAATGGTATGTACCGGTTCACGCTCGATGGAATTAAGTGCGCGCATATGGGGGATGTGGGCAACCCGCTGACCGACGCGCAGATCGGGTTTTTCGAGGATGTGGACGTGCTGTTCGCGCTCGCTGGCGGCTATCTGACCATCGAGCTGCCCGATCTTATGACCATGATCCGCGCCGCAAAGCCCAAGCTGATCATCCCGATGCATTTTCGCACGCTGACCTATCGCCCGCGCAACACGATGTGGATCGAGAGCTTTCTCAGCCATTTCGACGACGCCCAGGTCGATTTCGCCTGCGCGCATGCAGTGGACATCGGCCGCGCCGAGATACCCAATGACACCCGCGTGCTGGTCATGGACTACGCGCGATGATCACACGACCCGTCGACAACGCAAAAAATCGATGCGACGGTTGAAGAAACGAACCCAAAGGGAGGGGAGATTATGACAAGCGTAACGCGTTTGGCTGCGGCCGCGTCGGCCCTGGCGCTGATGTCGGGCGCCGCGATGGCCCAGGATGTGCCGCGGGAAGACACGGTGATCTTCGACATCGACCGCACGATCAAGGATCCGGGCAATTTCAACTGGTTCACGCCCGGCACCAAACGCATGCACGGCGCGCATCAGACGATGTGGGAACCGCTGTTCATCCTCAACTACTCGAACGGAGACATCGAGCCCTGGCTCGCCACCGGTTTCGAGCAGAACGAGGGCTCGACCGAGTTCACGATCACGCTGCGCGAGGGTGTGGAATGGTCGGATGGAGAGGCATTCAACGCCGATGACCTGGTCTTCACGGTCGAGATGGCGCAGGGCAGCGAGGATTTGTCCTCGCGCGAAGCAGCGACGATCCGGGCGCAGGTCGCAACCGTGGAAAAGATCGACGATCTGACCGTCAAGTTCACGCTGACCGCCGCCAACCCGCGCTTCATCGTCGAAAACTTCGCGGTGCGCACCTTCGGGTCGTTCCTGGTGATGCCCGAACATGTCTGGAACGGGCAGGATCCGGTGACCTTCGCCTTCAACCCGCCGATCGGTACCGGGCCCTACACGTTCAACTCCGCCGCCACCAACCGCGCGATCTGGGATCGCAACGACGACTGGTGGGGCGCGAAGACCGGCTTCATGGACCTGCCCGAACCGCGGCGGGTGATCTTTCTGGAATCCGGCGGGGCGGAAAGCCGCGCGCAATTGATCGCGACCAACCAGATGGACGCAGCGCAGAATGTCAGCGTCGGCACGTTCGAGGCGATCCGCGCCCAGAACCCGAATGTCATCGCCTGGTATGACGACTACCCCTATGCCTCGTCCGACCCCTGCGCCCGGCAGTTGGAGATCAACACCACCGTCGCGCCCTGGGACAATGCCAACATGCGCAAGGCCGTGGCGACCATCATCGACCGCACCCAGATCGCGCGCGTGGCGACCGAGGGCGCGACCGTGCCGTCGCGCACCATGTTTGCCGATTACGGCTCGATGGCGCCGTTCATCGACGCGATCGTGGAGGCCGGTTTGGAATTGCCGGCCGAGGGCGACGCCGATGCCGGCAAGGCGATGATCGAGGCCGAGGGCTGGACCGTGGGATCGGGCGGCATCTATGAAAAGGACGGCGAGCGGCTGAGCGTGAACATCCACGTCAACTCCGCCTCCACCGAATACACCCGCACTATCGACGTCATCGTGGAACAGTTGAACCGCGCTGGGATCGAGGCCCGCGCGGTACCAGTGGAAAACGGTGTGTTCTGGGGCGAGGTGCTGCCGTTCGGTTCCTACGAGATGAGCTATAGCTGGCTCAGCTGCGGGTCGGTCAACGAACCCTGGACTTCGATGAGCCGCTACACCGTCAAGGATGTGGTGCCGGTCGGCGAACGCAGCCCGGGCTTCAACAACACCGCCCGCTGGGACAGTGCCGCGGCCGAGGCCTATTCCGAAATTGTCGATCAGATGGCGGAACTGCCCCTGGGCGATGAAAGCGTTCCGGGAATGGTGGCCGAAGCCTATGGCCATCTGGACGCGGAAATGCCGTTCATCCCGCTGGTGCAGTCGTTCAAGCTGCTGCCGTTCAACACGACCTATTGGGAAGGCTGGCCGACGGCGGAAAACTACTACAACCACCCGTTCTTCTGGTGGAACAGCACGCACCAGATCGTCCACAACCTGACGAAAGCGAACTGACTCACGCGCGGCCCGGGCCTTGGCGCCCGGGCCGCGCCGAGAACTGGCACTCCAAAGGGGCGACCCCATGGACACCGGCACAGCATCGATCGCAGATCCGTTCCAGACCGCAGACCGCGCAACGGGTGTCGGCGGGCCGGCATGTCACGGCGTAAGGGTCGCGACCACGCCCGCCCGGGTCGCACCGCGATCATCAGCGGCGGCGCGCGCACCATGAACGCCATCGCCGACAGCTTCCGCGACCAAGGCTTCTACCATGCAAGGGGCGTCTTCTCGCCCGCGGCACTTACCGGGTTGGAGGCCGATTTCGACCGCATCGTCGCCCAACTCACCGCCAGCGGGGAGACCGTGGACGCGACGTGGGACGGCGCGCGCACTGCAGTTCTGGCGCGTGCCGACGATGTGATCCTGCACACACATAACGTCCAGAAGTACTCCCGCACCTGGATGGATGCGCTGCTGAGCGCCCCGTTTCTGGACGTCGTCGAAGCGATCCTCGGGCCGGATATCATTCTGCACCATTCCAAACTGTTCCAGAAGCCGCCCGAGAACGGCGCGCCCTTCCCCATGCATCAGGACTGGCCCTACTTTCCCACCGTCGGCGACACGATGCTGGCCGGCATCATCCATGTCTCCGACGCCAGCGACGATATGGGCTGCCTGCGGGTCTATCCCGGTTCGCATCGCCTGGGCCGGGTGCCCGGCGCCGATGGGCGGCAGCCGAACACGGTGTTGGACCGGCACCCGATAGAGCGCGCCCAGCCGATCGAAGCCCGCGCCGGCGATGTGGTGTTCTTTCACTACCTCACGCTGCACGGGTCGATGCCCAATCGATCTAAACGCACTCGGAAAACCGTTTTGGTTCAAATGTATAGCGGCCGCGATCATGTGGAGCCCGGCAACCGCCACCCCGATGAACGTCTGGCGCTGCGTGGCTGGAACCACCACATCTCCCGCGCCGCGGCCGGGGCGGCGATGTGACCGGGATGGGGTGAAACCCCATCCTACGCTTGACGACCAAGGGCGGCAGACACGACCGCCCGGGCAACAGCAACCGCACCCGTAGGATGGGGATCCTCCCCATCCTCACAGGTGCGAAGAGGAGGAGGGACCATGGGACGCATCCCGGCGGAGTATCTGATCAACCGCCTAATCACGCTGGTCCTGACCGTCTGGATCGCGGCCACGCTGATCTGGATCCTGCCGCGCCTGTCGCCGGTCGACCCGGCGGAGGTCATGGTGGGCCGCATGGCCTCGGTCGGGCTGGTCGAGGGCGCGGATGAGATCATCGCCAACCTGCGTGCGCGCTTTGGCCTGGATGATCCGCTTTTCATTCAATACCTCAAATACTTATGGGCGACCGTACGCTTCGATTTCGGGATCTCGATCACCAATTTCCCCACCCCGGTCAGCCAGTTGATCATGCAGGCCCTGCCCTGGACCCTGGGCCTGATGATCCTGTCGGTCATCCTGACCTTCCTGATCGGCAATTTTCTGGGCGCGATCATGGTCTGGGACCGCACGCCGCGGATCTGGAAGGTGGTCATCCCGACGCTGATGATCTTCACCTCGATCCCGCCGATCCTGTCGGGGCTGCTGCTGCTCTACATCTTTTCGGCGCAGCTTGGCTGGGCGCCCATGACCGGCGCATATTCGATCATGGTCAACCCCGGTTGGACCTGGGAGTTCACCCGCTCGGTCATCACCCACGGCACCCTGCCCGCGCTGTCCATCATCATCGTCAGTTTCGGCTTCTGGACCCTGGGCATGCGCGGTCTGATGATCACCGTACAGGGCGAGGATTATGTGCGCCTGGCCGAGGCCAAGGGGCTCAGACCCCGTTACGTGCTCTACAAATACATGGTGCGCAACGCGATCCTGCCGCAGATCACGGCCTTTGCGCTGAAGATCGGGCTGTTGGTTTCGGGTCAGATCCTGGTGGAGCGCATCTTCAGCTATAACGGCATGGGCAAGCTGATCTATGACGCGATCATCGATCAGAACTTTCCCGTGGTCCAAGGCGCCAGCTTCATCATCATCCTGATGACCGCGCTGTCGGTGTTTATCGTCGATCTGATCTATCCGCTGATCGATCCCCGCATCCAGCACAGAAAGGCGCCGGCATGACCGATCAATCGCTGGAAACCGCCGCCGCGACCGAGGATCCGGACCTGAACGTCAAGCCGGGCCGGTTCAATCGGTTCGACAACCCCTGGCTGGCCCCGAAACTGCTGTCCGGCATCGCCATTCTGCTCGCGATCGTCCTCTTCGGCGTGCTCGGCCGGTTCTTCTGGGACACCGACCTGGTCTTCACCGGCGCTGCGCCCCTGCGCCTGCCCCCGGTCGGGTTCGAGGGGCTGCGCGGCGACGGCACCTGGGCCCACCCGCTGGGCACGCAGACCGCCGGCCGCGACATGCTGGCGCTTCTGATCGTTGGCGCGCCGAATACGCTGATCATCGGCGCCATCGCCTCCATCATCGGCATGAGCCTCGGGATTTTCCTGGGCTTCACCGCCGGTTTCGTCGGCGGGCGCACCGATGACGTGATCCGCATCCTCAGCGACGTGATGATCACCATCCCGCCCTTGATGGTGTTGATCGTCTTTCAGGCGTCGATCGGCGATGTGGGCATCGTGATGATGGCGCTTCTGATCTCTCTGTTCTTGTGGCAGTCCCCCACCCGCCTGATCCGGGCGCAAGTCCTGTCGATGCGCGAGTCGGGCTATGTGCAGATGGCGCAGCTTTCCGGCGCCTCGACCTTCCACATCATGTTCAAGGAAATGCTGCCGAACCTGATCCCGTATCTGTTCGGGTCCTTCATCGCCAACATCACCACGGCCATCGTCACCGCCGTGGGGCTGGAGACGCTGGGCCTGGGCCCGCAACGCATCCCCACACTGGGTCGCACGATCTATGAGGCGATCAACTCCGCCGCGCTGACCCAGAACATGTGGTGGTGGTGGGGTTTTCCGACGCTAATTCTGGCGGTGATGTTCATCGGTCTGTTGCTGGTCAATCTGGGCCTCGACGAGATCTCCAACCCGCGGCTGAGGAAGATCGCATGAACGTCCTCGAACTCCGCGATCTGTCCATCGACTTTCCCACCTCCGGCGGGGTCGTCCATGCCGTCAGCAAACTCAACCTGACCATCGCCAAGGGCCGCCGCGTCGGGTTCATCGGCGAAAGCGGCTCGGGCAAGACCACGACCGCGCTCGCCGTCATGCGGATGCTGATGGGCACCGGCCGGGTTGCGGGCGGGTCGATCAAGCTGGGCGACACGGATGTGCTGGCGCTCAGCGACGAACAAATGCGCAAGACACGGCTGTCCAAGGTCAGCTATATCCCGCAAGGCGCGATGAACTCGCTGAACCCGATCATGCGGGTCGAGGCGCAGATCTGGGACGCGATCGTCGCGCATGAGGGCAAGCAGCCGACCGAGGCCCTGCGTCAGCGCAGCGCGGCCGTGCTGGAAAGCGTCAATCTGCCCGCCCATGTCGGCCGGCTTTATCCCCACGAATTGTCGGGCGGCATGAAGCAGCGCGTCTGCATCGCGCTCGGCGTCTGCCTGACGCCCGAGTTGATCATCGCCGATGAACCCACCTCCGCGCTGGATGTGGTGACGCAGCGCCATGTCATGCAGACGCTGAAGGATGTGCAGGCGCGGATCGGCTCGGGCCTGATCCTGATCGGTCACGACATGGGGCTGATGGCGCAATCGGTGGATGAGTTGGCGGTGCTGAAAGACGGCATTCTGGTCGAGCACGGCGACGTGCGCCAGATCATCGAGGACCCCCAGCACCCCTATACCAAAGAGCTGATCTCCTCGGTGCCGCTGGTCGGCGGCGACAGCTTCCTCGACCCCTCCGGCGCCACCCCCAAGGGCCGTGCCGCCGCCGCGCCGCTTCTGGAATTCGAGGCGGTGTCGAAAAAGTATGGCGCCGTCACCGCGCTACACCCAATGTCGTTTTCGCTGACCGCGGAGGTGCCCAAGATCATCTCCATCGTCGGGCAGTCGGGCTCCGGCAAATCGACCATGGGCGGCATCATGTTGGGCTTCACCCCGCCCTCTACGGGGCGGGTCATGTTTGAAGGCCAGGACGTCGCCCGCATGTCGCCGGCGCAACGGCTCGATTTCCGAAAGAACGTCCAGGCCGTGTTCCAGGACCCCTATGGCTGTTTCAACCCGTTCTACCGGGTCGATCACGCGCTGCGCTTTCCCTACAAACGCTTCGGCCTGGCAAAGTCAGAGGCCGATGTCCAAGCGAAGATGGAGGAAGCCTGCACCGCCGTCGGGCTCGACCCCGCGCTGATCCTGCGCCGTTTCCCGCACGAGCTTTCCGGTGGCCAGCGCCAGCGGCTGATCGTGGCCCGTGCGCTGATGCTCAGCCCAAAGCTTCTGATCGCCGACGAACCGGTCAGCATGGTCGATGCCTCGCTGCGCGCCACCATCCTGAAGAACATCTACGACCTCAAGGATCGCTACGGCATATCGATCCTCTACATCACCCATGACCTGGCCACCGCCTATCATGTCAGCGATTACGTCATCGTGCTCTACCAGGGCCATATCGCCGAGGCGGGACCGCCGAAACAGGTGATCGGCGACCCGCAGCACCCCTATACGCGGATGCTGATCGACGCGATCCCCTGGCCCGATCTCGACCGCAGTTGGGGCACCGCGCAATCGGCGGAGGAAGACCTGGCCCAGCTCGACCGCATCGCGCGTGCCCGCGACACCCGTTTCCGCGGCACGATCGAAGGCTTCGATCTCAACGTGACCCAAACCGCCTGAGGCCCGGCATGCCCCGCCCCGCCCGGCTTCTTTGTTCCCAAAATACTCCCGCCGGAGGCATCCCCCGGCCGCGCAAGGCCCCGAACGCCCGCCCATGAAGCACAAACTGAACTGGACGCCGCAAAAAATCGCCGCGCGCCTGAAACTGGTGCGGGGCATGGTCTATCGCCGCCACCATGCCCTGCCGCCCTTCCGCTATGCCCGCCTGCCCGGGCCCGAGGCGCCGCCCCCCGTCGCCGCGGATGTCGACGACAGCGGCTGGGAGGTCATCGCGCCGCACAGCTATTGGGGCGCCTGGTCGACCGATTTCATCCTACGCTCCGAGTTTCAGGTGCCCGGCGATTGGGACCCCAGCGCAGAAATTGCCCTGCACCTGCCCTTGGGCGAGGCCGGCGACATCTTCTGCCACCCCGAGGCGCTGGCCTATATCGACGGCCGCGTCGTCGCCTCCGCCGACCGGTACCACCACGAGTTGCTGCTGCCCGAAACCTACCGCGACGGCGCCACGCACCGCCTGGCACTGCATGGCTGGACCGGCCTGTCGGGGTGGCCGCCTGACCCGAACGCCCAGACCCGGCTCTTCATGCGCGACTGCGCGGTGGTGGAAATCGACCGCCCCACCCGCGATTTCCTGATCCATGCCGAACTGGCATTGGAAATCGCCCTGGAACTGGAGGAACACCACCACGCCAAGGCGCGGCTTCTCTATGCGCTGGATGCGGCCTGCCACCTGCTCGACACCCGCGAGCCGATCCGCACGGAAGCCTTCTACGCCTCGGTCGGTCCGGCCCTGGCAGCACTCGACGGCGGTCTTCACGACGCCGGCTTTCCGATGGACTTCGACCTGGTCGCCGTGGGCCACGCGCATATGGACATCGCCTATCTTTGGCAAGTGGCCCAGGCCCGGCGCAAGACCGGGCGCACCTTCGCCAACATGCTGCGGCTGATGGACGAACACCCCGATTTCCGGTTTTCACAATCGCAGCCGCAACTCTACGAATTCCTCGAACAGGACTATCCGGACGTCTTCAAAGGCGTCCAGGACAAGGTCGCCCAGGGCCAGTGGGAGGTCATGGGCGGCATGTGGGTGGAGCCCGACTGCAACATTACCGGGGCCGAGGCGCTGGTGCGCCAACTGGTGCTGGGCCGGCGCTATTACCAGGACAAATTCGGCGATGCCGAGACTCCGGTTCTGTGGCTGCCCGACACGTTCGGCTTCACCTTTTCGCTGCCGCAACTGATGAAACAGGCCGGCCTGCGCTGGTTCGTGACCAACAAGGTCAACTGGAACCAGTACAATCCCATGCCGGCGCAGTTGATCTGGTGGCAGGGGCTCGACGGAACGCGGGTTCTGGTGCATTTCCTGACCACCCCGCGCGATGTGCAATACCTGCCCTATCCCACCACCTACAAAGCCGAGATGACCGCCGAAGAGGTCATGGGCACCTGGCGCAACTTCCGCCAGAAGGGCGCGCATAAGGAATTGATGATCGCCTATGGCTACGGCGATGGCGGCGGCGGCCCGACCCGCGCGCTGATCGAAAAGGCCAATGCACTGCGCCGCCTGCCCGGTGCGCCGCGCGTGCGCAAGGGCACGGTGCGAGAGTTCTTCGAGCGGTTGGAACGGGACGGCACCGACCACCTGCCGGTCTGGAACGACGAGATCTATCTGGAACTTCACCGCGGCACGCTGACCAGCCAAAGCCGTACCAAGTGGATGAACCGCCGGTGCGAGACGCGGCTGCACGACGCCGAGTTCCTTGCCGCCTATGCCGGGCTTTCGGGCGCCGCCTATCCGCACGAGGCGTTCGACCGGGCGTGGAAGTTGCTCTGCCTCAACCAGTTCCACGACATTCTGCCCGGCTGTTCCATTGCCGAAGTCTACAAGGACACCGCCCGCGACCATGCCACGATCAGTGGCATCGCCCGCCGCGCCAGCGAGACCGCGTTGGAGGCGCTGGCCGGCGACACCCCGCCAGACACCACCATGCTCGCCGCCAACCCGGCCCCGGTGGGCGGGCGGCGCACGGCGTTCGTCCCCGGCGCCGGCGCCAAGCATGACGATCACGGCGACGGTGGCAACGGGGGTGGCGATGGCGGTGGGTTGCGGGACCTGCGCAGCGGCGCGGCCTTGCCCAGCCAAAGGGTCGAGGGCGGGCATCTGTATCAGTTGGCGGATGTGCCGGCCTATGGGCTGATCGCACTCGGGGGCGGCGGCGGCGGCGGGCCTGCGGCGGCGGAAACCAGGCTGACCGCCGCCATGGTCGCCGGTGGCGCGGTGTTGGAAAACGATCTCATCCGGATCGACATCGCGCCCAATGGCGAGGTCTCCGGCATCTACGACAAGCAGGCGCAGCGCGAGGTTCTGAAACCCGGCGAGACCGGCAACCAACTGATCCTGTTCGAGGATCGCCCGCTGGTCTGGGACGCCTGGGACATCGACATCTTCTACGAGGAACATCAAGAGCGGCTGACAGAGGTCACCCGGCTGGAGGTCGTCGAAACCGGCCCGCTGCGCGCCGCGGTTCTGGTCGAACGCCGCTTCCGTAATTCCACGGTCACGCAAAAAATCCGGCTGCACCACGACAGCAAGCAGATCGATTTCGACACCAGGCTGAATTGGCACGAAAGCCAGTATCTTCTGAAGGCCGCCTTCCCGGTGGACGTGTTCGCGCAATTCGCCACCTACGACATCCAGTGGGGCAACATCACCCGTCCGACGCACCGCAACACGTCCTGGGATATGGCCCGGTTCGAGGTGCCGGCGCAGAAATGGGCCGATCTCAGCGAAGGCGGCTATGGCGTGGCGCTTTTGAACGACAGCAAATACGGCTATGACGTCAAGGATGACGTGATCCGGCTGACGCTGCTGAAATGCGCCACCATGCCGGACCCCAAAGCCGACCAGGGCGAACATCACATGGTCTATGCCCTGCTGCCGCATACCGGCGATTGGCGCGGCCAGGTGCCGGCGGCGGCGATCGCGCTGAACGATCCCCTGATCCTGACCCCGGTCACGGGTGGAACCGGAGTGGCGGCCGAACGCGCCCTTGTCCGCTGCGACGGGCCGAACGTGATCCTAGAGACGGTAAAGGCCGCCGATGACGGCCGCGGCCTGATCGTCCGGCTGTTCGAGAACGAACGCAGCCGCGGGCCGGTGACGCTGACATTCGACCGCCCCGTCGCCCAGGCCACGCTCTGCGATCTGCTGGAGGCCGCGATTGGCCCGGTCCGCCACGCGGGGGCGGAGGTGCATGTGAACCTGGCGCCCTATGAGATCGCCACGCTGCGGGTCACATTTGCGGAAGGGTCGTAGGATGGGGTGACCGTCATCGGCAGGATCCGGCCCCAGCGCGTGTCCCGCGGCGGGCCGATCTGCCGGAACCCGGCCTTGCGATAGGCAGCGATGGCGCGGGCATTGTCGGGATGCGGGTCGGTGGCCACCACCGGGGCACCGTCCGCGAAAAGGGTCATCAGCCGTGCGGTGATGAAGCCCGGCCCGTGCCCCTTCCCAACCATGTCCGCCTCGCCAATAAACTGGTCGATCCCGCGCGCGCCCGTCGGCAAGTGGAAGAACGGATGGTCCGCCCAGCCATGCACGGTGTAGTCCTGCATATAGGCGAAGGGGCGGTCGGCGATCTCCACGATCCAGCGAACCACACGGGGGTCGGGGAGCGGCGCTGCCGCGTCGGGTTCGGGTGCATCCCACCACGCGCGGACATGCGGGCGCGCCTGCCATTCGCAAAGCAGGTCGTGATCCGCCGCGGTTGCCGGACGGAAGACATACGGATCGGCCCCGGTCACATTGCCGGCCTATCACATCGGTCCGGATCGGCAATGCACCCGATCGGGCGCGCACAGGCGGTGGCCGGGCGCGGCGCGGGCGGCAGCTTGCTTCGTAAATCCGAGTTGACAGCCATTTGATGCCGATTCCGACAGTTTCGCTTTGCTGCGTCGCAACATCGTGGCAGCATGCCCCCACTTTCTGGGGGAGACTCACATGCATCGTTTCGCGCTTCTGGCCGCTTTGATCGCGGCCACGCCGCTTCTTGCGGATGACTTCGACGGCCCGCGCCAGGGCAAGGGCCTGAGCAACCGCACCCTGGGTGAGATCCCACTGGCAGAGGCGACCGCGGAACATACGAATTCCACCCTGCGCATGCGCTATTGGGAAATCGAGCCCGGCGGGATCGTACCGGTCCACAATCACGGCACCCGGCCCAGCATCATCTGGGTGCAGCAGGGCACCATCGTGGAACACCGCTCCGACCGCGACGAGCCAGAGATCTATGGCCCCGGCATGGTCTCGGTCGAGGTCGGCATCCAGCATTGGTGGGAGAACACCGGCGACGAAACCGTGATCTTGATCGCCGCCGACGTCTACGACAAGAACTAGCTCCCGTGTTTCTGACCGTGACGGGGGCGCTGGCCGGCGACATGCCGCGCGATGTGCTGCGGCGCAGCGCGATTATAGGGCTGATCGCGTTTCTGACGCTGATCGACCTGTTCGGCAGCCAGGCGCTGCTGCCGCGGCTGGTGGATCTTTATCAGACCGATGCCGCGACGATGGGTTTCGCGGTCAATGCCAGCACCATCGGCATGGCCCTGGCCGGCATCACCGTGGCCTGGTTCAGCGATCGGATCGATCGCCGGCGGGGGCTGTGGCTGAGCCTGGCCATCCTGGCGATCCCGACCTTTCTGCTGTCGATCACGCGCGATCCGACGATATTCGCGGTGTTGCGGATCGCGCAGGGCGCCTGCATGGCGACCGCGTTCACGCTGACCATGACCTATCTGTCCGAACGCTGCGACCTGACCGCGGCGGCGGGGGCGATGGCGGCCTATATCACCGGCAATGTCGCGGCGAACCTATTCGGCCGGCTGATGGCGGGCGCGTTCGCCGACTGGGTCGGCGTGCCGGGAAGCTTCGTGGCCTTCGCCTGTCTCAACCTGATCGGCGCGGCGGTGGCCTATCTTTATATCAGCCCCGACATGCCGCATGGGCCGCGGCCGGGCGAATCGCCGCTGATGGCATGGCGCGCGCATCTGTCGGTGCCGGCCCTGCGCGCCGCGTTCGGCGTGGGTTTCCTGATCCTTTTCGCCTTTATCGGAACGTTCACCTACGTGAACCTGGAGCTTGTGGGCCCGCGGCTCGGCCTGGACGCCGCCTATCTGGGCGTCGTCTATCTGGTCTTCGCCCCTGCACTTCTAACCACGCCGCTGGCCGGGCGCGCCGTCGCGCGCTGGGGGCCGCGACCGGTCTATTGGGCGGCGGCGGTCATCTCCATTCTGGGTCTGGTGTTGCTCTTGGTGCCAAGCCTTCCCCCGGTTCTGCTGGGCCTGGCGCTGATGGGCGCGGGCACGTTCTTTGCCCAGGCCGCGGCGACCGGCTTTGTCGGCCGCCGCGCGGTGTCACATCACGCCGCCGCCAATGGGCTCTATCTGACAAGCTATTACATGGGCGGGCTTCTGGGTGCGCTTGTGCTGGGCCAGATCTATGTTAGGTCCGGCTGGCCGGCGACGGTGGGACTGTTGATCGCCGCGATGGCGCTGTCCTGCCTGCTGGCCCGCCGTTTCGACACCCCGCCCCCCGAATAGGAGACACTCATGCTCAACGGAAAAACCGCGATCGTCACCGGCTCGACCAGCGGGATCGGGCTGGGGATCGCCCAGGCGCTGGCCGGTGCCGGCGCAAACGTGGTACTGAACGGCTTTGGCGATGCCGACGAGATCGAGGCCACGCGCAAGGACATTGCCGACTGCCATGGCGTGGCCGCGCTTTATAACGGCGCCGACATGTCGAAGCCCGATCAGATTGAGGCGCTGGTCGACAGCGTCACGGGCGAATTGGGCCAGGTCGACATCGTGGTCAACAATGCCGGCATCCAGACGGTTTCTCCGGTGGAGGAATTTCCTGTCGATCGCTGGGATCTGATCCTCGCGATCAATCTGTCCAGCGCGTTCCACATGACCCGGACCACGATCAAGGGCATGAAGGACCGCGGCTGGGGCCGGATTGTCAACGTCGCCTCGGCCCATGGCCTGGTCGCGTCGCCTTACAAATCGGCCTATGTCGCGGCCAAGCACGGGATCGTGGGTTTCACCAAGACCATCGCGCTGGAGGCCGCCGAACATGGCGTGACCGTCAATGCGATCTGCCCGGGCTATGTGCTGACGCCGCTGGTGGAAAAACAGATCCCCGACACCGCCAAGGCGCGGGGGATCAGCGAGGAAGAGGTCAAGCGCGACGTGCTTTTGGCCGCCCAGGCGACCAAGCAATTCGTCACCGTCGAACAACTGGGCGGGCTGGCCGTATTCCTGTGTTCCGACAATGCCGCCCAGATCACCGGCACGGCGATGCCGGTCGATGGCGGCTGGACGGCGCATTAGCACATGTCGAAATTTCAGGGCCGCCAGAAACACCATGTGAAATCCATGAACCTCGCGCTGCAGGGCGGCGGCGCGCATGGCGCGTTCACCTGGGGCGTGCTGGACCGGTTGTTCGAAGACGGCCGGATCTGGATCGAGGCAATCTCGGGCACGTCGGCTGGGGCGATGAATGCGGTCGTCGCCGCCCAAGGCATGTATGACGGCGGCGGCGACGGCGCGCGCGCGGAGTTGGAGCGGTTCTGGCGGGAGGTTTCGATCTCGGGCCGCGCCAGCCCGATCCAGCGCAGTTTCTTCGACCAACTTCTGGGCAACTGGTCGCTCGACAACTCGCCGGGTTATCTGATGATGGATCTGTTCAGCCGGCTGGCCTCGCCCTACGACCTGAATCCGCTGGGCATCAACCCATTGAAGGTCCTGGTCGAGCGTTTCATCGATTTCGAAAAGGTGCGGGATTGTTCCGATCTGCCGATCTTTTTGTCGGCGACCAATGTCGAAACGGGCCGCGTGCGCATCTTCGACCGCGAAGAGGTGACGCTGGACGTCGTCATGGCCTCTGCCTGTCTGCCGTTTCTGTTCCACGCAGTGGAAATCGACGGCGTGCCCTATTGGGACGGCGGCTATATGGGCAATCCGGTGCTGTTTCCGTTCATCGACAATAGCCCCGCGGAAGACATCCTGATCGTCCAGATCAACCCGATGCAACGCAAGGGGACGCCCAAGACCGCGCGCGAGATCCTGAACCGCGTGAACGAGATCACCTTCAATTCCTCGCTGGTGCGCGAGTTGCGCAACATGGAGTTCATCTGCCGGCTGCTGAACGAGGAAAAGGTCAGCGCCAACGAGTTCCGCGACATGAAGGTGCATATGATCGAGGGCACCGAGGCGCTGCTGGATTTGGGCGCATCCTCGAAAATGAACGCGGAGTGGGAGTTTCTCGTCCATCTACGCGACATCGGGCGTGCAGTGACCGATACCTGGCTGGCAGCGCATTTCGACGATGTCGGGGAACGGACAACGGTCGACCTGACGGGGATGTTCGAGGCGATCGGCGTCAAGCATTACGGTTGAGCGGCCGCATGGGTGGCCGCCGCCGGAGCCTCCGGCGGGGATATTTTTGGATCGAAGAAGCCGGGGCGCGGGTCAGGTGCCGTAGGCCTTGGCCTCTTGCCGTTGTGTGCCCAGGCCTTCGACGTGTACATCCATCACATCGCCCGGACGCAGGAAGCGTTGCGGGCGCATGCCCATGCCCACGCCTTCGGGCGTGCCGGTGGCGATGACGTCGCCGGGACGCAGGGTCATGAAGCGGGACATGTAGGAAATGATCTCGGCGACGCCGAAGATCATGTCGCTGGTGGAGGAGGACTGCACGGTCTCACCGTTCAGCTTCAGCGAAAGCGCCAGGTTTTGGGGGTCGGCGATGTCGGCGGCGCTGACCAGCCAGGGGCCCAGAGGGGCGAAGCTGGGCGCGGATTTGCCCTTGATCCACTGCCCGCCACGTTCGATCTGAAAGGCACGTTCGCTGACATCGTTGATCGTGCAATAGGCGGAGACGCAGTCGAGCGCTTGAGCCTCGCGGACATGCGCCACCTCGCGGCCGATGACGACGCCAAGCTCGACTTCCCAGTCGGTCTTTTCGGAGTCCTTGGGGATCACCACCGGGTCGAACGGGCCGCTGAGCGCGCTGGTCGCCTTGGAGAAAATAATCGGTTCCTTGGGCGGTTCGGCCCCGGTTTCGGCGGCGTGGCGGGCGTAGTTCAGCCCGATGCAATAGAAATTCGGCACATCGGCCAGCGCGCAGCCGATGCGGGTGTCGGGGGCAAGTTCCGGCAGGTCGGACAGGTCGCGGTCAGCGAGCGCCGCAAGCGCGTCCGACGCGACACCGGCGCCGGCGAAATCAATGGCGATACCCGACAGATCGCGTAGCGTGCCGTTCGCATCCACACATCCCGGCTTTTCCGCGCCGGCGGCCCCGTGCCTGAGAAACTTCATCGATCCCCTCCCTAATTCGGGCGCGACCGCCCCGTCGCAAACGGCTTGCCACGGCTCGGCCCGCTGGTCTAGCGTTTCCCCATAGCCCGGAGATCCGGGCTGACAGCACCAAGACGCCGCGCTCGAACGCGGCAAGGGAGGATAGATGAAACTTACGCATCTCGTCGCGGGCACCGCGACGGCGGCCATCCTGGCCGCGGGCGCTGCGGCGCAAACCACCAGTCTGCGTATTCAGACGCATTACGCGCCGGAAACGCCCTCGGGCCAGTTGGCGGCACAGTATGTCGAGGATGTCCAGGCGATGTCGAACGGCGAGATCCAGGTGGAGATGTTCTATTCTTCGTCTGTGGTCAAATCGACCGAGACCTTCGATGCCGCCGCAACCGGGATTCTGGATTGCGACATGACCGGCGGTGGTTATCAGACCGGCAAGAACCCCGCCTTCCAGTTCGTTGGCGACATCATGGGCGGCTATTCCACGCCGTATCAGCAGCTGAGCTGGCTCTACTACGGTGGCGGGCTGGATGCGGCCCAGGAGCTTTACAACAAATACGACATGCAGTTGGTCGGCTGGTGGGTCTACGGGCAGGAGAGCTTTGCCTCCTCCAAGCCCATCGACGGGCCGGAGGCGTTCAAGGACTGGAAATTCCGCTCCCCCCCGGGGATGGAAACCAAGATCTTCGAAAAGCTGGGCGCCAAGCCGATCGTGATGGACTTCACCGAAATCTTCACCGCGCTTGAGACCGGCATCATCGATGGCGCCGACGCGTCCGGCCTGGCCAACAATGTCGGCCTGGGGCTTTACGATCTGGTCAAGCACGCCAACTTTCCCGGCTTCCATTCCATGCCGTCCGATCACCTGGCCTGCCGCAAGGACATGTGGGACGCGATGCCCGCGCATCACCGTACCATCATGTCGGTGGCGATGGAGGCGCTGGCACTGCGTACCGCGCTGACCTTTGAGAAGAAGAACGCCGAAGCCGCGGCCATGCTGCGCGAACAGGGCGTGACGCTGCATCAATGGTCCGAGGAAGATCTGCAGACCTTCCGCGATGCGGCGCAGGAAACCTGGCCCGAATTTGCGACCACGCCCGAAGCCGAGGCGCTGGTGGCCAGCCATTTGGGCTATTTGGAACAGCTGGGCCTGGTATCCCAGTAACCCGATCCTGACCATTGCGGCGGGCCGGCCTGGCCCGCCGCGGCTTTCGGCATCGGGGAGACGGCATGCGCAAAAGCACCGGCGCGTTCACCGAGTGGATGGCCCCGCTCGCTTTCATCGCCTGCGCGGCCTGGGTGATCTGGTATGGCGCCAGCTTCATCATGGCGTTCGGCGGCGAAACCGAGGCGTTGGCGGCCAAATACCGCCAGGCCGGGCCGCTCGATTTCGTCATTCTCGCAGCCCTGCCCGTGCTCGCCGTGATCGGCGCCGCCACGGTGCGCCGGGCGGATATGGAATACGAGGATTTCGGCGTCTTCGACCGATTGTCGATCTTCATCGGCCGGGTGACGATGCTGCTGATCGCGCTGCTGGTCTGCGTGATGTTCTACGAGGTCGTGCTGCGCTATGCTTTTGAACGCCCGACGCTTTGGGCCAATGAACTCAGTCTGTGGATGGCCGGGTTCGTGTTCATGTTCGCTGGGCTCTACGCCATGCAGCAGCGCAGCCACATCCGCATCTTTCTGCTCTATGATCTGATGCCGCGCTGGCTGCAGAAAGTCTGCGACACGATTTCCACCCTGCTGATCGTCGTCTTCGCCGCCGCCGTCGTCTATGGCGGCTATGGCGAGGCTTCGGCCAAGTTCCTGCGCTGGGAACTTTACGGCACCGCTTTTGATCCGCCGCTGCCGGCCACGACCAAACCCGCGATCCTGATCGTGATCTGCCTGGTGGCGCTGCAGGCGGTGTCCAACCTGTTCAAGGACTGGTCGAAGGAAAAAGAGGTTCACCTGCCGGTGGAGGATATCGACGTAGAAGAGCTTACTCGGGGCGCTTTGGGCGACGACGCACAGGGCGGGAAACGCTGATGGATATCGGCACGATTTCCCTGATCCTGCTACTGGGTCTGCTGGCGCTCCTGGCCATCGGCATGCCGCTGGGCTTTGCCTCTGCCTTCCTGGCGGTGGCAGTGCTGGTGATGAAATTCGGGCCGGATCTTTTGTTCCGGCAGTTCGGCACTGGCCCGATGAACATCCTTGCGCAACGCATATTCGGGCTGATGACCGATTATGTGCTGATCTCGATCCCGCTGTTCATCTTCATGGCGTCTTTATTAGAACGCAGCGGTATTGCGCGCGATATGTATACATCTTTGAATGTGTGGCTCAGCCGCACGCGTGGCGGGATCGCCATCGTCACCTCGATCATGGCGGTGATCATGGCGGCGATGTCGGGCATCATCGGCGGTGAGGTGGTGTTGCTGGGCCTGATCGCCCTGCCCCAGATGCTGCGCCTGGGCTATAACCAGAACCTGGCCATCGGCACGATCTGCGCCAGCGGCAGCTTAGGCACGATGATCCCGCCTTCGATCGTGCTGATCTTCTATGGGTTGATCACCGAGACCTCGATCAAGGCGCTGTTCACGGCGGCCTTCCTGCCGGGTTTCATGCTGGCCTCGTTCTTCATCATCTACATCATCATCCGCACCCAGGCGAACCCGGATCAGGCGCCGCTGCCCGAACCCTCGCCCGGCGATCCCACGGGGGCGGAAAAGGCGCGGCTGTTCCTCGGGCTGATGGCTGTGCTTGCGTTTATATTCGGCGGGGCGCTGTTCCTGCGCGTCGCGTTCTTCACGATCACCGGGCAGAACGCGGCCGTCGAAGGCGTGGACGAGATCGCGCTCGGCATGCCGCGCCACCTGCCGATCCTGGGCGGCGTGGTCGCGGGCGCCGTAGCGGTTGGGTTGGTGCTGGGCCTGGCGCGGATCCGCCGGGCGTGGGACATGGGCCGCGGGCTGGTGCCGCCGATCATCGTGATCGGCGTCGTCCTGGGCTCGATCTATGGCGGCATCACCGGCATTACCGAGGCCGCGGGCATGGGCGTGATCGCGGTGCTGATCCTGTCGATCTTCCGCGGCGAGTTCTCCGCCGGGCTGCTCTGGGACAGCCTGATGCGCACGCTGAAATCGACCGGCACGATCATCTGGGTCACCATCGGCGCGACCGCCCTGGCCGGGGCCTATACCATCGCCGGGGGGCCGACTTACGTCGCCAATTTGATCATCGGGGCGGATCTGCCGACGATGGGGATCATCCTGACGATGATGGTGATCTTTCTCTTCATGGGCGCGTTCATGGATTGGGTCGGCATCGTGCTGCTGGTGATGCCGGTCTTTCTGCCCATCGTGCTGAAACTGCCGGTGGAGGAGATCGGCATCCTGGGCACGTTGGACCCGCGCCATGTGGCGATCTGGTTCGGCGTGGTCTTCTGTATGAACATGCAGGTGAGCTTTCTGTCACCGCCCTTCGGGCCGGCGGCGTTCTATCTGAAATCGGTGGCGCCGCCGCATATCTCGCTAACCGACATCTTCCGCGGCTTCCTGCCCTTTATCGGCATCCAGATCCTGGCGCTGGCGGTGCTGCTGGTCTGGCCGCCCATGGTGTCGGTGTTCCTGGATTGACGCTTAGCGCGGATCAACGGCGGTTTTTTGACCGCCAAGGGTATCTGGTCGTCGAAAACGCCCTGTCCGCACGCATCCTGGCCGATCTGCGCGGCGAATACGCTGCCCTGCTCGACGGGCTTTACGCAGATTGGGCCACGGCAGGCCTGATCCCCCCGGACGAGGGGCTGGATTTCTGGGCCAAGCTCGGCGCGGCCTATGCCGCCGGCTGCGACTGGTTCCAGCCGATGGATTGTTCGCTGCCCGGTGGTCAGATCGCCGCCGACACGCCGTTCCATTTCGGCCCCGCGGCCTTTGCGATGATCACCTACGAGCCGCTTCTCGATATCGTCGAGGCGCTGATCGGGCCCGAGATCACCTCCAACCCGATCCAGCACATCCGCATCAAGCCGCCTCAGGAACAGGTTCATGCGGGCGAGACCCGGGCCCATGTCTCGGTCACCGACTGGCACCAGGACCGCGGTGTGACCCTGGCAGAGGCCGACGCCACCACGATGATCACCGTCTGGCTGGCCATCACCGACGTGACCCAGGCATCCGCACCGCTTCAGGTCATCCCCGGCCACCATCGCGGCGCGCTGATCGAGCATTGCGGCTGGGCGCAGACCGGCATTCCGAAAACCCTGGTGCCGACCGAGCGCGCCGTATCGGTGCCATGTGCGGCCAGGTCAGCGGTGATCTTTCATCCGTTGACGCCGCACGCGTCGCTGCCCAACCGGTCGGACCGGTATCGCTGGTCTTTCGACATCCGCTATAACAAAAGCGGCCAACCCACGGGCCGTGCGCATTTTCCCAGCTTCGTCGCCCGCTCGCGCGCCGCCCCCGACACGGTGCTGCGCGACTGGCGCATCTGGCGCAAAAGCTGGGAGACCGCCCGTGCCCGCCTGGCCGGCGCGCCGCATGTCCCGATCCACCGCTGGGACACGTCCAGCCCCATCTGCGCCTGAACGCCGCCCCCCGTACCACGCGTCCCGGGCCCCGACCCGGAACCTCGACGCTTCAGGCGCCACGCCTGCCACGGGACGCCCCGGGTCAAGCCCGGGGCGCGTGGTGCGCGCCTGCCGCCGCCCCTCTACCCGCCACCGCGCGCCGCTGCTAGTCTGACGCCGACCGGAGAAAGCCAATGTCAGCCACCATCCGCCTCGACCCCGCCGACAACGTCGTCACCGCACGCGCCCCGTTGCAGATCGGCCAGGAGGGCGCCACCCAGTTGATCCCGCGCGGGCACAAGATGGCGGCGGCGGCCATTCCCGCCGGCGCGCCAGTGCTGAAGTACGCGCAGATCATCGGCTTCGCGCGCGTGGCCATCGCCCGGGGCGCCCATGTCCACACCCATAATCTGGATTTCCGCGCCGTCGATCAGACCTATGAGTTCGCGACTAATATGCGCCCTGCAGCGCCCTCCGGCGGCGACACCTTCATGGGTTATCGCCGAGAGAACGGGCGCGCGGGCACCCGCAACACCATCGCGATCGTCACCTCGGTCAATTGCTCGGCCACCGCAGCGCGGATGATCGCGGCGCATTTCACGCCCGAACGCCTGGCCGATTTTCCCAATGTCGATGGCGTCACCGCCTATGTGCACGGCACCGGCTGCGGCATGGCGGGTTCGGGCGAAGGGTTCGAGGCATTGCAGCGCGTGATGTGGGGCTATGCCCGCCACCCCAATGTCGGCGGCTGTCTGATGGTCGGCCTGGGCTGCGAGATGAACCAGATCGACTGGCTGATGGAAGCCTATGGCCTGACCCCGGGCCCGAAATTCCAGGCGATGAACATCCAGGACGTGGCCGGGCTGCGGCGGACGGTGGAGATCGGCGTCGAAAAGGTCGCCGCGATGCTGCCCCTGGTCAACGCGGTCCGGCGCACGCCCTGCCCGGCCGCGGATCTGATGCTGGCGCTGCAATGCGGGGGCTCCGATGCCTGGTCGGGGATCACCGCGAACCCCGCCCTGGGCCACGCCTGCGACCTGTTGGTCGCCCAAGGCGGCACCGGCGTGCTGGCAGAAACGCCCGAGATCTATGGCGCCGAACATCTGCTGACCGCCCGCGCCGCCAGCCGGGAGATCGGCGAACGGCTGCTCGACCGGATCCGTTGGTGGGAGGATTACACCGCCCGCAACCAGGGCTCGATGGACAACAACCCCTCGCCCGGCAACAAGAAAGGCGGGCTGACCACGATCCTGGAAAAGTCCCTGGGCGCCGCCGCCAAGGGCGGGACGACGCCGCTGACCGGGGTCTACAAATACGCCGAACCGGTGACGGCGCGCGGCTTCACGTTCATGGATAGCCCCGGCTATGACCCCGCCTCGGTCACCGGCCAGATCGCAAGCGGCTGCACATTGGTCGCCTTTACCACCGGGCGCGGATCGGCCTTTGGCGCCAAACCCGCGCCTTCGATGAAAATCGCCACGAATTCAGAACTTTACGCCCGGATGTCGGAGGACATGGATATCGATGCCGGCCGCATTCTGACCGGCGCCAGCGTCGAGGATGTGGGCCGAGAGATCTATGACGCGCTGCTGGCCGTCGCCTGCGGCATGCCAACAAAATCCGAAGCACAGGGCCTGGGCGATTACGAATTCGTGCCCTGGCAAATCGGCGCCGTCATGTGAGGCCCCAGCGACTGAAGATCGGACTGATCGGCGCGCATCTGGGGCGGTCGCGCTTCGGCGCCGCGTTGCGACGGATGGCGGAACCCCAAGGCATCGCCCTGGACTTCGCGCTACTCGACACCGCCGGCGACCCGACGCCGTTTGTGCAGCACCTGGACACCGCGCACGCGGCAGGCTTTCGCGGCCTTGCGGTGACGCATCCCTTCAAGCTCGACGCCTGGGCGCAGGCATCGCATCGGCCGCGTCACCCAAGGGCATCCAACCTGCTGATCTTTGGCTCGGGCATCACGGCGTACAACACCGACCGGGCGGGCTTTGTCGCCGCCTGGCGGGCGCGGTTCGGCGATCGCGCCCCGGGGCTTGTGGCCATGGCCGGCGCCGGCGGGGTCGCTCTGGCTTTGACGGCCGCATTGAGGGATTTGGGGGCCGAACGCATCCGTGTCTGGGATCCGGTTCCGGGGCGGGCGCAGGCGTTTGCTCAGCTACCCGGCGCGGAGCCGGTGGACGTCACCGAAATGGCCGACGCCATGCGGGCGGCCGACGGGCTGGTGAATGCCAGCCCGCTGGGACAGTTCCACATCGGCGGCACCGCCTTTCCGCCGGCGTTGATCGGCGGCCAAAGCTGGGCGTTCGACGCGGTCTATACGCCGGTCGAAACCCCTTTCATCGGCGCATCAAGGGCGCGCGGGCTGGCGGTGCTGACCGGGTTCGATCTGTTCCGGCACATGGCGGCGGAGAGCTTTCGGCATCTGACCGGGTGCCCGGCCGACCCCGAAAGCCTGCGCGACCTTCTGCCGGTGCCGTGACCGCGCTCAGCCCCAGGGCGGCGGCGACTTGGCGAAGAACGCGCCGACGCCGGCCTGCGCCTCCGCCCCCTCCCAGGTGTCGGCAAGCGCGGAGATGGTCTCCTCGATCAGCGCGTCGTCGATGCGCGGGCCCAGGCGGCGCGCGAGAGCTTTGCTGGCAGCGACGGCGTGCGGCGCGGCCTTCAGATAGGGCGCAAGCGCGGTCTCCACCGCCGCGTTCAAATCGGCCTCCGGCACGACCTGCGCCGCCAAACCCAGCGAAACCAGGCGCTCCGCCGCGAACGTGCCCCCGCTCATAAATACCTGGCGCACGCGCCCCTCGCCCATGCGCGCCAGCACATAGGGCGCGATGGTGGCGGGGATCAGGCCCAGCCGGGTTTCGGTAAAGCCGAAACGCCCCGTATCGGCCACGACGGCGATGTCGCAGACGGCCATCAGCCCAAGCCCCCCGCCCATGGCGGTGCCGTTCACGCGCCCGATCAGCGGTTTCGGAAGCGTGTTGAGCTCGCGCAGCATATGCGCCAGCGCGCGCGCCTGTATCATGCGCGTGGGCCTGTCGGCGTCGAACTGCGCGCGCATCCAGCCCAGGTCGCCACCGGCACAGAACGAGCCGCCTGCCCCGGTCAGCACCACGGCACGCACCGTATGGTCACCCGAAAGATCCGCCGCGGCGCGGGTCAGCGCCGCGATCAGATCCTCGGACAGCGCGTTGTGCTTGTCGGGCCGGTTGAGCGTCAGCGTGGCGACGCCGCGGGGATCCGTGGCGATCCGCAGGATCTCAGACATGCGCCGCCCGCCCGCTCAGGCGCCGCGCCAGATCCGCGGCCTCGGCCAGCGCATCCGCGTCGACCCCGGTCTCCACCCCTCGCGCGGCGAAATGCGCCACGACCGCTTCCGTCGCCACATTGCCCGCAGCACCCGGGGCATAGGGGCAGCCACCCAAGCCCGCCACGGCGGTATCGAACACGCGCAGCCCCGCATCATAGGCCACGGCGATATTGTCCACCGCCCGGCCGCCGGTGTCGTGGAAATGCCCCGCCAGTCGCGCCGCAGGCACCTGCGCCAGCACCGCCTCAAGCATCGCGGCCACCGCCGCGGGCGAGCCGCGCCCGATCGTGTCGCCCAGGGAAATCTCCTCCGCCCCCGCATCGCGCAGCGCGGCCGCCACGTGCGCCACCGCGGCCGGGGCGATGGCGCCCTCATAAGGACAATCGGTGACGCAGGAGATATAGCCGCGCACGGGCAGGCCATCCGCGGCGGCGCGGGAGAAGACCGGCACAAACCGGTCCAGGCTTTCGGCGATGCTGCAATTGATGTTCTTTTGCGAAAACGTCTCCGAGGCGGCGGCGAAAACCGCGACCCGATCGACCCCGGCGGCGCGGGCGCGGTCATAGCCGGTTTCGTTCGGGGTCAGCGCGGTATAGCGCGCGCCGGGCGCCCGGGTGATCCCGGCCATGACCTCGGCCGCGTCCGCCAGTTGCGGCACCCAAGCCGGCGAGACGAAGCTCGTCGCCTCGATCTCCCGCAGACCGGCGGCCGAAAGCGCGTCGATCAGCGCGATCTTATCGCCAGCCGAAATGGTCGCGGCCTCGTTCTGCAACCCGTCGCGCGGGCCGACCTCGCACAGCATGACAGCACTCACGGCTGGGGCTCCAGGGCGACGAGCAGATCGCCGTCGGCGACCTGTGCGCCTTCGGCCACCGGGGCGTCGGCCACCACGCCGTCGCGAGGGGCTTTCAGGCTGTGTTCCATCTTCATCGCCTCCAGCACCACCAGCACGTCACCCGCGGAAACCGACTGCCCGACCGACACGGCCACCCGGCGCACCAGCCCGGGCATCGGCGCGGTGATCCGGTTGGGATCGGCGGTGGTCGAGACCCCCGCAACCAGCGGATCAGGGATGGTGAAGCGGTGCTGCGCGCCGTCCCTTGCCACGGTGAGCGTGCCCGCCGCCACGCTGACCAGCGCCGCCCGCCGGCGACCGTCGCAGACATAACCCCAAACGCCCCCGTCGCGCGTGAGGTCGTCCAGAACCACCGCCGGGTCGCCGATCTGAAACCGGCCCGGCTGCGGCTGCATCAGCGGCACCACCCGCCGTTCGCCCCCCGATTCCAATGCCACGCCATGGCGCAGCGGCGCCCACAGCGCGAACCCGTCCGACCCGGGGCGCGGCAGATCGGCGGCGGCCAGCGCCGCCAGCGCCCAGATCTCTGCATCGGGCGCGGGCTCGGCGGCCAGCCGATCCATGCCGCGGTCGATCAGCCCGGTATCGACCTGGCCTGCGCAGAAATCGGCGTCGTCCAAAAGCCGGGTCAGAAACCCCAGATTGGTGATCGTGCCCGCCAACCGCAGCCGCGCCAGCCCGGCCCGCAGGCGCGCGATGGCGGCGGCCCGATCCGGGCCGTGGGCAACCAACTTGGCGATCATCGGGTCGTAATAGGGGCTGATCGTGTCGCCCGCACGCACCCCGGTCTCCACCCGCAGCTCCGGCGGAAACTCCAGATCGGTCAGCGTGCCGGTGGCGGGCAGAAATCCACGTGCGGCGTCCTCGGCGTAAAGCCGTGCCTCCACCGCGTGGCCGCGGATGCTCAGATCCTCCTGCCGCGCGGGCAAGTCCGCACCGGCGGCGACCTGCAACTGCCAGTCGACCAGATCGATGCCGGTGATCTCCTCCGTGACGGGGTGTTCCACCTGCAGGCGGGTGTTCATCTCCATGAACCAGAACCCATCCGTCCGCAGTGCGCCAGAGCCGTCGGCGATGAACTCGACCGTGCCCGCGCCGGCATAGCCGATGGCTTCGGCCGCACGCACCGCGGCAGCCCCCATGGCGGCACGAACCGCTTCGGTCATACCCGGCGCGGGGGCTTCCTCGATCACCTTCTGATGCCGCCGCTGAAGCGAGCAATCGCGTTCGAACAGATGCAGCGCCCGGCTTCCGTCGCCGAACACCTGAACCTCGATATGGCGTGGATTGGCGATGAACTTCTCGATCAGCACAGCGTCATTGCCGAACGCGGCACGGGCTTCGTTGCGCGCCGCCGCCAGCGCCGCCGAGAAATCGGCCGCGGCGTCGACCCGCCGCATGCCTTTGCCGCCGCCGCCCGCGACCGCCTTGATCAGAACCGGATAGCCGATCGCATCCGCCTGCGCGGCCAGATGTGCGTCATCCTGATCGGCACCGTGATATCCCGGCACCACCGGGACGCCAGCCTCTGCCATCAGCGCCTTGGCCCGGTCCTTCAGGCCCATGGCCCGGATCGCCTTGGCCGAAGGGCCAACAAAGGTCAGCCCGGCGGCCTCCACCGCTGCCACGAAATCCGGGTTTTCCGACAAAAACCCATATCCCGGATGGATCGCCTGCGCGCCCGTGGTCTGCGCGGCGGCAATGACCGCATCGCCGCGCAGATAACTCTCCGCGGCCGCCGCCGGCCCGATTGCCACTGCCTCGTCGGCCAAAGCCACGTGCCGGGCACCGGCGTCGGCGTCCGAATAGACCGCCACGGTGGCGATCCCACGCCGCCGGCAGGTTTCAACGATGCGGCACGCGATTTCGCCGCGGTTGGCGATGAGGACTTTGGAAAACACCCAAGCTACCCCGTCCAACCGGTGCGGAGCGCCCATTCGCGCACCGGGCCAACTGCAAGATCCGTCATTCCCGTCATCCCCGCCCCTTCCGGGTCCGTTCCCGTTCCGCCCAGAATGACACCTTGAGCCGGGATGTCATCGGTTTTTCCACGGATAAGCGCCCTCCGGCGGGATAAGGTGCGGGCGTTCCCCCGACCCCGCACCGACGACATCCGCCGTGTCGCCGATTGGGCGCCGCAGACATCGCCCGACGGGTTCACCGCTGACGCGATGCCGACCCAGCGCCGGACAGTTTCTTTCCGTTTCAGTCACAAAAAAGGGGCGCGGAATTTATCTGCGCCCATATGCGCTTTTGCCCTTTTTAATTGAGCAGCGTGATGGCTGGCATTTCTGCGCACCCACGACCAGTTCGACGCATACCCGTTGTTTCCAATTTGAAAGCGGGACGCGGTACGCGAATGATATGTTCACTCTTATATATTAAGTGTCGATTTGTTCATATCCGACCGATTAAGACGACTTTTAGAGCGTTGATTATGATTAGTAATTTGCATACCGGCGACAATCCGCTCAAAGCCACCTCCAATTCGAAATAAGTTGCAGTTTCGAACCCTTGAAATACTACTTGATTTGAAGGCGGTTGATGCGCAATAGGTTTGACTTCGGAAATTTACTTTCCATTCAATAGCAACACTCAACCGGCCGAGAGTAATTATTATCTAATCATATGAATATCTCTCGGTGTGAAAACTCCGTTATCGTGGCGAATAGATCGCGCAGATCAAACCTATGCCGCACTCGGCGCGGTGGGACGAAGGAAGTGAAGACATGGATCATATGATGATGGGGCCTGCGGTGTTGTGGTCGGACGTAAAGACCAGCCTGACGGACGCCGACGGCAATGTCGTCATCCCGCATGACATGGTGGTCGTCCTTGACGAAAGCACGCCGCCGCTGGGCACGCTGGCGATCCACGGCACGCTCCGAGCCTCTGACGCGGCGGATGTAACGCTGACGGCCGACAACGTGGTGGTGTTCGGTGCGCTGGAAGTCGGGACCGAAGATGCGCCCCACACCCGGGATTTCGATATCGTGTTGACTGGGGAGGCGGGCGACCCGGATATCGTGCTGGCCGATTGGGCCGGCGATCATGGCGGGATGCACGGCGGCTTGGGCCATATGGATCACATGGGCCATATGACCGACCCCATCGACAACAAGGCGCTGATCGTCGCCCCAGGCGGCAAGATCGACCTGCATGGTGCAGAAAAGGCATCCTGGACGCTGCTGGAGACAAATGCCGAGGCCGGCAGCACCGTGATCGAGGTGCGCGACGCCTCCGGCTGGCAGGTCGGGGATCTGCTGGCGATCGCACCGACCGATGTGGATGCGTTCGAAGTGGAAGAACGGACGATCGTGTCGATCGACGACGGCACCGTCACGCTGGATCGACCGCTCGATCATCTGCACACCGGCTACGACATGGCGCTCGACAACGGGCGGGTGCTGGAACTGCGGGCCGAGGTGTCGAACCTGTCACGCAACATCACCATCGAAGGCGCGAACGAGGGCCAGACGCGTATCCTGGATACCAACGCGAACGATCCGGATCATGTGGCGACCGTGGGCTATGGCGGCCACACGATTTTCATGGCCGACACCCAGGTTAAGATCTCAGGCGTGGAATTCACCGAACTGGGCATCTCTGGCGAGTTGGGGCGCTATCCTGTCCATTTCCACCATTCCGGGGACATGGAGGGATCCTACGTCAAGGACAGCGCCATCCACCATGTATTCCAACGCGGCCTGGTCGTGCATCAGGCCGACAACGCGCTGATCGAGGGCAACACCGTCTACGACACCGTGGGCCATGCGGTGTATATCGAAGATGGGGTCGAGACGGGCAACCGTTTTGCCGACAATCTGGTGATGATGCCGCGTTCGAACCCCGATGAGGTCGAGCTTGGCGACATCAACAACACCAACCACCGCGCCTCGGGCTTTTGGATCACGAACCCTTCGAATGAGTTCGAGGGCAACCATGTCGCCGCGGTGCCCGCCGGCATGGGGTTTTGGTTCCAGCCGCCCGACCACTCGCCCGAAAGCGCGGGGCTGACACGCAACGACCCGCGCCGCGAAGAACCGCTGCTGCAGTTTGAAGGCAACGTCGCGCATTCGATCGATTTTGACCGCGGCATCGGCAAGAACCTGGCCTATGCCAATGGCTGGACCGGGGTCGCGCTCGATCTCGGTACCTCGAAGCGCGTCCTTAAGAACGGCGACAGCGGCGACGCGCCGATCCAGGATTTCACCGCGTGGAAGATCGGCAACATCGCCATCGCCATGGATGGCGCACCCAATCCGGCGACGATCAAGGATGCGCTGCTGGCGGAAGCCCGGGTGATGTTCGAATCCGACGGTTTCGGCGGCCATGTCGCGATCCAGGATGCCACCATCGTCGCCGAGATCCCCGATGGTGCGGCGCGGCCCGACTGGCCGTCGCAGCACCCCGGCCCGCTGTTGATCCACGCGCAAAAGGATATCGAGTTCGTCGGTCTGGAGCTTTACGGCGGCGACGGCCTGCTATCGCCCAACAAGTCGAGCCACACCACCGACCAGGTCATTCTGTCCGAGAATGCAGATGGCGAGGGCATCGTCGACCTTTATGCGCTCAACCAGTGGCTTGAGCCGCCGGAAGGGTCCACGAACGCGACCGTCGACGGAAAGGGCGGCAATGACCGGATCGGCGGCGACAACACCGACAACACGCTGATCGGCGGCGCCGGCGACGATTTCATCGGCGGGCATGGCGGCGACGATATCATGATCGGCGGCGTGGGTGATGATGAGTTGTCGTCCAGTTCGTGGCGCAAGCGCGCGACCGGTTCGAATGACGACGTGTTTTTAGGCGGTCTGGGCAATGACACGATCGATGTCGTGAACGTGGACGGAAATCACCGGAACACCGTCATTTACCGCCAGGGCGATGGCAACGACACGATCATGAACTTCAAGGGCGGCGCCGATAAAGTCGTGCTGGTCGGGCTTTCGGAAGCCGATCTCGACCAAGACGGCGATGGTGACTTCGACGATCTCGACCTCGCCGCGCTGTCGAGCGACGGACGGGACGGCCGGTTTACGATCCGCGAAGTGCAATTGCCCGACGCGGCGACGCTGACATTCACCGGACCCGTCAACAAGTTCGCTTTGTCCGCCAGCGATTTCGCATTCATCGACACCGCCGCGGCGGCGACGGGCGTCGTGGCCACGGCACTGGAGCTTGATGCGCTGTTCGGCGGTGCGACGCCCCCACCGGCGGATGCCGGGCCGACGGACCCGGACCCGGTCGACCCCGACCCGATCGACCCCGACCCGGCGGATCCCGATCCGGTGGATCCTTACCCCACCGATCCCGACCCGGCGGATCCCTACCCCGCCGATCCCGATCCCGTCGCCCCCACGCCCGGGGCCGGTGTTCCGCTCATCGACGCGCCGACGATGTTCTCGGGAGACGACGCTCTCGTGATCGAGCATATCGATGCCTTTGCGACCGAGACCGGCACGGCCTCGCTCAGCTTCCGGCCGGACGGTCTGGATGGGGTGCAGACGCTCCTCAGCAAGGATTCGAAAGGCTTCGACCAGGGCGGCCATCTAAGCGTTTCGATCCGCGACGGCGCGTTGGAGGTCCGTGCTCAGACCGACACCGCGTCGCTGACGCTGACGGGTGGCGCGGTCTCCGTGCAGGCGGTGAACGATCTGACCCTCAGCTGGGCCGACGACATGCTGACCGTGACCCTGAACGGCGCCGAGATCGGGGTGATCGAAGGGTGGACCGGTGGCCTGTCCAGCAATCTCGAACCCATCGTTCTCGGCGCCAGCCAGGCCAGTTCAGGCGATGGAGTTGCCAACCGGTTGAATGCGTTTTTCGAAGGAGAGATTTCCGCCGCGCGCTTCGACACCGCGGTTGAGGTCGCGACCGATCCCTTACCGGCCGCCCCCGACCCCGGCGCGGCCGCATCGCAGGATCTGGACGCGCTGGTCGCCGAGCTTTTGGCCGGGTTCGCCGGTGCCGAAGTATCTGTGACCGGCGACACGCGGGTCCGCGGTGGCAGCGACGACGACCTGATGACCGGCGATTCCGGCGGCAACAAGATGTCGGGCCGCGATGGCAACGATCTGCTTGTCGGCGGCGACGGGTTCGACCGCTTGGCCGGTGGCGACGGTGACGACACGCTGGTGGGCGGCGCCGACAAGGATTGGCTGGTAGGCCGTGACGGCGCGGACCGGTTCGTCTGGGGCTTCGGCGCCGACCGCGACACGATCGGCGATTTCGACGCCGGCGAGGGCGACGTCATCGACGTGACGACCGCCGGTTTCGAAAGCTTCGCCGACATCTTGGACAACGCGGTGCAGCGCAAGAACGGCGCGCTGATCACGGCCGAGGACGGCGCCACGCTGATGATCCGCAGCGCCGCCCTGGACGACCTGAAGGCGGAGTGGTTCGACGTGGCCTGAAAGCTGCGCATCGGCAGCGATCGCGCGGCGCCGCGGCCGCGCGGTCATCGCCCACGCTCCATGCGGTCCGGCGGCCATTTGAACACGGGGCGCCCGGCTGTGTGACCGGGTCGTCAGATGTTCGGCGCGCGCCGAGACCCCGGCCACAACACACCCGTAAGCCCGAAGGCCCGCGACCTCGAAAACCCGCGGGAACCGGTTTCTCCGCCTCCGCCGCGGCCTTCACCGGCAGATGACAGGCGCCGTCGCGGGTAAGCCGCGCCCGCGCGGCGGGTGGTACACTTGTCGACAACGCCGCTGCGGTCCGGCCACGCGACACTGCGGCGGGCCGGGTTCCAGCCCCTCATCCCCCCGTCCTCATGCGCCCAGATCCTCGACCAGTCGGAACCGCTCGCAGACAAGCGGCATTTCCGGGTCGAACCCGCCGTTTCGTTCGAAATAGACACGATGATCCGCGCGCCAGCCTTCCAGGGAGCCATTCTCTCCCTCGGCCAGTGCGAAATCGGCGTCGACGTCGCAAAAGCGCCGGGTCGTCACCGATACCGTCTCGATCACCAGTGCCAGTGCGCCATCCCAGGTCAGCGCTATGTCCCGGCGCCCGGCCAGCGGCATCGCTTCGCCGCCGGGCCCGAAGTCGCGCAGCGCGCCGCACGTCGCGGTCTTGGTGCCGGCACGCACCAAACCAAGCAAGGCGTCGCACATCCGCCGGCTGTCGCCGAAGGTGAACGTCTCGGCGCCCGGATACCGGGCGCGCAGGCGGTCCAGATCCGATGTCACAAACGCCCCCCATCGTTGTCGCACCAACCCAGGCGCCGGCCACCGTCATAGGCCCGCGCATCGCCCGCGCGGATCATATGCGTGGCGACGCTAAGCCCGTTTACCCGCATCCGGGCCAGGCGGCGGTCAAACCGGTCCTCACCGGTGAACTCCAACACCAGATTGTCCGCGGACCACAGCAGATACCGCAACCGCCATGTCGCCCGCCAGCCCCGCCAGTGTTCGGACCAGCACGTCGGCGAAAAGATCTCCGGCGAGTCGTAACCCAACAGCCGTACGCTTTGCAGACCGCCCGTTCGGCAGGCGATGTTGAGCGTGTCGCCGTCTACGACCGTGACCACCCGGCATCCCGGCGCACCGACCATCTCGGTTCGATAGCCCCCCGCCACGTCCCCGGCCGGCACCAGGCCCGGGACCGTCAACAGCAGCAGCGCCCGCCGCGGCAGGCGCCAGATCCGTGCCGGTCTGTGTCGCTTCCGCCGGACGCGGCGCAATTGAACGACATCGCCCCGCCTCATGGCGTCGCTTCGATACGTCGGGGTGCGATCATCCACGATGCGCGCGGAGTGATGGCCGCGGTCACATCCGGAACACGCCGAAGCGCGTTTCCGGCACCGGCGCGTTGGCGCAGGCGGCCAGCGACAGGCTGAGGACGCGGCGCGTGTCGCGGGGGTCGATGACGCCATCGTCCCACAGCCGGGCAGAGGCATAAAGCGGATGCGCCTGGGCCTCGAACTGGGCCTCGATCGGAGCCTTGAACGCAGCCTCGTCTTCCGCGCTCCACGCGCCGCCCTTGCGCTCGATCCCGGCGCGGCGCACGTCGGCCAAGACCCCGGCGGCCTGCGCGCCGCCCATCACCGATATCCGCGCATTTGGCCAGGTCCACAGGAATCGCGGCTGATACGCGCGACCGGCCATGCCGTAATTGCCGGCGCCGTAGGATCCGCCGATCAGCACCGTGATCTTGGGCACGGCCACCGTCGCCACGGCGGTCACCAGTTTGGCGCCGTGCCGGGCAATGCCGCCGGCCTCGGCCTGCCGGCCGACCATGAACCCGGTGATGTTCTGCAGAAAGATCAGCGGCGTCTTGCGCTGGGCGCACAACTCCACGAAATGCGCGCCCTTCTGCGCGCTGTCGGAAAACAGAACGCCGTTGTTGGCGATGATGCCCACGGGCCAGCCGTCCAGATCGGCGAAGCCGCAGACCAGCGTGGGGCCGAACCGCGCCTTGAATTCGTCGAATGCACCGCCATCGACCAGCCGCACGATGACCTCGCGCACGTCATAGGGCTGGCGCAGATCCGTGGGCACCAGATCCAGCAGGTCTTCGGCAGAGCCGTCCGGCGGCACCGCCGGACGTCGCGGCGCGCGCGGCCCCGCATGGGGCCCAAGTGCTGCGACCGCCCCCCGCGCCAGCGCCAGGGCATGGGCGTCGTCCTCGGCCAGATAATCCGCCACGCCCGACAGCCGCGTGTGCACGTCGCCGCCGCCCAGGTCCTCCGCACTCACATCCTCGCCCGTCGCGGCCTTGACCAGCGGCGGGCCGGCCAGAAAGATCGTGCCCTGTTCCTTCACGATGATCGCCACATCCGACATCGCCGGCACATAGGCCCCGCCGGCGGTACACGACCCCATCACGACCGCGATCTGCGCGATGCCCTGCGCGCTCATCCGCGCCTGGTTGTAGAATATCCGCCCGAAATGGTCGCGGTCGGGGAAAACCTCGTCCTGGTTCGGCAGGTTCGCCCCGCCCGAATCCACCAGATAGACGCAAGGCAGCCGGTTTTCCTCCGCGATCTCCTGCGCCCGCAGGTGCTTTTTCACGGTCATCGGGTAATAGGTGCCGCCCTTCACCGTGGCATCGTTGCAGACCACCATCACCGGCCGCCCATGCACCTGCCCGATGCCGGCGATGACCCCCGCGCACGGCGCTGCCCCGTCATAAAGCCCATGCGCGGCCAGACCGCCGATTTCCAGAAACGCACTGCCGGGGTCGAGCAGGTTCGCCACCTGCTCCCGCGGCAGCATCTTGCCCCGCGCCTGATGGCGCGCCGCAACCTCCGGCCCGCCTCCGGCCACCGCTGCCAGCGCCGCGGCCTGGATCTCCTCGATCGCGGCCAAATGCGCCGCGCGATGGCTCACGTCTCCGGCTCCGCCAGGGCGCGCAGGCGGAACAGTTCCGCCATCTTGCCATGTGCCGCCAGCAGCGCGCAGCGCGCGGCGTGGTGTTCATTATCGGCCTGGGGCACCCGCGCGGCATAGGCGGCGCAATTCGCGCCCACGCTGCGCTCCGCCCCGCGCACCCGCTCCAGCGCGGCCCGCCGCAGCGCCGGGTCGTCGCCGCCCAGTTCCTGCACAAGCTCCGCCACGCGCCCTTCCACCGCCGCCGCCAGGCCCCCCCGACACGCGGTCAGCGCGTCGAGCGTCGTCACCGTGTCCAGGCAAAACGCCGCCAGAACCCCGGCACAAGCGGTGTCCTTCGCCTCCGCCAGACAGCGCTCATAGGCGGGCAGCGCGGCCTCGGGCGGGGTGTCGTCGGCGAACCCGGGCGGGCCTGCAAGAAACACGGCCAAGGCCACGCAGATACGCGCGACGCGAACGCCATGTCTGGCACCAAAACGCAGTCTCAACGCCGGACCATCCTTCGCTTGCGGCTCATCGAATCACCTCGATCTCGACCCCCAGGTCCAGTTTGGCCCAAACACGGTCCGCGGTCAGCACCGGTTGCCCGCGCGCCGCGGCGAGGGCCAGGCAACAGCGGTCGCCCAGCGACAGGCCAATCTCCCGGGTCTTAACCCGCAGAAACCCGGCTTCGATGGCCAGGGAGGCGTCGAACGGCACGATTTCGATCGGCACATCCGCCAACCAGCCCCGCAAAGCTTCCGGTGATGCCGCGCGCTCGGCCATCTTGGACGCCACTTCGGCAAAATTCACGCTGCTCATCGCGGCATTGTCGAACACTTCCGCAACCCGTGCCCCACCAGGTTCGCCATCGATCAGCGCCAGCAGCGCCGAGGCATCGAGCACGGTCAAGACGCGTCTCGGGCCACCTCGGCGCGGCGTTCATTGATCAGCGCATCGGCCATCGGGTCGCCATCGCCGACGAGCCGCCGCGCCTCAGCGATCCAGGACGCGGCGGAGATCAGATGCAATTCGCCGCCCACCACCTTGGCGATTACCCGGCCGCCGGGCTCCATCCCGACCTGCCGCCGCAACTCGGCCGGAACCAGCACGCGACCGTCCTTGCCGACGGTCAGGGCGATCGGCGCGGATCGGGCGTTCATGCGTACAACCTGAAATCTGTCATGCGTCTCAGTATCGTCAGAAAATCCGATTTCGTCAAACTGGCTGTTTCAAAAGCTCGCGCCGACACGGCATCACTCCGGCATGCGTGTGTGTGCACCCCTCTCTCTTGCGAGATTTTTGCGCCCATGGCTGTCAACGCGCCGCTGCTTCTTGCGCGCAACGGATGCGGCCAGAGAATGCCCCGGGAATTTCCTCCATCGCTTGCGCTGGTTCAGCTTCAACCGCGCCTCCGATGCCTCGGGATCGCGCAACAATTCCGGTTTGTTGATCCTCCGCGCCCTGCGATGCCCCAAGGCCCGAGACTTCGAACGGATCCCTTTGCGCGCACTCAGCATGCCATACCAATCGCCGCGTTGATCCTTGCGCAGGCTCAGATCCTTTTTCTCCTGCGGGCTCAGCCGTTTGCGCTTTGGGGGTCGGCGTCTCACCCACTCACCTTCATCAATTCCCGCCCCACCAGCATGCGCCGGATCTCCGACGTGCCAGCGCCGATCTCCATCAGTTTGGCGTCGCGCATGATCCGCGCCAGCGGGCTGTCGTTCAGATAGCCGGCACCGCCCATGGCCTGCACACCCTGGACCGCCATTTCCATCGCTTTTTCCGAGGCATAAAGCACACAGGCCGCCGCATCCTGGCGCGTGACCTGGCCGCGGTCGCAGGCCTTAGCGACCTCATAGACATAGGCCCGCGCCGAGTTCATCGCCGTGTAGATATCCGCGATCTTGCCCTGCATCAGTTGGAAACTCCCGATCGCCTGCCCGAACTGCTTGCGCTCGTGCATATAGGGCATGATGTGATCCAGGATCGCGGCCATGATCCCCAGCCCGATGCCCGACAGCACCACCCGTTCGTAGTCCAGCCCCGACATCAGCACCGCGACGCCCTGCCCCTCTTCGCCCAGGACATTGTCGAACGGCACCTCCACATCCTCGAAGGTGATCTCGGCAGTGTTCGATCCGCGCATCCCCAGCTTGTCAAAATGCGGGCCGACCGAGAACCCGGCCATGTCGCGGTCGATCAGAAAGGCGGTGATGCCGCGCGGGCCGGCCTCGGGGTCGGTCTTGGCATAGACCACCAGGACGGATGCATCGGGGCTGTTGGTGATCCAGTATTTCGACCCGTTCAGCACATAGCGGTCGTTGCGTTTTTCGGCGCGCAGCCGCATCGACACGACGTCCGAGCCCGATCCGGCCTCCGACATTGCCAGGCTGCCGACATGCGCGCCGGCGATCAGTTTGGGCAGATAGCGCGCCCTTTGGTCCGGGTTGCCGTTCAGCGCGATCTGGTTGACGCACAGGTTGGAATGCGCGCCATAGCTCAGCGATACGCTGGCGGAGGCACGCGCCACCTCCTCCACCGCGACCACATGCGCCAGATAGCCCATGCCGGCGCCGCCATCGGCCTCCGGCACGGTGATGCCATGCAGCCCCAGCGCCCCCATCTCGGTCCACAACGCTTCTGGAAAGCGGTTGTCGCGGTCGATCTCTGCGGCCATGGGCGCGATGCGGTCCTGCGCCCAGCGATGGACGGTCTCGCGCAGCGCCTCGACATCCTCGCCGCAATCGAAGGTCATCGAGGCCGTGAACATGCGCGCTCCTATCTCTCTGGCTGGCGGGTCGTCAGTTGGGCTGCAGCGTATAGGTCAACCGGTCGGTGTCATAGCCCGCATCGCGCAGAACGCTTAGCGCCGCGGCCAGGTCGTCGGCTTCCAATGTCGGCGTGCGGGCCAGGATCCAGCCGAAATCGCCCGAGGGCACGCCGATCACGGCGACGTCGTAGTCTTCGGTCACGTCCAACACCCAGTAGTCGCCCTCGAAGGGCAGCCATTCGGCGAATTTTACCTTCAACTGCCCCGGTGCCGCGACCCGCGCAGAGCCCTCGGCCACCTCCAGCGGCCCATCAAGCGCGCCCTTGCGGCAGGAATTCTTGACCCCGATCCGGCCGTCTTCGCGCAGCGTGTATTCGGCGGTGACGCCGGTGCAGTCGCGTTCGAACCGGTTGGGAAAGCGGGCGATCTCGTACCAGAGCCCGGCATAGGCGGCCGTATCCAATCGGGAGACGCTTTCCATCGGCACGGCGGTATCGCGGTAATTGCCGTTCAGCCCGCAGGCGGCCAGCAGGCACAGCGCCGCGACCAGCACCCCGCGTCCCGGGCGCGCCCCGGGACCTCGCGGCCAGGCGGTTCCGGCGCAGGGGCCGGGGCGCGTTTCGGTTGGCGTCATCGGCATCTCCTTCTTCGGTCTTCCCCCGGACGCGGACGCTTTCTATAAGGCGCGGGTTGCGGCGGAGGGTGCCATGCGAAGCGCGAGTATAGAGCGGCAGACGGCGGAGACGAAGATCGCCGTCACCCTGACCCTGGACGGGACCGGGGCCTATGACAACCGGACCGGGGTCGGATTTTTCGACCACATGCTGGACCAACTGGCCCGGCATGCGTTGATCGACCTGACCGTGCGCGCCGACGGCGACACCCATATCGACGACCACCACACGGTGGAGGATACCGGCATCGCGCTGGGCCAGGCGCTGGCGCAGGCCCTGGGCGACAAGCGTGGCATCCGGCGGTACGGGTCCTGCCTGCTGCCGATGGACGATTGCCTGATGCGCGCCGCGCTGGACCTGAGCGGGCGGCCCTATCTGGTGTGGAAGATCGACTTCACCGGAGAGCGGATCGGCACGTTCGACACAGAGTTGGTGCGGGAGTTTTTCACCGCCTTTTCAACGCATAGCGGCATGACGCTGCACCTGGAAAAGCTGGACGGCATCAACAGCCACCATATCGCCGAGGCCGCCTTCAAGGCCGTCGCCCGCGCGCTGCGCGACGCGGTGGAGACCGACCCGCGCAAGGCGAACGCCATCCCCTCCACCAAGGGCGCGCTGTGAGCACGGTCATCATCGATTATGAAAGCGGCAACCTGCGCTCGGCCGAGAAGAGCTTTCAGCGCATGGCGACGGAGGTCGGCGGCGGCCCGGTCACCGTCAGCGCCGAGCCGGAGGCGGTGCGCCGCGCCGACCGCATCGTGCTGCCGGGGGTCGGCGCATTCGCCGATAGCCGGGCGGGGCTCGATGCGATCCCGGGCATGGTGGAGGTGCTGCAAGAGCGCGTGACAGCCGGCGCGCCGTTTCTGGGCATCTGCGTCGGTCAGCAACTGATGGCCGATATCGGCCGCGAACATGGGGCGGATGCGCCCGGTTTCGGCTGGGTGCCGGGCGAATGCGTGAAGATCGCGCCGGCGGATGAGATGTTAAAGATACCGCATATGGGCTGGAATGCATTGGATAATCTGGCGTCACACCCCGTGCTGGAGGGGATCTTCGCCGGCGATCACGTCTATTTCGTCCACTCCTTCCATGTGCGACCCGAAAGCGCCGCGCACCGGCTGGCGACAACGGACTATGGCGGCCAGATCACCGCCATGATCGGGCGCGACACGATGATCGGCACGCAATTCCACCCAGAAAAGAGCCAAGCGACCGGTTTGCGGCTGATCGCGAATTTTCTGGGCTGGGCGCCATAGCACATCGCGCCCTCCTGCGGCACCGATCCGGAAACCGTTGCGTCGCCCCTTCGCGATCCTCTTGACCGCTCCGTCACTCTTAGAAACGCGCCCCGGATCACGTCCCGGGCGCGTCGCACCAAAGACGCCGGTGTTGTAGCCGAAAAGCGTTACCGTTTTCTCTACGAAATTCTCGGCAGCGCGTCAGTCCCGGCCACCGCAGGTGCGCTGATGGCGGTAGAAATCGGTCAGCGTGCGGCCGGGCTTGGGTCTGAACGGTCCGGCCTGCGCCCAGTCGCCGCCGATGCGGTCGACCCGGAACATTCTGAAATCATTGCGCAACTCGCACCAGCAGACCAGGGTCCAGACCTTGCCCCAGAACCACAGCCCCAACGGGCGGATGATGCGGCGGGTCTCGACCTGTTCCAGGTCGCGATAGGCGATGTCGAGCCGGATCCGCCCGTCAATGGCGGCGTTGAGGTCGTCGATCCGCGTGCGCAACGCATCGGGCATGCCCCAGTTCATGGCATGCACCGCGACGGTCTGGGCCCGGGCGCGGGCGTCGGCGGGCAGCACCGCCTCGATCTTGACCAACGCCTCCTCGGCGGCCAGCGCCATGGCCGCGCCGCCGAAGGCACGGATGGTGCGGGCGCCGGCGACCAGGGCGGCGATTTCCTCGCGCGTGAACATCAGGGGCGGCAGATCGAACCCCTCGCGCAGCAGATAGCCGACGCCGGCCTCGCCATCGATGGGCACGCCGGTCGATTGCAGGTCCGCGATGTCGCGATAGATCGTGCGTTCGGACACTTCCAGCCGTTCCGCCAGCCGCGCCGCGGTGGTCAAGCGACCGCCTCTAAGATATTGAACAATCTTAAAAAGGCGGTCGCTTCGGCGCATTACGAACCCTCGAACAGCCCGATCGAGTTGCCATCGGGGTCGCGGATATAGGCAAACCGCCCGGCCGGGATCTCGATCGCCGTTGAGACCACCTTGCCGCCGGCCTCGGCGACGCGGGCGAGCGTGTCTTCCAGCTTGCCCGGCGCGGCCAGATGGATCGTCGGCCCCTGTCCCTCGGCTGCTGGAACGCCGGGGTACAAGTGCCCGGCAACGCACGTCTTTTCGTCCTTGGGTTTAAAGGTCGCCATGGGGTTCGGGCCGGTTTCGTCCAAGACCAGATCGGCATCGGTGACGGCGTTGTAGAACGCCATAGCACGGCTGAGATCGGTCACCGGGATCTCCGTCCAGACGGTGAAATTCTGCGGTTTGAAGGCCATGTCCAAATCCTTAACAGGTTGCGAGACCTCCGTCTTGCCACACCCCTCCTGACAGCGTTCTGTCAGGAGGAATGGGCGCAAATGTCGATGCCAGCAAGCGTATGGCATGCGTATGGCAAGCGTCTGGCAAGAGGATCGACTTTCGCCCACGCCGCCGCTGCGCTAGGCAGGCGCGAGACTGCCGCCAGGAGCCTGCCCGATGCGCACCGACCAGCCGCCCGCGATCCGCCTATCGGACTACCGCCCGCCCGCCTTTCTGGTCGACCGGGTGCACCTGAGCTTTCGGCTGGACCCGAAGGCGACCCGGGTGACGGCGCGGCTGGCGATGCGGCCCAACCCGGCCGCCGAGCCGGGCGAGGATCTGTGGCTGGACGGGCGCGAGTTGACCCTGATCGCGGCCCGGATCGACGGCGCGGACGTGACCCCGCAGATCGAACCCGAAGGGCTGCGCTTGCCCGCAGCAGCCCTGCCCGCGGGCGCGTTCGAATGGGTCTGCGAGACGGAGATCGACCCGCAGGGCAACCGGGCGCTGGAGGGGCTTTATACCTCGGCCCGCGGCGACAACCTGATGTATTGCACCCAGTGCGAGGCGCAGGGCTTTCGCAAGATCACCTATTTCCCCGACCGCCCCGATGTGATGGCGGTCTATACCGTGCGCATCGAGGGCGACGCGCCGGTGCTGCTGTCGAACGGCAACCCGGTGGCCAGCGGCCCCGGCTGGGCCGAATGGCACGACCCCTGGCCGAAGCCCAGCTATCTGTTCGCGCTGGTCGCCGGCGATCTGGTCAGCCACGACGACAGCTTCACCACCGCGTCGGGGCGCGACGTGGCGCTGAAGATCTATGTCCGGCCGGGCGACGAGGACAAAGCCGAGTATGCGATGGATGCGCTGAAACGTTCCATGGCGTGGGACGAGCGCGTCTATGGCCGTGAATACGATCTGGATCTGTTCATGATCGTGGCGGTGGAGGATTTCAACGCCGGCGCGATGGAGAACAAGGGGCTGAACATATTCAACGCCAAGTATGTGTTGGCGAGCCCCGAGACCGCGACCGACCGCGATTACGAATTGATCGAGGGCATCATCGCGCATGAGTATTTCCACAACTGGACCGGCAACCGGATCACGTGCCGCGACTGGTTCCAGCTGTGCCTGAAAGAGGGGCTGACGGTGTTCCGCGACCAGCAATTCTCGGCCGATGAGCGCGGGGATGCGGTGACGCGGATCGACAACGTCCTGGCCTTGCGCGCGCGCCAGTTCCGCGAGGATGCGGGGCCGCTGGCGCATCCCGTCCGGCCGGAAGAATATATCGAGATCAACAACTTCTACACCGCCACCGTCTATGAGAAAGGCGCGGAAGTGATCCGCATGTTGCGCGCCCTGGTGGGGGCGGAGGGTTATCGCGCGGCGCTGGATCTGTATTTCGACCGGCATGACGGCCAGGCCTGCACGATCGAGGATTGGCTGACCGTGTTCGAGGACGCGACCGGCCGCGATCTGCGCCAGTTCGCGCGGTGGTATTCCCAGGCCGGGACACCGCTGGTGACGGTTGCGGAGGACTGGGCGGACGGCGTGTTCACGCTGCGCCTGCGCCAGCAGACGCCCCCCACGCCGGGCCAAGCCGACAAGGCGCCGCAGGTGATCCCGCTGGCGGTCGGGCTGCTGGGCGCCGATGGCGCGGAGGTGGTGCAAACCCAAGTGCTGGAGATGACGGAGACCGAGCAGAGTTTCCATTTCAAAGGGCTGGCGGCGCGGCCCGTGCCGTCGGTCAATCGCGGCTTTTCGGCGCCGGTGATCCTGGAGCAGCGCATCGATGATGCCCGCCGCGCCTTTCTGTTGGCCCATGACACCGACCCGTTCAACCGCTGGGAAGCAGCGCGCGACTACATGCGCGCCATGATCGGGCGCATGGTCGCGGACCCCAATCTGGCGCCCGACCCGGCGCTGATCGCCGCACTGGTGGCGGTGTTGGAGGACCAGGGGCTCGATCCCGCCTTCCAGGCTTTGTGCGTCGGCCCGCCCTCGGTCGAAGATGTGTTCCAGGCTTTGTCGCGCGACGGCGCGCGGCCGGATCCCGGGGCGATCCATGCCGCGACGGTGCGCCTGCAAAGGGCGCTGGCGGCGGCGATCCCCGATCTGGCCGGCCGCGTGGCGGCCTTGGACACCCCCGGGCCCTACACGCCCGAGGCCGGGGCCGCCGGGCGGCGGGCGTTGCGGGGGCGGCTGATGGCGCTGCTCACCTGGACCGAGCCGGCGGCAGAGACGGCGCGCGCCGCGTTCGATGCGGCCGACAATATGACCGAGACCATGCAGGCGCTGGGCCTGTTGATCCGCGCCGGGCAGGCCGGGGCGGCGCTGAGCGCGTTCTATGACCGCTGGCGCGCCGACCCGAACGTGCTGGACAAGTGGTTTTCGGCCCAAGCCACCGCGACCCCGCCGGGCCAGGCGGTGGAGGCGGTGGCGGCGCTGACCGGGCACGCCGATTTCGACTGGCGCGTGCCGAACCGGTACCGGGCGCTGATCGGCGCCTTCGCCGCCGGCAACATGGCGGGGTTCCACCGCGCCGATGGCGCGGGCTATGCGCTGGTGACCGACTGGCTGATCCGGCTCGACCCCGTCAACCCGCAGACCACCGCCCGGCTGGCCGGCGTGTTCGAGACCTGGCGCCAGTTCGACGAGGACCGCCAGGCGCTGATGCTCACGCAGTTGCAGCGGCTGGCCGACCTGCCCGACCTCAGCAAGAATACCGGCGAGATCGTTGCCCGTATGCTGGAGGCGCAGGGCTGACAATCGGGCGTTGATCGGCCGCGAGCACCCCAAGCGCCGTTAACCACAGTGAGGCGCCGACGCCGCAATCGCGCCATACCTTCGCGCCGATCCCGGGCTATGCCGGATGCCGTGTAACGAGGGACAAGCGTGATGCACATTCTGATCGGGCTCGCCGCTTTGGCCGGGGCGGCGTATTTCTGGTACTGGCGGGCGCGCAACGCGGCGGACATGGCCGGCCATCTGGCCGGCGCGGCGCAGGACGTCCGTCTGGCGGCGCGGCGCTTCGGGTTCAAACGCAAATCCAACATACACCCGGTCGACGGGATCGACGATTCGCGTGTGGCGGCCGCCGGAGTGCTGGCGGCGCTGCTGGCGCAGGACGGGCTGGCCACCGAAGAACGGCGCGCGCGGCTTTTGGTGCAGATCCAGTCGGTGTTCGAGATCGACAAGACCCAGGCCGAGGAACTGGTCGTGCTGGGCGGCTGGCTGGTCGGGCAATGCGGCACGCCGGGCGCGGCGCTGCAACGGCTTGCGCGGCGGCTTTATCAATTGGCCGGAGAGGCGGCGCGGCCCGATACCGAACGGATGATCCGCGCGGTCTTCGAGGATCGCGACGGCGCCCTGCCGCCGGCGGTCGAAGAGGGTTTGGGCGATCTGCGCGCGCGGTTCGGGGTGCGGTCATGAGCGGCCCGCTGGCGCACCGCACCCATGCGCGGCGCACGCTGGCGCTGGTGCTGACGGCGGGCGGGCTGATGCTGGCCGGTGCCGCGGTGTTCGTGGCGCCGCCGATCTGGTCGGCCTGGCTGATGTGGGTGCCGCTGGCGGCATTCCTGGCGATGTCCCTGGGCCTGATGGCCGCGGAGCCGGTCGACGGCATGATGCTGGGCGCAGAGGCCTGGGTTTTCGAGGGCCCCGGCGCGCCGGCGCCGATCGCGCTCGGCGATATCGACCGGGTGGTAATCCGGTCCCTGACGGGTGGGCCGGATACGGTTGTGGTGCATCTGACCGATGGCCGCAGCGTGATGCCGCCGCCGCGCTGCCTGCCCCCCGCGGCCCCGCTGCGCGCGGCCCTGGCCCGCGCCGGGCTGGAGGTTGCGCCGGTCTAAGACGGATGGCCGCCGGCTTTTTCGCAACGGGCGGCGACGCAGGTCGTGCAGCGCGGCCCGCTGGGCCGGGCGGCAGCGCCCCTTGCCCCCCTGCCCCGGGCTGCCTAAAAGCTGGCGCGCATGCATCGCCCAAAGGACGCCGCCCCATGCCCGACAGCCCCGCCGAAACCTCAGGCATCGCCGCGCTGGACTTCACCCCGCCCGCGCCCAAGGTGATCGCCGGCGCACGGGAAGACTGGGAAATCGTCATCGGCATGGAGGTCCATGCCCAGGTCAAATCGGCGGCCAAGCTGTTCTCGGGCGCCGCCACCGCGTTCGGCGGCGAGCCCAACGCCCATGTCAGCCTGGTCGACGCCGCGATGCCCGGCATGCTGCCGGTGATCAACGATTTCTGCATCGAACAGGCGGTGCGCACCGGGCTGGGGCTGAAGGCGCGGATCAACCTGACCTCCGCCTTCGACCGCAAGAACTACTTCTACCCCGACCTGCCCCAAGGCTATCAGATCAGCCAGCTCTACCACCCGATCGTCGGCGAGGGCGAGGTGCTGGTCGACATGGGCCCGGGCGTCGCGCGGCGGGTGCGGATCGAGCGCATTCACCTGGAACAGGATGCCGGCAAGTCGATCCACGACATGGACCCGGGCGTTTCCTTCGTCGATCTCAACCGCACCGGCGTGGCGCTGATGGAAATCGTCAGCCGCCCCGATATCCGCGGGCCGGAAGAGGCGGCCGAATACGTGCGCAAACTGCGCCAGATCCTGCGTTACCTGGACACCTGCGACGGCAATATGCAGGAGGGGTCCCTGCGCGCCGACGTCAATGTCAGCGTCTGCCGGCCGGGCGATTACGAACGCTATCAGGAGACGCAGGATTTCGCCCATCTGGGCACGCGCTGCGAGATCAAGAACATGAACTCGATGCGCTTCATCCAGGCCGCGATCGACTACGAGGCAAAGCGCCAGATCGGCATCCTGGAGGATGGCGGCAGCATCGACCAGGAAACCCGGCTCTACGATCCGGGCAAGGGCGAAACCCGGTCGATGCGGTCGAAGGAAGAGGCGCAGGATTACCGCTATTTCCCCGACCCCGACCTGCTGCCGCTGGTGCTGGATCAGTCCTGGGTGGATGGGATCGCCGCCGGCCTGCCCGAGTTGCCGGATGCGAAGAAGGCGCGGTTCCTGCGCGACTACGGCATGACCGAATACGATGCCGGGGTGCTGACGGCGGAAACCGCGAATGCGGCTTACTTCGAAGCAGTGGCTGCGGGCCGTGACGGCAAGCTGGCGGCGAACTGGGTCATCAACGAATTGTTCGGGCGGCTGAACAAGGAGGGGCTGACGGTGGAAACCTCTCCGGTCGGCGCGGCGCAATTGGGCGGGGTGCTGGATCTGATCGCCTCGGATGCGATCTCCGGCAAGATCGCCAAGGACGTGTTCGAGATCCTCTGGACCGAAGGCGGCGACCCGGCGGAGATCGTGGAGGCGCGCGGGCTGCGTCAAGTCACCGATACCGGCGCCATAGATGCGGCCGTCGATCAGGTGATTGCGGACAACCCCGACCAGGTGGCCAAAGCCAAGGAAAATCCCAAGCTTGCCGGCTGGTTCGTCGGCCAGGTGATGAAGGCCACCGGCGGCAAAGCGAACCCCAAAGCGGTCAACGCGGCGGTGCGGGCCAAACTCGAACTGTAGAGCAAAAGCGGTTCAGATGGAAACAATCTGACCCTAGGATTTTGCTCAAGCTATTGAATATGAACCAAAATTCTCGTTCAGACCGATTCAGTCTGAAGCGGTCCTGGTCTAGCCCCCGATCCCCAGGGCGCGGCCCGCACATGTCGCCACCGCAAAAGAGATGCGGCGGAACCTCTGTGCGCCGGCGCTCCGTCCGTTCGCCCCTGAAATCCTCCACTGGAGGATTTCCGCGACGGGGCCTTGCTGGGGCTCCGCCCGTTCGCCCCTGAAATCCTCCACTGGAGGATTTCCGCGACGGGGCTCACTCTTCGTTCCCAAAATACTCCCGGGGGGTGAGCGGCCGCCAGGCCGCGAGGGGGGCAGAGCCCCCCTTTTCCCGCCCGTAGGGCTCATCTCTTGCGCCGCAGGCGCGCTATTGGATCCGAAAGGACCTCCTCAGGCGCTCTGGGCCAGGTTGCGCACCACGTAATGCAGCACGCCGCCATTCTCCACATATTCGATCTCGACCGCGGTATCGATCCGGCACTTCAACTCGATCTCCTTCACCGCCCCGTCCGGATAGGTGATCTTGGCCGGCACCAGGCTCAGCGGTGTCAGATCGCCCGACAACCCGGTGATGTCGAAGACCTCCGCCCCGGTCAGGCCCAGCGACTTGCGGGTATCCCCGCCGGTGAACTCGAACGGGATCACGCCCATGCCGACCAAGTTGGACCGGTGGATTCGCTCGAAGCTTTCCGCGATCACCGCCTTCACACCCAAAAGCGCCGTGCCCTTCGCGGCCCAGTCGCGGCTCGACCCGGTGCCGTACTCGGCGCCGGCCACGATGACCAGCGGCGTCGCGGTCTCGGCATGCACCATTGCGGCGTCATAGATCGACATTTGGGTGCCGTCGGGCCCCTTGGTATAGCCGCCCTCGACCCCGTCGAGCATCTCGTTGCGGATCCGGATATTGGCGAAGGTGCCGCGCATCATCACCTGATGATTGCCGCGCCGCGACCCGTAGGAGTTGAACTCGCGCTGCGGCACCTGGCGGTCCATCAGATAGGCCCCGGCCGGGTGTTCGGACTTGAACGACCCCGCGGGCGAGATGTGATCGGTGGTCACCGAGTCGCCCAGCATCGCCAGGATCCGCGCGCCGTGGATGTCGGCGATCGTGCCCGCGTCCGGCCCCATGTCCTGGAAATAGGGCGGGTTCTGCACATAGGTCGACGTCGCCGGCCAGCTATAGGTCAGCGCGTCGTCGGTCTCCACCGCCCGCCAGCGTTCGTCACCCTTGAAGACGTCGGCGTATTTCGACTGGAACGCCTCCCGCGTCACCGTCCGCTCCACGAGGTCGGCGATCTCGGTCTGGGTCGGCCAGATGTCCTTCAGATAGACGTCGTTGCCGTCCTTGTCCTGGGCGAGCGGCTGGCTGGTGATGTCGACGTTCATGTCGCCAGCGATCGCATAGGCGACCACGAGCGGCGGCGAGGCCAGGTAGTTCGCCCGCACGTCCGGGTTCACCCGGCCTTCGAAATTCCGGTTGCCCGACAGCACGCTGGTGGCCACCAGATCGGCCTTGTTGATCGCGGCCGAGATATCCTCGGGCAGCGGGCCGGAATTGCCGATGCAGGTGGTGCAGCCATAGCCGACCAGATGGAAGCCCAGCGCATCCAGATCCTCCTGCAGCCCGGCGGCTTCCAGATACTCCGACACCACCTGGCTGCCCGGCGCCAGCGAGGTCTTGACCCATGGCCGGGAGGTCAGCCCCAGCGCGCGGGCTTTGCGCGCCACCAGGCCCGCGCCGATCATCACGTAGGGGTTGGATGTGTTGGTGCAGGAGGTGATCGCCGCGATCACCACCGAGCCGTCGTGGATATGGTAGTCCGTCCCCTCCACGCGCACCGCCTTGTGATGCCCGCCATCGCCGGGGATGTCGTGCGGCGGCAGCGCGCCGCCTTCGGCCGCCCATTCGGCCTTTTCGTCGGCGCCGACCGCCGGGCGGTGGCCGGAGACGACCTCTCCGAAGGCCGCGGCGGCCTGATCCAGATCGATCCGGTCCTGCGGCCGCTTCGGGCCGGAGATCGCGGGTTTCACCGAGCCCATGTCAAGCTCCAGCGTCGAGGTATAGACCGGGTCGTAGCCGGCGGCGCGCCAGAAGCCGTTTTCCTTGGCATAGGCCTCGACCAGCGCGATCCGGTCCTCGGACCGGCCCGAGACGCGCAGATAGCGCAGGGTCTCGTTATCGATCGGGAAGAAGCCGCAGGTGGCGCCGTATTCGGGCGCCATGTTGCCGATCGTCGCGCGGTCGGCCAGCGGCAGGTCGTCCAGCCCGTCGCCGTAGAATTCGACGAACTTGCCCACCACCTTGTGCGCGCGCAGCATCTCCGTCACCCGCAGCACCAGATCGGTCGCGGTCACGCCTTCGCGCAGCTTGCCGGTCAGCTTGAAGCCCACGACCTCGGGGATCAGCATGGAGATCGGCTGGCCCAGCATCGCCGCCTCGGCCTCGATCCCGCCGACGCCCCAGCCCAGGATCGCCAGTCCGTTGACCATGGTCGTGTGGCTGTCGGTGCCCACCAGCGTATCGGGATAGGCGACCGTGTGGCCGTCTTGGTCGACATCGGTCCAGACGGTCTGGCCCAGATATTCCAGATTGACCTGATGGCAGATCCCGGTGCCCGGGGGCACGACGCGGAAGTTGTCGAACGCGCCCTGCCCCCATTTCAGGAACTCGTAGCGTTCGCCGTTGCGCTGATACTCGCGGTCGACGTTCATCTGGAACGCCCGCGGATTGCCGAACTCGTCCACCATCACCGAATGGTCGATCACCAGATCGACCGGGTTCAGCGGATTGATCTTTTCCGGGTCGCCGCCCAGCGATACCATCGCGTCGCGCATCGCCGCCAGATCGACCACCGCCGGCACGCCGGTGAAATCCTGCATCAGCACCCGCGCCGGCCGGTAGGAGATCTCGCGCGGGTTCTTGCCGCCCTTGTCGGCCCAGTCGGAAAACGCCTTTATGTCGTCGGTGGAAACGGTCTTGCCGTCCTCGAAGCGCAGCATGTTTTCCAGCACGACCTTCAGCACCGCCGGCAGGCGGCTGAAATCGCCCAGGCCCGCGGCCTCGGCCGCCGCGATGGAATAATAGGCGAAGCTGTCGTTGCCAACGGTAAGCGTGCGACGGGTTTGGCTCGTGTCCGATCCAACGGTGATGGGCATGGCTGTCTCCAGGCGTCAGGGATGGCGTTGCGTCAGATATGGCGAAAGAGTGGAGGTCGGGCAAGCCGGGCTCCGGAATTTGTGTACTATAGTATACTAAAATCTTGCAAGTCTTTTCCGATCTTTGCGCCATCCGAATTTCCCCGTAAGCCCAGACCATGAGCCTGACCGCCGAAGATCTGTGCTGCCGCCGCGAAACCGGGATGCTTTTCGCCCCGGTCAGCTTCGATTTGGCGCCCGGATCGGCACTGGCGATGCGCGGGCGCAACGGCGCGGGCAAGACCACGTTTTTGCGCGCGCTTGCGGGTTTGGGGCGTTTCGCCGCGGGAAAGATTTCGTGGCAGGGCGCGCCCGTGGCGCCGGGCCGGCCGGAAATCGCCTATGCCGGGCATCAGGACGCGGTCAAACCGGCGCTGAGCGCGCGCGAGAATCTGCACCTGTGGGCCACGCTTGCCGGCACCGATCCGGGCGCGGCGCTGGCGCGGTTCGGGCTTCGGGGTCTGGCCGACCGGCCGGCCGCGCGGCTGTCGGCGGGGCAAAGGCGGCGGCTGGGGCTGGCGCGGCTGGCGGTGTCGCGCGCGCCGCTGTGGCTGCTGGACGAGCCCACGGTTTCCTTGGACAGTGACGGGATCGCGGCGCTGGGGGCGCTTTTGTCGGACCACCTGGCCGGCGGCGGTTTGGCAATCATCGCCACGCATACCGATCTGCCGATCCCGGTGACGCCGCTGACGCTGGCGCCGCCAGCCGCGGCGGTCGCGCCCGATCCATTCCTGGCCGAAGCCCCATGACCGCGCTGCTGCGCCGCGAACTGACGCTTGCCCTGCGCGCCGGCGGCGGCGCGCCGCAGGGGCTGGTTTTCTATCTGATCGTGGTGTTGCTGGCGCCGCTGGGCATCGGGCCGGACCCCGAGACGCTGGCGCGGGTGGCGCCGGGGCTTTTATGGGTGGCCGCGCTGCTGGCCTGCCTGGTCACGCTCGACCGGCTGTTTCAGACCGATTGGGAGGACGGCACGCTGGATGCGCTGACGCTGTCGCCGGTGCCATTGGAGGCGGTGGTGGCCATAAAGGCGCTGGCGCATTGGCTGACCACCGGATTGCCGCTGGCCCTGCTGGCGCCGCTGCTGGCGGTGACGCTGCATCTGCCCGGGGCGGCGATGCCCTGGCTGGTCGCGACACTTTTCGCCGGCACCCCCGCGCTCAGCCTGCTGGGCGCGATCGGCGCGGCGCTGACGCTGAACCTGCGCCGCGGCGGGCTGCTGGTCGGTGTGCTGACGTTGCCGCTGTACATCCCGACGCTGATCTTCGGCGCGCGGGCGGTGGCCAATGCCGCGCAGGGCCTGCCCGCCCTGCCCGCCCTGGCGCTGACCGCGGCGCTGACCCTGGCGGTCGCGGCACTGGCCCCGTTGGCGGCGGCGGCGATCCTGCGTATCCAAATCCGCTAGCCGCGCACAGCGGCGGCTTGGCCGCAAACAATCCAGCCGCGACGTGCGGCGCCATTGCCGCTGACCGGCCCAGCGTCTAAATCGATACCCATGTCGCTGTGGCGCTTTGCAAATCCCGCCGCCTTCATGGCGTTGACCGACCGCGTGCTGCCCGCATTGTCGGTGCTGACGGCGCTGTGCCTGGCCGTGGGGCTGGCCTGGGGCTTTTTCGGCACGCCGCATGACTACCAGCAGGGCGCGACGGTCAAGATCATCTATCTGCACGTGCCCGCCGCGCTGATGGCGATCAATGGTTGGATCATGATGCTGGTCGCCTCGTTGATCTGGGTGATCCGCCGGCACCATGTCTCTGCCCTGGCCGCGCGCGCCGCCGCCCCGGTGGGCGCGACGCTGACCCTGGTCGCCATGGTCACCGGCGCGTTCTGGGGCCAACCGACCTGGGGCACCTGGTGGGTCTGGGACCCGCGGCTGACATCGTTCTTCATCCTGCTGATCTTCTACCTGGGCTATATCGCGCTGTGGGAGGCGGTCGAGGATCCCGAGAAGGCCGCCGATCTGACCGCAGCACTTTGCCTGATCGGGTCGGTCTTTGCGCTGCTGTCGCGCTATGCGGTGCTGTTCTGGAACCAGGGGCTGCACCAGGGCTTTTCGCTGTCGCTGGATCCGGAGACCAATGTGGCGGACGTGTTCTACTATCCGCTGCTGGTCTGCATGGCCGGTTTCGCGCTGCTGTTCGTCACGCTGGTGCTGATCCGCACCCGGACGGAGATCCTGCGGCGGCGGCTGCGGGCGCTGGATCTTCGCGCCGCGCATCTGCGCGAGGGCGCGGCATGATGATCGTGGACCTGGGCCCGCACGCGCTGCCGGTACTGGGCGCCTATGGCGTCTCTGCGGTGCTGATCGGCGCGCTGATCGCGGTCACGCTGATCGCCGCGCGCCGCGCCCGCGCCGCACTGACCGCCGCCGAAGGGGATGCGGATGAGCGATAAGGACACCGATGGCCAGCCGGCCGCCGCACCCGCGCGCCGCGGAGCGCGCCTGTTTCTGCTGATCCCGCCGCTGATCTTTGCCGCCATGGCGGCGGGGTTCTATCTGGCGCTGCAACGCGAGACGCCGGATGCGCTGCCCAGCGCGCTGGCCGGCCGCGCCGCCCCGGCGCTGGACCTGCCGGCGCTGGGCAACCATCCGACCCCGGATGCGGCGCTTTTGGCCGCGCCGGGCGTGAAGCTGGTGAACTTCTGGGCCAGTTGGTGCGGCCCCTGCCGGCTGGAACATCCGATCCTGATGCAGGCGGCGGCCGCGGGCGTGCCTGTGATCGGCATCAACTACAAGGACCGCCCGTCGAATGCGCAGGGCTTTCTGCGCGCGCTGGGCAATCCCTATACCGCGATCGGCGTCGACGAGAACGGCCGTGCCGGGCTCGATTGGGGGCTTTACGGCGTGCCGGAAACCTTTGCCATCGACGGCGACGGCAACGTCCTGCTGCGTTTCGCCGGACCGCTGACGGCGGATGTCTTCTCGGATCGCTTCCAGCCCCTGTTGAATTCGAACTGAGCCCCGGGGCGGGCGCCGCGGCCTGTGCGCGTTGCCCGTCATCGGGATCGCCGAGCCGACGGCGCAGCGCCGGCAGACGGCGCCCGACACCACCAGATCCGGGCTCGATCTGGGCGCGGCGGCGGCGCGTTGACGCTGCCCGCGCGCCGGACCACATTGCGCGCGCAACCCGACCGACCAAAGGACAAGCCCCATGGCCGATACCCGCGCACGCCGGAAGTTCCGTTCGCAGGAATGGTTCGACAATCCCAACAACCCCGGCATGACTGCGCTGTATCTGGAACGCTATCAGAATCAAGAGTTTACCCGCGGCGAGCTGCAATCCGAACGCCCCGTCATCGGCATCGCCCAGACCGGCAGCGACCTGAGCCCCTGCAACAAGATCCACGTCTTTCTGGCCGACCGGATCAAGGCGGGCATCCGCGATGCCGGCGGTATCCCGATGGAATTTCCGGTCCATCCGATCCAGGAAACCGGCAAGCGGCCGACCGCGGCGCTGGACCGCAACCTGGCCTATCTGAGCCTGGTGGAGGTGCTTTACGGCTATCCGATCGACGGGGTGGTGCTGACCACCGGCTGCGACAAGACCACGCCGGCAATGCTGATGGGCGCGGCCACGGTCGACCTGCCGGCGATCGTGCTGAATGGCGGGCCGATGCTGGATGGCTGGTGGAAGGGCAAACGCGCCGGATCCGGGACAATCGTGTGGGAATCCAGGCGGTTGCTGGCCGAGGGCGCGATCGATTACGAGGAGTTCATGCGCCGGGTCTGCGCGTCGGCGCCGTCGCTGGGGCATTGCAACACGATGGGCACCGCCTCGACCATGAACGCGATGGCGGAAGCGCTGGGCATGACCCTGCCCGGCTGTTCGGCGATCCCAGCCCCGTTTCGCGAGCGCATGGAGATGGCCTATGACACCGGCCGGCGCGCGGTGGAGATGGTGCATGAGGATCTGAAACCCTCCGACATCATGACCCGGGCCGCATTCCTGAACGCCATCGCCGTCAATACCGCCATCGGCGGGTCGACCAATGCCCCGCCGCATCTGCAGGCCGTCGCGCGCCATGCCGGGGTGGAGTTGGACGTTCGCGACTGGCAGACCCACGGGTTCGAAAAACCGTTGCTCGTCAATATGCAACCGGCCGGCATCTATCTGGGCGAGAGCTTCCATCGCGCCGGCGGCGTGCCGGCGGTGATGGGCGAGTTGTCGGCGGCCGGCATGCTGGACGAGACCGTCGTGACCGCGACCGGCAAGACGCTGGCGGCGGTGCTGGAGGGCAAGCGGTCGGAGGATGCGGACGTGATCCGCCCGGTGGCCGAACCGTTGCGCGACAAGGCCGGGTTCATCGTGCTGGACGGCAATCTGTTCGACAGCGCGCTGATGAAGACCTCCGTCATCTCGGAGGATTTTCAGCGCCGCTTCCTGTCGAAACCCGGCGCCGAGGGTATCTTCGAGGCCCGCGCCGTGGTGTTCGAGGGGCCGGAGGACTACCATGAACGATTGAACGACCCGGATCTGAAGATTGACGCGGAAACTATTCTTTTCATTCGAAATGTCGGCTGCGTCGGCTATCCCGGTTCGGCCGAGGTGGTCAATATGCAGCCCCCCGATGCGCTGATCAAGGCGGGCATCCACCATCTGCCCACGGTGGGCGATGGGCGGCAATCGGGGACGTCCGAAAGCCCGTCGATCCTGAACGCCTCGCCCGAGGCGGTGGTCGGCGGCGGGCTGGCGCTCTTGAAGACCGGGGATCGGGTGCGGCTGAACCTGAATGACGGCACGCTGAACGCGCTGGTCGACGATGCCGAATGGGCGGCGCGCCGGGCGGCGTGGACCGCGCCGGAGATCGAGAGCCATACGCCCTGGCAGGCGATCTATCGCAGCCATGTCGGGCAACTGGCCGAGGGCGGCTGTCTGGAACTGGCGACCAGTTTCCAGCGCGTGGCCCGGGTGTTGCCGCGGGACAATCACTGAGCTGCTGGGCGGCACTTTTGGCTGCCAGCATGCGTATGGCATGCGTCTGGCGGGTTTTGACCGGCCGTGGGGTGCGTGTGGCCGGCGGCGGATGCCTCCGGCGGGGATATTTTTGGAACAAAGAAGGCTTGGGGTTTTGCGGGGCGGTCTGGGCTGCGTGCGCATTCGGCCGTTGCGTAGGGTGGGATTTATCCCACCACAGGACCGCGATTGCCGGTGTGTTTCACAGCGGCCAGAGCAGTGGGATGACCAGGCTGGCGAGCAGCCCGAGGGAAATATTGAGCGGCGCGCCAATCTTTATGAAATCGGTGAAGCGGTAGCCGCCGGGGCCGTAGACGAGCGTGTTGGTCTGATAGCCGATGGGGGTGGCGAAGCTGGCGGAGGCTGCGACCATGATCGCCACGACCAACGGGCGCGGGTCGACGCCGATGGCGGTCGCCAGGCCGATGGCCACCGGCGTGACGACCACGGCGACGGCGTTGTTGGACACCATCTCCGTCAGCAGCGAGGTCATCAGGAAGACGCCCCAGATCAGCAGCGGCGCCGGCAGATCGCTGAGCGCGGGGGCCAGTGCCAGCGCCACAAGTTCCACCGCGCCGGAGCTTTCCAGCCCCGCGCCGACCGCGAGCATGGAAAAGATCAGGATCAGCAGGCGGCCCTCGATAAAGGCGAAGGCCTCGTCGGCGTCGATGGCGCGGGCCGCCAGCACCAGCGCCACGCCGATGGTGGCGGCCATGAAGATCGGCGCCAGGCCAAGGGCCGCGGCGCCCACGATGCCCGCCAGCACCGCGATCACCAGCGGCGCGTGCGCGCGGCGATAGGACCGCGCCGTCGGCTGGGCGATGTCCACCAGCCCCATATCGAGTGCCAGGCGACCGATATCCTCGGGCGTGCCTTCCAGAAGCAAGGTGTCGCCCACCCGCACGGTCACCTGATCGAGTTGCTGGCCGATGTTCTGGTTCCGTCGGTGCACCGCCAGCGGATAGACGCCGTAGCGGCGGCGCAGGCGCAATTCGCCCAGCGACCGGCCGATCATGCGGCAGCCGGGCGAGATCAACGCCTCCACGGTCGTGGTGCTGCGGGTGGCCAATTCATCGACCAGATTGACGTCGCCCCGTTCCTTCAGCCCCAGAAGCTCCCCCACCGCGGTGCGCAGGATCACGCGGTCGCCGCGTTCCAGGGTCACGTCGGGAAAGCGGCGGCGCAGGGATTCGTCGGCGCGGATCACGTCGATCACCCGGGTGCCGGTGCGCTGGAACAGCGGCACGTTGAAGACGGTTTCGCCGATCAGGGGCGAATCCTCGGGGATGGCGACTTCGGTGAAGTATTTCATCGCCTGCCGGTCGGTCAGCAGCGCCGCCATGCTGTCGCGTTCGGGCAGCAGGCGGGGCCCCAGGATGCGCAGGTAGAGCACGCCATAGGCGGCCAGGATCAGCCCCAGCGGGGTAATCTCGAACAGGGTGAAGGGTGCCAGCCCGTGGCTGCGCGCGACCCCATCGACCAGCAGGTTGGTCGAGGTGCCGATTAGCGTCAGCAGCCCGCCCAGGATCGCGACATAAGAAAGCGGGATCAGCAGTTTGGAGGGTGCGAGCCGCATCCGTTGCGCCAGCGATACGGCGATGGGGATCAGCATCACCACGACGGGTGTGTTGTTCATGAAGGCGGAGGCGGAGAGCGTGGCCACCGCGAACCCCGCCAGCACCATGCCGGGCCGGGCGCTGGCCTGGGCACCGATGCGCGTGGCCAGGGCGTGCAGCGCGCCGGTACGCACCAGCGCGCCCGAGATCACGAACATTGCGGCGATGGTCCAGGGTGCGGGATTGGAAAAGACGCCCAACATCGCCTCGGTCGATAAGACGCCGGAGATCAGCAGGATGGACGCGCCCAGAAGCGCCACGACCTCTGGCGGATAGGTTTCGCGCACGAAAAGCGTGAACATCGCGACCAGGACGCCCAGCGTGAAGATCGCCGGAAAGCCGGCGATCGGGACCATGTCGATCACCGGGCCGGGCCCGCCGGCCGGTGTCGGGGTGGGACCTGTCTCATCGCGGGCGGGCCCTTCATGTCGCTTCGATCCGGCGCCGGAGTTTGGCGGAAATGGCGCCGGGGCTCAAGCGGCTTGACCCGGGCCCGGCCCGGCCCACCCTGCGGCGGGATCGCATTATTGGAGCCCGACGCCCATGCCCCAGCGCCTGCCGCCCGTCCCTGCCGCCGACCGCCGCAGCCTGGAGCCGTTGCGGCCCGCGATCGAAGCGACACTTGGCGGGTTCGTGCCGAACTCGCTTTACGTGATGGCGCATAACCCCGATCTGCTGATCGGGTTCGGGGCGCTGAGCCGCGGGGTGTTCCGCGGCTCGCCGCGCACGCGGATCGGCGGGGTGGCGGCGCTGCGGGCGGCGGCGCGTCAGATCTGGCGGGCCTGGCGGTTGCGGCGCGACCCGCCGCTGGAAGAGGGGCTGCGGGCGCTGATCTTTCTGGCCGCAAGCCTGAGCGCCGGGTGCCGGTACTGCCAGGCGCATTCGGTGACGCAGGCGCAGGACCGCGGCATCGGGCAGGAGAAGATCGACGACATCCTGCGGTTCGACACCAGCCCGCATTTCACGGCCGCCGAGCGCGCCGCCCTGGCGGTGGCCTTTGCCGCCAACGAAGTGCCCGGCGCGGTGACGGAGGCGCAATTCGCGGCGCTGCGCGCGGAATTCACGGCGCAGCAGATCGTCGATATCGTGGCGGCCATCGCCTATATCGCCTTTCTCAACCGCTGGAACGACACGTTCGCGACCGTGCTGGAGGACCGCCCGGCGGGACTGGCCGCGCAAGCGCTGGCGCCGCGCGGGTGGGAGATCGGGGCGCATGGGGCTTGAGGAAGCTTTGCACAACGCGCCCCGGGATCGACCCGGGGCCCCGGGTGCCGCGCGCCGGGCGGAGGCCCCGGATCCAGCCCGGGGGCGCGCTGCGCGAAGGGGCGGTGGTCGTGGGTCAGGCGATCCTTCGGGGCCAATCGTGGCCGGTTTACGATTGGAGATCTCGACAATTGAAGAGATCGGGCAGCGGGCCATCGGGGTCGATATGCGGTCCTTGTGTCCATGTCCCGGCCTTGACCGCTTCGGTGACATCCAGGCAATAGACCATGGTCCGCACCTTTCGCGCCATCGTTCTAAAGTCGTTGAGGGGGCTGGTGACCTGATAAATGCGCACTTTGATCCTCAGATCGGGATCGGGGGGGTATGATACGCGCATTCCACAGAATTTTGGCACGCCTTCCGATTTAACATAAACGCAACTAACATAGAAGTCTTCCGGCGAGTCCTTGGGAAACAGTAAGATGACTCCATTAACCCCTGGAGGTCCTCCTGAAAGCCAACGGACTTCATACCCTTCCAGAAAAAAGAAATCGGCTATTCCCTCAGTGTGTGGATGTCGGTCTGACGCCTCGTCGGGAAACCAAATATATCGCCCAACCCCGCCGGGTCTCGACTCAATGTGAATGACGGTTGGATGCAGGTGCGGGTCGTATTCCTTAGCGTTGTTGAACCACTTCACATCAGTAAGTGGAATGAAGTGATCATCGCGACGGATTTCGCTTGCGTTTGTGCGTACATCAAATACGCGCGACCGAAGCTCGATCAGCGATGTGTTTTCGGGCGGGACGTCCCCCAAAGCTGGCTCTAGGGCCAGGAAAGCGGTC
>JBCDDF010000015.1:0-61391 GCA_039180525.1 Pseudomonadota bacterium
CCGCTCACCGCTCACCGCTCACCGCTCACCGCTCACCGCTCACCGCTCACCGCTCACCGCTCACCGCTCACCGCTCACCGCTCACCGCTCACCGCTCACCGCTCACCGCTCACCGCTCACCGCTGCCCGCTGCCCGCTGCCCGCTGCCCGCTGCCCGCTGCCCGCTGCCCGCTGCCCGCTGACCGCCGACCGCCGACCGCCGACCGCCGACCGCCGACCGCCGACCGCCGACCGCCGTCCGTCGTCGCACCCACGCTTCACCAAGGCGGCCGCCCTGTCCGCAGCACTTACGGTGCTGGAGCCTGCCGGTGATGGGCGTGCGCGCCGAGGCGTAGATGTGTTTCAGTCGGAAGGCAGGCGTCGATCGTCGCGGTGCGGGCCCGAACCAAACATTACCTCGTCCCGCCTGCACGGATCCAGCGGCAGCACGCGCTTTCACCACGCTGCCAGGCGGCGCGGCACGTTCGGCGCGGCGGTGGCGGTGGGCCTGCCTTTGCCGGGCGGTAGCGCACGGCGACGCAGCCCGGGGCATTGCGCGGTGGCGTCCCGGTGGTGCTGCGGCATTGCGTGGTGGCGCTATACGGTGGCGCTATTCGGCGGCGCTGAAAAAAGGACGATCGGCGTGGCGGCGGCGCGGAACGGCGATCGGTGCAGCCGCGCCGCACGCAGCTGCACCGGGCGGGGCGCGCCGCTTGGGGTTTTCCACCCGGCCACGAGCCGCCGAGCTAGCCCAGCGCGCCCAGATGCTGCTCAATCGCGTCGCGCATATCGTTCAAGCTGAAGGGTTTGGCGACGAAATGGTCCACGGTGCTGTCTTCGGCACGCTCGCGATAGGCCTCCGAGGTGGCGAGGAAGACCGGGGTCGATTTCAGAACCGGATGTCCCTTTATCCGTTGCGCCAGCTCCACCCCGCTGAGGCCCGGCATGTTGAGGTCCGAGATCACCGCGTCGAATTTCTGCGTCCCCATCATCTCCAGCGCTTGTTCGCCGGAGGCGGCAAGCGCCACGTCCAGCACGCCGAGTTTCTTAAGGCATTGGCGGGCGAGACCACGCATGCTTTGCTGGTCGTCGACCACCAGGATTTTCAGGTCTCGCGCCGCTGACATCGCGGTCCCTCCTCAAGCTCACCGCTTATTGGTAGCGGGTGGCAGGTTAAAAAACTCTCCCATCCGGCTGGCGATTTGGCTCAAAGGCAAAGCATCCTCAACGGCGCCGTTTTCCAGGGCCGCGCGCGGCATGCCGTAGACCACGCAAGTGTCTTCCGATTGGCCCAGGCAAATCGCGCCGGCACGCCGCATCGCCAGCAGGCCATCGGCGCCGTCGCGGCCCATGCCCGTCAGGATCACGCCCAGTGCCGCCGGGCCGAATGCCTCTGCCACCGATCGGAACAGCACGTCGACCGACGGGCGGTGCCCCGATACCGGTGCTGCGTCAAACACGCGCAGGTTGGGTGCGCCGCCGCGGTTTTCCACACGCAGATGGCGGTCGCCCGGGGCGATGCGGATATCGCCGGGGCGCAGGATCTCATCGTCGCGCGCCTCGCACACGCGATGGGGCAGGTTTCGGTTCAGCCGCTCGGCGAAGCGGCCGGTGAACTGCGCCGGCATGTGCTGAGCGATCACCAGCGGCGGCGTGGATGCGGGCAGCCCGGCCAGCACTTCGCCCAACGCCGCGACCCCGCCGGTGGAGGCGCCCAGCGCAACCACGCCGACGCCGCGCCGCCGCCGGATGCCGGGGGGCGGGGTGGCCGGCGCCGGCGCAAGCGGGGTGCCCGGAGCCCGCACCCGCGCCAGACGCGCCAGCGTCACCCGCTCCCGCAAGCGGTGTAGAAACGGCTTCAGCTCCGGCGCGGCGGCGGGTTTTGCGATGGCATCGAAGGCGCCGACGTTCAGCGCCTCCAACGTGGTATCGGCGCCGGCCGCGGTGTGGCTCGACACCATGATCACCGGGATCGGCTGGCTGTGCATCAGGCGGCGTAGAAAGGCGATGCCGTTCATGCCCGGCATTTCCACGTCCAGGGTCATGACATCGGGTTTCAGCCGACCCAGGAGTTCCTGCGCCTGGGCGGTGTCGCCGGCTTCGCCGACCACCTCGATCTTACCGTCCGCTGCCAGGCCGCGACTGATGACGCGCCGCATCAGCGGGCTGTCATCGACGATCAGCACGCGGGGTTTGCGGGCCAAGGGGGCGACGGTCATGACCGGCCCCATGGATCGGCGCGTACGGCACGCCGGCCGATTGGGTTGGGCGCGCGGCGGGTCATTCTGTGCGCCTGCGATAGATCGTGCTGCCGCAGCTTTCCAACAGCGGATGCGGGTTCAGCAGCGATTCGCTGTGCCCCAGATAGAGATAACCGCCCGGGTGCAGCGCGGCGGCGAAACGGTCGACCAGCGCCGCTTTGGTGTCGTGATCGAAGTAGATCAGCGTGTTGCGGCAAAAAATCGCGTGGAACTTCACCGAGATCGGCCAGCGATCGAGCAGGTTGAGCTGGGCGAAGGAAATCGCCCGGCCCAGCGCAGCGGGCATCTGCACCGCCGCGCCGTTTTCGCTGCGCGTCAGATGCCTTGTGCGCAACCGCGCAGGGATCCGTTCGCATTGGTCGATGCGATAGCTGCCGGCGCGGGCGATCTGCAGCATGTCGGTGTCGATGTCGGTCGCCAGGATGCGCGTGTCCGCCGGTACATGGCCCAGGCGCTGGAGCACGGTCAGGCCGAGCGAATAGGGCTCCTCGCCGCTGGAACAGCCCGCGCTCCACAGCCGAAGCGCCGGCGGCGGAACCTTGCCCGGCGGGGCCAGCACCTCCCGGTCGAAATGTTCGAAGTGATGGGGCTCGCGGAAGAAGAACGTCAGATTGGTGGTCAGTGTGTTGACGAAGTGCTGCGCCTCCGCCGGATCGCCGGCGTGGTCGAGATAGTCCAGATAGTCGCGAAACCGCGTCATTCCCAACGTCCGCAACCGGCGGCCCAGGCGCGCGACGACCATTTGACGTTTCTGCGCGTCCAGCACGATGCCCGCCGTGGTGCGGATGCGCTGAGCGACGCGGATCATGTCGGCTTCCGTCATCGCCTCGGTCACACGGCTGTGCAGGCGGCGGTCGGGGTGTGGCGGGCTCTCGTCGTTCATCGGCGTCGGTCTCGGGCTCAAGCGTCGTCATCTGTGCCGCGAAACAGCGTGTTCAGATCCAACAGCGCCACCATGCCCTGATCGCAGGTGACCAGGCCGTTCGCCGCGCCGGTGCCGGCCTGGGCCACGGGCACCGGTTTGATCTGCGTCTCGGGCACCGAAATGATGTCGGACACGGCGTCGGTCAGGATGCCAACGGCGCGGGTGCCGACCCAGACGATCACGATCACATCGTTTTCGTCGGGATCGCGCGGCGTGGCGCCGAACATTGCGCGGACGTCATGCACCGGCACGATGGTGCCGCGCAGGTTCAAAACCCCCTTGGTGTGCGCGGGCTGGTTCGGCAGGGCGGTGACCGGCGTCCAGTGGCGGATCTCCCGAACATGGCCGATGGGCACGCCGTAAAGGCCGTCGCCCACGGTGAAGGTCACGAACTGGCGGAGATCCGCGCCCTCGGCGGCGAGGTCGGCTTCGGTGGGATCGTGATCCAGGCTCAATGCATCAGTTCCTGTCTGGGCGGCGCGGCCTGCGCCTCCATCAATCCGGGGATGTCGAGGATCAGGGCAACCTGTCCGTCGCCCAGGATGGTGGCGCCGGCGATGCCCTCGATCCGGCCGTAATTGGCCTCCAGCGATTTCAATACGATCTGGCGCTGGCCGATGACCTGATCCACCGTCACCGCCACCGGGCCGGCGGCCTCGGTCTCCACCACGACGGCGAGTGGCGGCGCCCGATCGCCCCGCGGCAGACCCATCGCTCCGCGCAGATCGAACATACGCATATAGGTGCCGCGGCGTTCCAGCACCTGCGTTCCATCGGGCAGGGCGCGGCCGTCATCGGCGGTCAGGCGCAGCGCCTCGACCACACTGGACAGCGGCAGGACATAGCGCTGATCATCCACAGCGACGGTCATGCCGTCCATCACGGCAAGCGTCAGCGGCAGCGTGATCTGGAACACCGTGCCCGCGCCCGGCGTGCTGGAAAACGTACAGCGCCCGCCCATGGCGAGGATCTTTTTCTTCACCACATCCATGCCGACCCCGCGCCCGGAGACGTCCGACACGGTGTCGCTGGTGGAAAACCCGGGCCGAAAGATCAACAGATCAATGTCTTCGGGGTTCAGATGCTCATCGGCACCGACAAGGCCACGGCTCACCGCGTGCGCAAGGACGCGTTCGCGATCGACGCCCGCGCCGTCATCGGCCACCGTGATCACCACCCGCTCGCCGCGATGCTCGGCGCTCAGCCGGATCTCTCCGGTGGCGGGCTTTCCGGCGGCTTCTCGCGTGGCGGGATCCTCCAGCCCGTGATCCATCGCGTTGCGGATCATATGGGTCAGCGGCTCGGCCAACTCTTCGATCACGGTGGCGTCGACTTCGGTCTGTTCGCCGCCCAGTTCCAGCCGGGCGGGTTTGCCCAACTTCTGCGACAGATCGCGCACCAGCCGGGGCATGCGCCGAAAGACCGACTTCACCGGCTGCGCCCGGATCGCCATCACCGTTTCCTGCAACTCGCGCAACTGGCGCGAGAGCACGTCCACGGTTTGCGCCGATGCCGCCGACGCGGTCTCCGCCGTCTCGATGGCGGCGGTGTTGGCGGCTTGGGTGATCAGCATCTCGCCGACCAGGTTTACCAGACGGTCGATGCGGCTGAGTTCCACGCGCAGATACTTGTCGCCGGTTTCGCGTGCGACCGGGCTTTGGTCGGGGCGTTCCGTGTCCGGTGGCGTGTCGGCGCGCGGCGGCCCGGGCAAGGACGGTAGGATCTCGATCTGTGCGGTGTGGCCGTAGACCGCAAAGAACTCCTCCAGCGCAGTTGGGCCGCCGGGCGGTCGAAAGCTCAGGTCCCAACTCAGCCGGCAGTCGGTCGGGTCGACTTGGTCGAGCGGGGGTAGCGCGCCGTCGACATGCACATCCTTGAGCCCGACGCGGCGCGCGGCGCGGATGAGGCGCAGCATGTCATGGCCCGATTCCGTGAAGCTGGGGCCGGGCGTGACCCGGCAAAGCACCTCGGCTTCCGGCGTGTTCGCGGCGCTGTTCTGCGGGGATGGCGCGGCTGTGGCGGCCTTGGGCGCGGCGGGAGTGGTCAGTGCGGCCAGATCCGCCGCAAGCCCCGCGTCATCGGCCGGGGCGTCCCGCCCGGCGGCGGCGGCCTCGACCAGGGCGTGCATGCGGTCGCCAGCGCGCTGCAGTACCTCCACCACGCCGGCTTCGGCCGGGTCGAGTTCGCCATTGCGCAGCGCGTCCATCACGGTTTCGAACCCGTGGGCGAAGCCGGCAAGCCCTTCATAGCCGAATGCTGCCGCCCCGCCCTTTACCGAATGCACGGCGCGGAAGGCGGCGTTCACCACCTCCGGATCGGTGTCGCCATCGGCGAGCGCGTTCAGATGCTCCTGCAACGCCTCCAGCAGCTCGCGCGCCTCGTCGAAGAACAGCGCTGTGAAATCCTCATCGTCGCTGTCGCTCACGTCAGTTGGTCCACCAACGTCAGAACGCGCGCGGGGTCGAGCGGCTTTTCCAGCCAGCCGGTCGCCTTGACGGCCTTGGCACGGTCTTTCAGCGCCTGCGCCGTCTCCGACGTCAGCAGAAGCATGGGCAGCCCGCGGCCCTCGGGCTCGCGCCGGGCGGCTTCGATGAAATCCAGACCATTCATGCGCGGCATGTTCAGATCGGTGATGACGATGTCGGGCTTGTGAAGGCGCAGCTGTTCCAGCGCCTCAACCCCATCGGTGGCCTCGACCACCTCATGCCCGGCGTCGGCCAGGCAATCCGACAGCAGCATCAGAAGCGCGCGGGTGTCGTCGACGGCGAGAACGCGGCTCATGTGGGAAACTCCAACTGCATCAGATCTTCGAAAAAGCCCAAATCGCCGAAGGCGTCGATCAGCGTCTGCGGCGCTTCGGCCAGCGCGATCTTGGGGGCTTCGGGCGCGCGATCGCGGATCGCGGCGACCAGGGTCAGCACGAAGGGCGCGGACACGGTTTCGACCGCACCCGCCGCCAGCCGCACCGGCGCGCTGCGCCGGGCGCGCAGTGCGGCCAGCGCCTCCGTCGCGGCTGCTGGCGTCAGTGCCGCCGGCAGTGCCAGAACCTCACCCGGATCGGTGATGCCCGCCCCCTGAGAAGAGGGATCGTCGAAAGCCTGCGCACTGGCCGCCATGGGATGCATCCCTCCGCCGAAGTCTGGCGTGCTCTATCCCGACAGGTCTTGATGGAGGGTAAAAGCCCTGCCGCCGGTCCGGCGAAACCCGCTAAAGTTTTATCCAGCGCACCGCCATTTCCGCCGACCGCGGCCGGATTATGTTGCCGCCGATGACCGACACCCCACCTTTCGCGCTGACCCGCGCCGACGGCCTGGCCCGCCTGACCGACTTTGCCCCGCGCGCCGGCCGGGCCTATGCCGCGCGGCGCAACACCGATTTCGGCCCCGGCGACCGCAGCAACGTCTCCGGCCTGTCGCCCTATCTGCGCCGCCGCCTGATCACCGAGCAGGAGACCGTCGCCGCGGCGCTGTGCGCGCACGGGCCCCGCGCGGCGGAGAAATTCATCCAAGAAGTGTTCTGGCGCACGTATTTCAAGGGCTGGCTGGAGCATCGCCCCGGGGTCTGGGATGCCTATCGCGCCGGGCTCGATGCCGACCTGGCGGCGGCCGCGGCCGAGCCGGACCTGGATCGGCGCTATCGTCAGGCTCTGGCGGGCGAAACCGGCATCGCCTGTTTCGACACCTGGGTGGGCGAACTGGCCGCGACCGGTATGTTGCACAACCATACCAGAATGTGGTTCGCCTCGATCTGGGTGTTCACGCTGCGCCTGCCGTGGCGGCTGGGGGCGGATCTGTTCCTGCGTCAGCTGCTGGACGGCGACCCTGCGTCGAACACGCTCAGCTGGCGTTGGGTCGCCGGGCTGCACACCAAGGGCAAGGTCTATGTCGCGCTCAGCGCGAACATCGCACGCCACACCGATGGACGCTTCGCGAACACTCCGGGGCTCGCCACCGCCCCCGAGCCACTGACGGAGGACCACACGCCGCCGCGCAAGGCGCTGCGCGTGCCCGCCGCGCCGGACCCCGATCGCCCGGCGCTCTGGCTGATCACCGAGGAGGACTGCCGCGCCGAAGATCTGCTGCCGGGCGCGCCCGCCGGCGTGGCGACGCTGCAGTTGCCTGTTGCGCGCAGCCCCGGCCCGGTCGCCGGCCACGTGGTCGAGGCCGACGCGACGGCGCTGGCGGATGCGGCCGAACGCTGCGGCGGCGCGGCGCGGGTGCTGGTCGATCCTGCGCCGGCGGATCTGGTCGCCGCGGCCCGCGACGCGGGTGCGGCCCAGATCGTGACATCTTATGTGCCCGCAGGCTGGGTGCGCGATTGGCTCGACGCCGCCGTGCCGGCGTTGCGCGATGCCGGGATCGGTCTGGCAGAGATCCGGCGCGACTGGGATGCGGAGACCTGGCCGCATGCCACGGCTGGGTTTTTCAAGGTCAAGAAGGCGATCCCGAGCATCCTGCGCGCGTCAGGTGTCGGCGCCGATCCCTCCGACCTGCCGCTCTTCGCCGCCGCCCAATCCGTCTAGCACCTGGGCGGCACACAGCGCAGGCGCCTCCTCGTGCATCAGATGGCCCAGGTCCTTCTCCACCACCCGCGCCTGTGGCATGCGCGCGGCCTGGCGGCGGCCGTTTTCCGGCGCCACCGTGCCGTCGCGCCGACCCAGCACGAATGTCGCCGGCGTCTCCAGCCGCGGTAGCCGGTCCAAAAGCGGCGTAAGATCCCAGCGCGCCATCATCTTCAGCGCGCCGTCGACATGCGCGCGGTCCTTGATCAGCCGGGCGTATAGTTCCACGCCCTCCCGCGGGATCTCGCTGCCGGTGCTGGCGATGATGTTGCGTGCGGTCGCCGAACTCGCGGTGCGGGCGAAGAGCGGCGCGACGAATGGGTTCAACGCAAGCAGCTTTGCCAGCGGTGGGAACAACATCCCCGCCAGCCCCTCGAACGGGACCAGCGCGGGGTTGAACGCTATGATCCGCTCCGGCCCCGCTCGCCCCGCCGCCAGGTCGTCGAGCGCAATTTGCAGCGCGACCGCGGCGCCCGCGGAATGCCCGGCGATGCGCTGCGGCAAGAACCGCTCTGCCGCCAGAAGTTCGGTCAGGTCGGCGGCCATCTCCGGCAGCCGCGCGCGGGAAAACCGCTGCGCCCGGGTAAAGCCGTGGCCTGGCAGATCGACGGACAGGATCTCCGCATGGGCGCTTAGATGCGGGATCATCCCCGCCCAGGAATGGGTCGAGGCGCCCGCCCCGTGCAACAGCAGTACTTTGGGACCTTGACCCAGGCGCTGCACGTGCCAGCGATGCGCGCGGGTTTCGACGAACCGGCTATGCGCGGCGTGGGGCCAGGTCTCGCGCGCCGCGGCCCAGTCCATCGCTCAGGCTCCGGATCCGTCCAGCGCGCCACGCAGGGCGCCGGACAGGGCACGGGCATCGGCCCGGGGCAGGGCCAGGTAAAGCCCGTCCATCGCCGCTGCCAGGTCGCGCGCCGCCCGGTCGGGTCGAAGCCCGGTGTCTATGACCATGGCCGGCACGCGCGCGGCCCGCAGTGCCCGGGCCGCGGCCTGCGCATCGGCCTGCGCCTGAGGTCGGCCCGGGCTGCCGTCGCGGGCCACGTTTGCGCGGCCGTCGGTCAGCAGGGCGACATGCGCGCGCTGGCCCCTGCGGGTGACCTGATCGGCCAGGCTCAGCGCCGCCGCGATGCCGATCGCCAGGGGTGTACCGCCGCCGCCAGGCAGGCCCTGCAGCCGCCGCTTGGCCTGCACCAGACTGCGCGTGGGCGGCAGCAGCAGATCCGCAGCGGTGCCGCGAAAGGCGATCAGCGCCACCTGTTCGCGGCGCACGTAAGCCTCGGCCAGCATCAATTCGACCGCGCCCTTGGTTTCTGCCAGTCGCGCCATCGCCGCCGAACCGGAGGCATCGACGGCGAAGATCACGACCCGTTCGACGCGCTGCCTGTGGCGGCGGATGCGCAGGTCGTCCGGGGTGACGAGAATGCGGCCATCGTCGCGGCCCTGGTGCGCGCCGCGGCGCAGCGCCTGCCAGGGTGCGGCGGCGGTCAGCGTGCCGATGAGGTCCAGCCGCGCGCCGCGTCGGGGGTCGCCCCGTACCGATCCCGCCGGCCGCCCCCTGCCCGCGCCGCGGCGGTCTTCTCCGGCGCCGCCGCCCTGGGCCTGCACCTGCGCCCGGGCAGCGCCCTGGGCCGCCAGGCGCGCCAGGACATCGGGCGGGATCGACGCCAGAGCGGCCTCCAGCACCCGGTCCGCCATCGCCTCCGCATCGCCGGGCGCGGCCTGGTTGTCACGGTCCTCCGCCTCGGCCGGCGGCGGGGGGTCGGATTGCTGCGGCTGATCGGGTTCGGCAGGCAGCCGCGTCGCCCGCGGCGCCAGCACCAGCGCCGCCGCCCGTTCCGCCGCCGCGGCGTCCACGGCGGGCTTGTCCTCCAGCGCCGCAATGGCCCGCGCCGCGCGCAGCGCCAGCAACGGCGCCCGGAGCGTAGCGACGCCGAGCGTCGCGGCGATTTCCGTCAGCGCCATCAGCATCTCATCGGGCATGCCGACGGAGCCCAGGCGCGCGCGCTCGGCCTGCGACGGCGGTGCCGGGCGCGGCGTCGGGCCGTCGCGCAGCGCGCGGGGCGGCAGGGTCAGGTGAAAGGCCAGCCGGTCGGTCAGCGCCGGCGGCGGGCCGGGTTCGTCGGCCTCGCCCTCGTCCAGCGCCAGCAGCGCGAATCCGGCGCCGGCATCCCAGCGCTGGGCCAGTTGCGCCGCCAGACCGGGCGTCATCCGCTCGGCCATTGGCACCACCAGCGTGCCACAGCCCAGCGTGGCCAGCAGACCCGCAGCCTGCACCGGGCGCCCGGCGCGCAGTGTCGCGGTCAGATCCAAGCCCCCGAAAAGCCGTGCCGGTTCCGCCCCCATGGGCATACGCGCCGCCGGCCGGCCGCTGGCGGCGAGCGCCGCGCCGACGAATTCTTCGCGCGCGGGGCCGGCACCGGCGCGCAGCCAGATGCCCCCCAAGCCGGGATCCAACGCCAGCAGCCGCGCCGCCCAAAGCGCCGTCCCCCATGCCGCGTCGCCAGCTGCGCCCGCCGCATCCGTCACGGTCACCGTCGCGCCGGCCGCAGGCTGAGGTGCAGACGGAAGTGCAGACGAAGGGCCAGGCGCAGAAGCCAGCGCGGTCATCGCGGCAACACCTCGTCCATCGCCCGCATCACCCGCACCGTCGATCCCGCCTCGTCCAGCGGATCGCGGCGCAGCCGGTGGCGCAGCGCCCCGGCGGCCACCTGGGCCAGATGCGCGGGCGCCACCGCGTCCGCTGCCTCGAACGCGGCCAAGGCCCGTGCCGCGCGCATCAGCGTCAACTCGCCCCGCAACCCATCCGCGCCCAGTGCTATGCACAACTCGGCCGTCTTCTCCAGCACCGCATCGGGCACCGCGACCGCATCCAGCCGCTCCCGCGCCGCCAGCACCTTCTTGCGATGCCGCGTATCTGCCGCGCGCCAGCGTTTCAGAAACGGCGCCGGGTCGCGTTCATAGGCATCGCGGCGGCGGATCACCTCGATGCGCTGCGCCGTCTCCGTCGGAGAGGCGACCTCCACCGACAGCCCGAACCGGTCCAGCAGTTGCGGCCGCAATTCGCCCTCTTCGGGATTGCCGGATCCCACGATCACGAACCGCGCGGGGTGCCGCACCGACAGTCCCTCGCGCTCGACCACGTTCTCGCCGCTGGCGGCGACATCCAGCAAAAGATCGACGATGTGGTCCTCCAGCAGGTTGACCTCGTCGATATAGAGATACCCGCGATGCGCGCGCGCCAGCAGGCCGGGCTCAAAGGCCTTTTCGCCGCGGGTCAGCGCGCGTTCCAGATCCAGCGCGCCGACGACGCGGTCCTCGGTCACGCCCAGCGGCAGGTCGATCACCGGCGCGGGGCGCGTCTCGGCCCGTTCGGGCGGGTGCGCGCTGCAATGGGGGCAGCCGGGTGCCGGCGCATCGAAGGCGCAGTTATAGGGGCAGCCGGCCACCGCCGCGATCGGCGGCAGCAGTGCTGCCAGCGAGCGCACCGCGGTCGACTTGCCGGTGCCACGGTCGCCAAAGACCAGCACCCCGCCGATCGAGGGATCCACGGCGGTCAGTGTCAGCGCGCGCTTCATCTCTTCCTGCCCGACGATGGCGGAAAACGGGAAGGCTTGGGTCATGCGTATTCCTTGATCCTCACGCCGGGATGGGCACCGCCAGCCCGGCCAACGGGTCGCGCCCGCCCCAGCGCCCCTCGGCACCGATCAGTGCGAATCTGGCATAGAGTTCTTCGGCGAACCAGTCACCATCGCGCACTGCGCGGATGGCGCGGGCATGCGGCCCGTCGGCCCGGGCGAACGCGGCCATCGCGCCGGTATCGGGCCAGATCGAAAACGTCATCTGGTGCAGCCAGGGCAATTCGCCGACGCCAAGCTTGAAGATCACGTTGGGATCGGCGCCGATGGCGCGGGAGATAGACGGCACGCGGCGCCAGAACCGAAACAGCACCGGCGGTTTCAGCGTCGCCCGCGTCAGCGCCACGACCGCGCCGCCATAACCGCGGCCGCGTGGTTGGAAGGGCATCTGCCCGCCCCAGGCACCCCAGGCGGTGCGTGGGGTCAGAAACACGGTCCACACCTCGCTGGCCCGGGTGCGATAGGCGCGATAGACCGCCGCTTCGGCGATGCGGTGGCGCGCGGTCCGCAGATCGGGCCAAACCGCCAGGATCGCCACCGCGCCGGTATCGGGCACGGGCGTAAAGCCCTCGCCGGTGCCCGCGCCCATCAGTTTGAAGAACTGCAATTCCGGGATCCGCTGCAACGGTGCGCGCGCCAGACCCATCTGCGCAAAGGCCCAGAACCGGTCGCGCCAACGGCTGAACCGGAAAAAGGTCATGCTGACCACCTGGCCGGATAAGTCCGGATCCAGGGCGTCGGCGGGGTCTGCCAAACCGTCCATCCCGCCAGTATGACGCGCTTTCGCATGTGTTGAAAGAGATTCTCAGTTTGAATTGTAAATCAAAATGGACACTGCTACCGTGGCCCGGTCACCCGCCGAACCGGACACCCAATGCGCGACACTTCCGACAGCCCCGCCCCGCCAGACGCGCGCCGCAGCGCCATTGTCATCGGCGCCGGTTTCGGCGGCCTGGCCGCCGCCATCCGGCTGTCCGCGCGTGGTTATGCCGTGCGTGTTGTGGACCGGCTGGACATGGCCGGCGGGCGCGCCTCTTCGCTCACACGCAACGGCTATCGCTTCGATCTGGGGCCGACCATCGTCACCGTGCCGCAGGTGTTTCGCGCGCTGTGGGATCTGGCCGGCGCGCGGATCGAGGATGATATCGACATCCGCCCGCTAGATCCGTTCTATCAGATCCGTTTCCCCGATGGCGAAAGCTTCACCGCCCGCCAGGACACCGCAGCCATGCGGGCGGAGGTCGCCCGGATCTCGCCCAACGATCTGGCCGGCTATGAGAAATTCCTGGCCGATGGCGAGCGGCGCTATTGGTTCGGGTTCGAGGATCTGGGCCGCCGGCCGTTGAACCGCCTGTGGGATCTGATCAAGGTCCTGCCGACCTTTGGCATGTTGCGCGCGGACAGGTCGACCTATGGCCATGCGGCGACCCGGGTCGCCGACGAACGCCTGCGCATGGCGCTGAGCTTCCATCCGCTGTTCATCGGCGGGGACCCGTTCAAGGTCACCTCAATGTACTGCCTAGTGGCGCATCTGGAAAAGGAATTCGGCGTCCACTACGCAATGGGCGGGGCGGGCGCGCTGGCCAAGGCCATGGCCGGGCTGGCCGAACGGCTGGGCGCGCGGTTCGACTTCGGCGTCACGGTGGACGAAATCCTGGTCCGCGACGGCCGCGCGACCGGCGTGCGCCTGACCGGCGGCGAGACAATGGCCGCGGATATCGTGGTCAGCAACGCCGATGCCGGCCACACCTATGCCCACCTTCTGCGCCGCACGCCGAAACGCCGCTGGACGCCGCGACGGCTGAAGCGGATGCGGTGGTCGAACGGTTTGTACGTTTGGTACTTCGGCACCCGTGGCACGCGCGAGATGTGGCCGGATGTCGGCCATCACACCATCCTGAACGGGCCGCGCTATCGCGGACTGGTGGAGGATATCTTCCTCAACGGCAAACTGGCCGAGGATATGTCGATCTACATCCACCGCCCTTCGGTCACCGATCCGACCGCAGCGCCCGCGGGCTGCGACAGTTTCTACGTGCTGGTCCCTGTGCCGCATCTGGGCCATGACGATCCGGTCGACTGGGCGGCGATGGAGCCGGTCTTCCGCGCCCGCGTGCAACGGGTGTTGGAGGAGAACCTGATGCCGGGCCTGGGCGACCATCTGGACGAAAGCCATGTGATGACGCCCGAGGATTTCCGCACCCGATACCTGTCGCCCCTGGGCGCGGGTTTTTCGCTGGAGCCGCGGATCATCCAAAGCGCCTGGTTCCGGCCGCACAATGTCTCCGAAGAGGTGCGCGGGCTTTACCTGGTCGGCGCCGGCACCCACCCGGGCGCGGGGCTGCCGGGGGTGGTATCCTCGGCGGAGGTGCTGGATCAGTTGGTCCCCGCCGGCGGTCCGCCGGTGCGCGTTGCGGATGACCAGACGGTGGCGGCGGAGTGAGCGCCGACGCCGATATCGCCGCCTGCCGCGCCGCGATCCGGCAGGGGTCCAAAAGCTTTTACGCCGCGTCGCGCCTGATGCCGCGGCGCTATCGCGAGCCGGCGCTGGCGCTTTATGCGTTTTGCCGGCTGGCCGATGACGCGGTCGACCTGGTCGAGGCCAAGGCACCGGCGGTCGAGCGGCTGCACGCGCGGCTGGACGCGGCCTATGCCGGGCGGCCCAAGGACACGCCGGCCGACCGCGCTTTTGCCGATATGGTGGCACGGGTGGAGATGCCGCGCGAACTGCCCGAGGCGTTGCTGGAGGGCTTTGACTGGGATGCGGCGGGCCGGTCTTATGACACGCTCTCCGATGTCCGCGCCTATTCCGCCCGGGTGGCGGCGAGCGTTGGCGCGATGATGTCGGTGGTCATGGGCGTGCGCGATGCGGATGCGCTGGCGCGGGCCTGCGATTTGGGCGTGGCGATGCAGTTGACCAATATTGCCCGCGACGTAGGCGAGGACGCCGGGGCCGGGCGGCTTTACCTGCCGTTGAACTGGATGCGGGATAGCGGGCTCGACCCCGAGGCGTTTCTGGCCGCACCGCGCGCCAGCGCGCCGCTGGCGCAGGTGGTCTATCGCCTGCTGGCGGAAGCGCAGCGGCTGTATTGGCGGGCGGAGGCCGGCATCGCGGTGCTGCCGCGCGGCTGCCGGCCGGCGATCTATGCCGCGCGCTTCATCTATGCCGCGATCGGTCAGCGCATTCGCGCGCAGGACTACGACAGCGTGCGGGTGCGGGCGCATACCGGCGGGCTGCGCAAGCTCGGCCTGGGCGGGCGGGCGCTGGCGGCCTCGGGCCTCAGCGTGCTGTTGCCGCGGTCTGCGGTGCTTTACGCCCCGCCGCTGGAGGAATGCGGCTATCTGGTGCAGGCGGCGGCGCGGGCGCCCGAGGGGCGCTGGCGCGCGGCGGTCGATCGGCGCGTCAACACCGTCACGGAGGTATTCCTGCAATTGGAGGCGCGCGACCGCGCCGCTGGCCGGCAAGCGCCGGGGGTCTGACGGGCGCGGACGGCTGCGGAGGGCTGCATGGACTGGGTTTCGCTGATCGGGTTCGCGACCGCTGCGATGGCGGCGGCGTCGTCGGGCGCGATGTTTCCCCCGGGCGCGTGGTATGACGATCTGCCAAAGCCGCCCTGGACCCCGCCCAACTGGTTGTTCCCGCTGGCCTGGACGCTGCTTTATGCCGCCATCGTCTATGCCGCGCTGCGCATTGCGCCCAACCCGGCGGCCGGGCCGGCTTTGGCGCTGTGGGCGGCACAGATCGCATTGAACGGGCTTTGGACGCCGGTGTTTTTCGGGCTGCGCCGGATCGGTGGCGCCTTGATCGTGCTGGCTGGGCTTTGGCTGGCGGTGGCGGCGACGCTGGTCGCGTTCTGGCGGCTGGACACGCTGGCCGGCATCCTGTTCGTCCCCTACCTGATCTGGGTCAGCTATGCCGCGGCACTGAACGCCGACATCCTGCGCCGCAGCCGCGCCGTATCCGCAACCTGATCGCGGCCGCGTGCCGCGGCCAAGTCTGTTCCCCCCGGCACCGGCTTACGCTGGCCCCGGGGCCCGTGCCGCTTGGGGTGGCGCGGTTTTTCGGTTCTGAGTGGCAGGAGATGTTGCGGCGTCGGAGCCGCCTACGTGGGATATTCTTGGACCGACGAAACCGGGGTGGGGGCCAGGTTGGGCCGGGGTTCGTTGCAGACCGCAGCCACTGACGGCCGGGGTTCGAGGTCCGGCGGCATCAGAATTTCGGGCGGCGCGGGACGCGAAGGGCGAGCATCGGTTTGAGCCAGGGTTTGGCGAAGCGGTCGAGGTCGAGCGCCTCGTGCACGCCGGTGCGGGGCTGGCCGTCGATCTGCGCCGTGACCGTGCTGCGGCTGTAAAACGGCGCGTCCAGCATCGGTGCGGTCTGGCGCGGCGTGGTGCCCGCATCGGCGCGCATTCCCCGGCGCACCTGCCACAGGCTGCGCGCCATGGGCCGCAGGGGCGGTGGGGTTTCCAGCGTGGCGACGGAGCCATCGAGGTGGAAATGGAATGCGGTGGCCAGCGTCGAGCCGTCCCGCCGGTCGGCGTCGTAGAAGGCGGCTGTGCCGTGGTCCAGCGGCATGCGGGCCCAGGTCCAGTAGCGGAAGTCGTCCTCCAGCGCGGCGCTGCCGAAATTGGCGTCGAAGTAGCCATGCCCGTCCCAGCGCCAGCCCGGGCGGGCGATGTCCACCGCAATCCGCGCGGTGGGCGCAAAGGGGCGCCAAACATGCGCGGCCCCGGGGTCGAGCGGCAACTCCACCTCCGTCACCGCGCTGGGGGACAGCCGCACGCGGCCGCGCAGGCGCTGCAGATGCGGGGTGGAAATCTCGTCGATATCGATCACCAGGTCGCGGCCGTCCCAGTGCAATTGGCTGGGCCCGACCTGAAAGGTCTCGGCGGTTTGGCGCGCTGCGCCGCGGCCGCGTTCGGTCATCGTCCAGCGCCCGCCGGGGCCATAGAGCGCCACGTTTATGCAGACATGGTTCAGCGGGTCGCGGCGCCCCGCCCAGCGGTACCAGGGCGAGAAGACCGAACCTATGAAGGCGATGATCGAGATACCGCGCCGGCCGCAGTCCGAGAGGCCGTCGACATACCACCAGGCATAGCCGTTCGGCGGGACGGCGACGTCGAAGCGCGGTCGGCGATGATCGCCGCGGCCGCGTGCCGGCCGGAGAGCGCTGCCATCGGCACTCCCGGCCCCGGATGCACCGCCCCGCCGGCCAGGTAGAGCCCCGGCAGCGCCGTGCGCGCCGGGGGCCGGCGAAACGTCGTCCAGATCGCATGCGGATGCGGCCCGTAAAGCGCCCCGCCGCTGCCCGGGAACATCCGCGCGAAGTCCCAGGGCGTGGTCAGCGCAGCCTCGGTCTGCGGTGCGCTCAGCGGCAGAGCCGCCTCGCCGAGCCGCTGGAACACCCGTGTCTGGCATAGGCGGATCTCCTGATCTGTGGGGGGGTGGCCGTCGCCATCTGCGGGCGCGTTCATGATGATCTGAAACCGTTCGCTGCCCGGGACCGCGCCGCCGCCCCGATCCTGCGCGCAGACATAGAGCGTGGGGTCGGTGGGCAGGCGCCGGTCGCGGAACAGGTCGTTGAACTCTGCCCCATAGGCGTCGGAGAAAAACACGTTGTGATGCGCCAGCGGCGCGTCACGGGCGGCCGAGGCAAAGGTCCACACCCAGGCGGAAAGGGACCGCTGCCGGGGCCGGCGCGGCGGGTGGACGGCGACCGCATCCGCGCCCAACAGCCCCGCGCCCAGTGCAGCCGGATCGCCATTGAAGACGACCGTGGCGGCGGGCAGGCGGGTGTCGGCGGTCTCCACCGCCGCAACGGCGCCGTTCTCGACGATGATGCGGGTGGCCTGGGTGTTGGGGTGGAAGCGGACGCCGCGGCGCCGCGCCAAATCGGCGATGGCGCCGGCCAGCGCGGTCATGCCGCCCTCCAACCGGTCCACCCCGGCCGCTTCGGCCTGCCAGATCAGTGCCAGGATCGCCGGGCTGAGATAGGGCGAACCGCCGACATAGGTGGCATAGCGGCCGAACAGCTGGCGCAGGCGGGGGTCGCGGAACGTGCCGGCCAGCGCGCCGGCATAGCTGCGGCCCGGTGCCATGTCGGCCAAAAGCCGCGCACCCCGTTTCCAGGTGGCGGCGGCGACGCCCAGGGGAGAGGGGTCGGCGGCGCGCATCACCGGCGCGTCGAAGGCCTGGAACAGCCGTGCGGCGCGGGCGCAGAAACGGTCGAAGGCGCGTGCCTCGCCGGCACCGGCGAACTGGCCGACCGCGTCGCGTGACTGGGCCGGGTCGGCGAACAGATCCAGCCGCGGCGATCCGCGCCAATGGTGCCGGGCCAGGACGTCAAGGCGCGTCCGGCGGACATGGGCATCCAGGGTCTCGCCGACGGCGTCGAACAGCGCCTCGAACACCCAGGCCATGGTAAAAACGGTCGGGCCGCCATCGACCGGGCCGGCTGGGGTGGCGATGGCGCGGATCTTACCGCCGGGCGCGGGCCCGCGGTCCAGCACCGTCACCGGCAGGCCGCGATGGGCCAACTCCAGCGCCGCCACCAGCCCGCCGATCCCCGCGCCGATGACGATCACAGGGCTTTGAGAGGGCGATTTGGGCCTGGATGTGCTCACGAGAATTGACTCACAGCCGAAACTGTCCAAAAATTCTGACAACATGCTGTCACAGAAGCTGGACGGCGACAACAGGGCGATGGGGGCATGATGACCGACCGGATCGAACGCGCATTGGCGGCCGCCATCGACCGCGCCGCAGGTGGCGCGGCGCCCAAGAAGCTGGCCGGCGCGTTGCGCCATGCGGTGTTCCCCGGTGGGGCGCGGGTGCGGCCGCAGCTGTGCCTGGCGGTGGCGCGCGCCTGCGGCGACGACCGGCCGGGCCTGAGCGATGCCGCCGCCGCGGCGATCGAGTTGATCCATTGCGCCAGCTTGGTGCACGACGACATGCCCTGTTTCGACGATGCGGATCTGCGCCGCGGCAAGCCCACGGTGCATGTCGCCTATTCCCAGCCTTTGGCGTTGCTGTGCGGGAATGCGTTGATCGTCCAGGCGTTCGAGGTTCTGGCCCGCGCCAGCCTGGACGCGCCCGCGCGCCTGCCGGGGCTGGTTCAGACGCTGGCCGCCCGCACCGGCATGCCGGGCGGGATCTGCGCCGGCCAGGCCTGGGAAAGCGAGGCAGAGGTCGATCTGTCGCGCTATCACATGGCCAAGACCGGGGCGCTGTTCGTCGCCGCCACCACGATGGGCGCGCAGGCGGCGGGGGCCGAGCCCGACGCATGGGTCGAATTGGGCGCGCGCATCGGCGAGGCGTTCCAGGTCGCCGACGACCTGCGCGACGCGCTGCTGACCGCGGCGGAACTGGGCAAACCGGTCGGCCAGGACGCGGTGCATGACCGGCCCAATGCGGTGGCCGCGCTGGGCGTCGAAGGCGCGGTGCGCAAGCTGCATGATATTCTGGGCGGGGCCATCGCCTCGATCCCCTCCTGCCCGGGCGAGGCGCGGCTGTGCGAGATCGTCTCGGCCCAGGCCAAACGTCTGACGCCGGTGGAATTCGCCCAAGCGGTCGCCTGAGCGCCGTGGCGACGGCCGATCCTCCCGCAGCACCGGCCGGCTGGCTGGACCGGCTGCGGATCTGGGCGCACCGGCGGATCGCCGACCCCGGGTTTCAGGCCTGGGCGACGCGGTTTCCGTTGACCCGGCCCCTGGCCAACCGGCAGGGCGCGCGGCTGTTCGATCTGGTGTCGGGCTTTGTCTATAGCCAAGTGCTGCTGGCCTGCGTGCGGCTTGATCTGTTCCGCCTGCTGGATGCGGGGCCGCGGGATCTGGCCGATCTTAGCGCGGCGACGGGGCTCGACCTGGACCCGCTCGACCGGCTGGTGCGTGCGGCGGCAGCGCTGGATCTGGTGCGGCTGGATGGCCGGGACCGTGTGCGGCTTGGCCCCTTGGGTGCGGCATTGCTGGGCGCGCCGGGCGTGGCCGCCATGGTGCGCCACCACCCCATGTTTTACCGCGATCTGGAGGATCCGATCGCCCTTCTGACCGCCCCGCGCGGGCAAACCGAGTTGGCCCGGTTCTGGTCCTACGTAGGCACCGGGGCGGCAGAGGATGCCGCGGCACGCGATTACTCGGCGTTGATGGCCGCTAGTCAGCGCATGGTCGCGGCCGAAACACTGGCGGTCTGCCCATTGCACGGCGTGCGGCGGCTGCTGGATGTGGGCGGCGGTGCGGGCGCCTTTTTGATCGCCGCCCTGCGCGCGACGCCGGGCCTCAGCGGCAGTGTGTTCGATCTGCCCGCGGTGGCCGATCAGGCGCGTGCGGCCTTTGGCTCTGCCGGGTTGGAGGGCCGCGCCGACGCGGCCGCGGGCAGTTTTCTGACCGATCCGTTGCCGCGCGGCGCGGATGCGATATCGCTGATCCGCGTGCTCTACGACCATGACGATGCGGTGGTGCGCCGTATCCTGGCCGCGGCGCATGCCGCGCTGCCGCCGGGCGGGCGCATCATCGTCTCGGAACCGATGGCGGGCGGGGCGCGGCCCTCGCGCGCCGGCGACGCCTATTTCGGGCTCTACACCGCCGCAATGACCAGCGGTCGGCCAAGGGCGCCCGAAACCCACGCGGAATTCCTGGCAGATGCCGGGTTCGCGCGACCCCGCATCCTGCGGCCGCGACAGGGCTTTGTGACCCGCGTGGTTACCGCCCGCAAACCGGGCGCATGACCGGTGCGCAATCGGGGTCGCAGAATACCTTAAGGATGAATTGACTTTATAAACTGTCAGAATAAACTGACACACGATCATCCCGGTTCGGTGCGCGACTCGCGCTGGCCGGGGCGACCCAAGACGGCGACCGAAAAAGGGGGAGATGTCCGTGAAAACCGAGGCGGTCTTGCTGCGAGGACCACGGGCATTGTCTGTGGAGGAGGTGCCGCTGCAGCCGCCCGCCCCCGACGAGGTGGTGGTCGATATCCGGTACTCGGGCATATCCACCGGCACCGAGCGGCTGTTGTGGTCGGGTGACATGCCCGATTTCCCCGGCATGGGTTACCCGCTGGTCCCGGGCTATGAATCCGTCGGCGAAGTGGTCGAGGCCGGCGCGCTGGCCGGGTTGAAACCCGGCGCGCATGTCTTTGTTCCCGGCGCGAATTGCTATGGCGATATCAAGGGGTTGTTCGGTGGTGCCGCGCGCCGGCTGGTGGCGCGCAGCGACCGGGTGGCCCCGGTTGATCCGGGTCTGGGCGTCGATGCGACGCTTATGGCACTGGCGGCCACGGCGCGTCACGCGCTGGCCGGGTTGAACACCGGCCTGCCCGATCTGATCGTCGGTCATGGGGTGATGGGACGGCTGCTGGCGCGGCTGACCATCCTGGCCGGCGGCGCGCCGCCGACCGTTTGGGACACCGACCCGAGCCGCCGCGCGGGGGAGTATCCCTACCGCGTGCTGGCGCCCGACGCCGACCGTATCCGCGACTATGGCGCGATCTACGACGTCTCCGGCGACGCAAAGATCCTCGATACGCTGATCGCGCGGCTGCGAAAGGGCGGCGAGTTGGTTCTGGCCGGGTTCTACGCCGCGCCGCTGACCTTTGCCTTTCCGCCGGCCTTCATGAAGGAGGCGCGGCTGCGCGTGGCGGCGGAATGGTCGCCGGCGGATCTGCAGGCGGTGCGGCTGCTGATCGAGGCCGGGGATCTGTCGCTCGACGGCCTGATCACCCACCGCGCCCCGGCGTCGGAGGCCGCCAGCGCCTACGTCACCGCCTTCGAGCGCCCCGAATGCTTGAAAATGGTTCTTGACTGGAAGGGGAGCGCATGACCGCCCTCGATGAACGTATTCCCGATCTTACCGGCGGTGACGCGCTGAGCGAGCAGGCCGCGCGCCTGCGCGATGAGGCGGCGGAACCCACCGACGCGGTGCCCGTGGCGGAGTCGACCAAGAAGACCCAGATCATCGCGATCTATGGCAAGGGCGGGATCGGTAAATCCTTCACCCTGGCCAATCTGAGCCACATGATGGCCGAACAGGGCAAACGGGTGCTGTTGATCGGCTGCGACCCCAAATCGGACACCACCTCGCTGCTGTTCGGCGGCAAAGCGTGCCCGACGATCATCGAGACCTCCACCAAGAAGAACCTGGCTGGCGAGCCGGTGCAGATCGGCGATGTCTGCTTCAAGTCGGGCGGCGTGTTCGCGATGGAGTTGGGCGGGCCGGAGGTCGGGCGTGGCTGCGGCGGGCGCGGGATCATCCACGGGTTCGAGCTGTTGGAGAAGCTCGGCTTCCATGATTGGGATTTCGACTACGTCCTGCTCGATTTCCTGGGCGATGTGGTCTGCGGCGGCTTCGGGCTGCCGATCGCGCGCGACATGGCGCAAAAGGTGATCGTGGTCGGGTCGAACGACCTGCAGTCGCTTTACGTGGCGAACAACGTGTGCTCGGCGGTGCAGTATTTCCGCAAGCTGGGCGGCAATGTCGGCGTGGCCGGCATGGTGATCAACAAGGATGACGGTACGGGAGAGGCCGCCGCCTTTGCCAAGGCGGTGGACATTCCGGTGCTGGCCTCGATCCCTGCGGATGAGGACCTGCGCCGGAAATCGGCGGCATATCAGATCGTGGGCACCGCGGCGGGGCCCTGGGGCGATCTGTTCGGCGGGCTGGCCGAGAACGTGGCCGGGGCGCCGCCGACGCACCCCACGCCGCTGGATCAGGATGGGCTGCTGGGGCTGTTCTCGGCCTCTCAAACCGGTGCCGATGTGGTGCTGGAGCCGGCGACCGATGCGGATATGCGCGGCAAGAACGCAGAGCCGAAGCCGAGCCTTGAGGTGATCTATGACGATGCCTGAGCCAGGCCCTGTGCAACGCCCGGGGCAAGGCCCCGCGCCGGCGTGCCGCCGGCGCCGCCGGGCGCGCCCGGCGGGATCGCGTGCCGCGATCCGGGGCCGTTTGGCGCCTGGGGCGGCCGTGGCTTCCCGGGAGCGATATCATGGATGATGCCCCCCGTCTGACCGGCGCCGAGGACGGCTGCCATGGCGGGGCGGAACGACTGCGCGCTGCGGCGGAGGCCTCCGGCCAATCGGAGCTTCTGACGCAGTATGCCAAGGACTACCCTCTCGGCCCGCACGACAAGCCGCAAAGCATGTGTCCTGCATTTGGGTCGCTCCGGGTAGGGCTGAGGACGCGGCGGGTGGCGACTGTTCTCTCTGGTTCCGCCTGCTGCGTCTTCGGCCTGTCTTTCGTGTCCCACTTTTACGGCGCGCGCCGGTCGGTGGGCTACGTGCCGTTCAATTCCGAAACCTTGGTCACCGGCAAGCTTTTCGAGGACATCCGCGACGGTGTCCACGCGATGGCCGACCCAGATCGGTTCGATGCGATCGTGGTCACCAACCTTTGCGTGCCCACCGCCAGCGGCGTGCCGCTGCGGCTATTGCCGAAGGAAATCAACGGCGTGCGTATCGTCGGCATCGACGTGCCGGGCTTCGGTATCCCCACCCATGCCGAGGCCAAGGACGTGCTGGCGGGCGCGATGCTTGCCTATGCCCGCAGCGAGGCTGCGGCGGGGCCGGTGGCGGCGCCGGCGGGGGTGGATCGGGGCCGGCCCTCGGTCGCGCTGCTGGGGGAGATGTTTCCGGCCGATCCGATGGCCATCGGCGGCCTGCTGGCGCCCTTGGGTCTGGCGGCGGGGCCGGTGGTGCCGGTGCGCGAGTGGCGCGAGCTTTACGCCGCGCTCGATGCAAGTGCGGTGGCGGCGATCCATCCGTTCTACACGGCCGCGGTGCGCGAGTTCGAGGCCGCGGGGCGGCCCGTTCTGGGCTCGGCGCCCGTGGGTGTGGAGGGGACGGAGGCCTGGCTGAAATCGGTCGGCGATCTGCATGGACTGCCGGCGGCCAAGGTCGATGCGGTGCTGGCGGAAACCCTGCCGGCGATCCGGGCCGGGCTGGCCGCGGCGCCGGTCAAGGGCCGGATCACGCTGTCGGGCTATGAGGGGTCGGAGCTGCTGGTGGCGCGGCTTCTGATCGAGAGCGGCGCGGAAATCCCTTATGTCGGAACGGCTTGCGCGAAATCACCCTGGTCGGCAGACGATGCTGCCTGGCTGCGCGCCCGCGGCGTGACGGTGACCTTTCGCGCCTCGCTGGAGGATGATCTGGCGGCGATGGAGGCGGTGCAGCCCGACTTGGCCATCGGCACGACGCCGGTGGTGCAGAAGGCCAAGGAGGCGCGGATCCCCGCGCTCTATTTCACCAATCTGATCTCTGCCCGACCGCTGATGGGCGCAGCCGGCGCCGGGGCGCTGGCGCAGGTCGTCAACGCCGCAATGGCCAACAAGGACCGCATGGATCGGATGGCCGAATTCTTCGACGGCGTGGGCAGCGGCGACACCGCCGGGGTCTGGGAAGGGGCGCCGAACCTGCAGCCCGAGTTCCGGGCGCGGCATGCCAAGAAGCTGGAAAAACGCGCCCGTGCCGCCAAAGCCGCGGAGATGATATGATCGGGGTGAGGGGCCAAAATCGGGTGTCTGGCATGCGTATGGCATGCGTATGGCATGCGTATGGCGACAAAAACACTCAGGTTATCGCGCCGCTAATGTCGGAGCGAGGGGCCAGCCCCTCGCGCTCCCCGGGATATTTTCGGAACAAAGAAAGTGAGCCCCGTCTCGGAAACGCTCCGGTGGATGGTTTCAGGGGCGAACGGGCGAAGCCCTGTCCCCGTCTCGGAAACGCTCCGGTGGAGCGTTTCAGGGGCGAACGGGTGGATGCGCTGTTGGCGATAGGGCTTTGCCCGTTCGCGCCTGAAACCATCCACCGGACGGTTTCCGGGACGGCGCTCAGTCCCCGCCGGAGGCATAAGACGCCGACCCCCTGCGGTTCGGTCCGGAAGATCGCGCGATGCTGATCCAGGACCATGACCGGGCGGGGGGCTATTGGGGTGCGGTTTACGCCTTTACCGCGCTCAAGGGTCTGCAGGTCGTCATCGACGGGCCGGTAGGGTGCGAGAACCTGCCGGTGACGTCGGTGCTGCATTACACCGACGGCTTGCCGCCGCATGAACTGCCCATCGTGGTCACCGGATTGGGCGAGGAGGAACTGGGGCGCGAGGGCACGGAGGGCGCGATGAAGCGCGCCTGGGGCACGCTCGACCCTGTGTTGCCGGCGGTCGTGGTCACCGGATCGATCGCCGAGATGATCGGCGGCGGGGTCACGCCGCAGGGCACGAATATCCAGCGGTTTCTGCCGCGCACCATCGACGAAGATCAGTGGCAATGCGCCGACCGGGCGATGACCTGGACCTTTACCGAGTTCGGCATGACCAAGGGCCGCATGCCGCGCCAGCCGAAGCGCCCCGAGGGCGCCAAGCCGCGGGTCAATATCCTGGGGCCGATGTACGGCACGTTCAACATGCCTTCCGATCTGGCCGAGATCCGGCGGCTGGTCGAGGGGATCGGGGCCGAGATCAACATGGTCATGCCCCTAGGGGCGCATCTGGGCGACATGGCCAAGCTGATCGATGCCGACGCCAATGTGGTGATGTATCGCGAGTTCGGCCGCGGCCTGGCCGAGGTGCTGGACAAGCCGTATCTGCAGGCGCCCATCGGCATCGAAAGCACCACCGCCTTTCTGGAGACGCTGGGTGGGATGCTGGGTTTGGACCCGCGGCCCTTTATCGAGACCGAGAAGCATTCGACGCTGAAACCGGTCTGGGATCTGTGGCGGTCGGTGACGCAGGATTTCTTTGCCACGGCCTCTTTCGGGATCGTCGCCAACGAGACCTATTCCCGCGGTATCCGCAAGTACCTGGAGGACGACCTGGGCCTGCCCTGCGCATTCGCCGTGGCGCGCAAGGCGGGCACCAAGACCGACAATGATGACGTCAAGGCGATGGTGGCGGAAAAGCGGCCCTTGGTGCTGATGGGGTCGATCAACGAAAAGATGTACCTGGCCGAGGCCAAGGGCGGGTTCGGGCCGCAGCCGGCGTTCATCCCCGCGAGTTTCCCGGGCGCCGCGATCCGGCGCCATACCGGCACGCCGTTCATGGGCTATGCCGGCGCGACCTATCTGCTGCAGGAGATCTGCAACGGGCTGTTCGACGCGCTGTTCCACATACTGCCGCTGGCCGGAGAGATGGATGCCGGCCCGGCGACGCCGGTGCGCGGCGCCGATCTGCCCTGGTCGGCGGAGGCCAAGCGTCTGCTGGACGACATCGTCGCCCGCCATCCGATCCTGACCCGGATCTCGGCGGCGAAATCCTTGCGCGACGCGGCCGAGGCGGCGGCGCGTGAAACCGGAGCCGAGGAGGTGGCGGCCGACACCGTCGCCGCGCTGGCCCCGCAACGAGACGGGGCGGGTGCGTCGGCACCGCGGACCCCGAACACACCAGAGGAGGAGGCTGACCCATGATCGCACGCAGTCCGACCGCGCGCAGCCGCGCACCGGGTTTGGAATACGGCATCTACTTCGCCGCCGTGTTCCTGATCTCGCTGGCGCCCGCATTGATACGCATGGCGGTGCCGCGCCGCGGCACCCGGCGGCGGTTCTTCGTCACCCACGCCTGGGCCATGGCCGACGAGGTGACGCCGCGCATTTTCTCCGCGTTCTAAAGACGCGCGAGGCACGAGATCCGGCGGGGCGACCCGCCGGAAGCCTTGGTCCGGAAGGACCGGGGCGCCCTGGCCGCGAGGGTTCCGCGGCATCGGTCAGACGATCCTAAGGAGGAGAGTACATGGCTGAAAACACGGGCCTGTCATTCACGGGCTTGACCGATGACCAGGCGCAGGAACTGCACAGTGTCTACATGAGCGGGCTGACCTTGTTCAGCGTTGTCGCGATTGTGGCGCACCTCGCGGTGTTCATCTGGCGTCCTTGGTTCTGAGGAGCACGATCACATGGATATGAGCAAGTTCTACAAGATCTGGCTGGTGTTCGACCCGCGCCGCGTTTTCGTGGCGCAGGGCGTGTTCCTGTTCCTGCTGGCGGCGATGATTCACCTCGTCCTGCTCAGCACGGGTGCGGACGGTTACAACTGGTTTGAAATCGCCGCAGCCGAGCGTGCAGCCGGCGGCTAACCCCGCCTTGCACGACAAAACCACGTTGCGGGCGGGGTCGCCCCGCCCGCAGCGGATCAAGAGGAGAAACACCGGCAGCGCCCGATGCAAGGGGCCGCGGCCAAAGCGGAGACGCAGAGCATGGCATTGCTGAGCTTCGAGAGAAAATACCGCGTCCGCGGCGGGACGCTGATCGGCGGGAGCCTGTTCGATTTCTGGGTCGGCCCGTTCTATGTGGGCTTTTTCGGCGTGGCGGGGTTCTTCTTTGCCGCCTTCGGGACCCTTTTGATATTCTACGGCGCCGCGATCGGGCCGACCTGGAACCCGTGGCTGATTTCGATCTATCCGCCAAAGGTCGAGGCCGGGCTGGCGCTGATGCCGCTGAACGAGGGCGGGCTTTGGCAGATCATCACGATCTGCGCGATCGGCGCCTTCGGGTGCTGGATGATGCGCGAGGTGGAGATCTGCAACAAGCTGGGCATGGGCTATCACGTGCCCTTCGCGTTCGGCGTGGCGATCGCGGCCTATGTGACCCTGGTGGTGATCCGCCCGGTCTGGATGGGCGCCTGGGGATACGGCTTTCCCTACGGTATCTGGACGCATTTGGACTGGGTGTCGAATGTCGGGTACAACTACGGCAACTTCCACTACAATCCGGCGCATATGATCGCCGTCAGCCTGTTCTTCACGACCACGCTGGCGCTGGCGTTGCACGGAAGCCTGATCCTGTCGGCCACCAACCCCTCGGGCGACGAGGTGCGCACGCCGGATCACGAGGACACCTATTTCCGGGATTTCATCGGGTATTCGATCGGGCCCTTGGGCATCCATAGGCTCGGGTTGCTGCTTGCACTCAATGCGGGGCTTTGGTCGGCAATCTGCATCGTGATCTCAGGCACGCTTTGGGAAGACGCCTGGGTCCTGTGGTGGGATTGGTATCTGGAATTGCCCTTCTGGGCGGATCTGTGAGGAGGGGCTGAGGATGGCGCTAGAATATCAGAACATCTTTACCCAGGTGCAGGTTCAGGGCCCGCCCGAGACCGGCATGGCGGTGGAAGCGGGCTGGAACTCGGACCGCAGCCGCGACCCGTTCTTCTCCAAACTGGCCGGTTGGTTCGGCAACGCCCAGATCGGGCCGATCCATCTGGGCTTTTTCGGGGTGATCAGCCTGGTTGCGGGGGCGTTGTGGTTCTTCATCGTCGGGCTGAACTTCTGGATCGAGGTGAACTTCAACCCCGCGCTGTTCCTGCGCGAATTGTTCTATCTGTCGCTCGATCCGCCGACGGAGGAATACGGGCTGGGCATGGCGCCGCTGGACGAGGGCGGCTGGTGGGTCATCTCTTCGGTGTTTCTGCTGATCTCGGTCCTGGCGTGGTGGGCACGGTCCTATAGCCGGGCGCGGGCGCTGGGCATGGGATACCATGTATGCTGGGCCTTCGCCTCGGCGATCTGGCTGTTCCTGGTGCTGGGGCTGATCCGGCCGCTGATGATGGGGTCCTGGGCGGAGGCGGTGCCTTACGGGATCTTCACGCATCTGGACTGGACGAACAATTTCTCGCTGACTTATGGGAACCTGTTCTACAATCCGTTCCACGCGCTTTCGATCGTGTTCCTCTATGGCTCGACGCTGCTGTTCGCGATGCATGGCGCCACCATCCTGGCGGTCAGCCGGCTGGGCGGCGACCGGGAGATCGAACAGATCGTCGACCGCGGCACCGCTTCGGAACGGGCCGGTCTGTTCTGGCGCTGGACCATGGGTTTCAACGCCACGATGGAGGGGATCCACCGCTGGGCCTGGTGGTTCGCGGTTCTGTGCACGCTGACCGGCGGCATCGGGATCCTGCTGACCGGCACGGTGGTCGACGACTGGTACGGTTGGGCGGTCGAACGCGGCTATGGCCCGGTCTATAGCGACGATATCGAGATCCCGGGCATCAACGGGTGACACCGGGCCGCGGGGCGTTCGCCCCCGCGGCCGCAGGCATCGCGGCCGGCTTCTGCACTTGGATCAGCTTCTGAACCGACAGGATCAGGACCTATTGGTGCGAATGGCGCGCGATGAAAGCATCCCGGCCCCCGGGGTTGCGCGTGCCGCCCATGGTAGGATGGGTTTGAAACCCATCCTACGGGCGGGTCGGTTGCGTGGGGCGCGCGCCTGCGGTCGCGGCGCGCAGGGTGATCGCCACGAGCAGCAGCAGCCAGCTTGCCAAGGTCAGCAGTCCCAGCGGCGCCTCCAGCGGGTGCGCGCGGTCGGCGAGAAAGCTGTAGCCCTCGAAACAGCCCGGGGTGACGATCAGGGCGAGGCCGAGCGAGAGGGCTTTCCAGAGGCCGAACGCCCACCAGACGATCCCGCCCGAAACCCCGATCAGCGACAGCGGGACCCGGATGCCGGCGCCGACCCCGACCAGCGTGCCGGCCCAGGTCATCAGCGCGACCCTGCGGGTTTCGGCAAAGACGGCGGCCGGCAGATCCGGGGCGCAAGTGTCGGTGAGGCGCCACTCGAACCCGAGCGCATAGATCGGCAAGCCGAGTGCTGCCAGGAAGACGATGGTCCAGGCAAGGAGGCGGTGCAGGCGGTTCCGTTCACGCATCGTCAGGCCGCGCGCGCATTGTGGCCTGTTTTCGGCTATGCTTTCTCGAAGAAGCTGACAACGAGACCTCGGCAATGACGGCACCGCTTGGGCGAATAGTCATCTATACGAAGAAAACAGAAGAGATGGCACAGTTCTACGCCGGCCATTTCGGGTTCTCGATCTCCCATGCCCGCGGTGATCGGATCGTGGAACTGATCCCGCAGGCCGCGGGCATCGCGATACTTCTGCATCCCGCCTCCGCCCGGCAGAAGGAGGGACAAGTGCTGGTGAAGCTTGTCTTCGATGTCGAGGATGTCGCGGCGTTCTGTGAGGCATCCAGCGGCAAAGGTCTGAAATTCGGCAAGATCCATCGGGCGGAGGGATATGTATTTGCCAATGCCAAGGATCCTTCGGGGAACTCCATTCAGGTGTCCAGCAGGGCGTTCGCGCACGGATAGTTGGGGCCGTGGCCCTTCGTGGTGCGCGTTGCCGAGCGGGGTGGCGGGATGGGGTGGAAGCCCATCCTACGGGCGCTCGGATGGTTCGGGGCCGCGAGGGCGGGGCTTCTCTGGCCGTCACATCCAAGGGTGACGTATACTGGTGGCTACGAGCTTCATGCGGGTGAGGACGATCCGTGACGAGATTTTTTGTTGTAGCCGGTCTGATTGGTCTTTTGTGCGGGTGCGCCAATCCGATCCCGCGGGAGGTGAACCGTTTTCAGGCGCCACCGCCGGAAGGGTCCGAGTTGGCCGCAGAATTGGACGCGATCCCGGGATTACGGCAAAAGCTCTCCGGGCATTACGCCGGGCTGCCGGAGATCGTGGCGGAGCACTTTCAGCCCGGCACGCGCGAGGCGCTGCTTGTGGCGTTTCTCAACCGGGAGGGGTTTGGAGAGCCTTGGGTTCCGAAGCCTGGCGCCCAGGGGCTGCCGGAGCGGGGTACTTATGTCGGCGATGAGATCGCTGTCATGCGGGAGAACGTCAGGCGAAGACAGGAGACCGGGACGTCGCTTTCCGGCGCGGGCTTCGGTAGGGATTGCCGCTTCGCCGGAAGGTCGATGTATCGCGTGCGGTGGCGATCTGAGAACGGATCGATAGCGGAGATATTTGCCGGTGCTGATGAGTGCTTTGTCGAAATGCTATGATCGGGAGCAAGTTCATCGGGCGTGTTTGGCTTGAAAGGGCGGCTATTCATAACGCCTCCTGTTTCCGAGCCGGTGCGGCGGCGTCTGTGATGCGCGCGCCATGAGGATTGCGCTCGCGGGTGCCGGGTTGGTCGGGCGGCAGCATGCCGCGGCGTTGGCGGCGGCGGGGTTGGAGTTGGCGGTCGTCGCCGATCCGGATCCGGCGGCGCGGGACTGGGCGGCGGCGCGCGGGGTCGACTGGGTGGAGACGGTGGAGGCGGCGCTGGCGCGGGCGCCGGACGGGCTGATCGCGGCCACGCCCACCGCTTTGCACGCCCGGCACGCGGGGGCCGCGATTGCCGCGGGCGTGCCGGTGCTGGTGGAAAAACCCTTGGCCGAAAGTGCCGCGGCGGCGGCGCCCTTGGTGGCCGCGGCAGAGGCGGCCGGCGTGCCGGTGCTGGTCGGGCATCACCGGCGGCACAACCCGCAGGTGGCCCGCGCCAAGGCCGCCATCGAAGCCGGTCGGCTGGGTCGGATCGTGGCGGTGCACGGGTTTTGCTGGTTGCCCAAGCCGGGGGATTACTTCGATGCGCCCTGGCGGCGCGCGCCCGGTGGCGGGCCGGTGATGATCAACCTGATCCACGATGTGGATCTGCTGCGCCATCTGTGCGGAGAGATCGTGGCGGTGCGGGCGGAGGTCTCGAACGCCGTGCGCGGCTTGGCGGTGGAGGACAGCGCGGTGGCTCTGCTGCGCTTCGCCAATGGCGCCCTGGGCACGCTGACCCTGTCCGACGCGATCGCCGCGCCCTGGAGTTGGGAGATGACGGCGGGCGAGAACCCGGCCTATCCGCGCGCGCAGGCCGCATGCGCGATGATCGGCGGCACGCTGGGGTCGCTGAGCCTGCCGGATGCCGCGCTGTGGTCGGCCGAGGACGGCGCCCCGCACTGGTGGGCGCCGCTCAAGGTCGAGGCGGTCGCGGCGCCGCCGGTGGACCCGCTGGTGGCGCAGGCGCGGCATTTTGCGGAGGTGATCCGCGGCGCGGCGCCCCTGGTCTCGGGCGCGGAGGGGTTGCGGTCGTTGCGGGTTGTGGAGGCGGTGTTGGAGGCGGCGGCCAGCGGGGCGGAGGTGCGGCTTGAGTGAGGGGTGCGGCGGTTCGCGGGATGGGGTGAAGCTGCGTCCTACGGGTGGATGGGCTGCGCAGGCGGGATGGGGTGGAACCCCATCCGACGGGGCGGGTTCAGCGGCCGACGGCATAGGCCTGCATCAGGCGCGGTGTGGCGGCGGCCGACAGGATGCCGTCGGTGGCGCGGGCGGCGGCGGTCATGCGGCCGATGCTCCAGGGCGGGGCCGGTGCCAGCACATGCCCGCGCCCGGCCAGATCCGCCAGCACGTCTGTGCCGAAGCTTTCCTCGATCGCCAGCAGGCCCGGCCGGCGGGCGCGAGGGTAGAAGCTGGCGGGGAAATGGCCGCTGTGAAAAAGCGGCGCGTCGATGGCCTGTTGCAGGCTTTGCCCGTGATGGACATGGCGCAGGAAGAAGGACAATTGCCATTGGTCCTGCTGATCGCCGCCGGGCGTGCCGAAGGACAGAAACGCGCCGCCCCGCCAGGCCAGCGAGGGCGTCAGCGTCGTGCGCGGCCGCCGGCCCGGGGCCAGGCTGGTGGGCAGCCCCTCTTCCAGCCAGAACATCTGGGCCCGACTGTTCAGCGCAAAGCCCAGACCCGGGATCACCGGCGAGGATTGCAGCCAGCCGCCCGAGGGCGTGGCCGAGACCACGTTGCCCTGGGCATCGATCACGTCCAGATGCACGGTGTCGCCGCGCGGTTCGGACAGATGCGCCATGGTGGGTTCATAGACCGGGCGGTCGGTGGCCGAGAGCCGGTCGAGCAGTGCCAGCGTCCGCGCGCGCTGATCCTCGAACCCCGGCACGGTACCCGGGCGCAGGTCGAGGCTGGCCCGTGACCCGATCAGCGCGCGCCGGTCGGCGTTGTAGGCGGCGGAGAGCAGGGCCTCCAGCGGCACGGAGGCATGGGCCGGGTCGCCGTAATAGACCTCCCGGTCGGCATAGGCGAGTTTCATCGCCTCGGTCACGGTATGCACGAAATCGGCGCCGCCCGGGTCCATCGCGGCCAGGTCGATGCCGGCGAGCAGCGCGAGGCTTTGCAAGAGCACCGGGCCTTGGGTCCACGGCCCGCATTTGGCGACCGTCCAGCCGTGATAGTCCAGGGTCAGCGGGTCTTCGATGGTCGCGGCGTAGCCCGCCAGATCGTCGGCGCTGAGCACGCCGCGATGGCGGGTGCCGCTGGCATCCATGACCTCGGCGCGGTCGAGATAGGCGGACATCGTCTCGGCCACGAAGCCACGATAGAAGGCATCGCGCGCGGCGTCGATCTGGGCCTCGCGGGTCGGCTTCGCCGCCGCCTCGGCCAGGATCCGGGTCCAGGTTTCGGCCAGCACCGGGTTGCGGAACAGCCGCCCCGGCTGCGGCACCTGGCCGCCCGGAACCCAGGTGTCGTAGGAGCTGGGCCATTCGTCGCGAAAGAAATCCGCCAGCCCCGCGATCACCGCGCCGACGCCCGGCAGCAGCGGGTGGCCGTGTTCGGCATACCAGATCGCCGGCGCCAGCACGTCCGCCAGCGGCAGCCGGCCGTAATCGCGCAGCATCCGCATCCAGCCGTCGAACGCGCCCGGAATGACGGTGGCCAGAAGCCCGTTATCGGGAATGACCTCCATCCCCTCGGCCCGGTAGTGATCGATCGTGGCGCCCGCCGGGGCCGGCCCCTGGGCGCAGATCACGCGCACCTTGTCCTCGCGTTTGGAATAGAAGATCGCCGGCAGATCGCCGCCGGGGCCGACCAGATGCGGCTCCAGCACCTGCAGCGCGAACCCCATGGCGACGGCGGCGTCGAAGGCGTTGCCGCCGGCCTCCAGCATTTTCATGCCGACGGAAGAGGCGATCCAGTGTGTCGAGGTGCAGACGCCGAAGCTGCCGGTGATATCGGGGCGGGTGGTGAAGTGCATGGGCGTTCTTTTTCGCGGGCGGGTGTCAGCCGCGCAAGGCCTGCAGCATCACGTCGACATGCGCGGGGTCGGCATCCGGCGTGATGCCATGGCCCAGGTTGAAGATATGCGCCCCGCCGGCAAAGGCGCGCGCGGTGGCGCGGGTGGCCTCGGCCAGCGCCTCGCCGCCGGTGACCAGCAGCATTGGGTCGAGATTGCCCTGCACGCAGGCCAAGGGTTGCAATTCGCGCGCCGCCCAGCCTGGGTCGACGCAGGTGTCGATGGCGCAGCCCTCGATGCCGGTGGCCTGGACGAAGGGGATGGTCTTCTCCCCCGCTTGGCGCGGGAAGCCGATGATCGGCACGCCCGGCGCGGCCGCGCGGATCGCGGTGACGATGCGCTGCATGGGCTGGGTGGCATAGCGGTCGAAGAGCGGCCCGGGCAGCGCGCCGGCCCAACTATCGAACAGCTTGACCACCTCTGCCCCGGCCTCGATCTGTTTCAGAAGATAGGCGATGGTCGCCTCGGTGATGCGGTCGATCAGGGCATCGAACGTAGCCGGGTCGCGATAGGCCAGCGCCCGCGCCGGGCCCTGATCCTTGGTGCCGCGCCCCGCGATCATATAGGTCGCCACCGTCCAGGGCGCGCCGGCGAACCCGATCAGCGTGGTTTCGTTGGGCAGCGCGCGGGCCAGCAGCCGGACGGTTTCATAGACCGGGGCGAGCGTGTCGTGGACCGCCTCGGCCGGTTTCAGCGCCGCCATGTCCTGCGCCGTGGTCACGGTGGACAGCCGCGGGCCCTCGCCCTCGACGAACCACAGATCGGCGCCCAGCGCCTGGGGCACCAGCAGGATATCGGCGAACAGGATCGCCGCGTCGAAGCCATAGCGGCGGATCGGCTGCAGCGTGACCTCGGCCGCCAGATCGGGGGTGTAGCAGAGATCGAGGAAGCTGCCGGCCTGCGCCCGCGTGGCGCGGTATTCGGGCAGGTAGCGCCCGGCCTGGCGCATCATCCAGACCGGCGGCGGGTCGAGCGCCTCACCCGCGAGGGCGCGGAGGATTGTCTTTTGCGATGTGGTCATGGTCTTTCCCCCTGGCGAAGACGCTTCCGAATAACCCTTTGATGATACGTCTACGGCAACGCCGGCGGGTCGGCCCTAAAGATACGTTTCAGTGGCAGAGGTCACTTCTCAGCCTCCACAATGAAAAAGTCTAGAGGTCTCATGTGCCTCTTCTGCCAATCACTGGCGACATATTTATTCACAAACGTGTACAATATTGGGAACAAGCCTAATATGATTAGAAATACAAATGTTGTCAAAGTTAGGATGCATATAAGTACGAATATGTAAATCGACACATTATCGGCGATCATATTATTTATAATCAGTAAAACTATTAGCACCGTTACTGAGAGACCGTACAAACCATATCTCATGTTGCGCTTTACAGTCGCTGCTTTCACACATCCCTCCACATTCCTACGTTTGGCATGATGTATCCATGCTGCGGCATAGCTGTCTTTCCCGGACTGTCAGGCGGACGTTACAGCCGTGGGCGCGGCGTGGGAAGGGCCGAGGGCGATTGCGCCCCGGCTGACAGGCTTTTAGGGTGCGCGTCATGTCTGATTTACACCCCACCCCCGCGGCGCCGCTGCGGATCGGCACCCGCGGCTCGCCGCTGGCGCTGGCGCAGGCGCACGAGACCCGCGACCGGTTGATGGCGGCGCATGATCTGCCCGAGGCGGCGTTCGAGATCGTGGTGATCAAGACCACCGGCGACCGGGTGCTGGACCGGCCCCTGGGCGAGATCGGCGGCAAGGGGCTGTTCACCAAGGAGATCGAGGAGGCGTTGCTGGACGGCTCCATCGACATCGCGGTGCATTCGATGAAGGACATGCCGGTGGATCAGCCGCCGGGGCTGCTGCTGGACTGCTATCTGCCGCGCGAGGATGTGCGCGATGCCTTCGTGTCGCTGCGGCACGGCGCGCTGGCCGATCTGCCGCAGGGTGCGGTGGTGGGCACGTCGAGCCTGCGCCGGCGGGCGCAGTTGCTGCACCGGCGCCCCGATCTGCAGGTGGTGGAGTTCCGCGGCAACGTGCAGACGCGGCTGGGCAAGCTGGAGGCCGGCGTGGCGGGTGCGACGTTCCTGGCCATGGCGGGGCTGACGCGGCTGGGGTTGCTGGGCGCGGTGCCGCATGCGCCGGTGGAGACGGACGCCATGCTGCCGGCGGTGGCGCAGGGTGCGATCGGCATCGAGCGGCGCGCGGCGGACACACGCGCGGCGGCGCTGCTGGAACCGTTGCACGATGCCGTGACCGGGCATCGGCTGGCGGCGGAGCGGGCGTTTCTGCGCGGGCTCGACGGGTCGTGTCAGACCCCGATCGGCGGCTTGGCGGAAGTGACCGCGGAGGGGGTGCATCTGCGCGGCGAGATCATCCGCCCCGATGGCGGCGTAGCGCATGCCGACGCGGTTTCCGGCCCGGTGCCGGAGGCGGCAGAGATGGGGGCCGACCTGGCAGCCACACTTCTGGGGCGCGCCGGCAACGAATTCTTTAAACTTTGACGAGAATATGTTAGTTACGAGGTAGTTAACGTGATGAGTTCCTTTAGGGGGTGTGTGTTATGGCCCGCGTGTTTAGGGTAGATAATCCAAGCTATGCCGATCTGACGGTGCAGGAGTGTTCCTCCCCGTCCGCGGCGGAGCTTTTGGTGTATCGCGATGATTCGGCCGCCGCGGCGGACCATGTCGATGGCGTCTGGGCGTTCGTCGATCATCCCGATCTGGCACATCTGAGCGTTTATGTCGTGCCCCAGGGGCGCGGTGGCGCGCAGATCACGATTTCCTATGTCAAAACCCAGGCGCTGGCCGGGTGGGTCCGCCCCAGCCGGTTCAAGAATCGCCTGCGCTGCACCCCGAAACGCCCCGCCTACGCGTGATTTAGCGTAAGCGCCGTCCCTGAAATCCTCCAGTGGAGGATTTCAGGCGCGCACGGGCGAAGCCCCGGCGTTCACGGATCAGGGCGACCACCGGCGATGGTGGTGTTTTGATATTTGATGCCTCCGGCGGGAATATTTGGGGAACAAAGAAGCGCGTCGATCGGGCTCTGGCGGGGGCGTGGGTGGCCCGTGCCTCTGGTGGGATGGTTGGTGAGCGAAGACGCGGGGCGCATTTCGGGGCCGAGGGCGGCGGCGGTGCGGGGGCGGGGGAGTTGGTCGCTGTGGCGGGTATTTTGCGGGGCCGAAGGCGCGGGGGTTGCCCGGGTTTGCGATGCCGGCTTGCGCGTGGAGGCGCGGGCGTTGCGGTGCCCCGGTGATGGGGTTACTGTGGTGGCGCCGCGGCGGGCGGCATCCTCGGTTCGCGGATAGCGCTGGGCGCACCCGTTCTTCATGTCTTCACTTTTCGGTTTTTCACCGGCCCGGTTTTGGCGAACCATCGGGTGGTTGGGAGAAAAACCGATGGATATCGATCTGACGGCGCTGCGGCGCCAAGCCAAGCTGTTGCGCAAAGCCTATCGTGGCGCGGATGCGGACGCCGAGGTGCGTGTGCGCGCGGTGTTGGGCGCAAAGCCCGCGGCGGCGCATGCCGATTTCCTGCATGTGGTGGCGGTGGAGGCCGGCGCGGCGAGTTGGCCGCGGCTGAAATTCGCCGCAGAGACCGCCGCCATGTCGCGCGCCGACCGGGCCCAGCGGCTGAAGATGGCGCTCTATTTCGGGCAGAACTGGGTGGTCGAGGCGCTTCTGGCCGAGGACCCGGATCTGCCGCGCGACCGGCTCGACTTGCAGATCGCGCTCTACGATCTGCCCGCGGTGGAGGCTGCCATCGCGCGCGATCCCACGGTGGCGACCCGGGCCATCGGGCCGCGGGTCCCGTTGCTGCATCTGGCGTTTTCGCAGTATCTGCACATGGCGCCGGAGCGGGCGCCGGCGATGCTGCGGATCGCCGATCTGCTGCTGGCGGCGGGGGCGGATGTGAACCTGGGCTTTGCGCCCGATCCCGACGCGCCGCATCGGCTGTCGCCGCTTTATGGCGCCTTGGGCCATGCCCGGAACCTGGCGTTGGGAGAGTGGCTTTTGCGCCATGGCGCCAATCCGGATGACGACGAGTCGCTCTATCACGCCACCGAGTTCGGCGATGCGCGCGCGCTGCGGCTGCTTTTGGCGCATGGCGCGAACCCCGATGGCACGAATGCGTTGAACCGGGCGCTCGATTTCGACGATCTTGAGATGGTGACGATGTTGTTGAAGGCCGGCGCGCAGACGGCGGAAGCCCTGCCGCTGCATCCATCGGGCGAGCCGATGACCTCGGTCCCGGCGCTGCACCAGGCGGCGCGGCGGTGGTGCGGCGCCCCGGTGGTGCGTGCGTTGCTGGACCACGGCGCCGACCCGGCGCTGCGCTGGCAGGGGTTGACCGCGCATGCGGTCGCGCGGGTCTATGGCAACGACGCCGCCGCAGAGGCACTGGCGCAGGCCGGGCATGCGGAGCCGTTGCCGCCGACCGTCGCCGCGCTGGCCGCCTGTGCCCGCGGCAGTGCGCCCGATGCCCGGCTGTCATCGCAGGATCTGGCGCCGGAACTGCGGCTGTTGCCTTGCCGGATCGCGGCACGGCCCGAACGGCTGGCGCATCTGCGCGCATTGCTTCTGGCGGGGCTGGATCCGGAGACGCGCGACGAAATGGACCTGACGCCGCTGCATGTGGCCGGGTGGGAGGGGTTGCCGGAGCAGGTGGCCTATCTGCTGGAGTTCGCCCCCGATCTGGCGCGCGAGAACGCCTATGGCGGCGACGCGTTGGGCACGGTGATCCACGGCGCCGAATTTTGCCCGGCGCGCCGGTCCCGCGATCATGTCACCTGTGCGCGGTTGTTGCTAAAGGCGGGCGCGGTGCTGCGACCGAGAGAGATCGCGGAGACCGGCAGTGCGGCGATGGCCGCGTTTCTGGAGGATTGGTCGGCGGAGATGGATTAGGGTCAGGCGGCCTGCGACAGCCGGGGGGACGCGGCGCTTAGCGGGCCGCCGAAGCCGCCCTCTATGCGTGTCAGCCGCCCGAAATCGCCTTGGTCGTGCGCGTCGGCCCTCAATCGCCTGAGCCGCGGATGCGGTGTCGGCGCGCCGGTCATGTCGGCGAGGTAGAACACCGGGGTCGCGTTGGTCGCGCCGGTTGCGCCGGCCGCCTTGTCGTCCACCGCTGCGATGGCGTCCGCCAGCGTGCCGCCACCGGGCAGATCGCCCTGGGCGGTGGTCGTGAAGCGTATGGCAATGGGCAGGTCGAACGCGGCGGCGGCATGCACTGTGGCGACCGCGTCGGATGTGCTTGCGCATGTGGCGATCACCATGTCGACACCGCTGCGGGCCAAACCGCGGATCGGGCGGTGGAGATCGGCCGCCGCGCCGGTCGCGCGCGGCGCCAGAAGACCGCTCAGCACGATGGGGGTGGACGCCGTCTCGTGGCCCTGCCGGATGTCGCCCATCAGCGCGACTGCCCGGCGCAACGGGGCGGGGTGGCCCTGGATGGCAAGGTCACCACCGGGCAGGGACAGGATCAGACCAAGCCCGCGGCGGCGGGCGCTGTCCGCGCGGGCGCCGAGCGTGGCGTGCAGCCTGCCGCGCCCCGCTTTGGACAGCAGCGCGGTGCGAAAGGCCGCGCCGGGTGCGTCGATGTCGCTGAGCGCGAAGCCTCGGGCACGGTGGAGGGGCAGTGCGGTCCGGTACCTCGCGATCATCATGTCGGGCGTTCTCCAAGGCCGGGCCTGCGGGGCGGCGGTGGCTTCCGCGGTCAGCCTATCCGGTGGCGGCGCGGGCGGCTGTGCCAATTGCCACCCGTCCGGTGCCGTCCCGGCGCGGGTTTGGCCGGTGCAGCGCCTGGGGGTATGCGCCAAAGCCGCCGGGCGGGGGTTCGATGCCCCCGCCCGGCGGCGGCTCCCGGCGCGGCGATGGGGTGCGGCGGCCGGGGGGCGCGGGTCAGTGGGCCGGCGCGATGAAGGTGCCGTTTTGCAGATCGCGCATCGCCTGCATCAACTCGGCGCGCGTGTTCATCACGATCGGCCCGTGCCAGGCGACCGGTTCGCGGATCGGTTTGCCGGTGACCAGCAGAAACCGAACGCCCTCTGGCCCCGCGGTCACGCGCACCGTGTCGCCGGTATCGAAGCGCACCAGCGTCCGGTTGCCGCTCATGTCGCGCAGGTTCAATTCCTGCCCGGCGAATTCCTTCTCCACCCGCACGCCCTGCGGGGCGGAGGCATCGCGGAACTGCCCGGCCCCGGCAAAGACATAGGCGAAGGCCTTGGCGTAGGTGTCGACCGGCAGGTCCGCGCGCACGCCCGGCGGCACCGAGACATCCAGCACCATCGGCTGCGCGGCGATCCCGTCGACCGGGCCGGTTCGGCCCCAGAAATCGCCGATGATCACTTTCACCCGGACGCCGTTGTCCTCGACCACCTCGGGGATATCGGTGGCGCCGATATCCTGATAGCGGGGCGCGGTCAGCTTTAGCGCGCTGGGCAGATTGGCCCAAAGCTGGAACCCGTGCATCTGGCCGGCGGCGTTTCCGCGCGGCATTTCCTGGTGCATGATGCCCGACCCGGCGGTCATCCACTGGACCGAGCCCGGCCCCAGCAGGCCGCGATTGCCCAGGCTGTCGCCGTGTTCGACCTCGCCTTCCAGGACGTAGGTTATGGTCTCGATGCCGCGATGCGGATGCCAGGGAAAGCCTTGGGCATACGCGGCCGGGTCGTCGTTGCAGAAATCGTCCAGCAACAGAAACGGATCGCTCTCGCCCGGATCGCCGAAGCCAAAGACGCGGTGCAGGTGGACGCCGGCGCCCTCCATGGTCGGCTGCGCGCGGGTTTCTGATTTGACGGGTCGAAACGACATGGGATCCTCCGTGAACGGATTGCTTACCCGATCACATAGGCGTTTCGGCGACTGTCACAATTTGCCCGATCAGCGACGGGATGTTGCTGTTTGCTCAACAATCCGACGGGCATCGGCCTCACGGCGGGCGGCCCAGCGCAGCACCGCCAATCGCAGCAGCCAGGCGCCGACCCCCAGCGCCAGCAGGCGGGAAACTTCCAGTTCCGGCACGCCCAAGCCCAGGACGACACGGTTCAACGAGACCGCGAGCGCCACGCCATAGGCGCCGAAGCCCAGCCCGATCGCCAGGCCAAGCGCCATACGTGCGGGCGTGTGCAACACCGCCGGCACCCAGGCTGGCATGTCGAGCTCCACACGCAGTTTCGCCAGGTCGCGCATCGTCCCCCCTTTTACGGCGCCCTAAGTCTAGCGACCAATCGCAGCGACAATGTGGCGGGCGGCTTTCCCTTCCCGGCCGGCGGTTCTAAAAGCGCGGCCATGGCAGATCTGTCGGATCCCATCGCGATATTGCGCGTGTCGGCCGCGCGCCGTGTGTTCGGCGCCGTGGTCCAGGGCGGGCTGGGGCTGCTGTTGCTGGTGCTGGCGGTGCAGTTGCCCGAACCCACCGTGCCGGGACGACTGGCGTTGATCGGCTTTGGTCTTTTGTCGCTGTGGCAGGCGCTGGTGATGTATCGCGCCACGGGCCGGGATCTGGTGCTGACCAAGGCGGGGCTGTTCGACAGCGCGGGCGAACCGATCGCCGCGCTGGACAATATCGCCTCCGTCGATCGCGGGTTCTTCGCGCTGAAACCCTCCAACGGTTTCCTGCTGCGCCTGCACGGCGCCCCCGGCCGGCGCTGGGTGCCGGGGCTTTGGTGGCGGCTGGGCACCCGTGTGGGTGTGGGCGGCGCGACCTCGGGCAAGGCCGCGCGCGACATGGCCGACATCATCGCGCTGATGAAGGCCGATCCGGACGGGCGGTTTCTGGACCCCGACCCGGACTGAGCGCGTATGGCGGCGAGGCCCCGGCTCGGGGGCCGGGGCGCGTTGTACTTTGGGCCGCCGGGGCGCTTTTTGGTCTGGGTTGAGCTCGGAGCCCCTTACACCCATCGTCCAGGGCCACCGTCGCCCCGACCTGTGAGAACCGCGCGTAGGATGGGTTTCAACCCATCGCCCCGGCCGAGCCTATTGGGTCAGAGCCCTTTCGACTGATAGCTCAGCGCGACCCGTTCGATGGCGACCAGATAGGCGGCGACGCGCAGATCCTCCACATCCTGGCGGCTGCGCCAGACCTCGCGCATGGCCTGATAGGCGCCGCGCATCGTGTCGTCCAGCCCCGAGCGCACCAGTTCCAACTCGCCCGCGCCGCGCAGGTATTTCGACTTGAAGTCATCCGTAAGCGTCCATTTCAGGTCATGGCTCGCACTCAGGGTTTCCAACTCGTTGACCAACAGCATGTGCCGCGCCTCTTCCTGGCGGCGCTGCATCCGGCCGAACCGGATATGGCTGAGGTTCTTGACCCATTCGAAATAGCTGACCGTCACGCCGCCGGCATTGGCATACATGTCGGGGATGATCACGCAGCCGCGTTTGCGCAGGATTTCGTCGGCGCTGGCGGTGACCGGGCCGTTGGCGGCCTCGATGATCAGCGGCGCGCGGATTCGTTCGGCGTTGCCGGCATTGATCACCCCCTCCATCGCCGCGGGGATCAGGATGTCGCAGCCGTATTCCAGCACCTCGGCGCCGTTGTTCACGAACACGCCGCCTTCGAAGCCGCGCACGCCGCCGGTCTCGTCCACATGCAGCTTCAAAAGCGCGACGTTCAGGCCCTTTTCATTTATGATCGCGCCATCGCGCTCGATCACCCCGGTCACCAGCGCGCCGTCTTCTTCGCTGAGAAACTTCGCGGCGTGGAAGCCGACATTGCCCAAGCCCTGGACGATGACGCGCTTGCCTTCCAGCCCGCCGTCCAGATTGGCCGATGCGATATCGTCGTCGTGGCGGAAAAACTCCTGCAGCGCGTATTGCACGCCGCGGCCCGTCGCTTCGGTCCGGCCCTGGATTCCGCCGGCATGGGGTGGCTTGCCGGTCACACAGGCCGCGGAGTTGATGTCAGTGGTGTTCATGCGCCGGAACTGATCGGCGATCCAGGCCATCTCCCGCTCACCGGTGCCCATGTCGGGCGCGGGCACGTTCTGGGCCGGGTTGATCAGGTCGCGCTTGATCAGTTCATAGGCGAAGCGGCGGGTGATCTGTTCCAGCTCGTGCGGCTCCCACTCGCGGGGGTCGACGCACAACCCGCCTTTGGACCCGCCGAAGGGCGTTTCCACCAGTGCGCATTTATAGCTCATCAGCGCCGCCAGCGCCTCGACCTCGTCCTGGTTGACCGACATCGCGAAGCGGATACCGCCCTTGACGGGTTCCATATGTTCGGAATGGACGGACCGATAGCCGGTGAAGGTGTGGATCTCCCCGCGCAGGCGAACGCCGAAACGGACCGTATAGGTGGCGTTGCAGACGCGGATCTTCTCGCGCAGGCCGGGGGGCAGTTCCATCAGCGCGGCGGCGCGATTGAACATGATGTCGACCGACTGGCGGAAGGACGGTTCGTTGGTGGGCTGCATCTCAGTCTCCTATACCACGCAAGCGGCCGGCGGGACCCGGCGCGATTGGCACGCTCAGCCTAACAACGGGAGGGCCGCACGCACAGCGAATATGCGCATTTCTTGGGCAGGCGCATTCCACGCCGGACCCTGCGCGACAGGAGGTTTAGATTGCGTTGCGATGGGCCGTGCTTCAGTCGTCGCTGACGATCAACCCGAAGCGGCGCAGCTTGACGTACAGGCTTTGCCGCGACAGCCCTAGCATCTCTGCCGCGGCGGCGCGGTTGTTGCTGGTCAGCCGGAGCGCGGTTTCGATGCACAGTTTTTCGACCACGTCCGTGGTGGAGCGCACCAGTTCCTTCAGCGGGGTGGAACCGACCAGTTCGATCACGTGTTCCACCGCCTCGTTGGTCAGCGCGGCGCCGGATTGGCGCGAGGCCTCCAGCCGGGTGACGTCGCGGATGATGAAGGCGAAGCCGGGCGGGTCCTGGTCGGGCAGGTGGGTGGTGGAAATCTCCACCGGGATCTCTGCACCGTATTCGCTGCGCAAGGTGGTGGCATAGACCGACAGCTTGCCGGCCCGGATGGCATTCGACGTCATCACCTGCAGATCGACCGATGGCCGGCCCAGAAAGTCCGCCAGATTTTCCTCGCGCAGCCGTTCGGCCACGGCGACATTGGCCAGTTCGTGAAACGCGCCGTTGCAGCGCAGGATGGTGCCGCCCATGTCGGTAAAGACGATCGCATCGCCGGTCTGGTGGTAAAGCCGCGCCAATGGGTCATCGGCGCCGCCGCCATCCTGGCGGCTGCCGTCATGCGGGCGCAACCGGCACAGAATCAGCGTGTCGGCGACCGACCGGAACAAAAGCGCCTCCAGCCAGATCTTGGTGCTGCCGTTCTTCAGCGTCAGCGCGGCGCCATGCTGGCCGCCCTTGGTGCGCACCGTGTCCAGCAGGCGGGTCAGATCCGGCTGACTGTCGGGGGCGATCTTGTTGATGAAACTGCGGCCGGTCAGATCCGCCGCATCGCGGCCCAGCAGGCCGGCCGCGGCGGCGTTGGCATCGACGATCTTGGCCGCATCCGTGCCGAGGATCGCCAGCGCGTCGTCATCGGTTTCGAACAGCACGCGATACCGGCTTTCGGCCTGCCGGATGCGTTCGTAATCCTGTTCGATGGTCATCTGCGCCTGGACCAGGCGCTGCTGCACCGAGGCCAGTTCGCGACGGTCGCGGCCGACCAGCAGCAGCGCATCGCCATGGGCGACGGCGGCATAGATCACCGGCAGACTCAAATCGCCCAGCGTCAGATGGTTCAACTGCCGCCAGCGCGGCGCGCGGGCCAGGCGCGCTTCGGCCACCATCTCGTCGAATTTCGGGACGGTCTCGGAGGTCAGCGTGCTGATGAAGGATCGGCCGATCAGATCGTTGATCGTATCGCTTTGCTGCGCCGCGGCGCCGATGATGACCCGGCTGACCACCAGGTCCTTGTCCAGCACCACCGCATGGTCGGAGGAGTTCGCCACCAAAGCCAAGACCGCGCCGCTGTCGAGGGACAGGAACCCATCTGACTGCGCATGGAAAAGACCCGATTTGTTCACGCGAAATCCTTACACGTTGCAGGCTGGAGCGATCACGGATCACCCGTAGCGGCCGTGGGAATAAGCTCAAGACCGAATTCTTCGGATAACGTCATTGCGATATCGGCGTGGCGTGGGATCGCCAGATCCGCGCCGAATTTGTCGTCCGCCGCCGCGACAAGCCCGCCACCGACCACGATGCGCACTTTGGAGCTGTTGCGCACCACCTTGATGGCCGCCTGCAGTCCGTTCAGCCGTTCGGGGCAGGTGATGCCGAAGCCGACGATATCGACGTCTTCGGCCAGGACCTTGGCCCGCAGGTGATACAGATCGCCGGACAGATCCATATTCACCAGCCAGCCCTGCTGCCGCAGCGCGTGGCTGGCCAGCAACAGCCCCAGCACATGTTCTTCGCCCGGCGCGCGGCTCAACAGGATCCGGGGCGGTCGCCGCCCGGCGGGGCTGCGGGGCGGCGGCATGACCTGCCGCGTCACCGCCATCAGCGCACCCATTGCGGCGGTGACCTGGGAAAACGTGATGCGATCCTCGACCCAGCCGATGCCCAACGCATCCGCCGCGGCCGGGATATAGCCGGTCAACAACCGTTCCGTGCCCAGTCCGAGTTCGCGCAGCGTATCGACATAGGCATCCGCCGCGCCGCCATCACCGGTGACCAGGTGATCGCAGAATTTCTGCACCAGAAACGGGTTGATCCTGCCGCCCTCGCGGCCGGACAGTTCGGAAAGCGCGCGTTCGGCAAACACGTGCGGCAGCGAAAACGCGGTCGCATCACTTCGTGACTTTCGAGCGATCAATCCCATCAGCGACATGCGCCGTCCCCCTTCCGCCTGCCACAGGCGCGGGTTCGTCCGCCACGGGCAAGAGCCGGGCGCGGCGACGACACCATGTCCGGCGCGACTTGTCAATTCAATTTGACAGATTGCAAATTAGACACCTCGTGCCCCAAGGGCGGTCCGACCGAATGGCGCGCCACAAACGCTGAGTTTAGAGTGTCAGCTTTAACAAATGTAAGTTTAAGTTGACATTGCCCCTCACCTGAATACGCTAACCCCGGATCCGAGCACATGGCTTGGGGGGGGTTCGCCACAAACTGGGCGCAAAAAAACACAATGACCTCGGGGCTTTACACAGTTGATCAACGCGCGCGCCGCGATGCGACGATCTGGACCACGGTTCAGGGGATTCTGGCCCCGATCCAACTGGTGGTCTGTCTGGTCAGCGCGGTCCTGGCCGTCCGCTATCTGTCCAGCGGCGCGGGATATGAACTCGCAACCGCCTCGATCCTGCTGAAAACCGCATTGCTCTACACCATTATGGTCACCGGTGCGGTGTGGGAGAAGGTCGTCTTCGGCCAATACCTGTTCGCGCCGGCCTTCTTCTGGGAAGACGTGGTGTCGATGGCGGTGATCGCGCTGCACACCGGCTATCTGTTGGCGCTGGCCTTAGATGCGCCGGCGGTCACGCAGATGACGATCGCGCTGGTCGCCTATGCCGTCTACGTGGTGAACGCGGCCCAGTTCCTGCTGAAGCTGCGCGCCGCGCGCCGCCAGGCGCCCGCGGCCGGGGTGCCGGCATGAGCGCGGGCTGCAGCAACGCCCCCGTCCTGCGCGAGCGCGGTCAGCGAGAGGTGTTTTGCGGCCTGACCGGCATCGTCTGGCTGCACCGCAAGATGCAGGATGCGTTCTTTCTGGTCGTGGGCAGCCGCACCTGCGCGCATCTGCTGCAATCGGCCGCCGGGGTGATGATCTTCGCCGAACCCCGCTTCGGCACCGCGATCATGGAAGAGACCGACCTCGCCGGCCTGGCCGATGCCAACGAGGAGTTGGACCGCGAGGTCGCGCGCCTGCTCGCCCGGCGGCCGGACATCAAACAGTTGTTCCTGGTCGGCTCTTGCCCGTCGGAGGTGATCAAGCTGGATCTGTCCCGCGCCGCCGAACGGCTGAGCGCGCAATACGCCCCCGATGTCGCGGTGCTGAACTATTCCGGCTCGGGTATCGAGACGACCTTTACCCAGGGCGAGGATGCCTGCCTCGCCGCGCTGGTGCCGCAGATGGCGGCCAGCGATGCGGATCAGCTTCTGCTCGCCGGCAGCCTGCCCGATGTGGTCGAGGACCAGTTGGTGCGCCTCTTCGCCCAGATGGGCGTGACCGCGCTGCCCTTCCCGGCCCGCCGCCGGGATCGGGCCCCCGCCATCGGGCCGAACACCAAGGTTCTGCTGGCCCAGCCCTTTCTGGGCGACACCGCCGCCGCCCTGGTGGATCGCGGCGCGGCGATTCTGCCCGCGCCCTTCCCCTTCGGTGCGGAGGGCACGGCGGATTGGCTGCGCGCCGGTGCCGCCGCGATGGGCGCCGGTCCGGCCCAAGTGGAGGCGGTGATCGCCGCGCCCAAGGCCCGGGCCGAAAAGGCGCTGGCCCGCGTGGCCGAGGATCTGCGCGGCAAGCGGATCTTTTTCCTGCCCGACAGCCAGCTGGAAATCCCGCTGGCCCGGTTCCTGGCCACCGAATGCGGCATGATCCCGGTGGAGGTCGGCACGCCCTATCTGCACAAGGCTCTGCTGGCCGAGGAACTGGCCCGGCTGCCGCAAGGCCCAGTGATCTCCGAGGGCCAAGACGTCGATCTGCAGTTGGACCGCGTGCGCGCGCAGGCGCCCGACCTGACCGTCTGCGGGCTCGGCCTGGCCAACCCGCTGGAGGCCGAGGGCTTGTCCACCAAATGGGCGATCGAGCTGGTCTTCTCGCCCATCCACGGGTTCGAACAGGCTGCCGATCTGGCGGAATTGTTCGCCCGGCCCCTGCGTCGGCGCCGCATGCTCGAAACCCTCCATCCGGCGAGGGTGGCATGACCGCGGCTTCTTTGTTCCTCAAATATTCCAATCCCGTCGCACGTCCCATGCGGGAGGGTCGCGCATGAAACTCTCCGTCTGGACCTATGAGGGCCCGCCCCATGTCGGCGCGATGCGCGTCGCCACCGGCATGCGCGATCTGCACTACGTGCTGCACGCCCCGCAGGGCGACACCTATGCCGATCTGCTTTTCACGATGATCGAGCGCCGCGACCACCGCCCGCCGGTCACCTACACCACGTTCCAGGCCCGCGATCTGGGCTCCGACACCGCCGATCTGTTCCAGGAAACCTGCCGCGGCGCCTATGAGCGGTTCAAGCCGCAGGCGCTGATCGTCGGCGCCTCCTGCACCGCGGAGTTGATCCAGGACGACCCCGCCGGGCTGGCCGAACGCATGGGGCTGCCGGTGCCGGTGATCCCGCTGGAATTGCCCAGCTATCAGCGCAAGGAACACTGGGGCGCGTCGGAGACCTTCTTTCAGATCGTCCGGGCGCTGGCCAAGCCGGTGCCTGCGACGCCCATGCTGACCTGCAACATCCTGGGCGGCACCGCGCTGGGCTTCCGCCACCGCGACGACGTGACGGAGATCACGCGGCTGCTGGGCGCGCTGGGCATCGGCGTCAATGTCTGCGCGCCGCTGGGCGCCAGCCCGGCGGATATCGCGCGCCTGGGTGCCGCGGAATTCAACGTCATGCTCTATCCAGAGGTCGCCGAACCGGCCTGCCGCTGGCTTGAACGTGAGTTCGGCCAGAAATACACCCGCACCCTGCCCATTGGCGTGGGCGCGACCCGCGAATTCGTGGCGGAGGTCGGCCAGATCCTGGGCCGCGATCTGAAGGCGGACGAAAGCGGCCTGCGCCTGCCCTGGTGGTCGGCCTCGGTCGACAGCACCTATCTGACCGGCAAGCGCGCCTTTGTCTTCGGCGAGGCCACCCACGCCGTCGCCGCGGCGCGGGTGGCGGCCGATGAGTTGGGTTTCCAGGTCGTGGGGCTCGGCGGGTACAACCGCGAGTTCGCCCGCGACATCCGCCGCGCCGCCAAACGCTACGATGTCGACCCGCTGATCTCTGACGACTACCTGGAGGTCGAGGCCGCGATCGAAGCGGCCCAGCCCGAGATCATCCTCGGCACGCAGATGGAGCGCCATATCGGCAAACGCCTGGGCATCCCCTGCGCGGTGATCTCCGCCCCGGTTCATGTGCAGGATTTCCCCGCCCGCTATGCCCCGGTGATGGGCCATGAGGGTGCGAACGTTCTGTTCGACACGTTCGTGCATCCGCTGGTGATGGGCCTGGAAGAACACCTGCTGCACATGTTCCGCGAAGACTTCGAATTCCACGACGCCGCCGGCCCCTCGCATATCGCCCATGGGTCGGCGCGCCCGGGCGCGGATGCGCCCGCGGCCGAGGAGGCGCCGGGGCTTGTCCCCGGCCCCGACGAGGCCGCCGCACCGTCGGATGCCGACGCCATCGTCTGGGCGGCCGAGGCAGAGCGCGAATTGCGCAAGATCCCCTTCTTCGTGCGCGGCAAGGCGCGGCGCAATACCGAAACCTTTGCCAGCGAACGCGGCCTGGCCGCGATCTCGCTGGACACATTATACGAGGCTAAGGCGCATTATGCTCGATAGTGCCGCCCCCATTCCCGCCACGCCCCTGAACGTGGTCATCGTGACGCTGGATGCGCATCTGGCCGGCCCCGCCGCCCGGGCGGAGGCCGCATTGGCCAAACGCATCCCCGGCCTGCGGCTGACGGTGCACGCCGCCGCCGAATGGGGCGAGAACCCCGGCGCCCTGGCCCGCGCGAAAGACGACATCGGCAAGGCGCATATCGTCCTGGTCACGCTGCTGTTCCTGGAAGAGCACATCCAGGCGATCCTGCCCGCGCTGGAGGCCCGCCGCGATCGCGCCGACGCGCTGATCGGCTGCATCTCGGGCGCCGAGATCGTGCAACTGACCCGCATGGGCCGGCTCGACATGGCCAAACCCGCGTCGGGCGCGATGAAGCTGCTCAAACGCCTGCGCGGCAGCCGCAAGCAGGACACCGATTCCGGCGCCAAACAGATGCGGATGCTGCGTCGCCTGCCGCGCATCCTGCGATTCATCCCGGGCACGGCGCAGGATCTGCGCGGCTATTTCCTGACCATGCAATACTGGCTGGGCGGATCGGACGAAAACATCGCCAGCCTGGTGTCCTACCTCGTCACTCAATACGCCGCCGGGCCGCGGGCGAAGCTCGCGCGCGGGCTCAATCCCAGCCCGCCGGTCGAGTATCCCGAAACCGGGCTGTATCACCCGGGCCTCAAGGATCGCATCGTCACCGACCTGGCCGATCTGCCGGCGCCGCGTGCACCCAAGGCCACGGTCGGGCTGCTGCTGTTGCGGTCCTATGTGCTGTCGGGCGACACCGCGCATTACGACGGCGTCATCGCGCAACTGGAATCGCAGGGCCTGCGCGTGATCCCGGCCTTTGCCGCGGGGCTCGACGGCCGACCCGCGATCGACGCCTATTTCCGCGATGGCGACAAGGTGCGCGTCGATGCGCTGGTCTCTCTGACCGGGTTCAGCCTTGTTGGCGGCCCGGCCTATAACGACAGCGCCGCGGCCGAGGCCACGCTGGCCGCGCTCGACGTACCCTATGTCGCCGCCCATGCGCTGGAGTTCCAGACGCTGGATCAATGGCGCGCCAGCCCCGGCGGTCTGAGCCCGGTGGAGGCGACGATGCTGGTCGCCCTGCCGGAAATCGACGGCGCCACCAACCCTTTCGTCTATGGCGGCCGCACCCTGGTGGAGGGCGCCGGCCCCGGCGCCCGGGCCATGGCGCCCTGCGCCGAGCGCATCGTCGCCCTGGGCGCGCGGGTGGAGAAACTGGCGCGCCTGCGCCGCAGCCGGCCCGCCGACCGTAAGCTGGCGATCGTGCTCTACGGCTTTCCGCCCAATGCCGGTGCCATCGGCACGGCGGCCTATCTCAGCGTTTTCGAAAGCCTGCACAACACGCTGCACGCGCTGCACGCGGCGGGCTATGACATCGACCCGCCCAAGACGGTCGAGGATCTGCGCGCCGCGGTGCTGGAGGGCAATGCCGCCCGCCACGGGCAGGAGGCCAACGTGCTGGCGCGCATCCCCGCCGACGATCTGGTCGCGCGCGAGCCCAATCTGATGGGGATCGAGGCGCAATGGGGCCCCGCGCCGGGCCAGGCGCAAAGCGACGGGTCGGGCGTCTTCGTGCTGGGCGCGCAGTTCGGCAAGGTCATGGTCGGTGTCCAGCCCGCCTTCGGCTTCGAGGGCGACCCGATGCGGCTGTTGTTCGAGAAATCCTTTGCGCCGACCCATGCCTTCTGCGCCTTCTATCGCTATCTGCGCGAGGATTTCGCCGCCGATGTGGTGCTGCATTTCGGCATGCACGGGGCGCTGGAGTTCATGCCCGGCAAACAGGTCGGCACCTCGGGCTATTGCTGGCCCGAACGGCTGATCGGCGATCTGCCCAATGTCTATCTTTACGCCGCCAACAACCCGTCCGAGGCGACGCTGGCCAAGCGCCGCACCGGTGCGATCGTCGTCAGCCATCTGACGCCGCCCCTGGCCCAGGCCGGGCTGTACAAGGGGCTGGCCGATCTGAAGGCGAGCCTCGACCGTTGGCGGGCGGGCGAAACCGAGGCCCGCGACGATCTGGCCGCATTGATCCGCGCCCAGGCCGAAGCGGTGGACATGGCCGCCGACTGGGACGACCCCGCCGCCATCGACGGGCTGTGGCGCACGATCCTGGAGACCGAAGAGGCGCTGATCCCGCGCGGGCTGCATGTGGTGGGCGCGCCACCCGACGCCGAGGCGCGGGGTGATCTGCTGGACCAGATGGCCAAGGTGGACGGCGCGACGCCCGAAGCGCTGGACCGCGCCGCCGGCCTGTTGGCCGAGGATCATGAGACACCGGCGCTGATGCGCGCGCTGGGCGGACATTTCATCCGGCCCGTGCCGGGCGGCGACGTCTTGCGCAACCCCGCCATCCTGCCCACGGGGCGTAATCTGCATGCATTCGATCCGTTCCGCATGCCCACCGCGTTCGCGCTGCAGGACGGGCGCAAACAGGCGGATCGGCTGCTGGCGCGTTACGCCGCCGATGGCGGCGATCTGCCCCGGTCGGTGGCGATGGTGCTGTGGGGGTCGGACAACATCAAATCCGATGGCGGCCCGATCGCGCAGGCGCTGGCGCTGATCGGCGCGGTGCCGCGGTTCGACGGTTATGGCCGGCTGTGCGGCGCGGAACTGGTGCCGCTGGAGGAATTGGGCCGGCCGCGGATCGATGTGGTGATGACGCTGTCGGGCATCTTTCGCGATCTTCTGCCGCTGCAGACGAAGCTTTTGGCCGAGGCCGCGTATCTGGCCGCCATGGCCGAGGAAGACCCGGCGCGGAACTTCATCCGCGCGCATGTGCTGAAGACGGCGGCGGCGGAGGGCGTGGATCTGGAGACCGCGGCGCTGCGGGTGTTCTCGAACGCGCAAGGTGCCTATGGCGCGAACGTCAATCAGTTGGTCGACAGCGGCGCCTGGGGCGAAGAGGACGAACTGGCCGACGCCTATGAGGCGCGCAAGAGCTTCGCCTATGGCCGCGACGGCAAGCCGGCGCCGCAGGGCGCGTTGCTGAAGGCGGCGCTGGCGCGGGTGGATCTGGCGTATCAGAACCTGGAAAGCGTGGAATTGGGGGTGACCTCGGTCGATCACTATTTCGACACGCTGGGCGGGATCGGCCGGGCGGTGAAACGGGCGCGCGGCGACGGGCCGGCGGTCTATATCGGCGATCAGACCCGTGGCGGCGGTGCCGTGCGCACGCTGACCGAGCAGGTGGCGCTGGAGACGCGCACGCGGGCGCTGAACCCTGCCTTCTACGAGCCGCTTCTGGATCATGGGCATGAGGGCGTGCGCGCGATCGAGGCGCATGTGACCAACACCATGGGCTGGTCGGCGACGACTGGCGGGGTGGAGCCGTGGGTCTATCAGCGCATCACCGAAACCTTCGTGCTGGACGACGACATGCGGCGGCGGCTGGCGGATCTGAACCCGACCGCATCGACGCGGATGGCGCACCGGCTGCTGGAGGCGCAGGCGCGGTCCTATTGGGACCCCGACGAGGCGACGTTGGAGGCGCTGCGGCGGGGTGCGGAGGAATTGGAAGACCGGATGGAAGGCATCGAGGTGGCGGCAGAATGACGGGTGTGATGCAAAGCGCAAACGGCGGGCAGCGGGGGCCGACCGCGCAAGGCGCGGTCCGCGCGGGTTTCCCGCGCGGGTGCGGGCGCGCCCGCACCGGCCCCCTGGCGCCAGGTTTGGCGACGCTGCCGCGTGGGGCCAGCCAGGGATCTGAGTACTTTCGGAACAAAGAAGCCGCGGGAGGGCGCTGAGCATGGCACCTTTGGACAGAAATCCGCCTGCGTTGCGGGGGCAGGACGGCGATGGCTCGGTGCAGGTGCACCAGGATGCCTCGATGAAGATTGAGGGCGCCAAGGTGTTCGCGGTCTATGGCAAGGGCGGGATCGGCAAGTCGACCACCAGTTCGAACCTGTCGGTCGCGTTCACCAAGCTGGGCAAGCGGGTGCTGCAAATCGGCTGCGACCCCAAGCATGACAGCACGTTTACCCTGACCAAGGCGCTGATGCCGACCGTCATCGACGTGCTCAAGGAGGTCGATTTCCACCCCGAGGAACTGCGGCCGGAGGATTTCGTGACCGAAGGCTACAGCGGCGTGCAATGCGTCGAGGCCGGCGGCCCGCCCGCGGGCACCGGCTGCGGCGGCTATGTCGTGGGCCAGACGGTGAAACTGCTCAAGCAGAACCATCTGCTGGACGACACCGATGTGGTGATCTTCGACGTGCTTGGCGATGTCGTCTGCGGCGGTTTCGCCGCGCCCCTGCAGCACGCGGACCGGGCGCTGGTGGTCACCGCCAACGACTTCGATTCGATCTATGCCATGAACCGCATCATCGCCGCGGTCCAGGCCAAGGCGCGCAACTACAACGTCCGACTGGCGGGGTGTGTCGCCAACCGGTCGGCCAGCACCGACGAGGTCGACCGCTATTGCGACGCGGTGGGCTTCCGCCGCCTGGCGCATCTGCCGGATCTGGATGCGATCCGCCGGTCGCGGCTGAAAAAGCGCACGCTGTTCGAGATGGGCGACGATGCGGAAACGGTCGCGGTGCAGAAGGAATACATCGCCCTGGCGGAGCGGCTGTGGTCCGGGCTCGACCCGGTGGTGCCAGACCCGATGGAAGACCGCGACCTGTTCGAGTTCCTGGGCTTCGACTGATGCGCAGCTATGCCACCACCCGCGGCCGGCTGGAGGCCTATTTCGACCGCACCGCGCATGAGGCCTGGGCGCGGCTGATGTCGGATGCCCCGGTCAGCCGGATCCGCGCCACGGTGCGTGCCGGCCGGGCGGAGATGCGCGCGGCGCTTCTGGCCCTGTTGCCCGAGGATCTGCACGGCGCGCGGGTGCTGGATGCGGGCTGCGGTGCGGGGCAGTTGACCGCGTTGATGGCCGCGCGCGGGGCCGATGTGCTGGGCGTCGATCTGTCGCCGCGGCTGCTGGCGCTGGCGGAGCAGAACCTGCCGCCCGCGTTGCGCGGTCAGGTCCGCTATGCCGCCGGGGACATGCTGGCGCCCGAACACGGGCTCTTCGACTATGTCGTGGCGATGGACAGCCTGATCCACTACCGCGTCGCCGATGCCGCGGATGCGCTGGCCACGCTGTCGCCCCGCGTGGGCGGCGGCATCGTCTTTACCGTCGCGCCGGCGACCCCGCTGCTGCGCGCCATGCATGCCGCCGGCAAGATGTTCCCGAAATCCGACCGTTCGCCTGCCATCGTTCCGGTCAGCCATTCGCGGCTGGCCCGGGCGGTCCGGCGCCGGGCGCCGTTGGCCGACTGGCGCCTGGCCGCCGGGGACCGCGTGGCCCGGGGGTTCTACATCTCGCAGGCCATGGAGTTGCGACACCCATGAGCAAGCCGCGCCATCCCCTGACCCAGTTCACGCTGGAGATGCTGCCCTTCGCGGACGCCGCCAGCGAGGGGTTGCCGCTGCGCCGGCTGATGCGGCTGGCGCTGTTTCAGGTGTCGGTGGGGATGGCGACGGTGCTGCTGCTGGGCACGCTCAACCGGGTGATGATCGTGGAACTCAGCGTGCCGGCGATGCTGGTCGCGATCATGATCGCGCTGCCGGTGCTGGTGGCGCCGTTCCGGGCGCTGCTCGGGTTCCGGTCGGACACGCATAAATCCGCGATCGGCTGGAAACGGGTGCCCTATATCTGGTTCGGCAGTCTCTACCAGTTCGGCGGGCTGGCGATCATGCCCTTCGCGCTGATCCTGTTGTCGGGCGATCAGACGCTGGGACCGGTCTGGGCCGGCGAGGCGATCGCCGCGGTGGCGTTCCTGATGACCGGGCTGGGGTTGCACATGACGCAGACGGCCGGTTTGGCGCTGGCCTCGGACCAGGCCACGGACGAGACGCGGGGCCGGGTCGTGGCGTTGCTCTATGTGATGTTTCTGGCCGGCATGGCCTTTGCCGCGGTGATCTTTGGGCTGCTTCTGGCCGATTTCTCCAAGCTGCGGCTGGTGCAGGTGATCCAGGGCGCGGCGGTGATGACGCTGGTGCTGAATCTGGTGGCGCTGTGGAAGCAGGAGAAGATCGCGCCGATGAGCCGGGCCGAGCGCGCCGCGCCGCGGCCGCGCTTTGCTGCGGCCTGGGCCGATCTTATGGCCGGCGGCACGGCGGGTCGGCTGCTGCTGGTGGTGGCGCTGGGGACGTGCGCCTTTTCCATGCAGGATGTCCTGTTGGAGCCCTATGGCGGCCAGATCCTGGGGCTGAGCGTGGCGGCGACCACGGTGCTGACCGCGCTGTGGGCCGGGGGCGCCCTGGTGGGCTTTGGCCTGGCCGGGCGCTGGCTGAGCCGCGGCAAGGATCCGGCGCGGCTGGCCGCGCATGGCGCGATGGCGGGCGTGGTGGCGTTTTCACTGGTCGTGTTCGCCGCCCCGATGGACTCGGCGGTTCTGTTCTATCTGGGCGCCTTGGGCATCGGGTATGGCGCCGGGCTTTTCGCCGTGGCGACGCTGATCTTCGCGATGGCGATGCCGAAATTTGGCGCTGCCGGGGCCGGGCTGGCGCTGGGCGCCTGGGGCGCGGCGCAGGCCACCGCCGCGGGGCTGGGCATCGCGCTGGGCGGCACGTTGCGCGATGCGGTCGCCCGGGTGGCGGAAACCGGCGCGCTGGGGCCGGGTCTGGCGCAGCCCTATATTGGGTATACCGCCGTCTATCACGTTGAAATCGCGTTACTCTTCGTCACGCTGGTCGCGATCGGTCCGCTGGTGCGGACCGGTCCGGTGCCGGTGCCAAATCCGCAGGGGGCCAAGTTGGGGCTCGCTGAGTTCCCGTCATAGGAGGACACGCCCATGAGTGAACCATTCTTCGGCAATTTCGATCTGGCGCAGCTGACGCTGTACCTGTTCTGGGCGTTTTTCGCCGGGCTGATCGTGTATCTGCAGCGCGAGAACATGCGCGAGGGGTATCCGCTGGAGGACGAAGACGGCAACGTCGCGCCCAACCAGGGCTTCTTTCCGGTGCCCGACAAGAAAAAGACCTTCCACCTGCCGCATGGCCGGGGCGAGGTGACGGTGCCCGACGATCGCGAGGAAACGCGCCACATCGCGATGGAGCGCACGCTGCCCTCGGGCGGGTATCCGATGGAGCCGACCGGCGACCCGATGGCCGATGGCGTCGGGCCGGCATCCTGGGCCGAGCGGCAGGACTGGCCGGAACTGGACGGCCACGGCCATGTCAAGATCGTGCCGATGCAGGCCGCACCCGAATACAGCCACGCCGCCGGGCGCGACCCGCGCGGTCTGGACGTGCTCGACCGGCACGGCGCGGTCGTGGGTCGGGTCAAGGATATGTGGATCGACAAGCCCGAGATGTTGGTGCGGTATCTGCAGATGGATCTGGCGGATGGCGGCGGCAGCCGGCTGATCCCGATCAACTCCGCCCGGATCACCCGCGACGGGGTCAAGGTGCGCAACCTGACCGCGCCCTATTTCGCCCGCGTGCCGACCACCAAGGCGAATGACCAGATCACGCTGCTGGAAGAAGAAAAGATCATGGCGTTCTACGCCGGGGGCCAGCTTTACGCCCAATAGACGCGCAGTAACGCCAGGGAGGGGCCGATGCCGCAGGACGACGATTTCGCCGAAGAGCCGATCCATGGACTGGCAAAGAAGCTGCCGGAGGGGGAACGTATTCTCTGGCAGGGTGCGCCCACGCCCCTGGCGCTGGCGCGTCAGGCGATGGGGCTGACCTGGATCCTGGGCTATTTCGCGGTGCTGGCGGTGTGGCGTGGCGGCATGGTGGCCTATGCCGACGGCGCCGCCGCCGGTGCGCTGAGCGCGCTTTGGTATGTCGTCGCCGGCCTGGCCGCGGGCGGGGTCGTGCTGGGGCTGGCCTGGGTGCTGGCGCGCACGACTGTCTATACCGTCACGTCCGCCCGGGTCGTGATGCGCATCGGTGCGGCGCTGACGGTCAGCCTGAACCTGCCCCTGAAGGATATCGCCAGCGCGGAATTGGGTCTGGCCCGGGATGGCACCGGGTCGATCCATCTGGCGCTGAAGGGCGACACGCGCGTGGCCTATCTGGTACTGTGGCCGCATGCCCGGCCGTGGCGTCTGGCGCGGCCCGAACCGACGCTGCGGGCCATCCCCGATGCCGCGCATGTGGCGCGGCTTCTTGGCCAGGCCGCGGAGGCCCGCGTTGGCGCCGTGGCCGGCGAGATCCTGGAGCCCGCGCCCCAGGCCGCCGCACCCGCGCCGATCCCGGCGGAGTAGGAGGACGACGACATGACCCGGCCCTTGCGTGTTTCCGACCACCGCCAGTTGATCCCCAGGGCGCTGCTGCGCGCCATGGCCGCCCTGGCGCTGACCACGACCGCGCTGGTCGCCTATGCCACCTATACCGACCGCCCGCACGAGGCGCAGATGCACACCGCGGCGGTATTGGAAGAAGGCATGATCCAGATCAAGGCCCGCCCCGATGGCGGGACTAGCGTATTGGACATGAACGGCAACGTCCTGTCCGATACGACCCAGAAGGCCCGCGGTTTTCTGGGGGTGGTGCACAACGCGCTCGACTTCGAGCGCAAGAAGCATGGCATCACCGAAAATCCACCCGTGCACCTCATCCGCTTTGCCGATGGCCAGCTTGGTCTTCGGGATGACGCGACGGGCTGGAAAATCAACCTGATCGGCTTCGGTCGGGACAATGCGCAAGCCTGGGCGGACATCCTGGTGCAACTGCGCGGATAGGAGAGAGAGATGCGACTGTTTCAGAAGGTGACGGAGGAGGCGCCCTGCACGGTGGAGGTGTCGCACACGTTCGATGCGCTCCACGCCCATGTGCGGTTCAACAACGGGGCGGTCGTGCATCCGGGCGACGAGGTGCAGGTGCACGGCACCCCGGTCATGGCGCCCTATGGCGCGGTGGTGCGTGAGGATCGCACCGCCACGATCACCCGCGCCGGCTGGCTGGAACGGGTGTGGACCCGCGCGACCGGCGATCTGGAGTTCATGGAGCTTTGCGAGTTCTCCTTCAGTGAGGAGGTGAACCCATGAACGCCCATGCGAAACATACCGCAGACGCCACGACCGTCGAAGAGGGGCTGGCCATCCAGGAGGCGCAGGCGGTTCATGACAGCGAAACCGCCACCGCGGTGGCGATGCAGAACACGCTGCTGACGCCGCGCTTTTACACCACCGATTTCGACGCGCTCGATGCCGTCGATGTCAGCCCCGTGCGCGGCGACTGGGACAAGCTGATCGCGCAGATGCGGTCGGACCCGAACAAGGGTCACTTCAAGAAGAACGCGGATTGGGACCAGGTCGACTGGGACGGGATGGAGCCGCGGCTGAAGGCCGAGTTCATCGATTTCCTGATCTCCAGCTGCACGGCCGAATTCTCGGGCTGCGTGCTGTACAAGGAAATGAAGCGCCGTGGGTCGAACAAGGACATCTGCGAGTTGTTCTCGTTCATGTCGCGGGACGAGGCGCGCCATGCCGGTTTCATCAACGACGCCCTGCGCGAGGCCGGCATCGCTGTCAATCTGGGCTTTCTGACGCGCAAGAAGAAGTACACGTATTTTCAGCCAAAGTTCATCTATTACGCGACATATCTGTCGGAAAAGATCGGCTATGCGCGGTATATCACCATCTTCCGGCATCTGGAGCAGCACCCCGAACACCGGTTCCACCCGATCTTCAAGTGGTTCAAGGAATGGTGCAATGACGAGTTCAGCCATGGCGAGGCGTTCGCGCTCTTGATGAAAACCGACCCCAAGCTGACCAGCGGGCGCAATGTGTGGTGGATCAAGTTCTTCCTGACGGCGGTCTATGCGACGATGCATGTGCGCGATCACCAGCGCCCGGCGTTCCACGAAGCGCTGGGTGTGGATACGGACTGGTACGGGCAGGAGGTCTTTCGCAAGACCTCCGAGATTTCCAAGCAGGTGTTTCCGATCACGCTGGACATCGACCACCCGCGCTGGGCGGCGGGGCTGAAGCGCCTGCAAAAGGCGTCGGCGGACATGGATGCGGCCAAAAAGCGCGGCGGGCTGGGTGGCCGGCTGGCCGGGCTCTGGGGCGGGGCGCGGGCGGCGGCGGCATTCGTCAGCCTCTACACGATCCCGGCGGATCGCCACGACGTGCCCGTCAGCACCAGGCTGGAGCCGGCCTACTAGTGCGGCGTGCGCGAGCATATCCCCCCATGGCCGGCCAAGGGGCGAGCCCGGACCCGCGGGCGCGCCCGCGGCCTGGCCAAAAGGCCAGGAGGATCGCAATTGCGATCCTGTCCGGGCGTTCTGGCGCCGCGCCCGGCGGCTGGCGCGGGATCGGCGCATGATCTGGGCGGGGATCTATGCTGTCTTTCTGTGGTGGTTTTCCACCGGCGCGATCCTGTTTGCGGTCAGCCGCGCGGTCGAGGGGCGAAACGGCGCGCTCGGCGCGGTCATCATGGCGGTTCCGGTCCTGATGCTGGGCTGCGCGGGCGTGGTGATGTCGCTCGACGATACCGGGCTGAAGGGCGCCTATGTCGGCTTTACCTCCGCGCTGCTGGTCTGGGGCTGGTTCGAAATGGCCTTCCTGGCCGGCATCATCACCGGCCCCAATTCATACCCCACCCCCGCCGATGCCGGCGGCTGGGAACGCTTCGTGCGCGCCTGGGGCGCGGTCGCATATTCCGAGATGGCGCTGCTTCTGACGGGTATTCTTATCGTCCTGCTCAGCGTGGGCGCGGCGAATCAGGTGGCACTGTGGACCTATGCCGTGCTGCTGGGCGCGCGGATCTTCGCCAAGCTGAACCTTTATCTGGGTGTCCCCAACATCAATGACGAGTTCTTGCCCGCCCCCGTCCGCCATCTGACCACCCATTTCCGCCGCGCGCCGATCAACCCGCTGTTCCCCCTCTCGGTCACCGCGCTGACCCTGATCATGGCCTTCTGGATAGGGCGTGCCGGCGGTGCCGCGCCGGGTTCGGGGGCGGAGACGGCGGCGGTGCTGCTGGCCGCGCTCAGCGCCCTGGCGCTGTTCGAACACTGGATGATGATCCTACCGCTGCCGGATGCGGCTCTTTGGCGCTGGCTTCTACCCTCGTCAAAGACTTTAAAACCATTACAAGTACGGAGCGGCGTTGCCGTAACTGTGAAAGGCCCGTGACAATGAACTTCGACACTCTGTTCACCGACCAGCTGGATGCCTTGAAGAAAGAGGGCAACTACAGAGTGTTCGCGGACCTGGAACGCTATCGCGGCCGGTTTCCCTATGCGCTGAACCACTCCGAAGGCGGCCCGCGCGATGTCACAGTCTGGTGCTCCAACGACTATCTGTGCATGGGCCAGCACCCGGCCGTGATGGAGGCGATGCATTCCGCGCTGGACGCCGCCGGCGCGGGTGCGGGCGGGACCCGCAATATCTCCGGCACGACGCATTATCACGTGCGCCTGGAAGAGGAACTGGCCGATCTGCACGGCAAGGAAGCCGCTCTTCTGTTCACCTCTGGCTATGTGTCCAACTGGGCCAGCCTGTCGACGCTGGGCGCACGCCTGCCCAACGCGGTGATCCTGAGCGACTCGCTCAACCACGCCTCCATGATCGAGGGCATCCGCCACGCCCGCTGCGCAAAGAAGATCTGGCGCCACAATGACGTTGAGGATCTGCGCGCGAAACTGGCCGAATGCCCTGCCGACGCCACGAAGATCGTCGCCTTCGAAAGCGTCTATTCGATGGATGGCGACATCGCCCCGATCAAGGAAATCTGCGACGTCGCCGACGAGTTCGGCGCCATGACCTATCTGGATGAAGTTCACGCCGTCGGCATGTACGGGCCGCGCGGCGGTGGCGTTGCCGAACGCGAGGGGCTGATGGACCGCATCACGCTGATCGAGGGCACGCTGGGCAAGGCGTTTGGCGTGATGGGCGGCTATATCACCGGCTCGGCGGCGCTGTGCGATTTCATCCGCTCGTTTTCCAGCGGGTTCATCTTCACCACCGCGCTGCCGCCGGCGCTGGCGGCCGGGGCGTTGGCCTCGATCCAGCACCTGAAGCGGTCGCCCTTCGAGCGCCGCCGGCAGAAGGAGCAGGTTGCCAAACTGCGTGCCGGGCTCGACAGGTTGGGCATTCCGCACCAGAACAATCCCAGCCACATCGTGCCGGTGATGGTGCAGGATCCGGTCAAGTGCAAGATGATCTCGGACATCCTGCTGAACGACCATGGCGCCTATGTCCAGCCGATCAACTACCCGACCGTGCCGAAGGGCACCGAGCGGCTGCGGTTCACCCCCGGGCCGGGGCATTCGGATGGCGATATCGCGGCACTTCTGGACGGCCTGCACGCGCTCTGGTCGCATTGCGCTTTGTCGCGGGCGGTCGCCTGACCGCCGGGAACCTACCCGCGCCTTTCTTGAAAACGCGCCCCGGGCTTGGCCCGGGGCCTCTCGTATTGCGCGATGGCCAGCGGCCCGGATCAAGTCCGGGGCGCGGCTCGCGGGGGGGGCTGAGTTGCTCTGCCCGCCTGCCGCCGCGGTCAGCCCGGCGGGTTCAAAAGTGAATGCAACGCCGCGGCCATGACCTGGGCCGAGGCCACCATGTCGTCGATGCCGATCCATTCATCCGGCTGGTGCGCCAGATCCAGGATGCCCGGCCCATAGGCGACGCAGTTCTTCAGCCGCCCGATCCGGTCGATATGCTTCTGGTCATAGGTCCCGGGCGAGGCGACGTAATCCGCGTCCGACCCCAGCACCTGCCGGATCCCGCCGGCCAGCGCCGCCGCCACCGGCGCCGCGCGGTCGGTCATGTTGGGCTCCACACTGTGCATGTCGCGGATGTCATAGCGCATC
>JBCDDF010000016.1:0-57354 GCA_039180525.1 Pseudomonadota bacterium
CGCCGGGCCGCTTGGGCGTCTGGTCTTTGGCCCGGTGAGCAAGACGCTGGTGATGCCGCCCGCGGCCCGCGACACGGCCGGGGCGGCGCGCATGTCGCCCGGCATTCTGGCGGGTGGCTTTCTGTTTCTGACGGGCATGACCGGCAGCGGACCCGATGGGACGATGCCCGAGGCGCCGCAGGCGCAGTTCCGGGCGGCCTTTGCGAAGATCGGGTTGGTGCTGGCCGAAGCCGGGCTGAGCTTTGACGCGGTGGTCGAGATGACCAGCTACCATGTCGGTCTGCGCCAGCATTTCGAGGCCTTCGACACGGCGCGGCTGGAGGTGTTCGCAGAACCCTATCCCGCGTGGACTGCTGTGGAGGTCGCCGGTCTGCGCCGCCCAAAAGCGCTGGTTGAGATCCGCGCGATCGCCCGCGCGGATCCTTGAGGTCAGGCCAGCATCGTCATCGGCGCTTCGATATAGCCCTTGATCGCGGCCAGGAATGCCGCGCCCAGGGCCCCGTCGATGACCCGGTGATCGACGGACAGCGTGACCGACATCACGGTCGCGACCGATACGTCGCCATCGGCGCCCACCACCGGCTTCTTCAGCCCCGCACCCACGGCCAGGATCGAGGCGTGCGGCGGGTTGATGACCGCGTCGAAGTTTTCGATCCCCATCATGCCGAGGTTCGAGATCGCGAAGCTGCCGCCCTGATACTCGTGCGGCGCCAGTTTGCGCTCCCGCGCCCGCGCGGCAAGATCCTTCATCTGCGTCGACAGCGCTGACAGCGTTTTGGTGTCGGCATCGCGCAGCACCGGCGTAAACAGCCCGCCCTCGATTGCCACGGCCACGGCCACGTCCGAGGGTTTCAGCTTCAGGATCCTGTCGCCGGCCCAGACCGCGTTGCAATCCGGCACATCCTGCAACGCCAGGGCGCAGGCCTTGATGATGAAGTCGTTGACCGACAGCTTGACGCCGCGCCCTTCCAATTGACCGTTTAGCTGGCTGCGCAGCTTCAGCAGTGCATCCAGCGTGATGTCCCGGCGCAGATAGAAATGCGGGATGGTCTGCTTTGCCTCGCCCAGCCGCGCGGCGATGGTCTTGCGCATACCGTCCAGCGCGACCTCCTCGGTCTCTCGGTCAGCATAGATCTTGGCGACGGTATCGGCGGACATGCCCTGCGGTGCCGTAGCGGCCGGGGCGGCGGCGGCCTTGGGCGTTTCTGCCGGTTTCGCGGGTGCGGCCTGCGCGCTTTCCACATCCGCCTTGACGATCCGCCCATGCGGGCCGGAGCCCTTGATCTGCGCCAGATCCAGCCCCCGATCCTTAGCGATCCGCCGCGCCAGCGGCGAGGCGAAGACCCGGTCGCCCTTCGCGCTGACCGGCGCGGCTGGGGCAGGGGCCGGGGCGGGATCCTTGCCGTTCGCTTGCGGCGCGGCCGGTGTCGCCTCTGCCGGGGCCGGCGCGGAAGCGGACGCATCGCCGATCTCGTCGGCGCTCTCCCCGTCTTCCAAAAGCACGGCGATCAGATCGTTGACCTTCACGCCCTCGGTCCCTTCGGCGATCAGGATCTTGCCTATGGTGCCTTCATCGACGGCTTCGAACTCCATCGTCGCCTTGTCGGTCTCGATCTCGGCGATGATATCGCCCGAGGCCACCGCGTCGCCCTCTTTGACGTTCCACTTCGCCAGCGTGCCCTCCTCCATGGTGGGCGAGAGCGCGGGCATCAGGATGTTGATCGGCATGACCCGCCCCCCTCAGCGATAGGTGACGGCTTTAGCCGCCTCGATGACCTCGGCCGTGGTGAGCAGGGCGAGCTTCTCCAGATTGGCCGCATAGGGCATGGGCACGTCCTTGCCGGTCAGATTGATCACCGGCGCGTCCAGCCAGTCGAACGCCTGCTGCATCAGCACCGCCGAGATGTGGTTGCCGATGGAGCAGACCGGCCAGCCTTCCTCCACTGTGATGCAGCGGTTGGTCTTTTTGACCGAGGCGATCACGGTTTCGGTGTCCAGCGGCCTCAGCGAGCGTAGATCGATGACCTCGGCAGAGATTCCCTCGCCGGCCAGCGCCTCCGCCGCCTCCAGGGCATAGGTCATGCCGATGCCGAAGCTGACGATGGTCAGGTCGCTGCCCTCGCGCCAGATCTTGGCGCGACCCAGCGGCACGGTGAAGTCGTCCAACTCCGGCACGTCGAAGGACCGGCCATAAAGGATCTCGTTCTCCAGGACGATCACCGGGTTGGGGTCGCGGATCGCCGATTTCAGCAGCCCCTTGGCGTCTGCCGCCGCATAGGGCTGCACCACCTTCAGCCCCGGAACGGAAGCATACCAGGCCGCATAGTCTTGCGAATGTTGCGCCGCCACCCGCGCCGCCGCACCGTTGGGGCCGCGAAAGACGATCGGCGCGCCCATCTGGCCGCCGGACATGTAAAGCGTCTTGGCTGCCGAGTTGATGATCTGGTCGATCGCCTGCATCGCGAAGTTGAAGGTCATGAATTCCACGATCGGCCGCAGCCCGGCAAAGGCCGCGCCGACGCCCAGGCCGGCGAAACCATGTTCGGTGATCGGCGTGTCGATCACGCGCTTGTCGCCGAACTCGTCCAACAGACCCTGGCTGATCTTGTAAGCGCCCTGATACTCGGCGACTTCCTCGCCCATCAGAAACACATCCGCATCCCGTCGCATCTCCTCGGCCATGGCGTCGCGCAGCGCCTCGCGCACGGTCTGGGTCTTGAAGCTGGTCCCTTCCGGCACCTCTGGCGCAGGTGGCGCGACAGCCGCCGCCGGGGCGGCCGGAACCGACGCCGGGGTGGGCGTGCTCTGCGTTTCCGCCGGCGCGGCATCGGCCTGGGCGGGGGCGGCGGTTTCGGCCGCCCTGGCATCCTCGCCGTCCTCCAGCAGCACGGCGATGGCCTCGTTGACCTTAACGTTCTCGGTGCCTTCGGGTACCAGGATCTTGCCCAGCACGCCCTCGTCAACGGCTTCGAATTCCATCGTCGCCTTGTCGGTTTCGATCTCGGCGATGATATCGCCGGACGACACCGCGTCGCCCTCTTTCTTCAGCCATTTGGCCAGCGTGCCCTCTTCCATCGTCGGCGACAGGGCTGGCATTAGGATCTGGGTCGCCATTAGGCTGCCTCCTCTTGCGGCAGATCCGCGGCATAGATGTCGGTCCACAATTCCTCCAGCGCCGGTTCGGGGCTGTCCTGGGCGAATTGCGCGGCGTCGTTGATCCGGGCCTTGATCTCTTTGTCGATGGCCTTCAGATCCTCTTCGCTTGCGTGTTTGCCGGTCACCAGCAGGTCGCGAACATGGTTGATCGGGTCACGCTCGTCGCGCATCTTCTGCACCTCTTCGCGGGTCCGGTACTTCGCCGGATCGGACATCGAATGCCCGCGATAGCGATAGGTCATCACCTCCAGGATATACGGCCCCTTGCCTGCGCGGCAGTGGTCGGCGGCCTTGATGCCGGCCTCCTTCATCGCCAGCACATCCATCCCATCCACCTGTTCGCCGGGAATGCCATAGGCCTCCCCCCGGGCGTAAAGCGAGGGCGACTTGGTCGACCGTTTGGTCGAGGTACCCATGGCATATTGGTTGTTCTCGATCACGAAGATCACCGGCAAATCCCACAACTCGGCCATGTTATAGGTCTCATAGACCTGGCCCTGGTTTGCGGCGCCGTCACCGAAATAGCAGTAACAGACATTGTCGTTGCCGCGGTACTTATTGGCAAAGGCCAGTCCCGCGCCGAGCGGCACGTTGGCGCCGACGATGCCATGGCCGCCATAGAACTCCTTTTCCTTGGAGAACATGTGCATCGACCCGCCCTTGCCCTTGGAATAACCGCCCTCGCGGCCGGTCAGTTCGGCCATGACGCCTTTGGGGTCCATGCCGCAGGCCAGCATGTGCCCGTGGTCGCGATACGTGGTGATGCGCTGGTCGCCATCCTTGGCCGATGCCTCCAACCCCACGACCACGGCTTCCTGACCGATATAGAGGTGGCAGAACCCGCCGATCAGCCCCATGCCGTAGAGTTGGCCGGCCTTTTCCTCGAACCGACGGATCAGCAGCATCTCGCGGTAGAAATGCAGCAACTCGTCTTTCGAAGCGTTGGGCTTGGCCGCAGATTTGCGCCCGCGCGGGGCGCGCTTGGTTGCGGTAGCCATGGTTCCCCCCTAGGAAAGTTAAAGGCTTAATTACTTTCAGTATAACCACTCGATGGCGATTGATCCACAGCCGTTGCGCGCAGAACTGGGGTACCTCGCAATGCTGGCGCGCACCTGTCTGCTGCTGCCGTCATGAACGCGGTGGCAAGCCATTGCGTTCCCAAAGCGCCAGCAGATCGTCGAGCTCGCTACGAAAGTCGCGCAGTCGCTCGATCGCCAGCTGGCGGATCTGTGGGGATCGGGTGCGGGCGTAAAGCTCCGCGGTCAGCGCTGCCAAATGGCAGGCGATGCGCTTGGCGCGGAACAGGGTCATCGCGTCGTCGCCGGCCATCGCATCCCGCAGGTCTTGCAGCAGCGCGTGCTCCAACGCTTCGGTGTGGTTGGTCGGGTTTTCGTCAAAGCCCTGATCGCCCCATGCGCCGCATTCCGCCATAGCCGTTCATCTAAAAGGTGTATAGGGTCGATGACGCCTGCCGCATACGCCGTCGCTGAGGATCCCGCCATGCGCCGGCCGCACGGCTTGGCGCAAGCGGTGGTCAGCGAATCACGATCTCGTCGGCGCGAGCCAGGCCCAGGACCTTGCGCGCCTGTTCGTCCAGGAGGTCGAGATCCAGAAAATCGCTGGACAGGCGCCGGGTTCGGTTCTCCAACACCGCGCGTTCGGCGCGCAGGGCCGCCAACTCGACGTCGAGTTGCTGCGCCTGCGCCTGGATCTGCAGTCGTCGGAACGTGCCGTGGTCGCCCTGCACGGCGGCATAGCTGAAATAGCAGATCGCACCGATCACGCCGACCGAGAACAGAGTACCGAACATACTGTAACGGGTGTGGGTCACGGGGGCGGGATCCTCTGGCTGCGGGCGGACGGTGCCACGGGCTGGGGCGCGGTGGAATCCCCGGCAAGCATGCCCGCGACGTCTGGGCGCAGATCCGCCCGGGACTGTGGCCGATCTGCCGCGCCGCGTTGCCCACTTCGCGCCGATGGGGCAGACTGCAGCGGTCAGCATTCCGGGAACTCACCGATGTTCGAAGGTTTTCGTCTGCGCCCCGATATGCCGCCTTTTTGGATGCTGGGTTTCGGTGCCCTGGCTTGGGCGGCGGCGCGGTTGATCCCTCTTTGGCAGTTCGACATTCAGCCGGTGGGGCGGGTCCTGGGCGCCTTGGGGCTCGCGCTGATCCTGTGGTCGGCGGTGTGGTTCTGGCGCAAGAAGACGCCGATCGAGCCGGGCCACGTGCCCGCCGCGCTGATTGTGGAGGGCCCTTACCGGTTGAACCGCAACCCGATTTATACCGGGCTTTGCCTGCTTCTGCTGGGCTATGCGTTGGGATTGGGCGCGCTGAGCGCGCTTGTGCCTGCGGTGCTGTTCCCGCTGCTGTTGACGGCGCGCTTTGTGACGCCAGAGGAAGCCGCGTTACGCCGGGCGTTCGGCGATGCGGCGGATGTTTACTTTCGAACCACGCGGCGGTGGTAACGATCCATCACCATCGCGCAGAGGTGACTGGCCATTTCCGCAGATCGCGATAGGAAACCGCACGTATCGAGAACGGAGGCAGCGACATGCGACTGAAGATGGTGATACCCGTTTTGGCCGCACTGGGGCTGGCCGCACCGATGCCGGCGGCCGCGGACCAGCCGGTGGTGGTGGAGTTGTTCACTTCTCAAGGCTGCTCAAGCTGCCCGCCGGCGGATCGGTTGCTGGGCGAACTGGCCGAACGCGGCGATGTGATCGCGCTGGCGTATCACGTCGACTACTGGGACTATCTGGGCTGGAAGGATACGTTCGCCGACGCGAAGTATTCCGACCGGCAGCGCGACTACGCCCCCCAGGTTGATCGCAGCTATATCGGGCGCGCGTTCCGCGGCAGCTTCACGCCCGAGGTCGTGGTGCAGGGCACCGACAGCTTGATCGGGTCGGCGGCGCGGATCATCCAGGAACGGATCGACGCTTATGCCGCCGCGGATGCCTATGCCGATATCCTGATGGAACGGGCCAGCGGCGGTCTGATCGTGCGCATCGATCCCGCAGGCGGTACCGTGCCGGCGACGCGGGTGATGATGGCGCGGTACATGCCCCGCGCGACGGTCGAGATCGGGCGGGGCGAAAATGCCGGGCGTAGCCTGACCTATCACCGCGTGGTCACCGAGTTGCGCCAGATCGGCGATTTCTCTGGCCAGGGCCGGTTGGATCTGCGCGTGCCGGAGGTCGACGGGCCGGTGGTCATCTTCCTGCAACGCGGCGACGCCGGCCCGATCCTGGCCGCGGCGGAACTTTCCTGACCCCCCGGCGGCGGCCGGATACGTCGAGGTCCCGGGTCAAGCCCGGGACGCGTTGGCCCCAGTGTCCGCGCGGGTGCGCTTCGGGGGTGCCCAGCGGCGATGTAGCCAGTACCATTCCGACGGGTCTGCATGAACCCGCGCGGCCAGGCTGTCGTTCAGCGCTTGGGTCATGGTCACCGGATCGGTGTGCGGCACAGGCGGCTCGATCTCCACCCGGTAGTTCAGACCGTCATCGATGCGCACCGCGTAGCCCGGCACCACCAGCAGGTTCAGCCGCAGCGCCAGTTCGGCGATATCGGTTGAAGTCATCGCCGGCTGGCCCATGAAATCCAGGCTCTCGCCCAGCCCGGCGCGTTGGTCGATCAGCACCGCCATCACCCCGCCGCCCTTCATATGACGGATCAATTGTCGCGTGCCGGCGCGACCGCGTGGCAGCATCGGCCCGCCGACCTTGGCGAATTGGCGGATCAACTCGGCATTGTAGAACGGGTTGTTCTGCGGCCGGTACACCGCGCCGACTTCGACACCGCGCCGCATCAGCGCCGCACGGCCCGCGTCGAACCGGCCGAAATGTCCGCTGATTAGAAACACGCCGCGCCCTTCGTCATGCGCCTTCAAAAGCGCTGCCAGTCCGGGCGTTTCGACCAACTCGATTTGGTCGCGGATCGCCACCAGGCGGTGGTTTTCCAGGATCTCGTACATATTGCGTACTGACCGGCCCGCGGCCCGAGCCGCGAGGCGTTGCCGCTGCGGGGGCGGCATCGCCGGATAGATCAGCGCCAGATTGTCCAGGATGCGGCGGCGCAGGCCGGGTACGGCCATCACCACGAAACGGCCCAGCCGCTCCACCATGGCGCCCCGTGTCCGCGGCCCCAGAACGGACAAGGCGGCGCGCAATATGCGCACCGCCAGCATTTGCAGAAAGTAGCTTGCCGTCTTTGCCCAGCGCATCGCGCCGTGCCGCGCTTAGTTCTTCAGCGGATTGATCATCATGACCATTTGGCGGCCCTCCATCTTCGGGATCGCCTCCACCTTGCCGATTTCTTCGGTGTCCAAGGCGACGCGTTCCAGCAGCCGGCGGCCCAGTTCCTGATGCGCCATCTCGCGCCCGCGGAACCGCAATGTCACTTTGACTTTGTCGCCATTGCCCAGAAACTTGGTTACGTTGCGCATTTTCACATCGTAGTCATGGGTGTCCGTATTGGGTCGGAACTTCACCTCTTTGACCTCGATGATCTTCTGCTTCTTTCGCGCCTCGGATTCCTTTTTCTGCTTTTCGTATTTGAACTTGCCAAAATCCATGATCCGGCAAACCGGCGGCGAGGCGGTCGGAGAGATTTCCACCAGGTCGAGCCCGGCGTCTTCGGCCAGGCCCATGGCCTTGCCGGGGCTGACGACGCCCAGGTTCTCTCCATCGGCTCCTATCAGCCGGATTTCGGGGGCGCGGATCTTTTGGTTCACGCGGGGTCCGTCGTCGCGCATCGGAGGCGCTTGATGTGGTCTGCGGGCTATGGCCGTCAGGTCCTTCTGTTGTTGCTGCTGTTCAGGCTTGGGCGGTTAGGTTAGGTCGGCCCAAACGAACGATGGGCGCAAACTGCGCCCAATTCGAATATAAGCGAGAATGCGCTGATTTGGAAGGGTTGCGGTAGGGCAGACGTTGCAACCCGGGCTTCGCGCGCCCAGGTGTAGCGCGGGGTCGAACTTGTGGCCCCGGCAAAAGGTGGGGGAACACCGAATGCGTATTGCAGCTGTTATTGTTGTGCTCGTGCTGGTCGCGGGCGGTATTTATCTGTTCAGCGCCGGTTCCGGCGAGGCGCCCGAAGTGGCGGCACCGGCGGCGGATACCGACGCGCCCTTGGTCGAAGGCGATGCCTCGGCCACCACGGATGGCGGCACCGAACTCGAAGTGGCGCCGGCCGAAACCGCACCGGTCGAAAACTAAAGACCTCTCGCGCGGGCGCCGCCAGGTGCCCGCGCGCAGTCCTGGACGGGCCTTGCGCGCCCCGGGCGGCCTCAGCCGCGCCGGTCCGGAGGCTGCGACTCATCGGCCAGGATGCCCACAGCCTCGGCCAGGGGCAGCACCAGCGACTGCTTCTGACCCAGGCGCCGCATCGAAACGCTGCGGTCCGCCACTTCCTGCATGCCGACGGCCAGGATCACGGGCACCTTGCCCACCGAATGCTCGCGGACCTTGTAGTTGATCTTTTCGTTGCGCGTATCGGCCTCCGCCCGCAGGCCGTGGGCTTTCAATTCGGCGACGACCTCTTCCACGAACGGGTCTGCGTCCGACACGATCGACGCCACCACGACCTGCCGCGGGGCCAGCCATAGCGGGAATTTGCCGGCGTAGTTCTCGATCAGGATGCCGATAAAGCGCTCGAACGAGCCCAGGATGGCCCGATGCAGCATGACCGGGCGATGCTTGCCGCCATCCTCGCCGACATACTCCGCGCCCAACCGGTCGGGCAGGTTGAAATCGGCCTGGAAGGTGCCGCATTGCCATTCGCGCCCGATCGCATCGGTCAGCTTGAAATCGAGCTTGGGCCCATAGAATGCACCTTCGCCCGGGTCCAACTCGTAATCGTTGCGCACTTTCAGAATGGCGTTTTCCAAAGCGGTTTCCGCCTTGTCCCAGATCTCGTCAGACCCCACGCGCACATCCGGCCGGGTCGAAAGCTTGATATCGAACCGCTCGAACCCGGCATCGCGGTAGATGCCGGACAACAGATCGATGAAGCCGGCGCATTCCGCCTCGATCTGATCCTCGGTGCAGAAGATATGCGCGTCGTCCTGGGTAAAGCCGCGCACCCGCATCAGGCCATGCATCGAGCCGGAAGATTCGTAACGGTGGCAGGATCCGAACTCGGCCAGCCTGAGCGGCAGGTCGCGATAGCTTTTCAAACCGTGATTGTAGACCTGCACATGGCAGGGACAGTTCATCGGCTTAAGCGCATTGATGCGCTTTTCGCGCGCATGATCCTCGTCCACTTCGACGATGAACATGTTTTCCTGATACGCCTCCCAGTGGCCGGAAGCCTCCCACAGCTTGCGGTCGACCACCTGCGGCGTCTTGATCTCTTTGTAACCCGCCGCGGTCAGGCGGCGGCGCATATAGTCTTCCAGCGTGCGATAGAGCGTCCAGCCGTTGGGGTGCCAGAACACCATGCCGGGGGCTTCTTCCTGCAGGTGGAAAAGGTCCATCTCGCGGCCCAGCTTGCGGTGGTCGCGCTTGGCGGCCTCTTCCAGCATGGTCAGATAGGCCTTGAGTTCCTGCTTTGTGCGAAAGCCGACGCCATAGATCCGCTGTAGCATCTTGTTTTCGCTGTCGCCGCGCCAATAGGCACCGGCGACCGACATCAGCTTGAATGCATCCGCAGGCACCTGGCCGGTATGGGCCAGATGCGGGCCGCGGCACAGGTCCTGCCAATCCCCGTGCCAATACATGCGGATCGGTTGTCCGTCCGGGATCGCCTCGACCAGTTCGACCTTGAAGGGCTCCCCGGTCGCTTCGTAGTGCGCGATGGCGCGATCGCGGTCCCAGATTTCGGTGCGGACCGGGTCGCGGGCCGCGATGATCTCGCGCATGCGCTTTTCGATCTGTGCCAGATCTTCGGAACTGAAGGGGTCGTCGCGGTCGAAATCGTAATACCATCCATTGTCGATCACCGGACCGATGGTGACTTTGACGTCCGGCCAGATCTCCTGCACCGCGCGGGCCATGATGTGGGCGCAGTCATGCCGGAACAACTCCAGCGCCTCCGCCTCGTTGGGCGTGACGATTTCGATCGCGGCATCGGCATCGATCGGCGTCGAAAGGTCGCCCAGCACGCCATTGCACTTGATCGCCAGCGCGGCTTTGGCAAGCGATTTGGAGATGTCGGCGGCGACCTCCGCCCCGGTGATCCCGGCGGGATAGGCGCGCGATGCGCCATCTGGAAACGTCAGGGAAATCTGTGCACCGTCCATGCCGTCCTCCTGCATTTGGCGCCTACGAAACGCCCGGTTCGGGGTGACGTCAGTTGCGCGACGGGGCAGGGGGGTGTCAAGAGGGGCGGTCGCCGGCGCAGATATGGTGCCTCCGGCGGGAGTATTTTTCGGAACGGGCGAAGCCCCGGCACACAGAGCCGCTCAAGCGCGGCCCTTGTAGATCTCCACCAGTTTAGCCAGCATCTCCAGCGCCTCGTCACGGGGGCGTTGAAAGGTGTTGCGGCCGATGATCGAGCCGTTGCCGCCGCCGTCGCGGATCGCGCGGGCGTCGTCATAGACCCCGTCGGTGCCCTTCTTCGAGCCGCCGGAGAAGACCACGATACGGCGGCCGTTGAAGCTGGATTTCATTACGTCCGCCACGCGGGCGGCCTGGGTGGCGATATCGATCTTTTCCGTCTGATAGACCTTTTTCGCCTCGGCCAGGCTCAGGTGGTCGGTCGACAGCTTCACCTTGATGACATGCGCCCCCAGAAGGGCGGCGATCTGAGCGGCATAGGCGGAGATATCGGCCGCGGTCTCGCCGTCTTTGTCCAGTGCCTCGCCCCGGGGATAGGACCAGATGACGGTCGCCACGCCCTTGGCCGCGGCCTCCTCGCGCATCGCGGCGATGTCGGAGAACATGTCCAGCGCGGCCGAGGAGCCGGGATAGATGGTGAAGCCGATGGCCGCACAGCCCAGCCGCAGCGCATCGTCGACGGATCCGGTGATGGCCTGGGTCTTGGGCGCGTCCTCCGGGATGAGCGAATTGGCCGAGTTGACCTTGAGGATCGTCGGGATCTGACCGGCGAACGTGTCCGCCCCGGCCTCGATCATGCCAAGCGGGGCGGCATAGGCGTTCAGCCCGGCATCGATGGCCAGTTGGTAGTGATAGTGCGGGTCATAGGCGGGCGGGTTGGGGGCAAAGCTGCGCGCGGGCCCGTGTTCGAAGCCCTGATCCACGGGCAGGATGATCATCTTGCCCGATCCGCCCAGCTTGCCGGTCATCAGCATGCGGTTGAGATTGGCCTTCACACCGGGGGTGTCGCCCTCGTAGTTGGCGAGGATCTTTTGGACAATGCGCGTGGATTTCATCGGGTCCCCCGGGGTTTGTTCGCGGTTGCGTTAGCGCGATGCCCGTGCGCTGGTCAACCGCGGCCTCAGGCCATCACCCGTTTGACCAGCCGCGCGCTGGCGCGCAGGGGCAGCAGGCGCCCCATCATGGCAGAGGCCTTGTTCATGGTGCCCGGCACCGCGACCAGCCGCCCGCCGATCGCGGCGCCATAGCCGAACTCCGCCACCGATTTCGCGGTTGGCAACCCTCCGCTGCGCACGATCTTTAGCGCGGTCATCTCCGCGGCCTCGAAAAACCCGGTTTGTGTGGCGCCGGGGCAGAGCGTGGTCACGGTGACACCGGTGCCGGTAAGCTCCTCGGCGAGAGCCACGGAAAAACTCAGCACGTAAGCCTTGGTCGCGTGATAGACCGCCATGTTCGGCCCCGGCACGAAGGCGGCGGTCGAGGCGACGTTCAGGATCCGGCCCGCGCGCTGGGCTTTCATATGCGGCGCGGCGTGTTTACAGAGCGCGGTCAGCCCGGTAACGTTCACATCGATGGATTGCTGCTCCCGCGCCCAATCGGTGTCTTCGAACGGCCCGTTCGCGCCCAGCCCGGCGTTGTTGACCAGCAGGTCGATCTGTCGCCCTTCGGCTGCCGCGCCCCAGATCCGCGCCGGTTCGCCCGCGGCGCCCAAATCGCCGGGCAGGGTGACCGCGTGGATGCCGTGGGCCTGCCGGACTTCCTCGGCCAGCGCCTCCAGCGCTTCCTGCGACCGGGCGGTCAGGATGACGTTGCGCTTGTTGCGCGCCGCGATCCGCGCGAACTCCGCGCCCAGCCCGCTGGACGCGCCGGTGATCAGGGTAAAGCGGTCCATCGGGATCTCCTTGTCGTGGCCGGTTCAGCCCAGCGCGGCGACGCCGGGCAGGGTGCGCCCCTCCAGCCATTCCAGAAACGCACCCCCTGCGGTCGAGACGTAGGAGAAATCTTCCGCCGCGCCAGCCGTGTTCAGCGCAGCGACGGTGTCGCCGCCACCGGCGACGGAGGTCAGCTTGCCCGCCTTGGTCAGTTTCGCCGCCGCCTGCGCCGCGGCCTTGGTGGCCGCGTCGAAGGGCGGGATTTCGAACGCGCCGAGGGGGCCGTTCCAGACCAGGGTTTTGGCTTTGTCGAACGCGTCGAGGATCGCGGCCACGGACTCTGGGCCGGCATCGAGGATCATCGCATCCGCAGGGCAGGCATCGGCCGCCACGGTCTGGGCGGTGGCCCCCGCTTTGAACTCGCCGGCCACGACCACGTCCTGCGGCAGCAGGATATGGCAGCCTGTGGATCCGGCCTTGGCCAGGATCTCGCGCGCGGTGTCCGCCAGGTCCGGCTCGTTCAGCGATTTGCCCACGTCCAACCCCTGCGCGGCCAGGAACGTATTCGCCATGCCGCCGCCGATCACCAGCGTGTCGACCTTTTCGATCAGGTTCGACAGCAGCGCGAGTTTGGTCGAAATCTTGGCGCCGCCGACCACCGCGACCACTGGGCGTTCAGGCTCGGCCAGCGCCGCGGCCAGCGCGTCCAGTTCCGCCGCCATCAGCCGGCCGGCGCAGGCCGGCAACCGGTGCGCCAGCCCCTCGGTCGACGCATGGGCGCGGTGGGCGGCGGAAAACGCATCATTGCAATAGACATCGCCCAGCGCGGCGAGAGCGTCGGCAAAGGCCGGGTCGTTGGCCTCTTCGCCGGGATGGAAGCGTGTGTTTTCCAACAGCAGCACCTGGCCGGGCTCCAGCGCCGCGACCGCCGCTTCGGCGGGGGCGCCGATGCAGTCCTCGGCAAAGGCGACGTGGCGGCCGAGGATGTCGCTCAGCGCCTGGCGGGTGATCTCCACGCTCATCTCGGGCACCCGCTTGCCCTTGGGCCGCCCGAAATGGGCCAGAAGGATCGGTTTGCCGCCGGCCTTTAGGATCGCGTCGATCGTGGGGCGCAGCCGGTCGATGCGAGTGGTGTCGGACACGGCACCGTCCTCTACGGGGACGTTCAGATCCACCCGGGTCAGGACGCGCTTGCCGTCCAGATCCATGTCGTCCAGCGATTTCCAGGCCATGCCCCCCCCAAAAAAAGTCTATCGCCAGAACACCAGCCAGTTGATGATGTTCTGCAAGCCCTTGCCCAAATAGGTCACGCCGGCGCCCGCGAAATAGACCTGATCCACCACCGCCGCCGCGATGGCCAGGATCAGCGCCGTCAATGCGCCCCACATGAATCGATTACAGCAGCGCCTCCGCCCGGGCGGCCAGCGCCTGTGCGGTGATGCCGAAATGGTCGTAGAGATCGCCGATGGGCCCGGATGCGCCAAAACCCTCCATGCCCAGGAAATCGGACCGCGCCTCGGACCCGCGCTCGCCCATCAGCCAGCGATCCCAGCCTTGCCGCACACCCGCTTCGACCGCCACACGGACCGGGCCGCGCGGCAGCACACGGCCGCGATAGCGGTCGTCCTGCCGGGCGAAAAGCTCGTGGCAGGGCATGGAGACCACGCGCGCCCCTATTCCCTTTTCCTCTAGAATGGTGCGGGCGCCCAGCGCGACTTCGACCTCCGACCCGGTGGCCAGCAGCACGACGCGCCGGCGTGCGGTGGCGTCCGCCAGAACATAGGCGCCGCGGGCGGCCTGGTTCTGGGTTTGATGCTTGGTGCGCACCGTGGGCAGGCCCTGGCGCGACAGCGCGATGATGCTGGGCGCCCGGGTGCTGAGCGCGATCTCCCACGCCTCCGCCGTCTCCACCGCGTCGGCGGGGCGAAAGACCATCAGGTCGGGCATCGCCCGCAGCGCCGCCAGATGCTCGACCGGCTGGTGGGTCGGGCCGTCCTCTCCCAGGCCGATGCTGTCATGGGTCATCACATAGACCACCCGCTGGCCCATAAGCGCCGACAGCCGGATCGCGCCGCGCGCATAGTCGGTGAACACCAGAAAGGTGCCGCCATAGGGCGCGACACCGCCATGCAGTGCCAGGCCGTTCATCGCCGCGGCCATGCCGTGTTCGCGAATGCCATAGTGCACATAGCGCCCGCGCCGGTTGCCGGGGGCGAAAATGCCCAGATCCGGGGTCAGGGTATTGTTCGACCCGGTCAGGTCGGCCGAGCCGCCCAGCGTCTCGGGCATCACCGTGTTGACCACGGCCAGCGCCATCTCGGAGGCTTTGCGGGTGGCGACCTTGGGCTGTTCCGCGCTGATCGACTTCTTGAACCGCCGGATGCGCGCGGCCAGCGCCTTGGGCGGGTCGCCGGCCATCAGCCGCGCGAATTCCTCTTGCCGACGCGGGCCCAGGGTCTGCAGCCGGGCGGCCCAACCCTCGCGCTCGGCGCGGCCGCGGGCGCCGATATCCGCCCAGGCGGCGCGCACGTCCTTGGGAATCTCGAAGGGCGGCAGGTCCCAGCCATAGGCATCGCGGGTGCCGGCGATCTCTTCCGCGCCCAGGGGTGAGCCGTGCGCCTTGGCGGTGCCCTCTTTCGATGGCGCGCCATAGCCGATGCGCGTTTTGCACGCGATCAGCGTCGGCAGATCGCCGGCGCGGGCCGACAGCAACGCGGCATCGATGGCCGCTGGATCATGCCCGTCACAGCTGAGAACCTCCCAGCCGCTGGCGGCAAAGCGCGCCGGCTGATCGGTGATGTCGGACAGCGACACCGCCCCGTCGATTGAGATCCCGTTATCGTCCCAAAGGACAATCAGCTTGCCCAGCTTCTGCTTGCCGGCGAGCCCGATCGCCTCCTGGCTGATGCCCTCCATCAGACAGCCGTCGCCGGCGATGACATAGGTGTGGTGGTCGACCACCTTGCGCGAAAACCGCGCCGACAGCGACGCCTCGGCCATGGCGAACCCGACCGCATTGGCAAACCCCTGACCCAGCGGGCCGGTCGTGGTCTCGATCCCTTTGGCGTGGCCGAACTCCGGGTGGCCGGCGGTCTTGGAGCCCAGTTGGCGGAAATTGCGCAATTCCTCCAACGTCATGTCGGCATAGCCGCACAGATGCAGCAGGCCATAAAGCAGCATCGACCCGTGGCCGGCGGACAGGATGAACCGGTCGCGGTCGGCCCAATCGGGGTCGGCGGCATCGAATTTCAGGTGCTTCTCGAACAGTACCGTCGCCACATCCGCCATGCCCATGGGCATACCCGGGTGCCCCGACTTGGCGGCCTCCACAGCGTCCATCGCCAGCACGCGCAGGGCTGCGGCTTTCCTGAAGTGGTCGGGGTGCTGGGCGCGCAGATCCTCGGGTGACACGAAAAACGCCTCCTGTAGCGGGAAGGGGCGCGCGCGCCCGGGGCAGGGTGATGCGGCGAAGACATACGCATCGGCGCAGGGGCGTCAAGCGCCGCCGGGCTTGACGCCCGCTGTTTTGGCGGCAAAGCTGGCGCGCAAACCTGCGTAGGCGGGAGGGGCGAATATGAGTGATTTAAAGAGTTTGTCGGCACGCGTTGATGCCGCACTTTCAGTTTTGGAAGCGGGCGGTGCCGGCGGCGGCGATGCCCCCGCCCGGATCGCCGCGCTGGAGGCGGAAAACCGGGCGCTGACCGAAAAACTGGCCGCCTTGGACTCCGCGCGCGAAAGCGACCTGGCGCAGCTCGACGATCTGATCGCGCAGTTGCGCCCCCTCATCGACGAGGCCGTGTGATGCCCGATGTTGCGCTGACCATCGGCGGCCGCCATTTCAAAGTCGCCTGCGACCCGGGGCAGGAGGCGGAGTTGGAGCAGGCCGCGGGGCTTTTGGACACCGAAGCGCAAACCCTGGCCAAGGCGATCGGCGCGGTGCCGGAGCCACGCATGCTGTTGATGGCGGGTCTTATGCTGGCCGACCGCACGCGAGAACTGGCGCGCCGTGTGCAAGCGGCGGAGATCGAGGCCGAGGATCTGCGCGCGCAGCTCGGCACCGGTGGCGGTACCGGCAGCACCAGCGACGGCGGCGATGCCGAGGCGCTGGCGGTACTGGAGACAGTGGCCGCGCGGTTGGAGGCGCTGGCCCAGAACTAGATTTCAGATCCCGTCATCTGACTTTTGTTGAAACATGCCCCGGACTTGATCCGGGGCCTCTGGCTGCGGTGGCGGACGGGAAGGCCCCGGGGTCAGGCCCGGGGTGCGTATGCCGTTGATTTCAGCGGCTTCAATTTGAGCGGCATCAATCTCACAGGCGTCAGTTCCATCGCCGCTCACTTCACCAGCACAAAGCCACCGGCGTTGTGTCAAGCGGTCAGGCGGAGGCCGGCTGGTTCGCCTCCCGGATCTTTGCCGCCGCCGCCTTGTCATAGGCGATATTGGCTTTCTCCAGCATCTGATCCAACTCGCCCGACAGCGTCATTTCCACGATGATGTCGCAGCCGCCGATGAACTCGCCCTTGACGTAGAGCTGCGGGATCGTGGGCCAGTCGGAAAACTGCTTGATCCCTTCGCGCACGGCATCGTTTTCCAGCACGTTCACATCCCTATAGCTCACGCCCATGTAGTTGAGAACGCCCGCAACCTTGGAGGAGAAACCGCATTGCGGCATCTGCGCGGTCCCTTTCATGAACAGCACCACGTCATGGGTATCGATTTCGCTTTGGATGTCGGCATGCACTTGGTCGGTCATAAGTCATCCTTTCGGCCAAGCGGCCTTAGGGGTGGGAGGGGTCGTCGTCGTTGCGCTTCTTCTGGTCCAGTTCCGGGGTGCCATCCTCGTCCTGGCGCAGCACCATTTTGGGCGCGTCGGACCGATGGCGGCGGCGCAGGCGCTTTACCATCACCAGATAAAACACAATGCCCACGATCCCTACTAGGACGGCCTGCAACCAATAGGGCATCTCAGCCCTCCGTCGCGCGGGTGGTCAGTGCCAGCGCGTGCAACTCGCCGGCCGGCCCGTCCATCTTGCCCTGCAGCGCGGCATAGACCATCTGGTGCTGCTTGACCCGCGACAGGCCGCGAAACTCGTCAGCGACGACGGTCGCGGCATAGTGATTGCCGTCGCCGGCCAGGTCGCGAATGTCAATCTCGGCACTAGGAAAGGCCGCGCGGATCAGCTTCTCGATTTCGACGGCTTGCATCGCCATAAGGCGCCTCTGGCGTTGTTTTTCGAAATCTATGCCGCGTTCCGGGGGCTTGCAAGCGGGATGGGTCAGCCGCCGGTCACCACATCCAATGCCGTGGCATGGTCCGCGGCGAGCGTGGCGAGCGGGCAGGCAGACGTGCCGATGGCCAGCGTGTCGCCGCCAAAGGCCCCGATGACCTCGGCCATGGCCCCGATCTTGGCCGCCAGTTCGAGCGCGGGTTCGGCGCAACCCTCGGGTACAGCGGCAAGATACCGCGCCTGATCTTCGCCGAAATACCACTCCAATGCCCGTTCGGGCAGGGTCACCCCCAGATTCGCCGCCAGCGCCATTTCCGCCGCCGCCAGCGCCAGGCCGCCATCGGCGACGTCATGGGCCGCCGTCAGCAAACCGGCATCGCGCCAGGCCCAGAGCACCCGCGCCGACAGACGCTCGGCGTCGAAGTTGACCGGGGGCGGCGGGCCGTCGGCGCGGCCCATGACGTGCGCGGCGAAGGCGGATGCGCCCAGATGGCCCGGTGGGCCGCCCAGCAGGATCAGCACGCCGCCTGGGTCCGCTTTCGTGCCGATCAGCGCCGCGGGGTCCCGCAGCAGCCCCACCGCGCCGATCGTGGGCGTGGGCGGGATCGCGGTGCCGTCGGTTTCGTTGTAGAGGCTGACATTGCCAGAGACGACGGGCATTCCCAGCGCGGTGGCCGCCGCGCCGATCCCGGCGATGCAGCCGACCAACTGGCCCATGATCCGGGGCTTTTCGGGGTTGCCGAAATTTAGATTGTCGGTGATCGCCAGCGGTGTCGCGCCCGTGGCGGTGAGGTTGCGGAACGCCTCTGCCACCGCCTGTGCTCCGCCGGTCTCCGGGTCGGCCAGGCAATAGCGCGGGGTGACATCGGCGGTGAAGGCCAGCGCCTTGTCGGTGCCGTGCACGCGCACCACGCCCGCATCCGCGCCGGGCCGCCGCAGCGTATCGGCGCCCACGCTGGTGTCGTATTGCCGCCAGACCCAGGCCCGGCTGCCGTGATTGGGGCTGCAAAGCAGCTGGCGCAGCGCGTCCATCGGTGCGATCGCGGGCGGACTGGGCAGCGGCGCGGCGGGCGGTGTCGGCTCCCACGGCCGGTCATATTCGGGCGCTGTGCCCGACAGCGCTTGCAGCGGCAGATCGGCCTTGATCTGGTCCTGGTGGACGACCAGAAACCTGTCTTCGGCGATGGTTTCGCCGACGATGGCGAAATCCAGGTCCCATTTGTCGAAGATCGCGCGCGCGTCCGGCTCTTTCTCCGGCTTCAGCACCATCAGCATGCGTTCTTGGCTTTCGCTCAACATCATCTCATAGGCGGTCATGCCGGTCTCGCGCACCGGCACCGCGTCGAGGTCCAGCCGCACGCCCAAACCACCTTTGTCGCCCATCTCCACCGCCGAACAGGTCAGCCCGGCGGCGCCCATGTCCTGGATCGCGATCACCGCGTCCGAGGCCATGAGTTCCAGACAGGCTTCCATCAGCCGCTTCTCGGTGAACGGGTCGCCGACCTGAACCGTGGGGCGTTTCTCTTCGATGCGGTCGTCGAACTCGGCCGAGGCCATGGTCGCGCCGCCGACGCCATCGCGGCCTGTCTTTGCGCCCAGATAGACCACCGGCATGCCCACGCCGCTGGCTGCAGAGTAAAAGATGCGGTCAGCTGCCGCGATCCCGGCGGCAAAGGCGTTAACTAGACAATTGCCGTTATAGCCGGCGTCAAACCGCAACTCGCCGCCCACGGTGGGCACGCCGAAGCAATTGCCATAGCCGCCGATCCCGGCGACGACGCCGGCCAGCAGCCCACCGGTTTTCGCATGACCCGGCGCGCCGAAGCTGAGCGCGTTCATCGCCGCCACAGGGCGCGCGCCCATGGTGAAGACATCGCGCAGAATACCGCCCATGCCAGTGGCCGCGCCCTGATAGGGTTCGATGTAAGAGGGGTGGTTGTGACTCTCCATCTTGAACACCACGGCCTGGCCGTCGCCGATATCGACGACGCCGGCGTTCTCACCCGGGCCGCAGATCACCTGCGGCCCCTCGCTCGGCAGGGCACGGAGCCACTTCTTGGATGATTTGTAGGAACAGTGTTCGTTCCACATCGCCGAAAAGATGCCCAGTTCGGTAAACGAAGGGGCGCGGCCCAACAGATCCTCGATCCGGCCGTATTCCTCGGGGCTGAGCCCGTGATCGGCGATGAGTTTCGGTGTGATCTGCGGCTCGCGCACCAGCGGCGGTCCTTCCCGGTCGGTTGGCGGATTGATAGGCAAGCGCGCGGCCGGGGGAAAGGGCGAATCGGCAGCGTTGGCGCGGATCGCGCAGGCCAGCGAAAAAAAGGCCGAGCATAAGCTCGGCCTAAGTCCAACAGGGAGGTGAGAACTGCTTTCGCGTCCTCGGGCTCAAATGTAGCTTTGGCTTGCGGCGGAAACAAGGCATCGGCTCTGGCGGGTTTGCATACCGGCCATATTGGAAATGCATAGCTGCATATATGTCACAGCGTATCCGGTGCCGGTTCGCGCTGGCTTTTTCCACTCAACTCGCGCTTCCACGCGGCGATTTCCATGATCATAAAGTCGCGGAACGCAGCCACCCGTTTGGATTGCCGCAACTCCTCTGGGTAGGCTAGATAGACCGGGATCTCCTTGCTGTGATCATCCGGTAGCACATTGATAAGCTGCGGAAAATCTGTGGTAAGGTAGTTCGGCAGCGCGCCGATCCCCAACCCGTTCAGTACCGCCTGCAAGATGCCGAAGTAATTGTTCACGGTCAGGTGGCTGGCCCGGTTGTCGTTCAGATAGGGTGCGATCCAGTTCATACCCGCGCTGACCTGCCGGCTGGATGTGCTTTGACTGATGATCCGGTGCGCCGCCAGATCCTCCCGGGTTTTCGGCGTCCCGCGCTGCGCCAGATAAGTCGGGTCGGCGTAGAAGCGCATGGTCACCTCCATCAGCCGGCGGCGGATCAGATCGGCCTGGCTGGGCTCTTTCATGCGGATGGCGACATCGGCCTCGCGCATGGGCAGATCCAGCACGTGTTCGGCCAGGATCAGGTCGATCTTCAGGTTTGGATGCTGTTCGTAAAGCCGCCCCAACCGCGGGGCCAGCCAGAGCGTGCCGAAACCGGTGGTGGTGGTTACGCGCAACTCGCCATAGATCGCGTCAGAGCTGTCGCGGATCCGCGCCTCGGCCGCGTCCAGGCGTTTGCGCATCGATTTGGTGGCCTCGAACAGCAATTCGCCCTGTTCGGTCAGGATCAGCCCGCGGGCATGGCGGTGGAACAGCGTCACGCTGAGGCTTTCCTCCAGCGCACGGATCTGCCGGCTGACGGCGGATTGGCTCAGATGCAGCGTGTCCCCGGCATGGGTCAGGGACCCGGCATCGGCGACGGCGTGAAAGATCCGCAGCTTGTCCCAGTCCATCATCGCCCTTGTTTCCCGGGTAATTTCCGCATTCCGCCAAGGGCGGTTTTGATGTCATATTGCGGGCAGACCGGGCAAGGCAAACGTTTCGGTCGTTTTGCCCGGCACCACGAATAAGCGCTTTGTGGGTCAGTCTTTCTGACCTACCTTTGTTAAAAGCAGTAGGGAGGGAGCGCGCGATGGACCTTCGGCCGGTTTCGCTGAACGATCGCACCGATCTAACCAAAGCCGAGATCTTGCTGAGCGGGATCCAAGCGCTGGTGCGCCTGCCGTTGATGCAAAAGGCCCGGGACAAAGCCGCCGGGCACGATACGGCTGGCTATGTCACCGGCTATCGCGGCTCGCCGCTGGGTGGGGTCGATCTGCACATGGCGCGGGCCAAAAAGGCGCTGGATGCGGCGGATGTCGTGTTCAACCCCGGTCTCAATGAGGATCTGGCCGCGACCGCGCTGTGGGGCACGCAGCAGGCGCATCTGCGCGGCGAGGGCACGCATGAGGGCGTGTTTGGCATGTGGTACGCGAAGGGCCCCGGCGTCGACCGCACCGGTGACGTGTTCCGCCACGCCAACATGGCCGGCACTGCGCCCCTGGGTGGTGTGCTGACCTGTATGGGTGACGACCACACCGGCGAAAGCTCCACGGTGCTGCACCATTCCGAGTTCGCGCTGGTCGACGCGCTGATGCCCGTTCTCAGCCCTGCAGGTGTGCAGGAGGTGTTGGATTACGGCATCCTCGGGTGGGCGCTCAGTCGCTATTCCGGCTGTTGGGTTGGGCTGAAATGCGTCAAGGACACGGTCGAGGTCAGCGAGGTCGTCAACGGTGACCCGCACCGGTTGGAAATCGTTACGCCGACCGATTTTCAGATGCCGGCCGATGGGGTGAACATCCGCCTGGGAGACACGCCCGTCGCGCAGGAGGCGCGGCTCCATGATTACAAGAGGTTCGCCGCTGAAGCCTTTGGTCGCGCGAACAAAATTGACAAACGAGTGCATGGCCGGCCCGGCGCGCGGATCGGCATCGTCAGCGCCGGCAAAAGCTGGCTCGATACGATCCATGCGCTCGATCTGCTGGGCATCGATGCGGACACCGCCGCAAGCCTGGGGATCACCACCTACAAAGTCGGCATGGTCTGGCCGCTCGACATGGTCAGTTTTCACGAATGGGCCGAGGGGCTGGAACTGATCATCGTCGTCGAGGAGAAGCGCAAGCTGATCGAGGTGCAGGTCAAGGAGGCGATTTTCGACGACCGCCGCGGCCGGCGCGTGGTGGGGGCGAAGAACGAGGACGGCTCCACCCTTTTTACCGTCAAAGAGGCGCTGGATCCGGTCACGATCGCAGCAAAGCTCGGGCGGCTGCTGGTGCGCGAGGGGGTCGACAGCGATGCGCTGCGAGCGCACCGCTACCGCATCGACGACGCGCTGAAGGCGGACAATGCCGAAAGCATCGCCGAACGGCAGCCCTGGTTCTGCTCGGGCTGCCCGCATAACTCATCGACCAAACTGCCCGAAGGGGCGCGCGCTTATGCCGGCATCGGCTGTCATTACATGGTTCAGTGGATGGACCGGGAGACCACCGGCTTCACCCATATGGGTGGCGAGGGCGCGAACTGGATCGGCGAGGCGCCGTTCTCCAAAAGAAAGCATGTTTTTCAAAATCTTGGAGACGGAACTTACAATCATTCCGGCGTGCAGGCTATCCGGGCGGCGCTGGCTGCCGGGGTCAACATCACCTACAAGATCCTCTACAATGACGCCGTGGCCATGACCGGCGGGCAGACCAACGAAGGCGGTCTGACCCCGCAGCAGATCGTCGCCGAGTTGACGGCCATGGGTGTACGCCGCGTCGTGGGTGTCTACGATCCCGAGGAAGAGGTTGATCTGAAGTCCTTTCCCGCCGGCACCGAATCGCACCCGCGCAGCGCTTTGATGGACGTCCAGAAAGAGCTTGAGACGACCGAGGGCGTCACCGCAATCGTCTACATTCAGACCTGTGCCGCCGAAAAACGCCGCAGGCGCAAGCGCGGCCAGTTCCCGGACCCTGACCGGCGGGTGTTCATTAATCCGGCCGTCTGCGAAGGCTGCGGCGATTGTGGCGTGCAGTCGAACTGCGTCTCGATCCTGCCGCTGGAAACCCGGCTGGGCCGCAAGCGCCAGATCGACCAATCGTCGTGCAACAAGGACTTTTCCTGCCTGGACGGGTTCTGCCCCAGTTTCGTGACGCTTGAGGGTGCGAAGGTGCGCAAGACCGCGGCGCAGGCGCTGGACATCCCCGCACTGCCCGACCCCACGCTGCCCGCGATCGAAGGGACGCATAACATCGTGATCACTGGTGTCGGCGGCACCGGTGTGGTGACCGTGGGCGCGCTTTTGGGCATGGCCGCGCATCTGGAGCGCAAGGGCTCCGGCGTGATGGAGATGGCCGGGCTGGCGCAGAAGGGCGGGGCGGTGTCGATCCATTGCCGCATCGCGCAAACCCCGGGCGATATCAGCGCCGTGCGCGTGGCCGTGGGCGAGGCCCACGCGCTGATCGGCGGAGATATGGTGGTGGCCGCAGGGGCCAAGACAGTGGGGCTGTTGGCGCGCGGGCGGACCCGGGCGGTGTTGAACACGCACGAGATCATCACCGGCGCCTTCACCCGCGACACCGGGTTTAAGCTGCCGACAGACCGTTTGACCCTGTCTCTGCGCGCGCGCGTGGGCGATGATGCGCTGACCACTCTCAACGCCACCCGTCTGGCCACGGAGATTCTGGGCGATGCGATCTATGCCAATGTGCTGATGCTGGGGGCGGCGTGGCAGGCGGGTTTGGTTCCGCTTGGCCACGCGGCGCTGCTGCGTGCCATCGAGATCAATGGCGCCGGGGTCGACGGCAACAAGGCCGCGTTCGAGTTGGGCCGCTGGGCGGTCGTGGAACCCGGTGCGGTGGCGGAACGCCTGAAGCCCGCGCCTGCGCCGGAGAGCCTGGCCGAAATGGTCGACTATCGCGTCGAACACCTGACTCAGTACCAGAACGCGCGCTTGGCGAAACGCTATCGTGCGCGGGTTGCCGCGGCCGAAGCCGTGGACGCGGAATTCGCGGCGGCTGTCGCAAAAGGGTATCACAAGCTGTTGAGTTACAAGGATGAGTACGAGGTCGCGCGACTGCATGCGCAGACCCTGCAGGCGGCGGTGGATGGCGCGTTCACGGATGTGAAGGCGATGCGGTTTCACCTTGCCCCCCCGATCCTGGGCAAGCGCGACGCCCAGGGCCGCCCGGTCAAGTCGGAGTTCGGTCCCTGGATGATGCGCGCATTCGGGCTGCTGCGCCGGTTCAAGGGCCTGCGCGGCACCCCGTTCGATCCGTTCGGGCGGACCGCCGAGCGGCGCATGGAACGCGCGCTGATCGCTGAGTATGAGGCCGATATGGATCGGATCCTGGCCGACTGGCGCCCCGACCGCGCCGATATCGCGACGGCGCTGGCTGAGCTGCCGCTGCAAATCGGCGGTTTCGGCCATGTCAAAGAAGCGCAGGCCGCTGCCGCTGCCAAACGGCGTGAGGAGTTATTGGTCGGGCTGCGGCAGCAAGCGCAGAAAGCCGCCGCCGAGTGACATTTTACAAGATCCTAATCGATCGGTGACTTTCTGTTAGCCCGCTTTGTGCTACCGTTATGTTGGTAGCGATATGAGGTGCCCTTGTGGCGTTAGGATTGAGCAGTAGAGATGTGTATTCCCGGGCGGAGAAGCTCTCGGACGCCACGATCCATGTTCTGGGTGTCACCGCCGCGCTGATTGCCGTCTCTGTCCTGATCACATTGGCCGCCTTCCTGCGCCCCGAACCGAATGTGCTGTTCGGCACGGCAGTCTACGGCACCGGCATGCTGATGATGCTGACCGCCTCGGCCGCTTATCACATGAGCCCCTGGGCGGAATGGAAAGACTTGCTGCGGCGGATCGATCAATCGGCGATTTACGTAAAAATCGCAGCGACTTATACACCGTTTGCGATACTCACCGGCACGGCGCCGATATTCCTGGTGGGCATGTGGTTGGCCGCTGCCGTGGGGTTCACGCTCAAGATGCTGGCGCCGGAGCGTTTCGAGCTTGCGGCTCTGGCGCTGTATCTGTGCATGGGCTGGGCAGGCGTGGTGCTGGCGGGGGATCTGATTGCGAGCCTGACCACCGCCACATTCATTCTGATGCTCATCGGCGGCATCATCTACACCGTCGGCGTTGCGTTTTTCATCTGGGAACGGCTTCCGTTTCACAACACGATCTGGCACGCCCATGTGCTGGTGGCCACCGGTGTGTTCTACGCCGCCGTTGTTGTGGAGGTCGCGCATCGCCCCGGGGTGCTTTGAACGGCATCTTTCCTCGGCAATGGTTAACGCCCCTTGACGCCGCCTATAGGGTTGCGGAAATTTAGGATATTACAGGCACCTAAGAGGATTTGAGATGCGTCAGGCCTTGGCCTCCGCCCTGGTAATTGCAAGCGTCGGCGGCGCCGCGCTCGCCCAAGATCTGAATATCTGTGTGGAGGGCGCCTATCCGCCGTTCTCTTTCACCAATGCCGACGGCACGGTGGACGGGTTCGACGTGGACATCGCCAACGCACTGTGTGCCGAGATGGACGTGACCTGCGAGATGGTGCAGACCGAGTGGGTGGGCATCATCCCCGCGCTGTTGGAGCGCAAATGTGACGCCATCGTCGCCTCGATGTCTATCACCGAGGAACGGCGCAAGCTGATCGATTTCTCGAACAAATACTACAACACCCCGGCGCGGTTCGTCGGCCCTGAAGGCGCCGAGCTGGACGATTTGCGCAGCATGGTCGTGGGCGTGCAACGCAACACCCTGCATCAGGATTTCATGATCGGTGCGTTTCCCGAGGTGACGATCGACCTCTACAATACCGTCGACGGGTTGTTCGACGCGCTTGTGGCGGGAGAAATCGACGCGGTGATGTCCGATTCCATCGCGATCTACGATGCTTTTCTCAACACGCCCGCAGGCGAGGGGTATGCCTATTTCGGCCCGCCCTACGCGGAGCCCGAGTATCACGGCATCGGCGCCGCTGTGGGCGTGCGCCAGGGGGAGACCGAGTTGCGCAATGCGTTTTCGCACGCGATCGGGGTGATCCGCGGCAACGGCGAATACCGGCGGATCAACGAGAAGTACTTCAGTTTCGACATCTACGGCGGCTGACCGGCCATGCATCATTCGCAAGCCGCCACGGCGCGAATAGGCGCTGTGGATCGCCGCCTGCGCACTTATGTTGCACTGCGACAGGCGGCGCGAAGGCCGCTTCAACGCCGAGGCATAAGATGTTCGAAGACAGAACTTTTCCCGACCAAGATCAGATCGACGCCCACCTGTCCGAGGCCCGCGCCATGCGCGCGGCCGCGATGGCCGACGCGCTTGCCGCCGGCCTGCGTCTGGCTGCCGCTGTGCCGCAGCGGCTGGCCGCATCGCTGGGGCGCGGCGCCAAGGCCTGACTCGCTGAGCCGGGCGGCATGACCCGGCTGCTGCTCGACGCCTGCGTGCTTTATCCGACCGTTTTGCGCCAGATCCTGCTCGATGTGGCGCGAAGCGGCGTGTATCGGCCGCTCTATTCGGCCCGGATCCTGGAGGAATGGCGCCGGGCCGCAGCGCGGGGCGGGGATGCGGACGCGGCCATCGCGGCCGCCGAGATCGCGGTGTTGCGCGCCGATTGGCCTGCGGGCGAGGTGACGCTGTGCACCGAACCAGCCGCGCTGTCGCTGCCCGATCCGGACGACATCCACGTCTTCGCCGCCGCGCTAGAGGGCCGCGCCGATGCCATCGTCACCCACAACCTGCGCGACTTCCCCGGCCGGACGCTAGCGCGGCACGGGCTGTCCGCGCGCAGCCCCGACAGTGTGTTGCTGGAATTCCATGCGGAGGGCCACCCGGTCCGCGCCGCGGCGGCGGCCGCGCAAAGCCGCATGGCCGCCCTGGGTCGCGATATGGATCTGCGCGTGCTTTTGAAACGTGCCGGGCTGCCGCGGCTGGGCAAGGCGCTGACCGGGTCGCGCAAGAGCCCGGATCCGTGATCCGTGATCCGCACCCAGCCGGACGGCTTTGGGACGCGTCCGCAGATCTGACGCCTCGGGATTATTTTTCCAGCCAGCGATCTTCCAGCGCACGAATGGCGTCGATCCGGTCCGCGGTTTTCGGGTGGCTCATCAGCCAGGCCAATTGCCCGCCACCCGCGCCCGACAGCTTTTCCAGTTTCTCAAACAGCGCGATCTGCGGCGCCACGCCAATGCCGGCCTTGGTCAGAAGTGCCGCGGCATAGGCATCGGCCTCGTATTCATCCTGCCGCGACAGCCGGGCTGCAAGCAGAGACGCCAGAAATCCCGCCACATAGGGCCCGATCCCCGGAAGGATGCGCCCCAGCACCATCGACAGCATGACGCGGATCGCGTTCTGGCCGGAGAAGTCAAACATCCGCCGTTTCGCGTGGCCCAGCGCGACATGGCCCAGTTCGTGCGCGATGACCGAGGTCAGTTCCTCCCCGCTGACCTCGCCCAGGCGATACTTGTCGTAGAAGCCGCGGGTGATGAAGATCCGTCCATCGGGCGCGGCCAGCCCGTTGATCGGTGCGATCTCGTAGATGTGCACCTTTATGCGGGGCAGATCGAGCGCCTGCGCCAGTTGCGCGGTCAGTTTCGCCAGACGCGGGTCGGCCAGTTCGGTGGACTGGCTGTCCAACTGCCGACCCAGCCGCCAGGCGGACAGCAGATACATGCCAATCGCGGTTCCGATGGCCAAAAGGATGGGCGAAAGCTTAAGCATGCCCTCAGATATGGGCCGCCGGGCCGGACCCGGCAAGCGGGCGCTCAGCCCCTTCGGCGCGGCAAATCGGCCGCCGTGTCCACATCGCGCAAGGTGGCCAGCGTGGCCACGCGCAGCCCGGTCAGCCGCGCCAGGGTGTCGGCGCGCGCGTGCATCGTCGACCAGCGCACCCCGTCCAGCAGGTCACGCGGCGGCCGCCGCAGCCGTCGCAGGCCGATGGCCCAATAGCCGCCATCGGGCGCGGGGCCGATCGCGGCGTCGGTGCGACCCAGGGCGCGGAAGCCGGCGGCGATGTGCGGCGGGCGGATGCCGGGGATGTCGGAGCCTACGATCAGTACCGGGCCCGGCGGCAGACCGCGAAAGACCCCCGTCATTCGCGTGCCCAGGTCGCCGCTGCCTTGGGTTAGCCGCGCCAGCCCCGGCGGCCAGATCCGCGAGCCCAGCCCCTCGGCATCCGGGCTGACCGCCAGCAGCGTCTGCCAGCGCGGGTCGGTCAGCCGGGCGATCAGCGCCGCAGTCTGGTGCCGGTACCACCAGGCCGCCGTCACCGTACCGATGTCGCGGGCAAGGCGCGTCTTGACCCGGCCCGGCCGCGGTTCTTTCACCATGATGACCAGGCGCGGGCGGCTCACTGCCGGTAATCGGCGCCTTCGGCGTCCAGGATCCGACGCAACTCGGCCAGGTGCTGGCGGATGATCGTGGGCTGGGCGTTCATCTCTGCCGCGGTTTTGGTGGCGATATTGTCGCTGAGCACCCGCAGCGGCCGGCCCGTGGACAGCGCGGTGATATAGGTCTCTGCCGCGCGTTCGAAATAATAGAGCGTGTTGAACGCCTCGGCCACGCTTTCGCCCACCACCATGATCCCGTGATTGCCCATCACCATCACCTTTTTCTGCGGGTCGGTGAACTTGGCGCAGATGCGTTCGCCCTCATCCTCATGCGCCAGGCCGCCGTAGTCTTCGTCGATCACGACACGGCCATAGAACATGGCGCTGTTCTGGTCGATCGGCGGCAGCGTGCTGTCGGCCAGCGACGCCAGAACGGTGGCGTATTTTGGGTGCAGATGCAGCGCGCAGCGGGCCCAGGGCACATTGCGGTGCAGCGCGCCATGCAGGCCCCAGGCGGTGGCGTCGGGCGCGTCCGCGCGGTCCATGGTTGCGGGATCGTTGGCGTCGATCTCCAACAAGTCGGAGGCGCGGATGCGGGCGAAATGCATCGAATCCGGGTTCATCAGAAACCGGCTGCCATCGTCGTTGACGGCCAGCGAAAAATGGTTGGCGACCGCCTCGTGCCAGTTGAAGCGGACCGCCAGCCGAAAGGCGGCGGCCAGATCCTCGCGCGCGGCTTGGTGGTTCATCTGCGCCTCCATTCGGGTTCAAGATGCGGCGAAGTAATCGGTCAGGATTCGGCCATAGATCGCCTTCAGCGCATGGATGTCGGCCACCCGCACCCGTTCGTCGACCGCGTGCATCCGGTGGCCGACCAGGCCGAACTCGACCACCGGGCAATGATCCTTGATGAACCGCGCATCCGAAGTGCCGCCGGAGGTCGACAGCGCCGGGGTGCGGCCCGTCTCTGCCGTGACCGCGCCCGCCACCAGATCCGACAGCGGCCCGGGCGGGGTCAGAAAGCTTTCGCCGGAGTTGCGGGCGGTCAGCGCGAAACCGACACCCGTCGCAGCACTCTGGCGATCGGCGGCGGAGTGGATACGGGCGATCACGCTGTCGCCGCTGTGCAGATCGTTATAGCGGATGTTGAGCGTCGCCTTGGCCTGAGCCGGGATCACGTTGGTCGCCGGATTGCCGGTGTCGATCGTGGTGATCTGCAGCGTCGAGGCGTCGAAATGATCCGACCCATCGTCCAGCGGGGAGCCGGTCAATTCCGCCAGCAGCGCGGTCAGTGCGTGCAACGGGTTGTTGGCGCGGTGCGGATAGGCGGCGTGGCCCTGGGTGCCGGTAGCGGTCAGGTGTATCGTCAGCGCCCCGCGGCGCCCGATCTTGATCGCGTCACCCAGCGCTTCGGGGCAGGTGGGTTCGCCGACCAGGCAGACATCCATCGTCTCGCCCGTCTCCGTCATCCAGTCGAGCAGCGCGCGGGTGCCGTGTTCGGCGGTGCCCTCCTCGTCGCCGGTGATCGCCAGGATCACGGCGCCATCGGGGGGCGTGTCGCGCACGAAATCGATGGCCGCGGCGGCGAACGCGGCGACGCCCGATTTCATGTCTGTGGCGCCGCGCCCGTAAAGCCAGCCGTCGTGGATTTCGGCACCGAAGGGTGGGTGGGTCCAGGCGGCCTCGTCACCCACGGGCACCACATCCGTATGGCCATTGAAACCAAAGCGCCGCCCGTTCCGCCCGCACCCCCAGCGGGCATAAAGATTGGCGATGCCGCCGCGATCGACGCGTGTGGTCTCGAACCCCGCTTCGCTCAGCATTTGGTCCAGATATTGCAGCGCCCCGCCCTCCGCCGGAGTGACGGAGGCGCAGCGCACAAGGTTTTGGGTCAGCGCAACGGGATCGGTCATGTCCCGGGCGTAGCAGCAGCGGCACAGCGGGAAAAGGGGCGTTCGCGCGGGCCGTGGCCTGCGCTAGGCTGGCGGTCTGACCAGGGAGGGATGCGGATGCGGGTGGGTGTGATCGGCTTGGGCGATATGGGCAGTGGGTTGGCGAAGAACCTGATCGCGGCGGGCTATGAGGTGGCGGGGTGCGATCTGGACCCTAAGCGCGTGGCGGCGTTCGAGGCGCTGGGCGGCCAGGTCGCCGCGGATCCCGCCGCGGTGGGTGCCGGCGCGGAGGCGGTCTTCGTGATGGTGATGACCGGCGCACAGGCGCAGGCGGTGGTGCTGGGCGAACGCGGGCTGGTGCAGGGGCTGAAATCCGGTGCCGCGGTGATTCTGACCGCCACCGTGCCGGCGGCGACGGCCCGCACGCTGGCGCGGGGGCTGGAGGGCACCGGGATCGTGTTCATCGACAGCCCGGTTTCCGGCGGGTTTCCGGGCGCGCAGTCGGGCACGCTGACGCTGATGGTATCGGCAGAGGCCGGGGTGCTGGACCGGTTCCGCCCGGTGCTGGAGGCGGTCAGCGCCACGATCCACCCTGTCGGCAGCGCGCCGGGCATGGGCCAGACGGTGAAGGCCTGCCTGCAATCGCTGATCGGCGGCATCTTCGGCGCCACCTTCGAAGCCGCGGCTCTGGCCGCCAAGGCGGGTGTACCGGGTGAGGTGCTGCACCGTGTCGTGTCCACATCCTCAGCGGGGTGCGGCGCGGCCAACACCGCGCTGGAAAACATCATCGATCGCAAGTTTCAGGGCACCGGCAGCCACATCGCCACCATGCACAAGGATCTGACCATCAGCCTGGACATGGCCCGAGATCTGGGCGTGCCGCTGCACATGGCTGCCGCGGCGATGCAGTTGTTTCAGGCTGGCAAGACGAAGTATCCCGATGGGGACAATTGGATCGTGACCCGCGTGATCGAGGAGATCGTGGGCGCGGAGTTGCACCGGAGCGCATCGTGAAACTCGGCGTGATCTGCGACGGCATCAGCCGCGATCTGGACCATGCGCTGGACGTTATGCTGGCCGCCGGTCTGACCCATGCCGAGTTGCAATATGTCGGCGACAGGGAGGTCGGCGACCATGACGCGCAGCAGGTCGCGGGTATAAAGGCGGCGCTGAACGCGCGCGCGGTGCCGGTGTCGTGCCTGTCCCGGCACGTCTTTGCCGGCTTGACGGCAGAGAACCGGCCCGGGGACACCGCGCATACGCGGCATATGGAGGCGCTGCGGCGCGTCATCGACATGGCGCATGCGCTGGAGGCGCCGCTGGTGCGGATCATGACGTCCAGGAAGGAACAGATCCTCTGGGGTACGCACGGGGCAGAGGTCTGGAATGTGGCCAGGGGCGCTTGGGACAGCCTGCCGCCCTTGATCGCGCCGGCAGTGGATCTGGCGCGCGATGCGGGTCTGCGTCTGGTGGTGGAGACCGGCAACGGCACGATGGTCAACAGCAGCTACACCGCGCGCAAGCTGATCGACGCGCTGGATGCGCGCGATGCGCTGCAGGTGCTGTGGGATCCGGCCAACAATTGCTGGTGCCACGAACGCGCCTATCCCGACGGCTATGAGATGCTGCGCAGTGGCTATCTAGGTCATGTCCATATCAAGGACGTGCGGGTCGACACCCCCCGCGCCACGCTGGAGGTACGCGCGCTGGGCGAGGGCCAGCTGGGCCCCGTTTTCCCCGATATCGCCGCGGCGCTGCGGGCCGATGGGTATGACGGCGCGATCTCGCTGGAAAGCGTCTATCATCCCGGCGATGGAGACTTCGAAGCGGGGTTTCACGCCTGCGTCGCGCGGTTCCGTCGGATCTTTGGCAGGGGGCGTGAATCATGACGCTTCGTTCAAGCGAGAAACGATCCTCGATCGCAACGCAAGACTGCGCCTCATTTTCCCTTACGTCACGGTTCTGTCACAGAGGTTAGACACCCGTTGCCGCCAAAGCCGCCTCGCGCCCCGGTGCGCTTTTTTGGTCACGGCGGATAAGAAAGCAATATCAAAGCTCTAGATAAAGACATCCACATATTGAAATGAAATATCTAGCACGTTAAGGTTGTGTTAACCAAATCAGATCGCGCCTAAGTTAAGCGGAAAATGACCTAGATTGGGCCAGTATCGGATCACTGAGGCGCCGTAATGATATTCGATATTGAGGATGTGCACAGGGGAAGCGTTCCCTTAAGCGTGCGAAGCGAGTGTGTAAAAAGTAGTCTCTGTGCACGCCTGAAGACTGAGAGTGCGTAAGTAAGTGTGTAAGTAAGTGCGTATCTGTATTTTCATGTGTCTGTGAGTTGTTTGCGTGAGTGCGTTGTGTCTGTGTGAGTTGTTCGCTTACTGAGTTTGCGCCAGGAAAAATCCCAGCGCGCCGGCGAGTATCGCCCCCGCCAGAACGGCGAAGAGTATCTTGAGTATCGACCAGGGGCGTTCGCCCTGGACTGTGCCTGTGCGTGCGTTCACGACGAAACGGTAAGTGGTGCCGCGGTATTTGTAAGCTGCCAACCAGATCGGCAGCAAGACGTGTTTGAAGGTCACGGCGCGCATGTCGGTTTCCACCGACGTGACGCGCTGCCGATCGCCGCCGATGTCGAATTTTATGTCGCGGCGGATCTGCGCGTCCATGATCTGGTGCGCCTCGCCGAAGCCTTCGCCCAGATCGATGCCATAGGCTTCCGCGCGGAACCCGGCCAGGTATTCGGGCTGGTAGGGCTCCAGCCCGGCCAGATCCCAGGGCGCCAGCGCGTCTGTGTACTTCTTCGGCAGACTGCGGGAGGCCAGCACCAGGACATCGTCGAACACCCGCGCCACCTGGCCGGAGACGTTGCGCCAACGGACTTTCGCGATGCGCTTTTGTTTGGTCTGGCTCTTGCCGTTTACATTGACGCGCACGGTACGGGTTTCGTGATAGACCGTGCCGCGCTGACCGCGATAGCGCGAGGTCGTATCGGCGTCATAGGTCCAGTACGGCACATAGATGCCCTGCATGCGGCGCCCCTTGCGGGCGTATTGGCGCAGGCCGTTCGGCGCGAACCACAGCCGGCCCAGCCAATCCGTCATGGCATCGCGCGCGGCGTCTTCGGTCAGGATGAACGGCAGGACGGCCTGCGGCTTGATATGGCGATGCGTGCCGGTGCCGGTGACGACCGGTGTGGCGCAGAACGGGCATTCGGCGGCGTGCGTTTCGGGTTCGAATTCGACCTGGGCGCCGCAATTGCCGCAGGCCAACACGCGCGTTTCCTCCATTTCCGCGGCCGGAAGCTGGGCGTCGAGCGCGGTGCGGATGTCACGTTCGCGGATCGCGCCGGCCCCCGCCCACGGGCCCGCACCCTCGATCGGTTCCTCTGCGCCGCAATGGTCGCACCGAAGCCGGTCGCTGCCGGGCAGATAGCGCAGATCGGCGCCGCAGGTGCCGCAGGGGAAGCGATGGTCTTCGGAAGTGTCAGGCATGGCGTTTGTTTACCGCAGGTCGGAACGGGTGCGAAGCGTGTCTGCTGCGGCCAGTGCGGCGCCCGGGGGGCGCAGCCTTTCCGGCTTCCGGAAAGGCTCGGCGGCGCGGGCGCCGCCGCTGGGCGGGGACCGCCCAGGCGCCCTTTTGCCCGGCGGTGGCAGCGGCCCACCTCAGGCCGGGGGCGGGGGCGGGGGCATGACGGTAAAGAGCTGCGCCAGTTCCGCGATCTCGCCTGCCTTGGTCCAGCCGTCGATGCCCGGGGTCCAGACATGGGTGTCGCGGGTCAAGCGCCCCTCCGCGGCCATCTTGCCCAGATCGGCGCGGCTGAAGGGCCCGTGGCTCTGCCCGTCCTTCGCCGTGTGCCAGACCTTTTCCACCGGCGGTGGAGGCGGCGGCGCCGCAGTGGCCTGTGGCGCAGCGCCCCAAGGCCCGTTCGCCATCTGGCCCGCCATGGCCAGCCCCATGCCTGCGCCGAGCCCCGCGGCCATACCGCCCCCGGCGGGGTTCTGCGCGGCTTGGGTCATCGCCTCCGCCGCCGAGAACTGGGTATAGGCGCCCAGATCGCCGACGATCCCCATCGACGTACGTTTGTCGAGCGCCTTCTCCACCGCATCCGGCAGGGAGATGTTCTCGATGAAGAACGCCGGCATCGCCAGCCCATACTCCGCCAGTTGCGGGGAGACCTTGGCCGAGATCAGCTTGCCCAATTCCCCGGTATTCGCTGCCATGTCCAACACCGGGATGCCGCTGGCCGCGATGGCCTGGCTGAACTTGGCGACGATGATGTTGCGGATCTGATAGCTGATCTCATCGGTGGTGAACTCGCCATCCGTGCCGACGATCTCCTGCAGGAACAGCCCCGGATCGGTCACCCGGATCGTATAGGTGCCGAATGCGCGCAGCCGCACCGGCCCGAACTCCGGATCGCGGCACATGATCGGGTTCTTGGTGCCCCATTTCAGATCCTGAAACCGGGTTGTGTTGACGAAATAGACCTCGGACTTGAACGGGCTTTGAAAGCCGTGATCCCAATGCTGCAGCGTGGTCAGGATCGGCATGTTGTTGGTTTCGAGCATGTAAAGCCCGGGCGTGAACACATCCGCCAACTGGCCCTCATGCACGAACACCGCCGCCTGACCCTCGCGCACGGTCAGCTTGGCGCCGTATTTGATCGCGTGTCCTTGCCGTTCGAACCGCCAGACCAGCGTGTCGCGGGTGTCGTCGGTCCAGTGGATGACGTCGATGAACTCGCCTTTGAGGAAGTCGAAAATGGGCATGCGGCGCGGTCCTTTCGGGTCTTTAGCTGCTCGGGCGCAGCCCGGCTGCGCGGGCGGCGTCGGCGGCGATCTGCGGCAGAAGCGGGCGGGCCTGAGCCAGCGTCATGCCGGGATAGAGGCGCGGATCGTAAAGCATGCGCAAGAGGATCTCGTCATGCAGAGTGAGAAACGCAAACTCTTCGTCGTCATTGAAGATCGACGGGCGCACGGCGAAGTTGTCGTTCACCAGCCCCAGCGCCTGGGTCAGTTCCTCGTGAAAGCACGAGGTGCGCCAGGTGCCGCGGTGTTCGGCCTTGATCAGGGCAGAGGCGAAGACAATCTCGCGCGATCGGTCGGGCGCGCTGATCAGGTTCGCCCAGCACAAGACCGAAGGTGCGGAATTGCGCAGATCCCCGGCGATGGAGATCGGGAAAGAGCCGGTTTCCTCGATCGCCTGGGCAAACTGGAACTGCTCCTGCCGCTCCAACACCAGCACCAGAAAGTTGATGTCGCCATCGGGCACATAGCGGATGTCGCGGCCGGTGACCGACCGATAGCGGCTGAGCAGATCCTCGACATCGCGCAGATCGCGCCGCCGCTGCGCCTCGGGCACGCTGTCGCCGAAGATCACGCCCAGCCGTATGGGTCCCTCCCACCGGGTCAGCGTGATCGGGCGCGAGCGGTTGAGCAGCTGCCGGCCGTTTCGGAAGGTTTCGGAAAAAAAGGCGATGCGCTCGAAATTGCGGACCAGCAGGTCACGGGTGATCGGGGCGTCGGGCGGGTTGCGCTCCGTGCGCAGGCCGCCCTCGGCCTCGATCGCGGCGGCGGTACGGGCATAGACGTCGACCAGCGCCGGGCCAAACAGATCCGGCTCTCGCTGCACCGGCGCGCAGGCCGCCAGACCCGCCAGCGCCGCATATGCCCACCGCCGCAGCGTCACGTGCCCGAGACCGCGCCACCGATGGTGGCACCGGTCTTGTCCGCCCGCGATTTGGCGGCGGCGAGCGTGTTCTTTAGCTCCGCTTCCATTACCTGGAGCTCCTTCTCGGCCTCGGCCCGTTTGGTCTTGCCCTCATCGGCGATGGCCAGGCTTTCTTCGATGGTGGCGATCAGATCGGCATTGGCCTGTTTGATCGCGTCGATGTCGAACACACCGCGTTCCATCTCCTTGCGCACGGCGGCGTTGGCGCTTTTCAGGTTGGCGGCGTTGGCGGTCAGCAACTCGTTGGTCAAGTCGGTGGCTTCCTTCACCGCGCCGGCGGCCTGTTTCGACCGGTGAATGGTCACCGCCTGGGCCAGTTGCGTCTCCCACAAGGGCACGGTGTTGACCAAGGTGGAGTTGATCTTGGTCACAAGGCTCTTGTCGTTTTCCTGCACCAGCCGGATCGAGGGCAAGGATTGCATCGTCACCTGGCGGGTCAGTTTCAGATCGTGCACCCGGCGTTCCAGATCGTCGCGCGCGGCGCGCAGATCGCGCAGTTCCTGCGCCAGGATCACGCCCTGATCCTCCGGCGCGTTCTGTACCTCGGCCTCTTTGGCGGGGATGTCGGTGGCGTCGAGCACACGCAGCTTTTCCTCACCTGCAGCGATGTAGAGCGCCAGCTGGTCATAGAAATCCAGCGTCTTCTCGTACAATTTGTCCAGCGACTTGATGTCCTTCAGCAGCACGTGTTCGTGCTGCAGCAGGTTTTCGGTGATGCGGTCGATCTGGCCCTGAACGTTCTCATAGCGCGACATGAATTCGGCCATCGGTTTGGCCTTTCCCAACAGGCGCTCCCACCAGCTGAGCTTGCGATTGGGATTCAGTTCATCGACCGAAAAACCGCGGATCGAGGTGACGATCTCGCGCAGCGCGCCGCCCGCGGGGCCGGTGTCCTTGTTCTTGACCCCCGAAAGCATCTCCTGGCTGATCGCCTGCAACTCTGCCTGCGCGGTGGAGCCGAACTGGATGATCGACTGGGTGTTGCCCATATCCAATTCACCCATGCGCCTTTCGATCTCCGCCCGTTCCGCCGGGTCGGCCTGGTCGACGACGATCAACTCGCCCTTGGGCTCGGGCAGCAGCGTCTGGGTGACTTGCTCGACTTCGGCCAGCGCGGTTTGGGCCTGGGCCCGGACATCGTTGGTCATTCTTTTACCCCTCTTTGGTCTCGCTCAGACGCCTTCGCGGTGCAGGCGTTCGCGCAGTACTTCAATCTCCACATCCAGCGCGGTCTTGTCGTCGCGCAGCAGATCCTCGCGATGCGCGCGAAAGCTGGTCTCTAGATCGTCCAGCAGCGCGACATACTCCGCCTTGGCCTGCGGGTCGGCGCGGCGCGTATAGAGCTGGGCGAATTTCTGCGTCGCGTCGCGGGCGCCGGTCAGATAGACGCCCAGGAACTTGCGTGCGCGGGTCAGATCGCGCGGATCTTCCTCGACCGTGCGAAACACGTCGCGCACCGCCGCCAGCATGCGTTCGACCCGGCCTTCCAGATGCCGGTCACCGATCTGGCGCGCCGCGGCCAGGATGTCGGATACGGTCTGTTCGGCGTTGTCCAGCGCCTCTGCCACGCGGTTGGCGTCGAAATCCGAAGCGCCCTCGATCCCCTTGCGCCGCATCGGGTCGAGCCCGAAGGCCAGCCATTGCGCGCCGCCGGCAACCAGCCCGAACACGGCCCCGGTCACCAAACTGCCCAGCCCCGCGCCCAGGGCAACGCCCAGCGCGGTGGCGGCGATGGCGAACAGCTTGCGCGGGATCGCAGGCGGGCGGGCGATGGCGCGGGCATCGAAGGCAGCCTCGGCCCGCAGCCCCTCGTTCAAAAGGATCGCGGACAGAAACAGCAGCCCGGCGCCGCCTAACTCGGCCAGCATGCCCAGGGCATCGCCCTGCATGACCTCGCCGATGCCGGCCAGAAACAGCGGGATCGGTGCGGCATACATCGCCCGGGCGGCGATGTTGACCTTGGCCGCGCGGCGGCCGCGAAATCGCGCGCCCGGCTCTGCATCCGCCGCCGCCCCGGGGCTGAACTGGCCGCCATAGCGTTGCGCCATGGGCTATACCCCCCCGAACGCGCGGAAGCCGGTGATCACCACGATCGCCAGCACCGCGATGGCCGCGGCGCGGTTGAGGGTTCGATCCTGCATGTCGCCTCCCTGATCGGCGCCGGCACGATTACACAAGCTGGTGAAGGATATAACCCTTTGTGCAGCGCATTACGAGACGCGCGATGCGCCCTGCTCGTGCGCGCGGACCGCGGCCAGTTTGCGTTGATATCCCGATTGGATGATCTCCACCAAAAACAGCACGGCGATTGAGAAGTAGAAAGTCGATTTTGCCATTGGTTCAACAGCATAGCCGAACAGCTTCAGATGCGCCTCATGCCCGCCTTCGCCCAGCAGCACGATGCCGACGATCAGCAGAACGAACAGGCCCAAAACCTCGTACATGCGGTTTTTCTTGATGAAAGCGGTCACACCGTCGGCCAAAAGCAGCATCGCGACGCCAGATGCGATGATGGCGATCGCAAGAACCGGAAATACATCGGTGATCGCCAGGGCAGAGAGGATCGAGTCAAAGCTGAAGATCAGGTTCATGAACACGATCAAGGTGATGACCTGGAACGACGACTTCTGACTTTCGCCATTGATCGGCTTGCCGATATCCTCCATCGAAAGCAAGTGACTGATTTCCTTGACGGCGGTGTACATGATGAAGACGCCGCCGAACAGGAACACGCAGACCGCGAAGTTGAAATCGCCCTCCACGATGCCGGGAATGTTGAGGCTGAAGAACGGCGCTTGCAGCAGGCTGATCAGTTGGATCATCGAAAAAAGCAGGATGATGCGCAGCGCGATGGCGATCAGTATGCCCCAGCGCCGAACGGCCGCCTGTTCGGCAATCGGCGCGCGTTGGCTTTCGATGGAAATATAGAGAAGGTTGTCAAAGCCCAGCACCGCCTGCAGGAAAAACAAAACGGCCAGATTGCCAAGATTTGCGAAAGTAAAAAGTTCAGCCATCGGCCCGATTGCTCCCGTTCCTCGGATTACGATTCCTTGTCCTGTAGCAATCGCTGCAATTCCTGCACAGGCCAAAGGTCGGGGCTGCAAACCTGCGGGCGTTGTGTGACGGGCCCGATTCGGATAGGCTTATTTTGTGGGGTGACGGCGGCAGAGGCCGGTGCACAATCTGTCCGGCTGTCGGTATAATTACGGCTGTCGCAACGCTATGGAGGCCCGGCGCATACCGCACCGGCGGACAATGGATTGGACTTCGAAATGCCTAAAGGCACCGTCAAATGGTTCAACACCGAACGGGGGTACGGTTTTATCCAACCCGAAGGTGGCGGTAAGGACGTATTTGTGCACATCACGGCGGTTCAGGCAGCGGGGCTGACCACGCTGACCGACAATCAGCCGATCGAATTCGAACTGCGCGAGGGGAAAGACGGGCGACAGATCGCCGGCGATCTTCGCTTGGAAGAGTAGGTCCTCAAAACTCCAGGCTCCGGTACTTTTCCGGGTCGAAGCGACAGGCGAAACCGTCTCCATCTGGATCTATGTTGAAACGGTCGGTGTTCGGGCCGCCATTCGCCAGAAACTGCCGCTGTGCTTCGTCGTCATTGGCGAACTGGCGGCATGTCGCGCGCGCCTGCAGACGGTCGCGAAAGGCCGGCCGGTTATAGACGCGGACGCCCACCGGGTGCGTGGTCTGCCGCGAAAACTGGACGATATTGGCGGACACGTCGACCTGTGGCACCGGCTCCGGCTGGACCACCACCAGTTGCTGCTGTGCCGCGTCGCGCCGCTGCTGCGCGGCGGTGCGTTCGCGCACCTGCACCTCCTGGCTGGAGGCGTTGAGGTCGATGCTGTCGTCGTTCGGATCGATGCCGATATCGGACGCCCCCGGCATCGCCGGCTGCAGGCCACCTTCGCCCGTGCCCGGCAGCGGGGTCGCGGCCAGTGCCGCGGTCACGTCCTGCGCCAGACTGGCGGCATTGGCGTCGCCGCCGGTGGCGGCCGAGGTTCCGGCGACCTGGGTGTCGGCAAGCGCCGCACCGGCCGCGTTGGCCACCGGTGTCTGGGTCGGGAACGGCCCGTCGGTCGGGGACTGGACCACGACCGTGCCGATCGGCGCGATGCCGGGCGTCCCGGCAAGCGGTGCGGGTGCGGTGCGCGGAACGGCGCCGGGCTCCGGCGGGACGAACCGCGGCGCGGGGGGCGGGTCGAAATACCCGATGCCGCCGGCCGGATTTGTACGGTCGCAAGCGGCCAGGGCCGCGATTGCGGCGATCATTGCGCAGGTGTTTCGAAACATCTCCCTCGCCTCGCTAACTGGGTACGGCTACCACCATTTTTCCGCATGATGCGAGAACTGAACGTGTTTTTCCAGTGCATAGGCGGTGTTCAGCATGTCGGCCTCGCCCCACGGCTGACCGATGAGTTGCAGCCCCAGCGGCAGGCCCTGTGCATCCAGTCCCGCGGGCACCGATACGCCCGGCAGACCGGCCAGGTTCACGGTCACGGTAAAGACGTCGTTCAGATACATCTGGATCGGGTCCGCATCCGCCATCTCGCCGATACCGAACGCAGCCGACGGCGTGGCCGGGGTCAGGATCGCATCGACACCCTCGGCGAAGACAGTCTCGAAATCGCGCTTGATCAGCGTGCGCACCCGCTGCGCGCGCCGGTAGTAGGCGTCGTAGAACCCCGCCGACAGGACATAGGCGCCGATCATGACGCGGCGCTTGACCTCGTCGCCGAACCCTTCGGCGCGGGTCCGTTCGTACATCTCCACGATGCCTTCGTCCTGTTGCAGCTTGGCGCGATGGCCATAGCGCACGCCGTCATAGCGGGCCAGGTTGGACGACGCTTCCGCCGGCGCGATGACGTAATAGGCCGGCAGCGCGTATTTGGTGTGCGGCAGTGAGATATCGACGATCTTCGCCCCGGCATCGCGCAGCATCTCTTGGCCCTGGCGCCACAGCGTCTCGATCTCATCGGGCATGCCGTCCATCCGGTATTCCTTTGGAATCCCGACGGTTTTTCCGCGAACATCGCCGCTGAGCGCGGCTTCGAAGTCGGGCACCGGCAGGTCGGCGGAGGTGCTGTCCTTGGCGTCGTGCCCGGCCATGGCACGCAGCATAATCGCCGCATCGCGGACGGATTTGGCCATCGGCCCGGCCTGGTCCAGCGAGGACGCGAACGCCACGATCCCCCAGCGCGAACAGCGGCCATAGGTCGGTTTGACGCCGACGATCCCGGTAAAGGCAGCCGGCTGGCGGATCGAGCCGCCGGTATCGGTGCCGGTCGCGGCCAGGCACAGATCGGCCGCCACCGCCGCCGCCGACCCGCCCGAGGATCCGCCCGGGGTCAGTGCGGTGTCCGACCCGCGCCGCCGCCATGGGTTGATCGCGGGGCCATAGGTAGAGGTTTCGTTGCTGGAGCCCATGGCGAATTCGTCCATGTTCAGCTTGCCCAGCATCACCGCGCCCGCATCCCACAGGTTTTGCGTGACGGTGCTTTCGTAAGGCGGCCGAAACCCATCCAGGATGGCAGACGCGGCCTGCGTCTGCACGTCCCGGGTGGCGAACAGATCCTTGATGCTCAGGGGCACGCCGCACAGATCGGGCGCATCGCCGGCGGCGATCCGCCGGTCGGCCTCGGTCGCCTGAGCGCGCGCGCGCGTCGGTGTGTGTGCGGCGAACACGTTCAAGGGCGTGCTGGCGGCGGCGGCCTCCAGGCAGGATTCGGTGAGTTCGCCGGCGGTGAAGTCGCCCTTGCGCAGCCCGTCCCGTGCCGCGGCGATGGTCAGCGTGTTCAGTGCCGTCATTCCACCACCTTCGGCACCGCGAAAAAGCCTTCGCGCGCATCGGGCGCGTTCTTCAGAATATCGGCCTGCTTGTCGCCATCTGTCACACCGTCGGTGCGCCGTTTCAGTTCCATCGGCGTGACCGAGGTCATCGGCGGCACTCCGTCGATATCGACCTCGTTCAACTGATCCATGAAATCCAGAATGCGCGACAGATCGGCCGCCAGGGGCGCCAATGCCCTGTCGTCGACCTCGATACGGGCCAGATGCGCCACCCGCCGTGCGGTGTCTTTGTCGATCGCCATGGGTCAAGCTCTGTAGTGGGTCCGCGCGCGGGTGTAGCGGCGGGGGTGCGGGGGTGCAAGGGGCCGACCCGCGCGCGCCGCTACCACGAAACTGTGAAGAGAGCGCGCGAAAAGCCTTGCTAGTGTCGGCGCTAGCTACGGACAAACAGGGGGCCGAAACATGAAATCCACGGTTGGCAGCCTTGCCGCAATCGGGGCGCTGCTTGCGGCGCCGGCCGCGGCGGTGGAAAGCGGCGAGCGGGTGCAGATCACCGGCGAGGCGATCGACACCTGGTGCTATTACTCCGGCGTCATGGGGCCGCCTGAATCGACCGTCGGTACGGCGCACCACACCTGCGCGCTTTGGTGTTCGGCCGGTGGAATTCCCGTCGGTCTGCTGACCGAAGAGGGCGACATCTATATGGTGCTGCGCATCGAGGGCGACGACCACACCCATGCCGGCGACACGCAGTTGCAAATCGCCAGCCACACGATCACCGCCGATGGCGTCTATTACCAGCGCGACGGCATCAACTACATCGTCGTCGAAGAGGTGGTGGCCGATCAGGACATCATCAATCAGACCCATGAGGAATGGGGCGTGATCCCGCAATTCGCAATTCCGGAGCCGAAGTGATGCTGAAATCGACAATCTGTTCGGTCCTGAGCGCTGCGGCACTGTGCCTTGCCGGCGCGGCGGCGGCGCAGGATTACTCCGAGGGATCCGAGGCCAAGGGCTGGGGGTTGGTGGGCGAGGCGCAGGCGCGCTTCACCGCCGAGGTCGTGGACCCGCTGTGCCTGCTGACCGGCGATTGCGCCGACAATTGCGGCGACGGCCGGCGCCAGTTGGGCCTGCTGCGCGAGGCCGACGACGAATTGCTGTTTGTCATGAAGAACCGCCAGCCGGTGTTCACCGGCGGGGTCGCCGAATTGCTGCCGTTTTGCGGCCAGATGGTCGAGGTGGACGGGTTGGAGTTGAACGACGAGCAACTGGGCTCGCAGAACCTCTATCTGGTGCAACTGATCCGTGCGGCGGGCGATGCGGAGTGGACCAAGGCCAGCCAGTGGACCAAAGACTGGGCCGCGGCGCATCCCGAAGCCAAGGGCAAGGGCCCGTGGTTCCGCCGCGATCCCCGCGTCAACGCGCAGATCGAAGCGGAAGGGTGGCTGGGCCTGGGCCCCGAGAACGACACAGCCGTCCTTGAGGAGTGGTTCGAGTGATTGCGCGCGCCGCTCTGGCTGCCGCCTGCCTGCTGGGCGGCGCGGCGTTGGCCCAGAACGCACCGCCCCTGCCGGGGGCGGGCGCCGGCACGCCGTTTCCGCTGGCCCTGGGCGGGGCGTTCGAGTTGACCGATCAGAACGGCGCGCCGCGCGGGCATGCCGACCCGGATGGCAATCTGCAGTTGCTGTTCTTTGGCTATGCGAATTGCGCCGCGATTTGTACCGTGGCGCTGCCGCTGATGGCCGATATCACCGATATCGCGGCCGAAGACGGGCTGACGGTGACGCCGGTGATGGTGACCGTGGATCCGGCCCGCGATACGGTCGCCTCCATCGGCCCGGCGTTGCGCGACTATCACGACGATTTCGTCGGGTTGACCGGGTCCGAGGACGACCTGGCGCCGGTCTACGATCTGTTTTCGGTCGATCATTCGGTGATTTTCCATGATCCCGAATACGGCGATGTCTACGCCCATGGCAGCCACATCTATCTGCTGGACGGTCAGGGCGAGGTGCTGACCATGCTGCCCCCCGTGCTGGACGCCGACCATGCCGCGGGCATCGTGGCGACCTATGCCGGCCCACCCCTGGAGGGCTGAAGAAAACCCCGGGCCGTGCCTCAGGCGCGGCCCGGCGACGCCGGCTGGTGCCGATGCAGCACCAGGATCATCCAACCCAGCATGATGCCGTTCAGAACGTGCCACAGGAAGTGCGTGCCCAGCGGCAAGGCCGGGCAGATGGCGGCATCGATCGTGCGGAAGAACAGCGACAGCACCAGGATACCCGCGCCGATGGCAAGCCCGGCGGCGGTGACCCGGTCGCGAAAGGCCAGAACCGCAGCATAACCCAGGATCAGCACCGGCACCGGCACATAACCGATAGAGCCGTTGAGCGACCCGGTGATGGGTTGGACCAGCGCGATCAGCGCCGCCGAATAGGGGACGAACAGCGCCACCGCGATGCCGCCGGCCCAGCGCGGCAGGGCGAAGAACCGCGTCGTCGCCAGGTAGACATAGACCAGGATGAAGGCGGTGATCGGCCAGACATCCGTGGCCAGCGCCCAGCGCGTGGCGTAGGTGTGGAACAGGAAGGATCCGATTCCGATGGCCATCAGGATCGCCACCAGCAGCCGTGCACCGGGGTCGCGCTTGCCGCCCATCACGGCCCAGCAGAACAGGGCTGCGAGGATGAAAGCGGCATTGGTGACCGCGTTCACGGGCTCGGCCCAGAAAGTGAAGTCGATACGCTCGCAATAATTGTCGAGTTGCTGTGTCCAGCGGTCCATGGACGCTCCTTGCGTTGCCGGCCTGGCTAGCGTGATATAAAGCCGGCGGTAGAGGAGGGAAGCCCATGAAACTCACCTGGCTTGGACATTCGGGATTCAGGTTGGAGATCGGCGATCAGGTTCTGCTGATCGACCCCTGGTTGACCGGCAACCCGTCTTTCGAGGGCCATGACCGCGCCGCGGCGATCGCGGGCGCGACGCATATCCTGCTGACCCATGGGCATTTCGACCATGCCGCCGATGCGCTGGCGTTGTCCAAGGAACTGGGCGCGCCGCTGGTGGGTGTCTTCGATCTGATGGATCATTGGGAACGGCGCGAGGGCGCCTTGGTCGTGGCCTTTCATAAGGGCGGCACCGTGCCGTTGGGCGATGTGGATGTGACCATGGTGAACGCGGTGCATTCGGCGTCGATCGATGGCGGCGACAGGCCGATATATGCCGGGGCGGCAGCGGGCTACATGATCGCGCATGGCGGCCGGGTCGTCTATGTGTCGGGCGACACGGACGTGACGGCGGATATGCAGATCTTTCAGGATCTGCACGCGCCGGAGATCGGCATCCTTTGCGTCGGCGGGCATTTCACGATGGACCAGAAGCGGGCCGCCTATGCCGCGCGGACGTTCTTCGATTTCAAGATGATCGTGCCCTGCCACTACAAGACGTTTCCGATGCTGGCGCAGGACGTGGATGAATTGCGCGCGGAACTGCCGGATGTCGCGATCCTCGCCCCGGGGGTGATGGAAACGGTGACGCTTTAGGGTCGCTTGGCGCGGCGCTGAAGCGCCCGGACAGGATCGCAAGCGATCCTCCTGGCCGCACACGGCCAGGCCGCGGGTTTCCCGCGGGTCCGGGCTTGGGTGACCCGCGGCGCCGGTTCGATCGTAGACGGCGGCGGCGCCGGTCACGACGGGCGCCCTGTGCGGCCCCCCGTGTATCCAGGACGCCAGCGCGGCACGGCGCAGCTACTGCCTGAGATCGGATCCTTCGGTGCCTTGCGCGCAGGGCTCCGCTTAGGTCTTGTCCGCAGGAGCCTTGGCCACATCCATTTGGCCGGTCTCCCCTTTCCAAGGCTCGATCCCGCTGCGCAGCGCCGCGCGTCCGATCATATGGGCGCCGATGGGTGCGGTCAGCAGAAGGAAAAAGACGATCAGCACGCAGCGGATCACCACGCCGGGGTCGCCGAAATGCACCGCGGCCCCGCCGATGATCAGGCCCGTGCCCAGCGTGCCGACCTTGGTGGCGGCGTGCATGCGGATGAACACATCGGGCATCCGCACGATGCCCAGGCCGGCAAAGACCGTCATCGCGCCGCCGAACAGGATCAGAAGTGCCGCGATGACATCACTCATCCGCCGTTCTCCTCTTCGCCCTCGCGTCGGATCACCCGGCGTTCGGCAAAGCGGGCCAGGGCCACGGTGGCCAGAAAACCCACCAGCGCCAGCACCAACGCCACGTCCAGGAACGCGGCATCCCCGGTCAGCACCGCGGCCAGCCCGCAGAATGCCGCGATTGCCACGGTCATCATGTCCAGTGCGACCACGCGATCCGGCAGGCTTGGCCCGACCGCAAGGCGCCACAGCGCGAGCGCCACCGTCAAGAAGACCATGATGAAGCCCAGATTGGTTGCGATATCCAATAGGTTACCGGTCATGCCCGTTCCTCCACGGCATCGATCACCCAGCGTTCCATGCCCGACTTCAACGCGCGGCAGACCTCTTCGGGATCATCGGCGAACATGGCGTGGATCTTCAACGTCTTGCGGTCGTCGCTGACATCCAGGCTGAGCGTGCCGGGGGTCAGCGAGATCAGGTTCGTGACCAGCAGGATGCCCGTATCGGTTTTCGTATCCAGCGGCATTTCAAGGATCGCGGGCCGGGCGCGGTGGGTCGGGGTGACGATGTCCCACAAGACCTGCACACTGGAGACCAGAAGCTCATAGTGAAACATCACGAGCAGTTTCAGCCAGTACCAGACCCGTTTGAAATAGGTCGAGCGCACGCCGGTCAGCGGCTGCAAGAGCCACAGCGCACCATAGCCCACCGCAAAGCCCGACAGCACGGTCAGCCAGGTGAAGCCACCGAAGAAAATCGCCCAGGCGGCGGCCAGAAACATGTTCGCGGCGAAATAGCTCAAGGTGCCTCTCCCAGCACGGCGGTCACATAGGCGGTTGGGTCCAGAAGCTGGGCCGCCGCCGCTTCGGCGAAGGCGACGAAGGGTTCAGGCAGAAAGCCGATGACCAGCGTCAGCAGGGCGAGGCCCGCGACCGGGATGAGCAGATGCGCGCGCACCCGCGGCGCAAGCCCTGACAGCGCCGGCTCGATCCCGTCGGGATGGGGCTTCCAGAACGCCTCCGCCCAGATCTTGGTCATGGAGTAGATGGTCAAAAGTCCGACCACCAGCGCGACGCCGGCGATGATCCACCCCCGGTCCTCAAGCGCTGCCGCCACCAGCACGTATTTCGCCCAGAACCCTGACAACGGCGGAAATCCGGCCAGCGAAAAGGCGGGGATCAGGAACAGCACCGCCAAAAGCGGCGCCGATTTGTAAAGTCCGCCGATCCGGCCGAGTTCGTTCGATCCCGTCAGCCGGTTGGCCACGCCCGCGATCAGAAACAAGTTCGCTTTTACGATGATGTGGTGGACCAGATAGAAAACCGCCCCCGCCAGCGCCAGCGGCGTCATCAGGGCAAGACCCAGGATCATGTAGCCGATCTGGCTTACGATATGGAACGACAGGATCTTGCGGATCTCGTTCTGCGCCGCGGCCCCAAGGACGCCGGTCACCATGGTGAACCCCGCGACCCAAAGCAGGATCTGATGGGTCAACCCGGTGTCACCCACAAAGACCAGCGTGAACATCCGGATCAGCGCATAGACCCCGACCTTGGTCAAAAGGCCGGCAAAGACGGCCGATACCGCAAAAGCGGGCGTGTGGTAGGACGCCGGCAGCCAGAAGAACAAAGGAAACACCGCCGCCTTTACGCCGAAGGCCACCATGAACATCATCGCGATCACGCTCACCAGGCCCTGGTTCTCCACCATCGGCAGCGACCGCGAAAGATCGGCCAGGTTCAGCGTGCCGGTCATGCCGTAAAGCAGGCCGATCCCCGACAGGAACAAGATCGTGGAGATCAGGTTCAGCGTCACGTATTTCACACCGCCGTCGATCTGTTCCTTGCTGCCCCCAAGGACCAGCAGCCCGAAGGAGGAGATCAGCATCACCTCGAACCAGACATAAAGGTTGAACAGATCGCCGGTGATGAAAGCACCGGTCACCCCGCCGATCAGCACGTTGAACAGCGCGTGATAGCCCAGTTCCTCGGCCCGCTCGTCTATGTCGGTAAGCGCAAAGATCGACACGGCAAGCGCCGTGATCGCGGTGATGACGACCATGACCGCGCCCAGAAAATCGGCCACCAGCGTGATGCCGAACGGCGCCGGCCACCCACCCATTTGCCCCGCGATCACCCCCTCGCTCAGCACGTCCTTCATCAACAGACCGGCTGCGATCAGAAGAACCGCGTTGCCGGCGACGCTTATCCGGCGCCCGGAGGGATGGGCCCGCAGCAAGAACGCGGCGACCGCGGTCAGGAATGGCAGCACCAGTGGCGTGGCGAGGGCCCAGGTCACGAACCGCCCTCTTGCCGCGGTTCGGCCACGCGCATTTCGTCGGAATCGAGCGTCCCCAGGGTGGTGTAGGCGCGGAACATCAGCACCAGGGCGAAGGCGAACAGGCCGAAGCCGATCACGATCGCCGTCAGCACAAGCGCCTGCGGCAGGGCGTTCGCCACCACCCCCTCGGGCGCCTCGGCGCCGATCTCGATCAGGGGCGGCTTGCCTTCTGTCAGGCGCCCGGCGGTGAAGATCGTCAGGTTCGCCGCGTTGGAGATCAGAACAAGCCCGAAGATAAACCGCAGCACGTTGCGCGCCAGCATCAGATAGACGGCCGTGGCCACCAGAACGCCGATGGTTATGGCAAGAAGCGCCTCCATCAGATCTCTTCCTCCATGGCGAAGACCAGGCTGATGATCGACCCGAAAACCACCAGATAGACGCCGATGTCGAAAATCAGAACGGTGGACAGCGGCAGCCCCTTGTCTGTTTCGGTCTCACCGATGAAAAGCCACTGGCCGGTGAAAAGCGCATCGCCGAAGATGGCCGCGGCGATGCCGGACAACAGCGCGATGCCGAGCCCGGCCATCGCGATGTTCTGGGGCAGGATCCGAAGCGCCCTGCGCGCGTCCGCGGTGCCGCAGGCGATGGCGTAAAGCACAAAACCGGTGGACCCGATCAACCCGCCGATAAAGCCGCCGCCGGGTTCGTTATGGCCGCGGATCAGCATATAGAGCGAGAACACAAGCAGCAGCACCGCAAGATAGCGCGTGCCGGCGCGCAGGATGATCGAATTCATGGCTTTGCCTTCGTCGTCGTGCGCAACAGCGCATAGGCGGAAAGTGCCGCGATCACCACGACGGCGATTTCGCCGAAAGTGTCGAGCGCGCGGAAATCCACGAGGATCACGTTGACGATGTTGCGCCCGAACGCCTCGGGCCAGCTTGTCACCTCGAAGTAATCGGTCAGGCGCCTGTCGAACGGGGTGTCGATCACCGCAAGAAGCGTCAGCGTGACCACGAGCCCGACAAGCCCCGCCATGATCGCGTCGCCGATCCGTCGTTTCTGCCGCGTTCCCGCCGGGTCGAGCGTGGGCAGCCGCAGCAGGGCGACCGCCACCAGCACGACGACGAGGGTTTCCACCAGAAGCTGGGTGATCGCCACATCCGGGGCGCCGAAGACGATGAAGATCATCGCCACACCGATGCCCACCACCCCCAGCGCGGCCATCGCGCCGATCCTGGATCTGGTGACCGCCGTCAGAACCGCGCCCGCGATGGTCACAAGCATCAGCGCCACGTTCTTCCAGGACACGTCCGACAGGTCGGGCATGGCCGGGAACGGCATACGCAAGACCATCGTGCCCCCGATCGCCAGAAGGACTGTGGCGAAGGTCAGAAAGATATACCGCCGCAGGACGCCGGTCTGGATCGTCCGGGTCTGCCAGGCGGCAAAACCCTTCAGGCCCCCCAGGAACCGGTCCCAGCCGCGGTCGAAGTTGGGGGCGGCCGCATCGGCCCGGGCCAGTGCCGCGCGCAAGCCACGGTGGAAGACATAGAGCGCAAGCCCCAGCGCCACGGTCATCACGGAAAGGATCAGTGGCAGGTTGACCCCGGCCCACAGCTTCAGTTCCTTGGCGTCTTCGGTCGACCCAAGCAGTGCGGCCACGGTCGGATCGATCAGCGCGATCTGCAGAATGTCGGGTTGAAGACCGAAAAGCGCGCCCAGCGCCGCCAGGATCACCGGGCCCGCCAGCATGGGCCAGGGCGCCTCTTTGGGCGTGCGCGGCAGCATGCCGCGCGCCGGCCGCCAAAACGGCCGGAACGCCACCACGCCGGCCACGGCCAGCATCAGCGCGTTCGCCGCCACAAGCGCCGCGGCGACCAGCAGCGGCTCCGACCCGATGGCCAGCGCGCCGGCGTATTTCAGCTCCTTGCCGATGAAACCCAGAAAGGGCGGGAAGCCGGCCATCGAAAGCGCGGCGAGCCCGGCCGCCAGGGCCGTGACCGGCATCGCGCGGGCAAGCCCGCCCAGGATGTCGGCCTCGCGCGTGCCAGAACTGTAGTCGATGCAGCCCACGACAAGGAAAAGCGCGGCTTTGTAAAGCGAATGCACCACAAGAAAGGTCGCGAATGCGGTGATCGCATAGCCCGATTCCTGGCCCAGAAAGAGCGTCAGCGTGCCCAGCGCCATCAGGGTCGTATAGGCAAGCGCCTGTTTCAGATCGGGTTGGCGCAGCGCCAGCACGCTTGCGAACAGCGCGGTGAACGCGCCGGCGATTGTCAGCGACCAAAACCAGGCGTCGGTGCCCGCCATGGCCGGGTGCAGCCGCGCCATCAGATAGACGCCCGCCTTGACCATCGTTGCCGAATGAAGAAAGGCCGACACCGGGGTCGGTGCCGCCATCGCGTTGGGCAACCAGAAATGGAATGGGAACTGCGCGGATTTCGTGAAGGTGCCGGCCAGGACCAGGATCAGGATCGGCAGATAGAGCGCGTGCGCCTTCAGCGTATCGCCCTCGGCGAGGATCACCGAAAGCTCAAAGCTGCCGGCGGTGAAGCCCAGCAGGATGAACCCCGCCAGCAGCGCCAGCGCCCCGGCGCCGGTCACGAACAGGGCCTGCAGCGCAGAGCGGCGGCCCTTCTCGGTCTCGTGCCCAAAGCCGATCAGCAGATAGGACGTGATCGTCGTCAACTCCCAGAACACGAAAAGCGCGATCAGATTGTCGGCCAGAACCAGCCCCAGCATGGCTAGCATGAAGCTTGTCAGAAACAGCGCGAAGCGGGCGAATTGGGGATGCCCGGCGAGGTAGGTGTTCGAATACAGCAGGACCAGCGCCCCGATGCCGCTGATCAAAAGCGCGAAGGTCAGGCTGAGCCCGTCCACCAGAAACGAAAGCGCGATGCCGAGGGAGGGCACCCAGTCCCATGCAACCCGCAGCGTGCTTCCTTCGGCAATGGCGGGGATCATGCTGAGAAACCACAGAAAAAGCGCCGCGGCGATTGCCACGGGCACAAGGCCGACCGGACCGTTGCCGCGTGCGTCGGTCATTGCGCCGCCACGGCGATGGCGGTGTCGGTGGCGGTGTCGGAGGCGCGCGGGATCCCGGCGCCGCCGGGCGGTGCCGCGCCGGCGATGCGGCGGTGCCTGCAATGGCCGCCGGGCCGGGCTGCATCGGCGGACGACGGTGCCGTGCCGCTCCGGACTTCGTGCGTCACAAGTATGTCGATCGGCTCGTCATTTTCGGATGCGCAGATGGTGTCCTCCGGAATGTGGTCTGCGTGCACCATGTGCATTGGATCGGACAACCCTGCGTATCGAGTGGTAACTGGTTCGTCTGCCATGTGTTTTGCCGTTCGCCCCGGTCAAGCTTTGCGCCGCGCTCAGGTTGCTGTGTTTCGATGAAGCGGGTGTGCAACACCGGTCTTTTACAAAAAGTTCCAGGCTGCGGAAGCCATCTTTCCCGCCGCGCGAATGTGGCGGGTTGCGCCGGCCGCGCGTTTGGATGGCGGGCGTGCGATGGAAGTTCAAGCTCTGGACACGGTTGCCCGCGGCGAAATCGTTACGTGCGCGGTGTCGCCGGCGCCGCGGAGACGGTGCTGCAAGGTCCTCCGCCCGCTTTCCGCCGACGCTCGTTCCGCTGCTTGAGCGCCGGGCACCATGCGCTGCGCAGTGAGAAGCCCGGACCCGCGGGGGGCCCCCCGCGGCCTGGCCAATTGGCCAGGAGGATCGCATGCGATCCTGTCCGGGCCGGCTGGCGCTGCGCGGTGGGGCGGGCGGGCTTGACCAGCGGGCGACCGGGTGCGATGCGCAAGGCCCGCTTGGAAGGGAGTTTTCATGGCAAATGTATGCGTTGTCGGCGCCCAATGGGGCGACGAGGGCAAGGGCAAGATCGTCGATTGGCTGTCCGAGCGGGCCGATGTCATCGTCCGCTACCAGGGTGGGCACAATGCCGGTCATACGCTGGTCATCGATGGCACCGTCTACAAGCTGTCGCTGTTGCCCTCCGGTATCGTGCGGCCGGGCAAGCTGAGCGTGATCGGCAACGGCGTGGTACTGGATCCTTGGGCCTTTGCCGAAGAGGTCGCGCAGATGCGCGGCCAGGGCGTGGAGATCACCCCAGGCACACTGATGATCGCCGAGAACACGCCGCTTATCCTGCCGCTGCACGGAGAGTTGGACCGCGCCCGCGAAAGCTCCAACCGCGTCGCCAAGATCGGCACCACCGGGCGGGGCATCGGCCCAGCCTATGAGGACAAGGTCGGCCGCCGTGTGGTGCGCGTTGCCGATTTGGCCGACCCGGCGACGCTCGACCAGCGGATCGAGCGGCTTTTGACCCATCACAACGCCCTGCGCGCCGGGCTGGGGCTGGAGCCCATCGATGGCACCGCCTTGCGGGCCGCATTGCTGCAGATCGCGCCGCAGATCCTGCCCTTCGCCCAACCGGTCTGGCGCGTGCTCGACACTCAGCGGCGGGTCGGCCGGCGGATCCTGTTCGAGGGCGCCCAAGGCGCGCTGCTCGATGTCGACTTCGGAACCTACCCTTTCGTGACCTCATCGAACACCACCGCCGGCATGGCTGCGACCGGGTCGGGGATGGGGCCGGGGGCGGTCAATTTCGTCCTGGGCATCGTCAAGGCCTATACCACGCGCGTGGGCGAGGGCCCGTTTCCGGCCGAGTTGTCGGATGCGACCGGCCAACGATTGGGCGAGCGGGGCCATGAATTCGGCACCGTCACGGGCCGCAAACGCCGCTGCGGCTGGTTCGACGCGGTGCTGGTGCGCCAGACCTGCACCGTGGGCGGGGTGTCGGGCATCGCGCTGACCAAGCTCGACGTACTGGACGGGTTCGAAGAACTGAATATCTGTGTAGGCTATGAACTGGATGGCGAACGATTGGATCACCTGCCGACCGCGGCGGATGCGCAGGCGCGCGTGACCCCGGTTTACGAGACCATGGCCGGCTGGTCCGACACCACCGCGGGCGCGCGCAGCTGGGCCGATTTGCCCGCGGCGGCGGTCAAGTACGTGCGCCGCATCGAAGAGTTGATCGGCTGCCCGGTGGCGCTGCTTTCGACCTCGCCCGAACGCGAGGACACCATCCTCGTGCGCGATCCTTTCGCCGACTGATGGCGCTGGGCTACAAAACCCGCAAGCGCTTGTCGCTGTTGGTGCTGGTCGTGGGCCTGCCCATCTATGTGGTGGTCGCGGTCAATGTGGTGGCGCTGTTCGACCGGCCTCCGATACTGCTGGAGTTGTTCATATACGTGGCCCTGGGCATCGTCTGGGCCTTGCCCTTTCGCGCCGTCTTTCTTGGCGTGGGCAAGGCCGACCCCGAGGCAGAAGCAGAAGCAGAAGCAGAAGCAGAGGCGCAGGCGCAGCGCAAGCCGGAACAGGAGGACTGACATGCGGATCCTTGGACGTGCGGCGGCGGTGCTCGCCCTGGCCGCGACCCCGGCGGTGGCGGAACAGATCGGGTCGGTGGACACGGCGTTCAAACTGTTGGGGCGCAATCACCAGATTGTCGTTGAAGCCTTTGACGACCCAGATGTTTCCGGCGTGAGCTGTTTCGTCAGCCGGGCCCGCACCGGCGGTGTGAGAGGCACCCTGGGGCTGGCGGAGAACACATCCGACGCCTCCATCGCCTGCCGCCAGACCGGGCCGATCGAGATCACCGGCGAGATCCGCGACGGCGAGGAGGTGTTCGGCCGCCGCTCTTCGCCGCTGTTCAAGCGCCTGCAGGTGGTGCGGTTCTTCGACGAACCGCGCAACACGCTGGTTTATCTGTCTTATTCCGACAAGCTGATCGATGGGTCGCCGAAGAACGCAATCTCCGCCGTCGTGATCCGCCCGTGGGTGGCTGCCGGGGGATAGTGCGCGCTAACGCTCGCGCCATGCGTCCCGCGCCAGCGCCGGGACCCCTGGGGCGGCGCCGCCGGCGAGGTCCCGGGTCGCGCCCGGGACGCGGCTGTGCCACAGGCGGATTTCGCGACATCGGACTCTAGGCGCGGCGCTCGAAACCCGCTAACATAGTCGTGATCGGTCGGAAACAGACCGGCATAGGCGGAACGAGAGCAGGTTCCCGATGACGGATATGGTGCATGGCGCGGTGGCGGCCAAGCCGGGCGAACCGGTTTTGCCGAGGTGGTGGCGAACCATCGACCGCTGGTCGTTGGGCGCGATCGTGGGATTGTTCCTGGTGGGGCTGCTGCTGGGCTTCGCGGCCTCGCCGCCGCTGGCGCAGCGCAACGGGCTTGAACCTTTCTACTATGTCAGCCGGCAGGCGTTCTTTGGCACCGTCGCTTTGACGGTGATGGTCGTGGTGTCGATCCTGACGCCGACCCAGATCCGCCGCAAGGCGGTGCTGGGCTTTCTGGCCGCCGCCATCGCAGTGGCGTTCCTGCCGCTGTTCGGCACCGATTTCGGCAAGGGCGCGGTGCGGTGGTATTCGCTGGGCTTCACCTCTTTGCAGCCCTCGGAATTCGTCAAACCGACCTTCGTCGTCTTCACCGCCTGGATGATGGCGGCCAGCTACGATGTCGGCGGCCCGCCGGGGCGATTGGTGTCGTTCCTGGCCGCGGTCGGCCTGGCGGTCATGTTGGTCATGCAGCCCGATTACGGTCAGGCCAGCCTGATCCTGGCCGCCTGGGCGCTGATGTATTTCGTCGCCGGCGCGCCGATCCTGCTGCTGGTGGGGGTCGCCGGCGGCGTGATGGGCGCGGGGCTTATGGCCTATGCCAATTCTGAACACGTGGCGCGGCGGATCGATGGCTTCCTGAACCCCGACCTTGACCCGCGCACGCAACTGGGATTCGCGACCAATGCGATCCAAGAGGGTGGGATTTTCGGCGTGGGCGTCGGCGAAGGCTCGGTGAAATGGTCGCTGCCGGATGCGCATACCGATTTCATCATCGCGGTCGCGGCAGAGGAATACGGGCTCTTGATCTGCCTTCTGATCATCCTGCTCTACGGCACCGTGGTGATCCGGTCGCTGGTCCGGCTCTTGCGCGAACGCGACCCGTTCGTGCGGCTGGCGGGCACCGGGCTGGCGGTGCTGCTCGGGATGCAGGCGCTGATCAACATGGGCGTGGCGGTGCGGCTGTTGCCGGCCAAAGGCATGACGCTGCCCTTCGTCAGCTATGGCGGGTCGTCGCTGCTGGCCGCCGGGCTGTCGATGGGCATGTTGCTGGCCCTGACCCGGCAGCGGCCGCAGGATCACCTGTCGGAAATCATCGGGCGCGGGCGGTGAGCGCGCCGCTTCTGGTGATCGCCGCGGGCGGCACCGGCGGGCATATGTTCCCGGCCCAGGCTCTGGCCGAGGAAGTGCTGCAGCGCGGCTGGCGGGTCAAGCTGTCCACCGACCCACGCGGGGCGCGCTATGCCGGCGGCTTTCCGCAGGTAGTGGAGCGGATCGTGCTGCGGTCCGGCACTTTCGCCCGCGGCGGTTTGTTGTGGAAACTCCTGACGCCGGCGCTGATCGCCTGGGGTATCCTGGGCGCGCTGGCCGCGATGCTGCGCGACCGACCCGCCTGCGTGGCCGGCTTCGGGGGCTACCCCGCGCTGCCGGCGATGGCGGCGGCCTGGGCGCTGCGCGTGCCGCGGCTGATCCATGAGCAGAACGGCGTGCTGGGCCGGGTCAACCAGGTCTTCGCCCGCCGGGTGAACGCCATCGCCTGCGGCACCTGGCCGACCGCGTTGCCGCCCGGGCTGGACGGCGAGAACATCGGTAACCCGGTGCGCGGTTCGATCCGCGCCGCGGCGGGGGGCGGGTACGAACTGCCGGAGGCCGGGCCGCTGACGCTTTTGGTGTTTGGCGGCAGCCAGGGCGCCAGCGTGATGTCGGATGTGCCCGCAGCGTTGGGCGAACTGCCCGACACCCTGCGTGCGCGGCTGAACGTGATGCATCAGGCCCGCGATGCCGACCGGCAGGACGTCGCGGCGGCCTATGACGCGCTGGGCGTAAGCGCTGAAATCCACCCTTTCTTCGACGACATGCCGGCCCGGATGGTTGCCGCGCATCTGGTGATCTGCCGCGCGGGTGCGTCCTCGGTCGCCGATCTGACCGTGATCGGCCGCCCCGCGATCCTGATCCCGCTGGCCATCGCCAAGCGCGACGAGCAGACCGCGAACGCGCGCCCCTTGGTCGAGGCCGGCGCCGCGGTGATGATGACAGAGCCGGAATTGACACCCACGGCCCTTGCCGGGCATATCCGCGCGATGCTGGAAAACCCCGCACGAGCGCAAGCCATGGCGGCCGCCGCGCGGGGCCTGGGCAAGCCGCACGCCGCCCGGGCCCTGGCCGATCTTGTCGCCCGCATCGCAGGCCACACGCCGTGAACGGCCAGACCCGCCTGCCCATTGATATCGGCCCGATCCATTTCGTGGGCATCGGCGGTATCGGCATGTCGGGCATCGCGGAAGTGCTGCTGAACCACGGCTATCGCGTCCAAGGCTCCGACCTGCGCGAGACACCGCTGACCCAACGCCTGGCCGACAAAGGCGCGCAGGTCTTCATCGGCCAGCGCGCGGGCAATCTGAAGGGCGCTTCGGTCGTGGTGATCTCTTCGGCGATCAAGCCGGGGAATACCGAACTCGACACCGCCCGCTCGCTGGGCCTGCCGGTGGTGCGCCGGGCAGAGATGCTGGCCGAGTTGATGCGGCTCAAATCCAACATCGCGGTCGCCGGAACGCATGGCAAAACCACCACGACATCGATGATCGCAGCCCTTCTGGATGGCGGCGGCATCGATCCGACGGTGATCAATGGCGGCATCATCCATGCCTATGGCTCCAACGCGCGCATGGGGGCGGGCGACTGGATGGTGGTTGAGGCCGACGAAAGCGACGGCACTTTCAATCGCCTGCCCGCGACAATTGCCGTGGTCACCAATATCGACCCCGAACATATGGACCACTACGGCGATTTCGACACGCTGCGCGGGGCCTTCGATACGTTCGTGTCCAACATCCCCTTCTATGGCGTCGCCGTCGCGTGCATCGACCACCCAGAGGTGCAGGCCCTGGTCGGCCGCATCCATGACCGGCGCGTCATCACGTATGGCTTCAACCCCCAGGCCGACGTGCGCGTGGTCGGGCTGCGCTATGCCCAAGGCGCCGCACAGTTCGACGTGGTGCTGAAAGGCGAGGGAGACGTGATCGACGCGCTGACCCTGCCGATGCCAG
>JBCDDF010000017.1:0-56744 GCA_039180525.1 Pseudomonadota bacterium
ATCATCGAGTTGATGTCGATCCAGAAACGCCTGGCCGCGTTCGAACTGGCGATCCGCGATCAGGAACTGGCGGATATCGAGTTCGAGGGCGAAACCCGCGCCGTGTGAGCCGGGCCTGGACCGAAAATGTTTCAGTCCGATCCGTTTGGGTCGGCCGTTTCTGAGACACCTGAACCAACAGAAACGGAGCCGAATGGGCCAAGTCCAGCCGCTCCCGATAAGCTCAATTCCATAGCGCTGCTATTTGTATGAGGCAGTATCTACAAACCCCAGCGCAAACATAAGAAGGATGCTGGTGCATATCACAGTGCATACAATCATATAGAGAATTACAAACAACTTCAGAAGAACCCGGAACCTGCTTACGCTTGCGCTATCCAGGCCAAGCACTTTGAGAAAGTGACTTCTCATTCCAAGCCCCAAGACTGCGTAACAGGAGCACGGCTCATCCGATGCCGTCCGTGTTTTTCACAAACGCTGGAGTACCACAAATCGCCTTAAGCGAACCCCCAAGATCGTCGCTCCCAAAGTCCAGAACAAGCGCATCGCTTTGAGTGGCCCGACAATGGCGCGCCCCTGACAAGCGGACCAGATGACCACCGTTCGTCTCTGCTCCAGAGGCCCCGGATCAAGTCCGGGGCACGTGGTGCCTGGCGCGAGGCCCCCAGCGCACCGCGTCCCGGACCCCGATCCGGGACCTCGCCGCCACATGCACGCCCTCGATCTTCTCCGGCACACGCCCACGCTCACTCCGCCGGAATCGCGGCGCCTTCCTCGGCCAGGGGGTGCGGCAGGCGCTCCAGCATCTCCTTGGGGCAGATCTGCAGGAAGCGCGGCAACTCCTCCGCCCAATGGCGCAGGATTTCGGCCGCGCGCGGGCTGCCGGTTTCCTCGGCATGCATCTCGACCAGGCCGCGCAACTCCGCCTCCCAATGCGCCGCGCGCACCGGGGCGGCGACGATCGTATCGGCGTTCAGCCGTTCCGCGGTCGTGCCGTCGGCGTCGTAGATATAGGCCATGCCCCCGGTCATCCCGGCGCCGAAATTGTCGCCGATCCCGCCCAGGATCACCGCCACGCCGCCGGTCATGTATTCGCAGCCGTTTGACCCGCAGCCCTCGACCACCACCTTCGCGCCGGAATTGCGCACGCAGAACCGCTCTCCGGCGCGACCGTTGGCCAGCAGCACGCCGTCGGTGGCGCCGTAAAGCACCGTGTTGCCGATGATCGTGTTCTCCTGCGGCACCAGCGGGCTGCCCAGGGGCGGGCGGACCACCACCGTGGCGCCGCTCAGACCCTTGGCGACGTAGTCATTCGCGTCGCCGAAGACCTCGATCTTCAGCCCCGGCGCGCCGAAGGCTCCCAGGGACTGGCCCGCCGATCCGGTCAGCTTGACCGTCAGGTGATCCGCCTGCAGCGCATTGCGCATGCCGAACCGTTTGACGATATGGCTGGAAACCCGCGTGCCCACCGTCCGATGCGTGTTCTGCACCGAATAGCTCAACTGCATCTTCTCGCCATCCTTGAAGAACGGCTCCGCGTCCTGGACGATCTGCGCATCCAGCGTATCGGGCACCGCCTGGCGCGGCTTCGACCGGTCATAGGTCACCGCCATCTCGGAATCGACCGAGATCAGCAGCGGGTTCAGATCCAGATCGTCCAGATGCGCCGCGCCCCGGCTGACCTGCGCCAGCAGATCCGCGCGGCCGATCACCTCGTCCAGCGACCGCGCGCCGATGCTGGCCAGCACCTCGCGCACTTCATGGGCGTAGAAGCTGATCAGATTGACCACCTTGTCCGCGTTGCCGGTGAACTTGGCGCGCAGATCCTCGCGCTGGGTGCACACGCCCACCGGGCAGGTGTTCGACTGGCATTGGCGCACCATGATGCAGCCCATCGCGATCAGCGCCGCGGTGCCGATGCCGAATTCCTCCGCCCCCATCATCGCGGCGATGACGATATCGCGGCCCGTGCGCAGCCCGCCATCGGTGCGCAGCGTCACCCGGTCGCGCAGGTTGTTCATCGCCAGCACCTGATGCGCCTCGGTCAGGCCCATCTCCCAGGGCAGGCCGGCATATTTGATGCTGGTCTGGGGCGAGGCGCCGGTCCCGCCGTTATGGCCCGATATCAGGATCACGTCCGCCTTGGCCTTGGCCACGCCGGCAGCAATCGTGCCCACGCCCGATTGCGCCACCAGCTTCACACAGACCTTGGCCGCCGGGTTGATCTGTTTGAGGTCATAGATCAGCTGCGCCAGATCCTCGATCGAATAGATGTCGTGATGCGGCGGCGGGCTGATCAGCGTCACGCCGGGCGTGGAATGGCGCAGCCGCGCGATCAGTTCTGTGACCTTCAGCCCCGGCAATTGCCCGCCCTCGCCGGGCTTGGCGCCCTGGGCGACCTTGATCTCCAATTCCTGACACTGGTTCAGATACTCGGCCGTCACACCGAAGCGGCCGCTGGCGACCTGCTTGATCTTGGCCGACGGATTGTCGCCATTGGGTTCGGGGTGGAAATGCGCCGGGTCCTCGCCGCCCTCGCCGCTATCGGACTTGGCGCCGATCCGGTTCATCGCCACGTTCAGCGTCTTGTGCGCCTCCGGGCTCAGCGCGCCCAGGGACATGCCCGGGGTGACGAAGCGCTTGCGGATGGCGGTGATGCTCTCGACCTCTTCCACCGGGATCGCGGCCCTCCCGGGTTTGAAATCCAGCAAATCGCGCAGGTGGATCGGCGGTGCCGACCGCATCATCTGGCTATACTGCTTGAACATCTCATAGCTGGCCCGGTCGCAGGCCGATTGCAGCACATGCATCGCCCGGGCGCCCCAGGCATGGGTCTCCCCCGACCGGCGCAGCTTGTAAAGCCCGCCGATGGGCAGCACATCCGCACCCATGCGCCAGCCCTTTTCGTGGATCGTCTCCACCTGGCTGCGGATGCCGTTGATGCCGATGCCGCTGATCCGGCTGGGCATGCCGGGGAAGTACTCGGCCACCAGCGCGCGGCTCAGCCCCACGGCCTCGAAATTGAGCCCCCCGCGATAGCTGGAGATCACGCTGATCCCCATCTTCGACATGATCTTCAGCAGCCCCTGGTTCACCGCCTCCCGATACCGGGAAACGGCGGTCTTCAGGTCCATGCTCAACAGCCCGCGATCGATCCGGTCGGCCAGGCTGTCCTGTGCCAGATAGGCGTTGACCGTGGTCGCGCCCACGCCCACCAGAACGGCGAAGTAATGCGGGTCCATGCATTCCGCCGACCGCACGTTCAGCGAACAAAACGTGCGCAGCCCCTTGCGCGTCAGCCAGGAATGCACGGCACTGGTCGCCAGGATCATCGGGATCGCGGCGCGGTCCTCGCCCTGGCCCAGATCCGACATCACCACATGCTGCGCGCCCGACCGCACCGCATCCTCGGCCCGCTGGCGCAGATCGTCGACCGCTTCGCGCAGCCCGCCCTCGCGGCCCACGGCGAAGGTGCAATCCAATTCCACCGCCGCCGCGCCGAACACCTTTTGCATCGCCGCGAACTGGCCGTTCGACACGAAGGGACTGTCCAGCGTCAGGATCTCGGTCTGGGTGTTGTCCTCGTCCAGGACGTTCTTGAGGTTGCCGAACCGGGTCTTCAGGCTCATCACCCGATGCTCGCGCAACGAGTCGATCGGCGGGTTCGTCACCTGGCTGAAATTCTGCCGGAAATAATGGCTCAGCGGGCGGTATTGCTTGCTCAGCACCGCCGCGGGCGTGTCGTCGCCCATCGACCCGATGGCCTCTTTCGCGTCCTCGGCCATCGCCGCCAGGATCGTCTCCAGATCCTCCAGGCTGTAGCCCGCCGCCACCTGCCGCCGGCGCAGATCGCCGCCCTGATGCAGCACCGCCTCGTCCAGATCGGCGAGGCTTCGTTCCAGATCGGTGATCGAGCCGACCCAGTCGCCGAAGGGCCGCTGCGCCGCCAGCATGTCCTTCAATTCCACGTCGTGCCACAACCGGCCCTCGGCCATGTCCACGCCCAGCATCTGGCCCGGCCCCAACGCGCCCTTTTCCAGCACCGCCATCTCGTCGACCGGCACCATCCCCGCCTCCGACCCGGCGATGACCAGCCCGTCGCCGGTCACCACATAGCGCATGGGCCTCAGCCCGTTGCGGTCCAGCCCCGCGCACACCCAGCGCCCATCGGTCATCGCCAGCGCGGCGGGCCCGTCCCAGGGCTCCATCACCGCGTTGGAATAGTTGTACATATCGACCCAGGCCTCGGGCATCTTGGTCGCGGTCTTCGACCAGGCCTCGGGCACCAGCATGGTCTTGGCCATCGGCGCGGTCCGGCCCGCGCGCACCATGACCTCGAACACCGAATCCAGCGCCGCCGAGTCGCTGGAGCCATCCGCGATGATCGGCTTGATGTCATCCTGCAAATCGCCGAACGCGTCCGAGGCCATGCGGATCTCGTGGCTTTTCATCCAGTTGATGTTGCCCTTCAGCGTGTTGATCTCGCCGTTATGGGCCAGCATCCGGAACGGCTGCGCCAGCCACCATTGCGGAAAGGTGTTGGTGGAATAGCGCTGGTGATAGATCGCAAAGGCGCTTTCGAACCGGTCGTCCTTCAGGTCGGGATAGAACTCCGCCACCTGTTCGGCCAGCATCATGCCCTTGTAGATGATCGACCGGCACGACATCGAGGCGATGTACAGGTCCTTCATCGTCGCCGCTTCTTTTTCGATCCGGCGGCGGATGACGTACAATTCGCGCTCGAACGTTTCCTCGTCCGCGCCCTTGGTGTTGGAAATCAGGATCTGCTCAATCTCGGGCCGTGTGGCGTTGGCCTTTTCGCCCAGCACGCTGACATCCACCGGCACGTGCCGCCAGCCATAGATCGTGTAGCCCATGCGCAGGACCTCGGTCTCCACGATGGTCCGGCAGGTTTCCTGGGCGCCGAAATCGGTGCGCGGCAGGAACACCATGCCCACGGCCAGCAACTCGTCGCCGGGCTCGTGGCCGGTGCGCCGCACCTGATCCTGGAAGAACGCGACCGGGATCTGCACATGAATGCCGGCGCCGTCGCCGGTCTTGCCATCGGCATCCACCGCGCCTCGGTGCCAGATCGCCTTGAGCGCCGAAATGCCGGCCTCCACCACCTGGCGGCGCGGCATCCCGTCGATGGCCACGACCAGGCCGACCCCGCAGGAGGAATGCTCATCCGTCTCGCGGTAAAGCCCCGTCGCGGCCAGTTGGGCCCGTTTGGCGGATTGGGCGTCGGCCCAATTGGATGTGTCAGTCATCGCCGCGGTCCTTTCGGAAAGCGAAGGTCAATCGTCTTTGGTTCGGTGCCGCGTCAGCCGGGCGGCGCGCGTTCGCGGGGGGCGCAGAAAGCGCCCGCCCGGGGGGGGCGGACGGGCGCTGCCCGGCGGTGCCGCCGGGCGGTTCCATCCGCCAACGCATCACACCTGCAGCCCCGCCAGAACCCCGGTCAACCCGGTCGTCGTCAGGCAGTTCACCGTGCCCGGCCGCGCCAGGATGCGGATCACCAGGTCTTGGGTCTGCGGCGTCACCCCGGTCAGTGTGGCCGAAGCCAGCGTCAGGATCTCCGGCGCCGTCGCGTTGTCGATCACGCAATTGGCCACCGGCGTCACCGGCACGCCCGGCAATTGCGCCTGCACCACCGGCACCACGGTCGACCGTGCCGCGTCGCGGGCCAGCACGTCCTGTTCGGCCGGCGTACAGGCGGCCAGCGCCAGCAAAAGTACCGCCAGACGCTTCACCCCTCGCCCCCGGCCATCGCCATCACCTCGGCCTCGGTCATCTGCTTGGTGGCCTGCGCAAAGGAATAGCCGGCCGGCTTGCGGTCGATGAACACCTCATGGTCCAGCGGCGCGTCGCCCAGGTCGTCCAACGTGCCGGCGGCCAGCGCGATCATGCCCGAATGCGGCCCGGGCGCGGTCAGCTTCCAGTAGAGGCTCGACCCGCAGGTCTTGCAGAACCCCCGCTCGGCCCAGTCCGAGGATTGATAGACGCCCAGCGCGCCGTCATCCGCGAACCGCAAGGATCCGGGTGCGATGCTGCGCGACAGGAACACCCCGCCTGAAAAGCGGCGGCACATCTGGCAGTGGCACGCGCCCAACCCGTTCATGCCAAACTCTTCGGGCATCTCCGCCGCGGTGGCGGTGTAGCGGCAGGCGCCGCACAAGCATTGTCCTTCGAGTGTCTGCATCTCGTCCTCGCTTCCAGGTTGCGCCCCGGGGGTGGCTGGGTGTTAGGTCATCGGCCTTGACGCATTTACGGATCGTAAACCGCGACATTTTGGCGGCTGCGGTGCCAGACGCATGCCAGACGCATGCCATACGCTTGCTGGCACGCTCATTCCGCGGCCATCGAGGCCGATTTGCGGGCGTTCAGATCCGCCGCAATCGCCTCTGCCGCGTCGCGCCCGTCGCGGATCGCCCAGACCACCAGACTGGCGCCGCGCACGATGTCGCCGACCGCATAGACCCCGTTCAAAGAGGTCCGCTTGGTCCCGAAATCGGCCTTGATCGTGCCCCAGCGCGTGACCTCTAATTCCTTTTGATCCCAAAGGGTTGGCAGGTCTTCAGGCTCGAAGCCCAGCGCCTTGATCACCAGATCGGCGTCTTCGGTGACATCCGCGCCCTCGATTTCTTCCGGGCTTTGCCGCCCGGTCGCATCGGGGGCGCCCAGCCGCATCTTGGCGACCCGCACACCGGTTATTGCGCCGGCCTGTTCGCCCGGCTGCCCGGCGTCGGTCACCGCAAGGTCGCCCAGAAACGCCTTGGGCGCGGAAAGCCAAAGAAATTCAACACCTTCCTCTTCGGCATTCTCCACTTCGCGCTGGCTGCCGGGCATGTTGGCGCGGTCGCGGCGGTACAGGCATTTGACGCTTTCCGCCCCCTGCCGGATCGCCGTGCGCACGCAATCCATCGCCGTGTCGCCGCCGCCGATGACCACCACCCGCTTGCCCACCGCGTTCAGTTCGCCGCTGTTGAATTCCGGCACCGCATCGCCGAACCCAACGCGGTTGGAGGCGGTCAGGTAGTCGATCGCCCGCACGATCCCCGGCAGGCCCGCACCGGGCCCGCCCAGGTCGCGGGACTTGTAGACGCCGGTGGCGATCAGCACCGCATCATGGGCGGCGCGCAGATCGTCAAAGGCGATATCCTCGCCGACATTGCAGTTCAATTTCAAGGTGATACCGCCGGCCTCCAGCTGTTCGACGCGGCGCATCACCACATCCTTTTCCAGCTTGAAACCGGGGATGCCATAGGTCATCAGCCCGCCGGCGCGGTCATAGCGATCATAGACGGTGACCTGGAATCCCATCCGCCGCAGCGCATCCGCCGCCGTCAGCCCGCCGGGCCCGGCGCCGATAATCCCGATGCTCTCGCCGCGTTCCTGGGCCGGCGCGGGCGGCTTCACCCAGCCTTCCTCCCAGGCGGTGTCTGTGATGTATTTTTCGACCGATCCGATGGTCACCGTGCCATGGCCCGATTGTTCGATGACGCAATTGCCCTCGCACAGCCGGTCCTGCGGGCAGATCCGGCCACAGATCTCCGGAAAGGTGTTGGTGGCCTGGCTGACCTCATAGGCCTCGCGCAGCCGCCCCTCGGCGGTCAGGCGCAGCCAGTCGGGGATGTTGTTGTGCAGGGGGCAATGGGTCTGGCAATAGGGCACGCCGCATTGGCTGCAGCGGCTGGCCTGTTCGGCCGCCTTGGCGCGGGCATACTCGGCATAAATCTCATGAAAGTCCTCGCGGCGCGCATCGGCGGCGCGCTTTTCGGGCATGCTTCGTGGAATCTCAACGAATTTCAGCATATGCTGCGACACCGACACCCCCTGCGCTTAGACTTGTCGTTGGAACCCGGAACGCTTGTGAAAACCCGAAACACGCGGAAAAGCGGGAAAATGAACCGCGGAAACCTCGCGTACACTATTTCGAGAGCGGATTAAAGTCACAAATGCTGACCTAATATCCCGTTTGGCCGCCAGTATCGGGCGTGGCATCGGCTTTGAGCATGTATTTTAGTACCGATTCGGACCTAAACGCGCCGATTGCCGCGAAAACCCAAGCTTGATACCACATTCGCCGGCGCGGTTCGACGGAAACTCCCCATGATCCTCTATCACCTGGTGGTCCTGGCCCTGATCCAGGGGCTGACGGAATTTTTGCCGGTGTCGTCCTCGGCGCATCTGGAGCTTTGGCACAAATACGCCGGCGAGACCGGCGACGACCTGAAACTCGACATTGCCGTGCATGTCGGCACCCTGGCCGCGGTGATCCTGTATTACCGGGCCGAGGTCGGGCAGGCAGCGGTTGGGTTCGTGCGGTTGCTGCGCATGGATCTGACCACCTATGAAACCCATCTCGCGCTATGCCTGATCGTGGCCACGGTGCCGGTGGTGGTCGCCGGTGCCGTCATCGCGGCGCTGGATCTGACCGGCGCGCTGCGGTCGCTGCACGTGATCGGTTGGGCCATGATCCTATTCGGCATCCTGCTGTGGTGGATGGACCGACGCGCCGCGGTCGGCAAGCCATCGCGGGAGTGGACCCTGCGCGATGCCTGGGCCATGGGCCTTTGGCAGGCGCTGGCGCTGATCCCCGGCACCTCGCGTTCCGGCGCCGCGATCACTGGTGGGCTGGCGCGCGGCTATGCCCGCGCCGACGCGGCGCGGCTGGCGATGCTGATGTCGATCCCCACGATTGCGGCCAGCGGTGTGCTGCTGGGCGCCGATCTGGTCGCCAGTGGCAACTGGGCGCTGGGCGCGGATGTGCTGATCGCCGCCGCGCTGGCGTTCGTGTCCGGTCTCGCAGCGCTGTGGGGCATGATGCAGCTTTTACGCACCCTCAGTTTCACCCCTTATGTCATCTACCGCATCGCACTGGGCGTGGTGCTGCTGTGGCTGGCCTGACGCCCCGGAGACATGCAGCGCGGCCCGCCCGGCGCCGGTTTATCCGGTATCGCCTCAGCGCAGGTTCTTGGCCGATTTGGTAATGCGGTCGTATTGACCGTAGGGGCGGAACGGCGTCAGGTACTCCGGCAGCACCGCCTCCATCGCGGTGGGTTCGATCCCCAGATCGGCAAAGCCCTTCGCATCCGCCGCAACCACGTTGTCGCGGGCCAAGAGCAGGACTTGGTCATAGGTCACCGGCGCCGGCAGCAGCCCCGCGCTCAGCCGCGACAGGGTCGAAAACGCCCAGCCCTGCAGCTTGGCGATAGGCATGGGCACGGCCAGCACTGCGCGGCGACGGTTCAGCACCCCCAGCATCCGTTCCATCAGCGCGCGAAAACTCTCCACCACCGGCCCGCCGAGTTCATAGACACCCGCGGCGACCCGTTCGGTCAGCGCCTTTTCCGCCGCCGCCGCCACGTCGTCGACATAGACCGGCTGAAATTTGGTGTCCGGCCCGATCACGGGCACGACCGGAGAGATCCGGGTCATGGCCGCAAACCGGTTGAAGAATTCATCCTCCGGCCCAAACACGATCGATGGGCGCAAGATCACCGCGTCGGGCTGGTGCGCGCGCACCGCCGCCTCGCCCGCGGCCTTGGTCTGGGCATAGACGCTGGCGCTGTCGGCATCGGCGCCAATCGCGGAGACATGCACGAAACGCGCCACCCCGGCCGCCGCGGCCAGTCGTGCGACGCGGCCCGCGCCTTCGTCCTGGATCGCGGCGAAGCTTTGCGCCCCGCGCGGCGCAAGGATGCCCACGCAATTGACCGCCGCCGCCGCGCCGGACAACGCCGCGGCGACCGAGGCGTCATCGCGGATGTTGGCCAGCACCGGCTCCACCTGGCCGACCGTGCCGTAGGTTCGCACGAAAATCGCCTGGTTCGGGCGCCGCACCGCCACGCGCACCCGCCATCCGGCCCGCGCCATGCGGCGGGCGATGTAGCGGCCGACAAATCCAGATCCGCCGAAAATGGTGACGATGGGGGCGTTTGCCATGGCGCTCTCCTTACCGGTGAAGGGGCAGGTAGCGGGGTCGACCCCGCCGATCAAGCCGGCCAGGCGTCGCAGCCGCGGTTAGGAGAAACGCTCCCACGCCGATTGTCGGGAAATTCCCAGCGCGGTGCCGATGGCCTGCCAACTGACATTGCGCGCGCGCAATTCGTCGATCTGCGCCTGCAGCACGTGCCGCGCCCCGTCGACGGCCGCTTCGGCGGACGGTAGCGCGCCTAAGAGCGCCTCGTCCGACATCGCGCTCCAACCTTTGAAATCCACGGGCGCGGCGGTCAGAACGCGATTGCATACGCTCACACAGGCGTCGCAGATGTAATTGCCGCGCCGGCCGCCCAGCAGCCGGTCGACATTGGTTTCAGACTTGCCGCAAAAGCCGCAGGCCAGACTTTTCTTAGGTGCCAACCCCAACACTCGTTAACTCCCACACTCGTCAGGCACGCCCTGACAATGCCGACCACGCGGCCTGAGGTCAAAGATTCGTTGCACTGCGGTAGAACACAGCCCGACGCGGCGTTGACACCTTTTCGCAAAGCGCGTACTCGGCGGATCTGACTTCGGCACCGGCCCAGGTGGCGGAATTGGTAGACGCGCTGGCTTCAGGTGCCAGTGACCGAAAGGTCGTGGAAGTTCGAGTCTTCTCCTGGGCACCATTTCGCCGGGTATAACCCACCCCGCCTGTCTGCGCGGGACGAGGCGTGTAGTGAGCATATATTTCCACCGCAACGACCTGCCGCCCGACCTGAACCTGGGGCCCGTGGTGGCGGTGGATTGCGAAACCATGGGGCTGAACCCGCACCGCGACCGGCTGTGCCTGGTGCAGCTTTCGGCTGGCGATGGCGATGCGCATCTGGTCCAGATTACCCCCGATCAGACGGAAGCCCCGCGGCTGACTGCCATGCTGGCCGAGCCGCAAGTCGAAAAGCTGTTTCATTTCGGCCGTTTCGACATCGCCGTGCTGCTGCAGCGGTTCGGCGTGCTGACGGCGCCGGTCTATTGCACGAAGATCGCGTCGAAACTGGTGCGCACCTATACCGATCGGCACGGGCTGAAGAACCTGGTCCACGAGTTGCTGGAGATCGACATCTCCAAGCAGCAGCAAAGCTCTGACTGGGGCGCGGCCGAGTTGACGGCGGCACAGCGCGAATACGCGGCGACCGACGTGCTTTACCTGCATCGCCTGCGTGCGGAACTGGACCGGCGGCTGACGCGGGAGGGCCGGACGGAGGCCGCGGCCGCCGCCTTTGCCTATTTGCCACACCGGGCACGGCTGGATTTGGCCGGCTGGCCTGACATCGACATATTTGCGCATTAGGTTGCCAAGATGGCGCCCAAGGACACCTCTCCGGTATCGGCGATCGCCAGCGGCCGCCGCGTGCTGCGGGCCGAGGCCGATGCCGTACACCTGCTGGCCGATACGCTGGATGACCGCTTTGCCACGGTGGTCGAGGTGCTGCTGCACACATCCGGCCGGGTCATCGTCAGCGGCATGGGCAAGTCGGGCCATGTCGCGCGCAAGATCGCGGCGACCCTGGCCTCTACCGGGACGCCCGCGCTTTACGTGCATCCCGGCGAGGCGAGCCATGGCGATCTGGGGATGATCACCGCACAAGACGTGGTGCTGCTGTTTTCGAACTCGGGCGAGACACCGGAACTGGCCGACATGATCGCTTATGCCAAGCGGTCCCACATTCCGCTGATCGGTGTCGCTTCGCGGCCCGACAGTACACTGGTGCGCAAATCCGACCATGCAATCGTGTTGCCGCGCGCGGCGGAGGTCTGCCCCAACGGGCTGGCGCCGACCACCTCCACCACCATGACCCTGGCGCTGGGCGATGCCCTGGCGGTGGTGCTGATGGAACATCGCAGCTTCACCCCGCAGGCCTATCGCGAGTTTCATCCCGGCGGCATGCTGGGGGCGATCCTGTCCACGGTGGCCGATCTGATGCACGGGCCCGACGAATTGCCGCTGGTGCCGCCGCAGATGCCGATGGCCGATGTCCTTCTGGAAATCACGTCCAAGAATTTCGGCCTGGCCGGGGTCGTGGACCATGGCGGCGATCTGGTGGGCGTCATCACAGATGGAGACCTGCGCCGCAACATGGACGTGCTGATGCAGCGCCACGCGGGTGAGGTGATGACCGCCGATCCGCAGACGATTGCGCCGGACGCGCTGGCGTCCGAGGCGCTGGCGCAGATGAACCGGGAAAAGAACATCACCAAGCTGTTCGTCTTGCCCAAGGGCAGCCGCAAGCCGGTCGGGATCGTGTCGATCCACGACTGCCTGCGCGTGGGTCTTGGCTAAGGGTCCGGGGCACCGCGCCTCGCCGCGGACCCGCTTCGTCGGGTTTCTCAAAATCGCGCTTCCGCTGGTCGCGCTGGGTCTGCTGGCGGCGGTGTTTTTGTGGCGGGAGGCGGAAAACCCGGATCTGGGGCTGAATTTCACCCCGGCCGACCTAGCCGCGATGCGCACCGGCCTGACCCTGACCGCCCCCACGTTCTCTGGCGCGTCCGCGCGTGGGGACACCTATGAATTCCAAGCCCGTGTGGTCATGCCGCGGGATCTGGATCTGACCATGGCCGATGTGGAGGATATGGCCGGCACGCTGAACCTGATCGACGGGCGGCGTGTCGATCTGAGCTCTGACCTGGCCGAGTTGGACATCGAAAACCGCAAGGTCGCGCTGAGTGTCGGCGTGACCATCGAAACCTCGGACGGGTATGCGGCAGAGGCGGCGCGGGTGGATGTGGATGTGGCGGCCGGCAGGCTGATCGCCACCGGCCCGGTCACGGCCACCGGACCGTTGGGGGAGATACGCGCGGACCGGTTGGAGTTGACGCCAGAGGATCCCGACCGCGGCGAACTGGACCTAAATGACACTAGGATACGTTTCACGGGCGGCGTAGTGTTGCGCTACACCCCCGACCAGGAGGCGCAGTGATGAGGACAGCCCTTGTGGCGATGGTGATCGGCGGGGCGGCATGGGCCGCCGGGGCCTGGGCGCAGGCCAATCTGCCTTTCAGTGGCTTTTCGCATGATGCGAGCCTGCCGGTGCAGATCTCTGCCGATGCACTGGATGTAAGTCAGGCGGACGCGCGGGCGACCTTCACCGGCGGTGTTGTGGTCGGGCAGGGCGAGTTGCGCCTGGCTGCCGACGAGATCACGGTGTTCTACAGCGGTGAGACGGCGACCGGCCGCGTCACCCGGATGGAAGCCGCCGGCAATGTCACGTTAACCAATGGCGCCGAATCCGCCGAGGCGCAGGCGGCATCTTATGACGTGGCCTCTGGCATCGTGGATATGTCGGGCGACGTGCTGCTGACCCAGGGCGAAAACGCGCTGTCCGGCCAGGCGCTGAGCATCGATCTGAACGCCGGCACCGCGCAGATGCAGGGCCGGGTGCAAACCATCCTGCAGCCGCAGGCGGACCAGTAATGGAGGGCGGCCACACCCTGGAGGTGCGGGAGGGCGGCCCCGGCCTGCAGGTGTTCAACCTGGGTAAAAGCTATAAGAAACGCCCCGTCCTGCGCGATGTGTCGCTGCATCTGACGCGGGGCGAGGCGGTGGCGCTTCTGGGCCCGAACGGGGCCGGCAAGACCACCTGCTTTTACGCCATCGCCGGGCTGATCACGCCCGAGGCCGGCACGGTGATGCTGGACGGCGAGGATGTGACGCTGCTGCCGATGTATCGCCGCGCGCGCAAGGGCATCGGGTATCTGCCCCAAGAGGCGTCCATTTTTCGCGGCCTGTCGGTGGAACAGAACATCCGCGCCGTGTTGGAGTTGCATGAACGCCACCGGTCCAAGCAGAACCGGATGCTGGATGAGTTACTGGCGGAGTTTTCCATCACCCATCTGCGCCGCGCACCGGCAATCGCCCTGTCGGGCGGAGAACGGCGCCGGGTGGAGATCGCGCGCTGCCTGGCCAGCGGCCCGTCCTTCGTTCTGCTCGACGAACCTTTCGCCGGCGTGGACCCGATCGCCGTGGGGGAGATTCGCAGCCTGGTCGCGCAACTGAAGACCCGAGGGCTTGGTGTTCTGATCACCGACCATAACGTGCGCGAAACGCTGGATATCGTAGACCGGGCCTACATCTTGCATGATGGAACCATGATGATGAGCGGCACACCGCAACAGGTTGTGCAAGACGACAATGTGCGCCGGGTCTATCTGGGCGACGGGTTTCGGATTTAGCCACCGGAAATGATTGCGCTGCGCGGCATCCATGCCTAACTTTCTGAGATGGTCGCGCCGCGGTTCCATATCTCCAAACCAGCTTTGACACACCGTGCGGGGCGTTGACCCCGCCCCTGCCGCCGCGCGCCCGAACAGCCGGGGGATCGACCCCGGAGATTTACGACTGACGGGGAGGTCCGATGCAGATTCAGGTTCATGGCAAACAGATCGATGTGGGCGACGCGCTGCGTGGGCATGTATCCGAACGGCTGAGCGGCGCGGTCGGCAAATATGCCGAACGGCCGGTCGAATCGGTGGTGACGTTTTCCCGCGAAGGGCATGAGTTCTGCTGTGACGCCTCGGTCCATCTTTCGACTGGCATGACCGCCCAGGCCAAAGGCCGCGCTTTGGAGGTTTATGACAGTTTCGAAGGCGCGGTGGAGCGGCTGGAAAAGCAATTGCGCCGCTACAAGCGCCGCCTGAAGGACCACCACCAGCGCCGCGAAGGGCCTATTGAAGCTTTCGGGGCGTCGTCGTATATCCTCGACCCCGGGCCGGAGGGCGAGACCGAGCAAGAGGAACCAGCCTCGCTTCAGCCCGTCATCGTCGCAGAGATGGAAACCAAAGTGCAGTCGTTGTCGGTCGGCGAGGCTGTGATGCAGATGGAATTGGCCGGCGCGCCGGTGCTTGTGTTCCGCAACGATGCCCATGGCGGCGTCAACGTGGTCTACCGGCGCGAGGACGGCAATATCGGGTGGGTTGACCCCAGACAGACCGGCTGAGTCCGGCCCCCAACAGGAGACGCGCGCGTCATGGAAATCGCGGACATGCTGACGCCCGAGGCGGTGGTTGCACCGGTGCGGGTACAAAGCAAGAAGCGGCTGTTTCAGGAAATCGCGGCGGCGGCGGCCGTGCGGTTCAATCTGGATGAGGCGTCCGTCTTGTCGATCCTTTTGGATCGGGAAAGCCTGGGCCCCACCGGTGTCGGCAGGGGCGTGGCCATCCCGCATGGCCGCATCGACGGGTTGTCGCAGGTGCGCGGGCTGTTCTTCCGGCTGGATGCGCCGATCGGGTTCGATGCCGTCGATCGCAAGCCCGTGGACATCGTCTTCGTTCTGCTGGCGCCGCAGGACGCGGGTGCGGAGCATCTGAAGGCGCTGGCGCGGGTGTCGCGGCTGCTGCGGTCCGAAGATGTGTGCATCAAGCTGCGCTCGACCCAGGACGCGCAGGCCATCTTTGCCATCCTGACGGCCGAGGAAACCTCCCAGGCGGCTTAGATCCGGGTCTCAGGTCTTGCGGCTGAGTACGCGGCGCATGTCCTCGTGCCGTCGCACCATGGGCGTCAACTGACCCAGGGCCGGGTGTGCCGCGGCGCGGCGCTTGAGAAATCTCAGCAATCGGGCCCCGAAGACCGGGCTGGAGAACAGGCCCGGGTCGCGAACGGGTTCGGGCAGCGCCGCGGCGATGCGTTCGGCCGTGGTCAGCCCGCCTTCGGCGATATCGGCAAGCGACACGCGCAGCACGGTTGCGCGCGTATCGCCCGCATGCGCGACCGTCTGATCGGCGGCGGCCATATGCATCCGCACCGCCCACGCCAGCACGGCTTCGTCGGCGATGCGAAGATCGGCCAGATCCAGGATCCAGCGATCGCTGAGTTGCAGGATGATCGCGTTGGGATCCCGAACCATAAGGCCGGAGATCGGCGCGGTGTTGCGGAAATCGTGGATCAGGCATTGCGTCGCGTCGCGCCGGGACCAGATCAGATTGCTGAGAAACTGGTGCGGTGCCCAGTCGCGAACCTGCAGGCTTGCGGTCAGGTTGCCCGGCACTGCCGGCGCGCCCTGGGCGAACTCCACGCGCTGCGGGTGGAAGACGCGGCCATGCATCACAACATCCGCCCGCCGCCCCAGTTCCGCGGGTAGATCCGGGAACACCCGTTCCAGCCCGTCGAGTACCACGTAAGGCCGCGCCGTGCGTGGCGCATCCCGCAGACGCGGCGCGCGGCTGCCGTGAAAGATCAGGCCCGGCCGGCCGCTTCGGTGTCGGTTGCGTGCGGCCCCGAAATGCCGGTCGATCGCGTCGGGGTCGCGTTCGGCGTGCGGCAAGTCGTCAAGCGCGGGATCAAGAAAAGCATCGTAAAGCGCGTTCGCGCCGCGCCAGATCTTGCGGGCGAAAAACCCATCCGCCTGACGTAGCAGATCCAGGTGATCGTCGTAGAAAACATAGGGCTGCCCCTGCGGATCGAACCGGGCAAAGGTCAACGGCGCGCCCGTGCGTGCCCGCGAATGCTTGGCCGCCAAGGTCTGAAAAAACGATTCGTCGGGGATCCAGGTGTGCCGGAAGAACCGGCGATAAGCGGGCAGTTGCGGATCGTCAAGTATCGCGTCGACGGTGGCGCGGCTGAGGCACCACCACTGCGAGCCCAGATGCGGCGCCAGCCCCCGCGGCATCCGCCGGCGGACCCGCAGCGCACGTTGCAGGCTGACGTTCCGATCGAACAGCCATTTGCGCCGACGCCAGGAAAACGGGTGGTACAGCGTGAACCGTTCCGTCGACAGCCCGTCGACGACCCAAGGGTCGCTGTCCAAGGGGACCGCCTCGATGAAATCCACGTCTGCGTGGCGGTCCAGGTGCGCCTTCAGCGTGGCGATGGGCTTTGTGGGCAGGCAGGCGCCGGAAAGCTGGCAGACATGGGTGACCTGCGGCCAGCGCTGCCGCACCAGCCGCAACCCGTCGAGCGCCGCCTCGACCAGCGCGAAGGTGCCCCAATCGCACCGCCGCCGCGGCACCATGGCCACATTGGGATGCCGGCTTAACAGACGGTCGAACTGCGCCAGCTTCTCCGCCGACAGCCGCGCATCGAAATGCACCGCGACCCCACAGCCCGACCGCGCCAGATGCGATGCCAGACGCGCGGTGCGGCGCGGCTCCTCATGTGCGAGGACGACCGCGCCGATCATGCCCAACTGCCCCGCGACATGAGCCCCAGCGCCTCTAACTGGCGCCAATCCCGCAGTTTGGTGGAGTGCGGCGTGGCGAAGCTGAGCGCGGTGCGCGCGCCGCTGGCATAGGCGGTGTATTCGCGGCTGGCGGCGTAGTGCTGGCCGCGCGTCAACTCCTCTTCCGCCTTGACGGAAAAGCTGTCCAAGAACTTCGCGTGCAGCAGCAGCCCGCAGGCCCGTTCGCCCGGGCTCGGCGCATAGGTCCGGTTCAACCCCCGCGGCAACAGCGCATGGGTGGAACTGCGATACGCGAACCCGCGCCGCCACCGCACCAGCGGCACCTTGTTCAACGCCGGTCCGTAACTGGGCCGATCGGGGAAAAACACACGCTGGCGCGGGCCGCCCTGGATCCACATATCCAGGTACAGACGGCTTCGCTTGTAGAAATAGTTGCCGGCGTCGAAATGGGTCAGGACCGCGAAGGGATCATCGCCTTCGGCATAGGCCGTCTGCGCAACCGTCGCCTCTGAGTACATGTCCAACAGCATCGTGCCGAAGCTCTTGCGCCCGCGCGCATCCAGCCACTCGGTCAGCGCGGTCAGCGGGCGGGTATCGACATGCGGATAGACTAGGAACTCGTCGGCATCGACCACCACCACCCAATGACCCGCGCCGAAACGCGTCAGCAACCCGTTGAGCCAGTCCATACCGTAGCGCGCGCGCTTGTAGCTGGCCTCGGTCGTCCACAGGCTGACATCCGGTTGATCCGCCAGACAAGCCGCGGACCCGTCCGTCGAGCCATTGTCGACGAAAAGGAAATGCCGCACGCCCAGGCGCCGGTAGTAGTCGAGGAAATAGGGCAGGCGCACCTTTTCGTTGCGCAGCGTGCAGAACAGCAGGATATCGTTGCGCTGGATGCTCGCGCCGCGGTTGGCGACCGCCCGCAATTCGGTCTGCCGCCGCATCCCGCGCCAAAACAATTGGCTGCGTTCCGCGCGCCGTGACAGGGCTCTTCTCGTGCTTCTTAGGCCCATTCAGCCGCCCGTCCCGGCACTTCGGCCGGTTATCCCTCGAAAATCGCCTTCAACACGGTGTCGAAATGCGTGCTCCACGCGGGAAGATCGGGGATCGTTCCGGCGCGGCGCGGTGTTTCGTCCCGCGCCAACGACAGTATCGCATCCCTCCAGCCCGGTCCATCCAGCGGGTCAAGGTAGATCGGCCCCTCCGCCGCGATCTCTCGATAGACCGGCAAATCCGCGCAGATCGCAGCCACGCCCATCTGCAGCGCCTCCGCCAGCGGGTAACCGAAGCCCTCGGCGAAAGAGGGGAACAAGAGCGCCCGCGCAGCGCCCAGGCGCGCAGCCATGTCGGCGTCGGGCAGAAAGCCGTGCTCGAACACGCAGGCGCCCATAAGCGGCGCGCGATCGAGGAAATCGAGCACATTCTCGTTCTCCCACCCGCGCCGGCCGATGACGTGCAGGTGCGGCATGCGCTCTGCCGGCATGTCCGCCGCCATGGCGCGCCAGAGGTTGAGGATGAAAAGGTGGTTCTTGCGCGGCTCGATCGTGCCAAGCATGACGAAACTCGGCGGCCCAGCGGCGGGCGCATCCAAGGGCGGCAGTGGCAGCGGGTCGACGCCCAGCGGCGCGGTGACGGTCTGTGGTGCGGCATCCCATTTGGCAAGCCACGGCGCTGCGGTGGTGGCGGTGGCCTGCGAGTTGAAGATGACCAGATCGGCGGCTTTGGTCGCGCCTTTCAACATCGCCTCGAACTTCTTCGGCGTCTCGGGCCGGGCCAGTTCGGGGAAATCCAGCGGGATCGTGTCATGCACCAGCACGCCGATCCGCCCCGCACCGGCCTTGCGCAGCCGGGTCAGGAACCTGGCCTCCAGGTGCAGATGGCCGACATTAAGATACGCAAAATCGGCGCGCATGTGATCCGCCAGCAGCTTGGCCAGCGCGCCGCGGCGGCCCTGGGCCACGGCAAGCGAGCGCACCGCGGTCTCCGCGCGCCGACGCGCGGCGGTCTGGCGCCGGGCGATGTGGCCGCGCCAATCGGGGCGGGGCAGGGCGCCGGGATCCTCGGCATAGTCCAACAGATTGCGCATGCCCGCCGGATCCAGCAGCGCCACACCACCGAGCACGCGGGTCAGAAACCGCACGCCGGCGCCGCTGCGCAGGAAATGCCGGACATAGGCACGCTCGACCCGGTCGACACCGCTGTCGCCGCCGGCGCCCAGCCGGGACACGGTACGCGAAACATCCAAAAGAACATGGGCTTGGGTCGGGGCCATGCCGTCCCCCTGCCCGCGCGGGCGCTATTCTGTCAAGAGGTATAGCCCGGCATCTGATGCCAGCCCCAGGCGTCGGAAATCATCTGGTCCAGCGTGCTGCGCTGCGGTTTCCAGCCCAGTTCGCGTTCCGCCAACGTGCTGCCGGACACCAGCGCGGTGCAATCGCCCGGCCGCCGGTCGCCCTCGATCACGGGCACTTTGGCCTCGGTCACCGCCTCTGCCGCCTGGATCACCTCGCGCACGGAAAACCCGCTGCCTGTGCCCAGGTTGAACACCTGCTGCATCCCGCCGGCCATGATGTAATCCAGCCCGGCGACATGCGCGTCGACCAGATCCAGCACATGGACATAGTCGCGGATGCAGGTACCGTCGGCGGTGGCGTAGTCGGTGCCAAAGATGGTCAGGCTGTCGCGCCGCCCGCGCACCGCATCCAAAATCAGCGGGATCAGATGCGTCTCGGGCCGGTGAAACTCGCCGATCTGCCGGTCGGGGTCGGCGCCGGCCACGTTGAAGTACCGGAAGGACACGTGCGCCATGCCCGACTGGCGGCCGTAGTCGCGCAGCATGTCCTCGACCGCGCGTTTCGAGGTGCCGTAGGCGTTGATCGGGTACTGGCCGCAGCTTTCGTCCAGCGTCACGCCATCCTGTTCGCCATAGGTCGCGCAGGTGGACGAGAACACGAAAGCCTTTACACCCGCCGCGGTCGCCGCATCCAACAATGTCATCGAGCCGACGACATTGTTGCGCCAGTACCGGGCCGGTTCGCGCATCGACTGGCCCACATCCGACAGCGCCGCGAAATGCATCACCGCGTCGGGCGTGTGGGCGGCAAAGACCGCATCCAGCCGTGCGCGATCCAGCAGGTCGCCCTGTTCGAAGGGTCCGTATTTCACCGCCTGCTGCCAGCCGGTGACCAGACTGTCGAATGTGATCGGCGTATGGCCGGCGGCGGCAAGCTGTTTGCAGGCGTGGCTGCCGATGTAACCGGCGCCGCCGGTGACGAGAACCTTCATCGCCGCGGTTTATTCGGCCGCGTGCTGCTGGCGCGGCAGCGCGTCGATAAACGCCTGGAATTCGTCGCCCAGTTCTTCGTGCTGCAGCCCGAAGGACACCGTCGCCTGCAGGAAGCCTGCCTTCGACCCGCAATCGAAGCGCTGCCCGGTGAAGCGGAAGCCGCTGACATTGTCGCGTTCGGCGATTTCCTGGGCGATGGCGTCGGTCAACTGGATCTCTCCGCCCGAGCCCGCGCGAATGTCGTTGAGATTGGTCAGAACCTGCGGCGTCAGGATGTAGCGCCCGATCACGGCGAGGTTCGAGGGGGCTGTGCCCGGCTCCGGTTTTTCGACCATGCCGGCGGCTTTCAGAACAGCCCCTTCGCTTTCGGTGACATCGAGGATGCCGTAGGATGACGTTTGATCCGGCGCGACCTCCATCGCGGCGACCAGATTGCCCCCACAATCGGCATAGGCATCGATCATCTGCTTCAGACAGCCGACATCCGCCTTGATCACGTCATCGGTCAACAGCACCGCGAACGGTTCGTCGCCGATCAGCCGGCGGGCGCACCAGACCGCATGCCCCAATCCCAGCGGGTCGTGCTGGCGGACATAGGCGATGGCGCCGCTGTCCATATTGGTGGGCCCGAGCTTGTTCAGCAGCGCGGTCTTGCCCTTGTGCGCAAGAGAGCTTTCCAGTTCCGGCGCGCGGTCGAAATAGTCCTCCAGCGCCGATTTCCCGCGCGACGTCACGAAGATGAACTCGGTGATGCCGGCTTCGCGCGCCTCGTCGATGGCGTATTGGATCAACGGCTGGTCGACCAGCGTCAGAATTTCTTTGGGGATGGATTTGGTCGCGGGCAGAAACCGTGTTCCCAAACCGGCCACGGGAAAGACGGCCTTGCGGACTCTACGATCCATGCAAAAAATCCTTTTGTGATGCGGCGCGCCCGGGTGTGGCTGGCAAGGGGGCTGCTGGGAACACGCGCTTTAACCTCTGTGATTATGGCATTTTTGTGCACTGCGGCAAATGCGGCTTCGTGCGCTGTTATACATGGATTCGGTGCGCTGGCCAGTGTTGCAATCCGCGCCACATGGGCAGTGTTCACGCCTGATCGGGTTCCAATACGCCCCGCTGCGGTGCAATGCGCGCGCACTCGGCGGCGATCCGCGCACGCACCCGCGAAAGCGGGCGTCTGTGGTCGCGTTCCGCCCGCCCCAACAGCCCGAACCGGTGCAGGAAAAAGCCATCCTCGACGAACTGGACCGAAAGCGGTCTGGTGCCCGGCTGGGGGCAGACGACGGTGACCTCTGCCCCCGCTGCGGCGGCGCCCCGTGCCGCCGGGGGCGGTGTGGTGCGGCCCAGCGGCGTGATGAAAAGCCGCGCGGGCCCGGGGGGCGGCAGCGGCGCCGGGGCAAAGCCGCCCCGTGCACCTGCGGTGAAGTCCGCCGGTACGGGCGTGCGGGCGTCTCCCTCTTTGAAACCGGCTTCCAGGCTGTGCAGCAGGTCGTGCATGGCGGCGGCCTGAAGCCGGCCGCTGAGGAAATGCGCGTCCAGCCGCTGGCGTTGTTCGGCGCGAAACGCATCCAGCCGCGCGGCGCGGGCCGCGGGCGGGGCGTGTTTGTTCAGAAAATGCGCTAGGCTGGCGCCCAGCTCATGCAGGCTGCGCGGCACCCGATCGGCGCGGCGAAAGGGCCCGGCGGCATATCCGTGGTGGACCTCGGCCAACGGCACGATCGCCGTGGCCCAACCGGCCTCGGCCAGGCGCAGATTGACATCCGCCTCGTCCAGAAAGAACCGAAATGCCGCGTCGAACCCGCCGATTTGGCGCAGCGCGGCGGCGCGGAAGGCGCAATTGGTGCCCACGGTCTTTAGATAGCGGCCGGCCTGCGGGGCGATGACCCGCGGCGCGTCGCCCGGGTCCGGCCCGGGATGATCGGCGCCCGTGCTGTCGAACAGGACGCAGCGCCACTGAAAACTGACCCCGTTGCGCCCGCGTGTATACCCGCCGGCGGCGCCGAGCTTTGGATCGTCGAATGGGGGGATCAGATGCGACAGCCAGGCGAATTCGGGCACCGCGTCATCGTCGCAGAACGCAACGATGTCCCCGCGCGCGGCGGCGAGGCCGATATTGCGCGCAGCCGATATGTTGCGGTCGGCGAAGTCGAACCAGCGCACCGCCAGCGGGCTGTCGGGCCGCGCGGCCGGGCTGATGTCAGAGACGACGATGACCTCGAAGTTCCGGTATCTTTGGTATTCCAGCGCCTTCAGCGTCAGCGCCAGGGAGGCCGGCCGGCCATGGCTGACCACGATCACGCTGACATCGGCTGCGGCGGTCACGCGCGGCCCAGATCTTTCAAGATCGCCTCGATCCGCGGCACGTCTTCGGGGTTGTTCAATTCCCAGAACCCCTGGCCCCGCGCGTCGACCTCGACACAGGCGACGGGCACACCGTTTTCCATGAAGCGCAGTTGCTCCAACCCCTCCAGCCCCTCCAGGTGCGCTTCGGGCCAGCCGGCATAGGCCCGCAGGGCGGCCGGGCGATAGGCATAGACGCCGACATGATGAAAGACCGGGATCCGGGCGGCTGGGTCCAGCGCGCCGGTGTAGGGGATGACCTCCTTGGAGAAATAAAGCGCACGCCCGTCGCGGTCGAACACCGCCGTGGTCCCGCCGACGCGGCCCGCGGCCCGATCGCGGCGAAAGCTGTCGAGCCCCTCCGCATCCAGCCGCAGCACTGGGGTCGCGACCTGGGTGTCGCCGGTCATGGCGTCTGCCAGGGCGCCCAGGAACCAGGGTGGCGTCAGCGGTGCGTCGCCTTGCAGGTTTATGACGATGTCCGCGTCGGCGATGCCCAGCGGCGCCAGCGCCGCGGCACAGCGTTCGGTGCCGTTGCGGCATGTTTCGGGCGTCATCGCGACCTCCGCCCCGAAGTCGGCGCAGTGCTTGGCGATACGGTGGTCATCGGTGGCCACGACGACGCGGTCGGCGGCACTTGTGGCTTGCGCGACGTCCCAGCTGCGCCGGATCAGGCTGCGCCCCTCGCCGGTCGCACCGATCAGCGGCACCAGCGGTTTGCCGGGATAGCGGGTGGAGGCATAGCGCGCCGGGATGATGACCCAGGTTTTCATTCCGCCGGATGCAACGACACTCCGGGCGCATAGGCGATGAAGAACGGGTTCTCGTAGCCAGGTTTGCCGTAAGCCAGCGGCGTGTGGTCGTCAAAGCGCACCACGGCCCCGCCGGCACCCGCCAGCACCGCATGGCCGGCGGCGGTATCCCATTCCATCGTGCGGCCCAGTCGCGGATAGAGATCGGCCTCTCCCGTCGCCACGAGGCAGAACTTCAGCGACGACCCGGCCGAGGTGCTGCTGGCCACGGCATAGCGGTTGATATAGGCGTCCGTCGCCGCGTCGCGATGCGATTTGGATGCCACCACGATCAGCCCCTTGTTGTTGGGCGTGCGCACCCGCCTCGCATCGGCGCGACCGGGCTGATCGGGGCTTAGCGCGCCCTGTTCTTCCACGGTATGGCCGTCGGCATTGGTGTAGAACAGCCGCGCCTTGGCCGGCGCGTACACCACTCCGCGCGTGGGGACGCCGTTTTCGACCAGCGCGATATTGACGGTGAAATCCCCCCGGCGCTGGACGAATTCCTTGGTGCCGTCCAGCGGATCGACGATCAGGAACCGGTCGGCGGCGACGCTGTGGCTGTCGGCCTGTTCCTCGGTCACCAGAGCGATGTCGGGAAAGGCCGCGCGCAGGCCGTCGGAAATCAGTGCATCCGCAGCTTCGTCGGCTTCCGTTACCGGGCTTTGATCGTCCTTGGCGCGCACGTCGAAATCGTCGGCGTGATAGATCTGCATGATCTTTTCGCCCGCCAGCAGCGCCAGACGCCGCATCTCTTTCACCAGTTTTTCTGAGTCCATCACCGCCTCTGGGTCATCGGGCCGCGTTTGCGGCAGCTGCGCGCCTGAGTTACGGTGTCAGCGCAGCACCGTCCATAGCCGAGATCTGCATGACCCAACGGATACAGACCCAAGACCGTTCCCTGTTCATGCAGGCGATGATGTTTCTGGAGCTGCTGTATTTCAGCATCGTCCGGTCGGTGCGCAAGGAAAGCGGCAACCGGGGGTTGGGCATCCTGAACGCGGTGCTGCGAACGCTGGCGATGGTGATCGTGTTCTACCTCGTGTTCACGCTGATCCGGATCAAACCGGGGGGGATCCGTGGTGACCCGATCCTGTTTCTGGTCGGCGGCGTGCTGTTCTTTCTGCTTCACAATGCTGCGGTCAGCCGAACCATCCAGGCCGGGGCGCAAAGCTCTCCCATGATGAACCACGCGCCGATGACCGTGGTCCTGAACATCCTGTCGGAAACCGTGGCGCAGCTTTACCTGTTCATTCTGACCGGGCTGATCATCCTGAGCGGCGTCTTCGTGATCCGCGGCGAATTGGACATCGAACAGCCGGCCGGCATCGTGCTGCCGCTGCTGCTTGCCTGGGCCAGCGGCGTGGTGATGGGTCTGGTCTTTTTGGTGCTAAAACCCTTCGCACCGCGACTGATGCAGGTGATTTCCCTTTTTTATCAAAGGGCCAATATGATCACCAGCGGCAAGTTCTTCGTCGCTAACATGCTGCCGCTGTCGGTCCTGCCGTATTTCGCCTGGAACCCGCTGTTTCACACCATCGACCAGATGCGCGGGGCGATGTTCATCAACTACAATCCACAGTACACGTCGCTCATGTATCCGGTCTATTTCGTCGCGATCGGCCTGGTCATCGGGATGATGTTCGAGTTCTGGCTGCGCAAGACGGTCAGCCGGTCGACCGGATCACAGCATTAGATCGGGCGCCGCCGCGACAAAGCGGTCGCGCAGCGCGTACCAGCTTTCGCGATCGGGGGCGATCAGGATCCGACCCTCGTGCCGGGTGGGCCGATAGGGCGTGTCGTCCAGCAGGCGGGCAAACCCGCCGGCCTCGGCATGGATCAGCACGCCGGCGGCATGGTCCCACGGCTTCAGATGGGCCGATAGCATGAAATCTATCGCGCCCTGGGCCGCGGCGCGGTACTCATAGGCCGAACAGCGATAGGATCCGACGGAGGCGAAATCGACCAGCGCCGGGGCCAGTCGCCCCCGGATCGGCGCTGGAAACATATGCAGGCCGGCCAGTCCCACCATCTGTTCCAAAGGTGTCGCCGGGCGGGTGCGCAGGCGGGTGCGCCGGCCATCCGGCGCGATCCGCCAGGCACCTTGCCCCGGGCGGGCAACGAAAGCGTCGTCGTTGAGCGGGTCATAGATGACGCCCAGCCGCGTCTCGCCCGCTTCGGTCACGGCGGCCAGTACGGCGAACAGCGGCAGGCCATGGGCGAAATTCCAGGTCCCGTCGATCGGGTCAAGGATCAGCGCCTTGGGCGCGGAGGCGACGCGGTCCAGTAGGCCAGGGTCGTCGAACACCGCCTCTTCGCCGATCACGGTCCAATCCGGAAACCGCGTCGCGACGGCCTGGGTGACCGCATGCTCCATTGCGGTATCCGCGATCGTCACCAGATCCATCGGGGACGTCTTTTGGGACGTCTGCGCATCCTCCAGCGCGCGAAACCGGGGCAGGATATGCGCCCGCGCGGCGGTGCGCAGGATATCCAGAAGCGTGTCGCATTCGGGGTCTGTCATGGGCGCTCGGATCGATGAATCATGTGCTGGAACAGGCAGACTAGCGGTTTGGGCGGGCGATGTGGGCGAAATCGGCGCGCCGCGCCGCCCTGCCGGTCGGCTCGGGTCGGGTCGGGACGCCGCGCCGCCGGCCGATGCGTCCGGTGACGCGGCTAGACGATCTCGCCCGGCAGATGCGGGTGGTTGTCGAAGAAGTTTTCGAAGTGAACCAGTGTCTGGTCCGCGTCGGAATAGACCACGGCGAACTGGCCCGGCCCCTCCACCCGGCGCAGCGGGTCGCGCCGGCTGGCGACGCCCAATTCCATCGAGAACGTGCTGCCGGCGATGGTGGCACAGGGAATGCCGTGCCACAGCGCCGTGCTGGTCAGGTGGACGTGGCCGGCGATGATCTGGCGGATCTGCGCGCCCCCGTCCAGGGCCCGGCGAAAGCACGCCGCATCGCGCAGCCCGATCCGGTCGACCGAGGTGTGCATCGGGTTCGGCGGGTGATGCATGATCAGGATCACCGGCGCGGACCCGGCCGCCGCCAGTTGCCGGGCCAACCAATCCAGCCGCCCGTGGTTCAGCGCGCCGCTGTCCTCGCCGGGGTCGAGCGTGTCCAGCAGGATGACATGCTGGCCGCCGGCCCGAATGACGGTCTGGATATGCCCGTTCTCATCGGCATGCGCGCCGCCGAAACAGTCCAGAAACGGCCCGCGGGCGTCATGATTGCCGACCATGAAGTGGACCGGGCAATGCAGATCCGCTACGGCGGTGCGCAGCGCCGCATAGGCTGTCGGCTCTCCCTGGTCGGCCAGATCGCCGGCGCAGATCACGAAATCGGCGTCGCCATGATTGCGCGCGATTGCGTCAAGCGCCTGGCTCAGGCGTGCATGAACGTCGACCTCGGGCGGCGATACCGGGCCGGCCGTCAGGTGCAGATCGCTCATGACAACGAACTTCAACGGCAACGCGCAGGCCCTCTTTCACAGCAACGGCCTTGCAGCCTAGCCATGTAAGCGGGTGCGGACTACCGCCCGCGTGACGGAATGCGTTGTGCGAAGTGCAAAACCGCACACTCGCGTTTTACACGAACCTGTTGACCAGGTTCTCAAGAATCTCCTGCCGGCCGGACAGCGGCGCCGGGTTCACGCCCTCCGCCGCGACACGGGTTGCGATGCCGTCCAGCGTGCCCGTCTCCAGCATCTCGCGGGCGCCGGGTTCGTCCCAACCGGCATAGCGGCCGGCGCGCTGCGCCTCCAGCCCGCCATCCTCCAGCATCGCCGCCGCGGCCTTCAACCCGCGCGCGCAGACGTCCATCGCCCCGGCATGGGCCGCGATCAGATCCACCGGATCCAGGCTTTGCCGCCGGAGTTTCGCATCGAAATTCGTGCCGCCGGTGGTGAAGCCGCCGGCCTTCAGCACCTCGTAATAAGCCAGCGCCACCTCTGGCACGGAAATGGGGAACTGGTCGGTATCCCACCCCGATTGGTAATCGTTTCGGTTCATGTCGATGGATCCGAAGATCCCCAGGCTCGCGGCCAGTGCCAGTTCGTGCTCGAAGGAATGCCCGGCCAGGATCGCGTGGCCCTGTTCGATGTTCATCTTCACCTCGCCCTCCAGCCCGAAATCCTTGAGGAAGGCATAAACCGTGGCGACGTCGTAATCGTATTGATGCTTGGAGGGTTCCTGCGGCTTGGGCTCCACCAGGATCGTGCCCTGAAACCCGATCTTGTGGGCGTATTCCACCACCATCTGCAGGAATCGCCCGGCCTGCTGGCGTTCGCGGGCCAGGTCGGTGTTGAGCAGCGTCTCGTACCCTTCGCGCCCGCCCCACAGCACGTAGTTGGCGCCGCCCAGCTTGTGGGTCGCGTCGAGGCATGTCTTCACCGTCGCCGCGGCGAAGGCGAACACGTCCGGGTCCGGATTGGTCGCCGCCCCGGCCATGTAGCGGCGGTGCGTGAACAGATTGGCCGTGCCCCACAGCAGCTTCGCGCCGGTTTCGGTCTTGGGCCCGATATGGTCGACCATCTCCTCCAGGTTTCGGGTGTTTTCCGCGAAATCGGCGCCTTCGGGGCGGATATCGGCGTCGTGGAAACAGAAAAACGGCTGGCCGAGGATCGCGAACATGTCGAACGCGGCGTCGGCCTTTGCCTTGGCATCGGCCATCGTGTCGCCGAACCAGGGGCGCTGGAAGGTCTGACCGCCGAACGGATCTTGGCCCTGCCAGGCGAAGGAGTGCCACCACGCGACGGAAAAACGCAGATGATCCTCCAGCCGCTTGCCCATGACCCGTTCGTCAGGGTCGTAATGGCGAAAGGCCAGCGGGTTGGTGCTGTCCGGTCCCTCATAGGCGATCGGGCCGATGCCGTCGAAATAGCTCATGTCACCCCCTGGATACGGTCATAGGCGTCTTTGTAACGGGCATGGCCGGCGGTAAAGGCGTCTGCCAAGCCCGGATGCGGATCCACGCTGCGCGCGATGGGCGGGCGGGTGGCGATCGCGGTGCCGGCGCCGGTGTCGGCCATCATCCCCAGCCGCGCCGCCCCGAACGCGCCGCCGAAATCGCCCGCCACGGGCACGTCGATGGGCACGCCCAGCAGGGTCGCGATGGCGCGCAACCAGTAATCCGACCGGCTGCCGCCGCCCAGACCCAAGACGTGTTCCAACTGCGTGCCCGTCGCGGCCAGCGCGTCGCGGCAATCGGCGAAGGCGAACGCCACGCCCTCCAGCACCGCGCGGGTCATCGCGGCGCGGTCGGCGACATGTTCCAGGCCAAGGAACGCGCCGCGCACCGCGGCATCGTTATGCGGCGTGCGCTCACCGCCCAGATACGGCAGAAACAGCGCCTGGCCGGGCGCTTGCAACGCGCCCAGATCGGCGGTCAGCGTCTGGGGTTCCGCGCCGGCGACGCGCGCGAACCAGTTGAGCGCATCGGTTGCGGCCAGGATCACCCCCATCTGATGCCAGGTGTCGGGCAGCGCGTGGCAGAACGTGTGGACCGCCGTACCCGGATCGGGGCTGTAACCCTCGGTCGCGGCGAACAGAACGCCCGAGGTGCCCAAGCTCACGAACGCCTCGCCCGGGCGCACGACGCCCGCACCGATGGCGGAGGCGGCATTGTCCCCGGCCCCGCCCGCAACCACGCATTCCGGCAAACCCCAGCGCCGCGCCAGATCCCCGCGCAGCGTGCCGGACACCGCCGCACCCTCCACCAGATGTGGCATCGCATCCGTGGTCAGCCCGGTTTCCGCCAGCAGATCCGCCGACCAATCCCGCGCGCCGGTATCCAGCCAGGACGTACCGGCGGCGTCCGACATCTCGCCCACGGCCTCGCCGGTCAGCCACAGGCGCAGATAGTCCTTGGGCAGCAGCACCCGCCGCGCTTTGGTGAAAAGATCCGGCTCTTCATCGCGCATCCAGGCCAGTTTGGGTGCGGTGAAGCCGGGAAAGACGATATTGCCGGTGATCTGCCGCCAGCGCGGATCGGCGTCCATCGCCGCCGCCTGCGCATGGGCGCGGGTGTCGTTCCACAGGATGCAGGGGCGCAGCGGCCGGTCATCGGCGCCCAGCACCGTGGCGCCATGCATCTGGCCCGACAGCCCGATCCCGCGCAGCCCGCCCAGATCGGCCTGGGCGGCCAGGGCGTCGAACACCGCCTCGGCGGCGGCGATCCAGTCGTCGGGCCGTTGTTCGGACCAGCCGGGATGCGGGCGCTCGACCGTCAGCGCCGCGGTCGCCTCGGCCAGGACCGTTTGATCCGCGCCGATCAAAAGCCCTTTCAGCCCGGATGTGCCCAGATCCAGGCCCAGATACATCAGGCGGCCTCGGGCGCTTTCCCGAGGATGATCATGCCCAGCAGATCGTCCTCGGTCACATCGGCGACGTTCACCGTGCCCACAAGCTGGCCGTTCTTCATCACGCTGGCCCGGTCGCACAGCTGCATGACCGAATGGATGTCATGGTCGATCAGAAAGATCCCCAGCCCCTGCTTTTTCAACTCCCCGATCAGGTCGGCCACCATCTTGGTTTCCTGCACGCCCAACGCAGCGGTGGGTTCGTCCATGATCAGGATCTTAGCGTTGAAATAGACCGCTCGGCTGATCGCCACCGATTGCCGCTGGCCCCCCGACAGCGCCGAGACGGGGGAGGAGAACTTGCGGAAGTTCGGGTTCAGCCGGCCCATGATCTTGCGGGTCTCGGCCTCCATTTTGGCGTCGTCCACCAGGCCCAGAGCATTCACGATCTCGCGGCCCAGAAACAGGTTGGAGGCCGCGTCCAGATTGTCGGCCAGCGCCAGGGTCTGATAGATCGTCTCGATATTATAGGACCGCGCGTCGCGCGGGTTGTTGATCGTGGCGTGCTGACCGTTGACCAGAATCTCGCCGCTATCGGCGTGGTAGGCGCCGGACAGGCATTTGATCAGAGTCGATTTACCCGCGCCGTTATGGCCCAACAGGCCCACGACCTCACCGGGGTAAAGATCCACGCTGACCCGGTCGACGGCCTTCACGCCGCCGAATGCGATGGAGATGTCGCGCAATTCCACCAGTGGGGTGCCGCTTCGGTCGATACTGCTCATGGCTCAGCCCCCCGTCCGGCGTCGATAGATCGTGTCGATCAGCACCGCCGCCACCAGCACCGTGCCAACCACGATGTTCTGGAACGGAGCATCGACCCCCACCATCGCCATGCCCGATTGCAGCGATTGCATGATCAAAGCGCCCAGGATCGCGCCATAGATCGTGCCGACGCCCCCCGCCAGCGCGGTGCCGCCGATGACCGCCGCCGCGATCACCCGCAATTCGTCCAGCGTGCCGATATCGTTGGAATGGAAGGTCTGGCGCGACGACGCGACAATGGCCGAGATCGCGCACAGGATGCCCATCATAACGAACACCTTCACCGTCAGCGCGCGGGTGTTGATGCCCGACAGGCTGGCCGCATCCGGGTTGCCGCCGGTCGCGAATATATAACGCCCCAGCCGCGTGCGTTGGGCGATCACGGTCATGGTGACGGCCACGACGATCAGCAAAAGAACCGAAATCGGGATGCCGTAGCCGGCGCTGAAGCCCTCGGGCAGCGTCTCGCCGCGTGCCTCGAACATGCGCTCCAGACGGCGTTCGGGGATCTGATAGGCGTTCAGGATCGCCACAAAGCCCAGGATCGCGGCGCAGATGACGCCCGATAGCGTCACCTCGGCCCAGATCGGCTTGACCGGGAAGTCATGCCCGATCTTCGATCGCCGCGCGCTGAACAGCGCATAGACGGCGGCCACACAGGCGGCGGCACCGAAGATCCAGCTCCAGGTTTCGCCCAAGGTGCCGTTGATGCCGCCAAAAAGTTGGAAGTTCTGGTCCAGCGGTCCGATGGTCTGGCCGTTGGTCAGATACCAGCCGACATTGCGCCAGACCAAAAGCCCGCCGAGCGTCACTATGAAGGCAGGGATCGCCAGATAGCCCACGAGCCAGCCGTGAAAGGCGCCGATCACCGCGCCGGTCAGCAGACCGACAAGTATGGCGATGGGCGCGGTGGCGGGGTGGTTCAGGCCCAGGCCCAGCCACTCCGGCGCCACCAGCGTTTGCGTCATGGCCATCATCGCGGAACAGGTCGCCAGCAAGGCGCCGACGCTCAGGTCGATATGGCGGGTGACGATGATGAACACCATACCGGTGGCCATGATCGCCACGCTGACCGTCTGAATGGTCAGGTTGAAGATGTTGCGCGGGGTAAGAAAGCGCCCGTCGGTAATCAAATGAAAGCCCACGCACAAAACGACGAAGGCGCCAATCATGCCCAAAAGGCGCGTGTCGAGTTCCAGCGTGTCGAAGATGTTGCGCGGCTTGCCGGTGGCGGCGTCCGGGGCGGTGGTGTCGCTCATGGGGCGCTCCGTTCAGGGGACAACGCGTCCCGGGCTTGACCCGGGACCTCTGGCGCGGCGGCCGAGGTCCCGGGGTTTACGGCGTCGGTTAGTTACAGGGCGCCGGGCCGCCGGAAACGCCCTGGCACAGCGCATCCTGTTCGATCCAGCCGGCATCGACGACCGCCGACAGATTGTCGGCCGTCACCGGCACCGGTGCCAGGAACACAGCGGTCATGTCGGTGCCGCCGGGCGAGGTCCAGCTTTGCGCGCCCTCGACATCCGCCATGGCGGTGCCGCCGGCCAGCGCCACGGCGATCTCGCCCGCGGCCTTGCCCAATTCGCGCGCGTCCTTCCAGACGCTGACCGTCTGCGTGCCCGCGGCGACGCGGTTCAGCGCGGCATGATCGCCATCCTGGCCGGAAACCGGGATCCCCTCCATGCCCTGCGCGGTCAGTGCTGCGACCACACCGCCCGCAGTGCCGTCATTGGACGCCACCACCGCGTCGACATTGTTGTCGTTTGCGGTCAGGATCTGTTCCATGTTGCGCTGCGCGTTGGCGGGCAGCCAGCCATCGGTATAGGCCTCGCCCACGATGGTGATCGCGCCGCTGTCGATGGCCTCTTGCAGCACTTCCTGCTGGCCGCCGCGCAGGAAGTCGGCATTCGGATCCTGGGCCGAGCCCTTGATCATCACGTAATTGCCTTCGGGCTGCGCCTCCAGCACCGCGCGGGCCTGCATACGGCCGACCTCGACATTGTCGAAGGTCAGATAGAACGCGCGGCCGTCCTCGATCAGGCGGTCATAGCCGACCACCGGAATGCCCTCATCCGCCGCCGCCTGTACCGCGGGGCCGATGGCCTGGGCGTCCTGCGCCAGGATGATCAGCGCGTCGACGCCCTGCGCGATCAGGCTTTCGATGTCGGCCAGCTGTTTGGCCGAGGACGATTGCGCATCCGCCGAAACATAGGCCGCACCGGCCGCTTCCAGCGCGCCCTTGATCGCGGCTTCGTCGGTTTTCCAGCGTTCCTCTTGGAAATTCGACCAGCTGACGCCCACCGTCATGCTGTGATCATCGGCCAGAACCGACGAGAATGTCATGGCCGACAGCGACGCTGCGGCCAGGATAACCTTGCGCATAATCTACCTCCCCTATGCGGTGACCGCCCACGCGCTTACACGTTGTGGCGGTACGGGCCGGACCATCCCCAAAAACGCGCCCGGTGTCAAAAGATTGCGCTGTCATTCCCGTTCTCAAAGCGCCCGGCGCGGGGTAGAACGGGGTCATGCGGGGTGTTGCGGCCGGTTTGACGTTTCTCGCCGCCGGTGCCGCGGCCGCGCCGGCGTTTCAGCCCGTGCCGCTGCCGGTGGCGCATCGCTACACCGGCGGGTGGGAGCACTTCGTCGGCGGCGGTGTGGCGGTGTTCGATTGCGATGGCGACGGTCTGCCGGAATTCCTGGCCGCCGGGGGCGCGTCGCCGGCGCGGCTGTACCTCAACCGCGGCGGGATGGATTTCGCCGCCGGCGCGTTCCCAGAGATCACCGGCGTGACCGGGGTCTATCCGCTGGATATCGATGGCGACGGGCCGCTGGATCTGGTGCTGCTGCGGGTGGGGCCGAACATCGTGCTGCGCGGGCACGGCGATTGCCGGTTCGACGGTGCCACCCAAGAATGGGGGTTTGCGCCCGGGACGGCCTGGTCCACCGCCTTTTCCGCCACCTGGGAGCCCGGTGCCGCCTGGCCGACGCTGGCCATAGGCAATTATGTCGACCGCACCGACCCCGACGGCCCGTTCGAGGCCTGCGCCGACAACATGCTGCACCGCCCCGCGCCCGGCGGCGGGTTCGCGCCGCCGCAGCCGCTGCGGCCGGGCTACTGCGCGCTGTCGATGCTCTTTTCCGACTGGGCGCGGATCGGGCGCGCGGATCTGCGGATCTCCAACGACCGGCATTACTACGTGCGCGGCGGGGCGGAGCAGATGTGGCGGCTGGACCCCCTTGGCCTGTTGGGAGAGCTGGACGGGTTTCCCGAAATCTCGATTTGGGGCATGGGCATCGCCAGCCGTGACCTGACCGGCGACGGCCGGCCAGAGGTGTTCCTGACCTCGATGGGTGATCAATTGCTGCAACTCGCGGGACCGGATGGCTATACCCCGGCGCCTTATGCGCAGGGCACCTATGCCCAGAGGCCGCATACCGGCGACGATGGCCGGCCTTCGACCGGTTGGCATGCGGAGTTCGGCGATATCGACAATGACGGGCGCGCGGATCTGTTCATCGCCAAGGGCAATGTCGATCAGATGCCGGGCAACGCGATGGAGGATCCCAACAACCTGCTGATGCAGATGCCCGACGGCACTTTCGCCGAGGCGGCGGCAGAGGCCGGTATCGCCTCGACCCATCGCGGCCGCGGCGGGGCGCTGGCCGATCTGGATGGCGACGGGCGGCTGGATCTGATCGTCGTCAATCGCCGCGCGCCGTTGGAGGTGTTTCGCAACGTCACCGCCCGGTCCGGCGCTTGGGTGGCGGTGGAATTGCGCGGCGGGCCGGGCAACACCCGCGCCGTGGGGGCCTGGGTGGCTTTGCGCGCAGACGGCCGCGTGCAAAGCCAGGAGGTGACCGTGGGCGGCGGCCATGCCGGCGGCCAGGCTGGCCCGCTGCATTTCGGCCTAGGCGCCGCGAATACGGCCGAAATCCGCGTGACCTGGCCCGATGGCACGGCGTCCGACTGGACCGCGCTGCCGGTGAACGCCCGGGTTTCGGTCCGGCGCGGCGGCGGTGCTGCTTTGGACCTGAGCGAGTAGCGGCGGCGGCGGGATCCCGGGTCAGGCCTGGGATGCGGTGCGCGTCACGTGATCCTTGCGCCAAGCTTGACAGATGCGCCGCCTGGCGCCGATCTTGCCGGAAAACAGCCAAGCGGGCGCCATGTTCCGACTCCGCCCCCTTGTAACCGAAGACATTAGCGACTGGGTCGACGCCGCCTTCGACTGGTTCGATGACCGCTTCCCCGCGCCGCCGCAGCCGATCCTGCCGACGCCGGATTTCTTCATGGCGCCCAGCGGCCGCGACGAGGCGACGGCGCGCAAGATCCTGGCCGATGTGCAACGTCTGATGGGTGCCGACCAGCCGCTGGAGATCGTCCCGATCCGCCAATTGCCGGCGGAGTGGCGGGTGACCGTCCACGACACCGCCGACGTCGCCGGGACGTTTCAACAGGCGGACGGGGTCAGCGTGATCAGCTACGACCCCGAACTGATGGCCAACCCGCTGGCCTTCATCAACATGGTCGTGCACGAGGTCATGCATGCCCGGCTTGCCGGGTTGGACGATGACCTGCCGGGCGGCCCAAAGGCGGTGGAGCCGGTCACCGATCTGGGCTGCATCATTGCCGGGTTTGGCATCTTCCAGTTGGAAACCGCGGACCGGCTGGGTTGGGCGGGCTATCTGAGCCAGCAGACCCGCGCCCATGCCCTGGCGGTGTTCCTCCAACGCCGCGGGTTGGGGGAGGAGGCCATCGCCGGCTTCCTCTCCAGCCGCTGCAAAAAGCTGCTGCGCCGCGCGGCCCGCGCCCTGTGATGCCCCTTGCCGTGGCCCGGTCGCCGGGTCACAAGGCGCAAAACAACCGGACCGGGACGCCGTGCCATGACCCTGACCGCCGCCGATCTGGCGCTTTATAGTTTCGCGCTGCTGGTTCTGTTTCTGACCCCGGGCCCTGTGTGGGTGGCGCTGATCGCGCGGGCGCTGTCCTCGGGCTTTCAGGGGGCCTGGCCGCTGGCGATGGGCGTGGTCGTGGGCGATGTGCTGTGGCCGCTTTTGGCGATCTTTGGGCTCAGCGCGCTGGTGCTGATCTATGCCGATATCCTGAACTGGATCCGCTGGGCCGGGGTGGTGGTCTTTATTGGCATGGGGCTGATGCTGATCCGCAACCGAAACAAGGCGATCGGCGAGAATTCGGCGCTGACCGCGCCCGGGATCTGGGCGGGGTTTCTGGCCGGGCTCTTGGTGATCCTGGGCAACCCGAAGGCGATCCTGTTCTACATGGGCGTGCTGCCGCTGTTCTTCGACCTGACCGCGGTTACGGCGGTGGATGTCTTTGCGATCTGTGCGATCTCTGCCCTGGTGCCGTTTTTCGGCAACCTGATCCTGGCGGTGGGCATGGACCGCGTGCGGGCGCTTTTGTCGGCGCCGCGGGCGCGGGCGCGGCTGAATTTGGGGGCCGGTGTGACGCTGGTTCTGGTCGGTCTGGTGATCGGCTTTTGGGATCAATCCGCCGGCGCCGATTCGCGCAAGGTAAGGCCCTGATTACACGGCGCTTTTCGGCGCGGAATTTCGGCCGTGCGGCGTGACATCCGTGCGCTTGCGCGGTATGATGGGGCGTAAAAACAAGCGGGAACGCCCCCATGGCCGATAACGAGCAGAACGGTGCCGACTACGGCGCAGAATCCATCAAGGTTCTCAAAGGGTTGGAGGCTGTACGCAAGCGCCCGGGTATGTATATCGGCGATACCGATGACGGGTCGGGTCTGCATCATATGGTCTATGAGGTCGTCGACAACGGCATCGACGAGGCTTTGGCCGGGCATGCCGATACGGTGCATGTGACGATCCACGCCGACGAAAGCGTATCCGTCAGCGACAATGGCCGCGGCATTCCCGTCGATATCCACGAGGAGGAGGGCGTCAGCGCGGCCGAGGTCATCATGACCCAACTGCATGCGGGCGGGAAGTTCGACCAGAATTCCTACAAGGTTTCGGGCGGGTTGCACGGGGTCGGCGTGTCAGTGGTCAACGCGCTTAGCGAATGGCTGGAATTGCGCATCTGGCGCGACGGCAAGGAACACTACGCCCGGTTCGAAGGCGGCTTTACCATGACCCCGCTGGAGGTCGTGGGCGAGGCGAACGGGCGCAAGGGCACGGAAGTGCGGTTTCTGGCCTCTACCGACACGTTCTCCAACCGGGACTACGTCTTCAAGACGCTGGAACACCGGCTGCGCGAACTGGCGTTCCTGAACTCCGGCGTGCGCATCACCCTGCGCGACGAACGTCCGGCGGAGGCGCTGCAGGAGGAGATGATCTACGAGGGCGGCGTGCGCGAATTCGTCCGCTTTCTCGACCGGTCGAAGACGCCGCTGATCGGCGAGCCGATCTTCATCGAGGGCACCCGCGACGATATCGGGATCGAGGTCGCGATGTGGTGGAACGACAGCTATCACGAGACGGTGCTGCCCTTCACCAACAACATCCCCCAGCGCGACGGCGGCACCCATCTGGCCGGATTTCGCGGCGCGCTGACGCGCACGATCAACAACTACGCCGCCACCAGCGGGATCGCGCGCAAGGAAAAGATCGGTTTCACCGGCGATGACGCACGCGAGGGTCTGACCTGCGTGCTGTCGGTCAAGGTGCCGGACCCGAAGTTCAGTTCGCAGACCAAGGACAAGCTGGTGTCGTCCGAGGTGCGGCCGGCGGTCGAGGGGCTGATGAACGAGAAACTGGCCGAATGGTTCGAGGAACATCCCGGTGAGGCCAAGATCATCGTGTCCAAGATCATCGAGGCCGCCCTGGCGCGGGAGGCGGCGCGCAAGGCGCGGGAGATGACCCGGAAGTCCGCGATGTCGGTGGCCTCTCTGCCCGGCAAGCTAGCCGATTGCCAGGAAAAGGACCCCGCGAAATCCGAGCTGTTCCTGGTGGAGGGCGACAGCGCCGGCGGGTCGGCCAAGGGCGGGCGCAGCCGTCAGAACCAGGCGATCCTGCCGCTGCGCGGCAAGATCCTGAACGTGGAGCGCGCGCGGTTCGACCGGATGCTGTCGAGCCAGGAGATCGGCACGCTGATCACGGCGCTGGGCACCGGGATCGGGCGCGATGAGTTCGACATCGACAAGCTGCGCTACCACAAGATCGTCATCATGACGGACGCGGATGTGGACGGCGCGCATATCCGCACGCTGTTGTTGACCTTTTTCTTCCGGCAGATGCCGGAGTTGATCGAAGGCGGGTACCTCTACATCGCTCAGCCGCCGCTCTTTAAGGTCGCGCGCGGCAAGTCGGAGGTCTATCTGAAGGACCAGGCGGCGTTGGAGGATTACCTGATCGATATGGGCCTGACCGACGCGGTGCTGCGCCTGGGCGACGGTACGGTGATCTCGGGCGCGGATCTGGAACGGGTGGTGAAGGAGGCGCGCGCGGCGCGCACGATCCTGAATGCGTTCCCCACCCATTACCCGCGGCCGATCCTGGAACAGGCGACCATTGCCGGCGCGCTGCTGGCGGGGGCGGTGGAGGACAACCTGCAAGGCGTGGCCGATGCGGTGGCGGCGCGGCTGGACCTGATCGCGCTGGAATACGAACGCGGCTGGCAGGGCCGGCCAACCCAGGATCACGGGCTGCGGCTGTTCCGCGTGCTGCGCGGCGTGGAGGAAGTGCGGGTGCTGGACGGACCGGTTCTGCGTTCGGGCGAGGCGCGCAAGCTGGGGCAACTCACCGGTGCATTGCAGGAGGTCTACCGTGCGCCCGCGACGCTGATGCGGCGGGACAAGGAGATTAGCGTGCACGGACCGTTGGAATTGCTGCATGCGGTCACGACAGAGGGCGAAAAGGGCCTGACGCTGCAGCGGTACAAGGGATTGGGCGAGATGAACCCCGATCAGTTGTGGGAAACCACGCTGGACCCGGAGGCGCGCACGCTGGTGCAGGTGCGCGTGGGCGAGGTGACCGAGGCCGACGAGGTGTTCACACGGCTGATGGGCGATGTGGTGGAACCCCGGCGGGTGTTCATACAGGAAAACGCACTGAGCGTGGAAAACCTGGATTTCTGATCCCGGCGGCACCCGCGGCCCGCGAACGGATGACGCGGGGCGCGGCAGAGATGGCGCCGGATGGCGGTCGGTCAGCCCCCTTCCGGTGGGCTTGGGTCAGGTTTCGCCGGTGCGCGCGTTCAGGATGCGGTTAAGGCGGGATTTGGCCACCAGCACCATCGCCGCCAGAGGCCAACTGAGTGCCGCGAACATGAAAACCTGTGAATACTCGATTTCGCGGACCCCGACGATCAGGGTGATCACGAAGGCGAAAAACATCGCCAAAAGGTAAAACTCCGCAATCGTTCTCGCCACTCCGAACCTCCATACGCGACGCCGACCCCACCCCCAGGACCACTCTCGTCACCATACAGTATGTAGGATCCGGGCGGGAATTTCAGCCCATCCGCGACGGGATCACGGGAAATTTTAACGATCCGCCGTGCTGCGCTGCACCGCATAGATGCCGGCCATGATGATCGCGACGCCCAGGATGTCGCGGACGTTCAGCGCCTCGCCCAGGACAGCGGCGGCGATGGCGACCCCCAGAAACGGGTTCAGCAGGTGAAAGCTCGCCGCCCGCGTCGCACCGATGCGGGCGACCAGGGCGAACCAGACCAGTGTCGCGGCCAGGCCCGGCACCAGCGTGGTATAGGTGAAGGCCAGCGCCAGCGACAGCGTCCAGTTCACCGCCCAGCTTTCCAACGCCAGCGACAGCGGCAGCAGCGTGACGCTGCCCACCAGCATCTGCAGCCCGACGATCATCAACAGGTTCCCGCCGGAGATCGCGCCGTGCACCAGAAGCGTGGCCGCGGTCAGCGCCGCTAGCCCGCCCAGGCAAAGCAGGATGCCGAACCCATCCGCCCCCGCGCTCACCCGGGTCGACATGATCATGAGCACCCCGGCAAAGCCCGCCAGCAGCCCGGCGATCCCCGCCAGCGGCAGCCTTTCGCCCGCGAAAGCCCAGCGTGCGGCGGCGACCGACAGCGGCAGGGCGCTGGCGATGACCGCGGCGGCAGATGCCTCCAGCGTCTGCATCGCGGTGAAGTTGAGGCCAAGATAGAGCGTGTTCTGGCAGATCCCGAACAGCGCCACGGCCAGCCAGCCGCGCGCATCCAGATCCACCCGTTGGCCCAACGCCCGCGCCAACCCCACCGCCAGCAGGCCGGAGATCGCGAACCGGACCGACAGCAGCAGAAACGGTGGCGCGTCGGCCACCGCTATCCGGGCAGAGGTGAACGCGCTGGACCACATCAGCGCAAAGCCGAACCCCATGACCAGCGCCAGCGGGTCGAGACGGGATGGTGCGCTCATGTGCCTCCCCGAAAAACAAACAGGCCGCCCGAGAAGGCGGCCCGTACCGTCACGATCCAATCGTGGAGCGTTAGGCGTTGATGACGTCTTTCAGCTGCTTGGCGATTGTCACCTTCGCGACGCGATCCGCGTCCTTGTGCATCTGCTCGCCCGTAGCGGGATTGCGCACCATGCGTGCCGGGCGTTCCCGGCAGGAAAACTTGCCCAGGCCGGGCAGGGTAACGGCGCCGCCTTCGGCGACTTCGTGGGTCACGACCTCGGTCAGAGCGTCCAACATGCGGTTCACGCTGGCCTTGTCGCTGTCGGTCTTGTCCGCGAGGGCCGCGACCAGCTGGGTCTTCGTCATCGGTTTCTGTGCCATTCTTGCTCCCGTTCTGTTATGTGCTGCCGGTTTGCTTTGGTCTTCGTGAGCCCGGACATAAGCGAATCCATTCGACAATTACAATGCTGCGCAAGCCCCAAACCCCATATTTCAAAGGGTCTGAGGCCTTTTTGCTGGGGATAAGTCTATAAAAAGGCGGTTTCCTCGAAGCTGCGCAGCTTGCGCGAGTGGAGCCTTTCAAGGGGCATATCACGCAACGATTCCAGCGCACGTAGCCCGATCGCCAGATGCTGAGCGACCTGGCGCTTGTAAAAGCTGCTGGCCATCCCGGGCAGTTTCAGCTCACCATGCAGCGGCTTGTCGGACACGCATAGCAACGTGCCATAAGGCACCCGGAACCGAAATCCGTTGGCGGCGATGGTCGCACTTTCCATGTCCAGCGCGATGGCCCGCGATTGGCTGAGCCGCTGCACCGGGCCAGACTGGTCGCGCAACTCCCAATTGCGGTTGTCGATCGTCGCCACCGTGCCGGTACGCATGACCTTTTTCAGTTCATAGCCCTTGAGATCGGTGATCTCGGCCACCGCGGTCTCCAGCGCCACCTGCACCTCGGCCAGCGCCGGGATCGGCACCCAGGTCGGCAGATCGTCGTCCAGCACGTGGTCCTCGCGCACATAGGCATGCGCCAGCACGTAATCGCCCAGCGACTGGGAATTCCTCAGCCCCGCGCAATGGCCCAGCATCAGCCACACATGCGGGCGCAGCACGGCGATATGGTCCGTGATCGTCTTGGCGTTCGACGGGCCGACGCCGATATTGACCATGGTGATGCCCGAGGTGTTGTCGCGGACCAGGTGATAGGCCGGCATCTGCGGCAGCCGCCCCGGTGCGGTGCCGGTGGTGCCTTGGGCGGTGGTGATCACGTTGCCCGGCTCGACAAAGGCGGAATAGCCGCTGTCGGGCTGGTCCACCTGAGCTTTGGCGAAGGCGATGAATTCGTCGATATAGAATTGGTAGTTGGTGAAGATCACGTGGTTCTGGAAATGCTCTGGCACGGTGGCGGTGTAGTGCGCCAGCCGGGCCAGCGAATAGTCGATGCGTTGGGCGGTAAAGGGCGCCAGCGGCCGTGTTTCGCCATCGCCGGTCAGGTCGCTGTTGGCGATGCGGTCGTCGATCGTGTTCAGGTCCGGCACGTCGAACAGATCGCGCAGCGTGATTTCCGGCGTGGTGTCGTTGGTTTCCACGAAGGCATCGTCGCCCATGGCGAAATGCACCGGGATCGGTGTGTCCGACGGCGCCACGCTGACCGAGACGCTGTGATTTTCCATCAGCAGCCGGATTTGCTGGGTCAGGTAGCCGCGGAACAGATCCGGCCGCGTGATCGTGGCGGAATAGGTGCCGGGTTCGGCGACATGGCCAAAGGACAGCCGGCTGTCGACCTGGGCATAGCTGGAGGTGGAGATGGTCAGTTTTGGATAAAACGCCCGGTACCGCCCGGCTGGCGGCTGACCGGCCATCACCGCAAGGAAGTGTTTGCGCAGCCAGGCGGTGGCCTCGTCATAGATCTCGATCAGGGCATCGACCGCATCGACCGGGTCGCTGAAGGCGCGGGGCCCGTGCGCCTCGTTGCTGAGGATCGGCATTTCCGAATGGGCGGGGTTGAGTTTCATGAGCCCTCTCAGCCAACGAATAGGTCGGTTTTCTCGAACCGGGTGACGTCGATCAGGCCCAGGTCCGAGATCCGCAGTTCCGGGATCACCACCAGCGCCAGCAGCGAGTGCTGCATGAAGGCGTTGTTCAGCCGGCAACCGCACTCTTCCATCGCTGCGACCAGTCGCTCGGCCTTCGCCGCGACCTCGGCCGCAGGCGCATCCGACATCAGCCCCGCGACCGGCAGTTCGACCAGCGCGGCCTCCCGCCCTTCGCGGAACACGCAGGCGCCGCCGCCGCCCGCGCGCAGCCGGTTCGCGGCGCGCGCCATGTCTGTCTTGGAGGTGCCGACGACGATCATATGGTGGCTGTCATGGGCAACCGTCGACGCCACGGCGCAATCGACGTCATAACCAAAGCCCGACACGAAGGCGTTGGTGACCTGGCCCGTGCGCCGGTGCCGTTCGACCAGCGCGATCTGGCAGACATCGCCGGCGCGGTCCATGCCGACGATGCCGTCCGTCACGCTCAGATCAGCCTCCAGCGCGCGGGTCGGGGCCTGGTTTTCGACCACGCCGATCACCCGCGCACGCACCCGGCCCGGCGCGTTGGACGGGATGTCGAAGGCGTCCGCATGCACATCGCCCTTCATCTTCACCGTGGTCCGGCTTTCCGGCGGCCAGGTGAAATCGGGCGTCGGCGCCGCAACCGCGCCGTCGCGGGCGACGATGCGGCCGCGGGCGATGACGATATCGGTGGGGATGGTCGCCAGATCCGGGGTGATTATCAGATCCGCCCGCCGCCCCGGCGCGACGGAGCCCAATTCGCGTTCCAGCCCGAAATGGGTGGCGGTGTTGACCGTGGCCATCTGCCAGGCGACCAGCGGGTCGAGCCCGCAGTCGATGGCATGGCGCACGACGCGGTTCATATGCCCGTCCTGCACCAGAGTTTTGGCAAAGCAGTCGTCGGTGCAGAGGATGAAGTTGCGCGGGTCCAGCCCCTTTTCGGTGACCGCAGTGATCTGGGCTTCGACGTCGTACCAGGCGGATCCCAGCCGCAGCATGGCGCGCATGCCCTGGCGGACGCGCATGATCGCATCCTCTTCGCGCGTGCCTTCGTGGTCATCCGCCGGCCCGCCCGCGGCATAGGCGTGGAACGGGCCCAGATCTGGGGAAGCATAATGCCCGCCGATCACTTTGCCCGCCGCCGCCGTGGCCGCCATCTCGCCCAGCATCTTGGCATCGCCCGCGATCACGCCGGGGAAGTTCATCATCTCGCCCAGCCCGACGATGCCGGGCCAGGTCATCGCCTCGGCCACCTCTTCCGGGCCCAATTCGGCGCCCGTTGTCTCCAACCCCGGGGCGGAGGGCGCGCAGGACGGCATCTGGACATACACATTGACCGGCTGCGCCTGCGCCTCGTCATGCATCAGCCGCACGCCGGGCAGACCCAGGACATTGGCGACCTCATGCGGGTCGACGAACATGGTCGTGGTGCCGTGGGGCATGACCGCGCGGGCGAACTGCGTGACCGTCAGCATGCCGCTTTCGATATGCATATGCCCGTCGCACAGACCCGGCGCCAGAAAGCGGCCCTCGGCCTCGATCACCTGGGTGTCGGGGCCGATCATGGCACTTGCATCCGGGCCGCAATAGGCGAAACGCCCATCGGCGATCGCCAGGTCGGTGTCGGGGATCAACTCGCGCGATTGCACATTCACCCAGACCCCGCCGCGGACGACCATATCGGCCGGCGCACCGCCGCGCGCCACCGCGATCAGCCGCGCCGCACTTTCCGCCCATGTCTTGAGATCGCCCATGGCGCTTCCTGGCACGCGGGCCGGTGCGGTTCAAGCGGCGGGCGTGCACAGTTGCGCCCAGCCCGGCGCCTGGGCCATATACGCCCATGCGCCGGCTTTACCATCAACCCTTGTCCCCGTTCTCTCGCAAGATCCGCCTGGTGCTGGCGGAAAAGAAGATCGAGGTGGAACTGGTGGAGGAGCGGCCCTGGGAAAAGCGCATGGACTATCTGCGCCAGAACCCGGCCGGCAAGGTGCCGATGCTGAAGATCGACGGGCTGACGCTGGCCGACAGCACCGCGATCTTCGAATACCTGGAAGAGGTGCATCCCGACCCGGCGCTTCTGCCCGAAAAGCCCGCCGACCGGGCCGAGGCGCGCCGGCTGGCGGCCTGGTTCGACGACAAGTTCCATCACGAGGTCACCACCAATCTGCTGTACGAGCGGGTCAACAAACGGCTGGCGAAATCGGGCCACCCCGAAAGCGTGCGTATCAAAGAGGGTGCGCGCAACATCAAGTATCACCTGGACTACATCGCCTGGCTGATGGAGGGACGGCGCTGGCTGGCCGGGGAGCAGATGACCATCGCCGATTTCGCCGCCGCAGCGCAGCTTTCATCGCTGGACTATATCGGCGATGTCGATTGGGCCCGCAGTGCCGCGCTGAAGGATTGGTATGCCAAGATCAAATCGCGCCCCGCCTTCCGTTCGATCCTTGCCGATCTCGTCCCCGGATTCACCCCGCCCGCGCACTACAGCGACCTCGATTTCTGAGGCGCTGCGGGCGGAGGCGTTGGCGGTCGGCTTCGCGGCCATCGGCATCTGCAAGCCGGATGCGATCCCAAAGGCGCCGGCGCGGCTGCGCGCGTTTCTGGACGCGGGCCATCATGGACAAATGGGTTGGATGGCCGAGCGCGCTGCCTGGCGGGGCGATCCGCGGGCGTTGTGGCCCGCCGCGCGCAGCATCGTTATGCTGGCCGAGCCCTACACCCCGCCGCATGACCCGCTGGCGCTTTTGGGCGTGCGCGACCGCGGCAACATCTCGGTCTATGCGCGCGGCGGCGATTATCACGACGTGGTCAAGAAGCGGCTGAAACGCCTTGGGCGCTGGCTGGTCGACCGGACAGGCGCCGAAATCAAGGTGTTCGTCGACACCGCGCCGGTGATGGAAAAGCCCCTGGCCGAAGCGGCCGGGTTGGGCTGGCAGGGCAAGCACACGAATTTGTTGTCGCGGGATCTGGGCAATTGGTTCTTTCTGGGGGCGATCTTTACGACACTGGACCTGCCCGCGGACACGGCCGAGCGCAGCCATTGCGGCAGTTGCACCGCGTGTCTGGACATTTGCCCGACCGAGGCGTTCCCCGCGCCCTACCGGCTGGATGCGACGCGCTGCATTTCCTATCTGACGATCGAACATGACGGCCCCGTGGCGCCGGATCTGCGCGCCAGGCTGGGCAACCGCATCTATGGCTGCGACGACTGTCTGGCCGTCTGCCCCTGGAACAAGTTCGCCGCCGAGGCGCATGACGCGCGGCTTTGGGCGCGGGCGGAGTTGCGGGCGCCGAGGCTGGATGCGCTGGCAGGCTTGGACGAGGCCGGGTTCCGGGCGCTGTTCAGCGGCTCGCCGATCAAGCGGATCGGGCATAAACGGTTCCTGCGCAACGTGCTTTATGCGATTGGGAATTCGGGGGATCCGGCACTGGCGCCCGCCGCCGCGCCGCATGCGGACGCGGCGGACACGACGGTGCGCGATGCGGCGCGTTGGGCGCTGGAGCGGTTGGACGCAGCGCGCGGGGCGGATGCCGGAGCCTCCGGCGGGGATATTTGAGGACCGAAGAAGCGGGGGCGCGGTGCTGGAGCATCGGCCCGGTTCTCTGAATTGAGGCCCATGCTCCAACACTCTGATCTTCGCGATGTCCTAGCCGAAAATCGTTGCCGACTTTGTCGCCATCGCTCTATTCGGCCAGGGTCTGGAGCAGGGTGCGGGCCTCGGCGGCAATGTCGGGGTCTGGGGCGGCCTCGATGATTGCGAAGGCGAGGTCGGCTGCGGCTTTGTTCTCGCCGGCATCGGCATGGACATGGGCACGTTCCAGGTCGATGGCCGGGGCGTCGCCCAGCAGATCCAGATCGGTCTTTGCGCCGGCAAGATTGCCCTGCGCGCGCCGCACCTGGGCGCGCAGGAAGCGCGCGTCGGTATCCGCCCCGTCCTTGTCCAGCGCGCGGTCGAGCGCGGTCTCGGCCTTGTCCAGCGCGCCGTACTCGGCCTGTGCCTGGCCCAGGGCGCGCAAGACGCCCGGCGTGTCGGGGGCAAGCTTGGCCCCCACATGCAGCGCGTCGGCGGCGGTCTTGAAGTTTCCCAGTTCGAACCAGATCAGCCCGGCTTCGACGAATATCTTGCCGCGCAGGCTGGGCTCCATCACCAGGCTCATGTTCTGGCCCAGTGCGGTCAGTTCTTCCGCCGCGGCCTGCGGTGCGCCCTCCGCGCGCAGGGCGGAGGCCGCGCAAAGCCGCGCCGGGACCGACCCGCCGCGGGCGATCCAGGCCAGCGCCTGGGCGCGGGCGATGGACGGGTTGGCGCGGATCGCATCATCGCATTCGGCCATGCTGGAGATTTCGGCCATTGCCGGGGCGGGCCATAGCAGCACCGCCAGAACCGCCCATCGCATCCTTGATCTCCGCTTGTTATGTCCTCGGTGACACTACGCTAGCAGGCCGGGGGAGGCGGCGAAATGGGCAAACCGCATCTGCTGTGTTTGGGCTTTGGTTTCAGCGCCCAGGCGCTGGCGCGACGGCTGGCCGGGGTAGGGTGGCGGATTACCGGCACCCGTCGCAGGCCGGGCTGGGCGACCGGCGATGTTGCGCTGGTGGAGTGGCCGGGCGCCGATCTGGCGCCGGTGCTGGCCGAGGCGACGCATGTTCTCTCCTCCGTGCCGCCGCGGGAGGCGGGCGACCCGGCCTATGATTTGTTGGTTGCGCATCTGGGCGCGATGCCGCGGCTGGAATGGCTGGGGCTGTTGTCGACCACGGGGGTTTACGGCGACCATGGCGGGGCTTGGGTCGACGAGGCGACGCCGTTGGTGCCGCATACGCATCGGGGCGGGCTGCGCGCGGCGCAGAACGCGGCCTGGATGGCGCTGCATACCGAACACGGGCTGCCGGTCCATGTGTTTCGTCTGGCGGGGATCTATGGGCCCGGCCGGTCGGCGCTGGACAAGATCCGCGACGGCAGCGCGCGGCGGATCGTCAAGCCGGGGCAGGTGTTCAGCCGCATCCATGTGGAGGATATCGCCCAGGTGTTGCAGGCCTCTTTCGCACGGCCCGATCCGGGCGCGGCCTATAATGTGGCTGATGACCTGCCGGCGCCGCCGCAGGACGTGATCGCCTATGCTGCCGAGTTGCTGGGTGCGCCGGTGCCGCCCGACATCCCTTTCGATACCGCCGATCTGTCGCCCATGGCGCGCAGCTTCTACGCCGACAACAAGCGGGTGCGGAACGGGCGAATCAAACAGGCGCTGGGCGTGCGTTTGGTGTACCCGGACTATCGCGCCGGGTTGCGGGCCATTTTGGCCGCCGAGGGCTAGCCGCTGCGTGTTGTTTTCTGCCGGAAGGCGTGACGTCACGTCGCCCCCTTGCATGCGCGGATATATGCCATATTTCTGACACGTTAACGACAGCGCGCCAGATTCGGCTGTCGGGGTGGCGCGTGAACGGCCATCTCAAATACACGCGGAGGGTGATAGATATGCGTTTTTTGCATGAGACCATTGCGGAATACGCAATGGTGGTGTGACAAAAAAACGTCATAGTGCCCGCCACATCGAACGACTGAGAGAGCAGAGGAAACGTGATGTTCGATTACGTTGATGCAACCGCTGTCGCCAACGACCAGGGCAAACGCGCGCAGAAACTGTTTGCCGCGGTGGTTCTGGCTGCTTTGGACGACGCGATTGCGGACGATAAGAAATACGGTAACGGTCAAGAGGTTATCGCGCGTTGGGCCCGATCTCGCGATGGCCGCGAGGTGCTGAGCTGCGCCGGTATCGACCCCAACGAGCGGGCGGTGCAGGGGCTTATGAGTTTCGTCGCCCAGGGTGTGCGCACCTCGGTCGCGCTGAGCCGGGAAGAGGCCGAACGACGCGCAGCCGCCTGAGTTTCACCACTCCGTAAAACGAAAGGACGCGCGGGCAACGGCGCGTCCTTTCGTTTTTGCGGGATCTGAGCCCCACGCATTCACGTTTTGGGCGACATCATGGCGCGGTGCGCGACCGCGGAGACGGGAAACCGTTGGAACGCCCCCGCAACTCCCCCTGGCCGCGCCCCGGCCGGCGCAGTAGGATCGCGCCAAAAGACCGGGCCAAAAAGTGGGGAGGACCGCGATGACCCATGTTCTGGCGATCGACCAGGGCACGACCTCCAGCCGCGCGATGCTCTTTGACGCCGACATGCGCGTTGTGGGTGTGGCGCAGGAGGAGTTTCCCCAGCATTTTCCGGCCTCTGGCTGGGTCGAACACGACCCTGACGATTTGTGGTCCACGACCGCGAGCACCTGTCGCGGCGCCATCGAACGCGCCGATGTCGCGCCGGACCAGATCGCGGCGATCGGCATCACCAATCAGCGCGAAACGGTGGTCGTCTGGCATCGCGACACGGGCAAGCCGGTCTATAACGCGATCGTCTGGCAAGACAGGCGCACCGCCGATCTATGTGCGCACCTGAAGGCTGCGGGTCACGAGGCCATGGTGACCGAACGCACCGGGCTGCTGCTGGACCCGTATTTCTCGGCGACCAAGCTGGCCTGGCTCTTGGATCACGTCGACGGCGCGCGGGACGCGGCGGAGGCCGGCAAGCTCGCCTTCGGTACGGTCGACAGCTATTTGATCTGGCGGCTGACGGGCGGCCGCGCGCATGTCACCGATGCCACCAATGCCGCGCGCACGATGCTCTACAACATCCATACCGGCGATTGGGACGCGGAGATCTGCGCGCTTTTGAACATCCCGCTGTCGATGCTGCCGGAGGTGCGCGATTGCGCCGGCGCGTTTGGTCTGGCGCGGGGCGATCTGTTTGGGCGGGAGATCCCGATCCTGGGCGTCGCCGGCGATCAGCAGGCCGCGACCGTGGGCCAGGCCTGTTTTCAGCCGGGGATGATGAAGTCGACCTATGGCACCGGATGTTTCGCATTGCTCAATACCGGCGATGCGCCGGTGGCGAGCCAGAACCGGCTGCTGACGACCATCGCCTATCAGTTGGATGGCAAGCCGACCTATGCCCTTGAGGGGTCGATCTTCATCGCGGGTGCGGTGGTGCAGTGGCTGCGCGACGGACTGAAGATCATCCGCGAGGCGGCGGAGACGCAGCCGCTGGCCGAACGGGCGGATGCCGGGCAGGAGGTCTATCTGGTGCCTGCCTTCACCGGGTTGGGCGCCCCCTATTGGGATGCCGATTGCCGCGGCGCGATCTATGGTTTGACCCGCAACTCTGGGCCGGCCGAATTTGCCCGCGCGGCGTTGGAATCGGTCGCCTTTCAGACCCGCGATCTTTGGGAGGCGATGCAGGCCGATGGCGCTGGCGGCGGGGCGGCGGTGCTGCGCGTGGATGGCGGCATGTCGGCCTCGGATTGGACGATGCAGTTTCTTGCCGACATGCTGGGCGCGCAGGTCGATCGGCCGAAGGTGCTGGAGACCACGGCGCTGGGCGCGGCCTGGCTGGCCGGAATGTCCGCCGGGATTTACCCGGACGCCGCCGCCTTTGCGGGCAACTGGGAGTTGGACCGGCGCTTCGAGCCGCAATTGGCCGCGGCCGAGCGCGACCGCCGCTATGCCGGCTGGAAGGACGCAGTCGCGCGCACGCTGAGCGGGGCACGGGCGTGAACGCGGCGGTGATCGGGCTGGGCTCCATGGGCTATGGCGCAGCCCGGTCGATCCTGCGCGCCGGGATCCAGGTCACCGGCTGTGACGTGGTGGAGGACGCCGTCGCGCGCTTTGTCGCCGAGGGCGGCCGCGGTGCCGCGACCCCGGCGGAGGCCGCGGCGCAGGCCGAGGTGATCGTGGTCTTCGTGCTGAACGCGCAGCAGGCGCGCAGCGTGCTGCTGGGCAGCCACGGCGCGGTGGCCGCGGCGCCGACCGGCGCGGTGTTCGTGCTGTGCCCGACCATGCCTGCAGACGCGGTCGAAAGCCTCGCCGGTGAGTTGGCCCTGGCGGGCATGCGGGTGCTGGACGCGCCGGTGTCGGGCGGGGCGGCGAAGGCGGCGGACGGCGCGCTGACGATTATGGCCTCGGGGGCGCCGGATGCCTTCGATGCCGCGGGGCCGGTGTTGGACGCGATGGCCGAAAGGGTGTTCCGCCTGGGTGACACGCCCGGCCGGGGCGCGCGGATCAAGACGGTCAACCAATTGCTGGCCGGGGTTCATATCGCGGCGATGGCGGAGGCGCTGGTGCTGGCCCGACGCATGGGGCTGGACCTGGATCAGGTTTTCGACGTGATCCGGCAAAGCGCGGGCAGTTCATGGATGTTCGAAAACCGCGGCCCGCAGGTGGTGCGCGGCGACTACACGCCGCATTCGGCGGTCGAGGTGTTCGTCAAGGATCTGGGCATCGCCGCCGGGGCGGCTGACGGGATGGATCTGCCGCAACTGACCGCCGCAAAGGCGCTGTTCGAGGCGGCTGCGGAGGCCGGGTTGTCGGCCGAGGCGGACGCCGCCGTGGCCAAGGTGCTGGCGCGGGCGGCGGGAGTGGATTTGCCGGGCGACTGATCTCGCCCCGGCGTCGGAGCCTCCGGCGGGAATATTCTTGGAACAAAGAAGCCGGTCAGCTTTCCTCGGGGTGCGTTGCGAGGAGATGCAGGGCCTGGGTGTCGTCTAATGCGATTTGGCGGGCGGTGCGCGTAATCATGCCGGCCCGTTCGAGATCTCGCAAAACCTGGTTCACGCGCGGGCGGGCGCCGCCGGCGATTTGGGCGAGTTCCTGTTGGGTGAGCGCGAAAATCGGCGGGCTGCCGGGCGTGGCGTGGCCGAGCAGCGCGTGCGCGACCCGGGCGCGCAGCGGGTGCAGGGCCAGGTGTTCCAGGCGTTCGGTGGCGCTGCGCAGCATCCGGCACAGTTCAACCATCACGGCGCGGCCGGCTTCGGGGTCGGCCAGGGCCTCCAGAAAGGCGGCGCGGGGCAGGCTGATGATGCGGCCGGCGCTGCGCATCGTGCATGTGGCGGTGCGCGGCAGCCCGTCGATCAGGCCAATCTCGCCAAAGCTCGAGCCGGGGTGGAAGACGTTGACGATCAACTCCCGTCCGTCCTCGCTGGTGATCGAGACCGTGGCGCTGCCCTCGACCAGCACGTAGAGCCGGTCGCATGCATCGCCCTGTTGGAACAGCATCTGGCCCTTGGCGGTGTCGGTCAGGTCGCAGGCGGCGGCCAACCGGTCGATCATGGGCGCGGGCAGGCCGCGGAAGAGCGGTGCCCCGGCCAGCAGCCGCGCGGCCAACGCCGCCGCCATGCGCGGTTCAGATGCCGGCGGCACCGCCATGCGCCGCCGACCAATCGCGCGGCGCGTCGAGATAGGCCTCGACCGCGGTGAGGGTATCGGGCGCGAACCGCCCGCCTGCCCGCGCCGCCTCCAGCACGTCGCGCCAGGTTGCCAGATAGTGCAGCCGCAGCCCGTGTTCGGCGAGCGGCTGCGGGCCGCCCTCGAAGATGTCGTAGTAGAACAAGACCGAAGTATGCGCGCAGTCTGCGCCGGCCTGGCGCAGCGCCTGGGCAAAGCGCAGCTTTGAGCCGCCATCGGTGGCCAGATCCTCGACCAAGAGCACCCGTTTGCCATCGACGCTGGCGCCCTCGATCTGCGCATCGCGGCCGAAACCTTTGGGTTTCTTGCGCACATACTGCATCGGCAGGTTCAGTCGGTCGGCGATCCAGGCGGCGAAGGGGATGCCCGCAGTTTCCCCGCCGGCGATGGCATCGAATGCCTCGAATCCGGCGTCGCGGTTCAGTGTGGCGATGGTGAAATCGGTCAGCGCCGTGCGCACCCGCGGGAACGAGATCAGCCGCCGGCAATCGATATAGACCGGGCTGACCATGCCAGAGGTCAGCTTGAAGGGGTCTTCGGGGCGGATATGCACCGCCTCCACCTCCAGCAGCATGGCGGCGGTCAGGCGGGCGATTTCGGCCCGGTCGGGAAGCGTGGTGGACAGCATCGCAAGTCCCTTTTTCGACCGTCTTTGCCGCGCGCTACCCTGGGAGGCAAGGGAAAGTTGCGGGCGCAGATGGCGCATCGTATGACCGGGCAAAACGACGGGGGCCCGAGCGTGCCGGACGTGACCATCCGCCGAGCCTGGACCGCGGCGGACATCGACGCGGGGCGGGCGCTGATCGCCGAATACGCGGCTTGGCTGGAGCGTGATCACGGAATCGGGCTGGCGTTCCAAGGGATCCATGCCGAATTGGAGGGGCTGCTGGGCGCCTATACACCGCCCAGCGGCGCGCTGTTCGTGGCCTTCGGGTCCGGCGGCCAGCCCTGCGGCTGCGTCGCGCTGCGGATGTTTCGTGGCGGTATCTGCGAGATCAAGCGGTTGTACGTGCGGCCTGCGACGCGCGGCACCGGGCTGGGCGACCGCCTGATCAAGACGATCCTGCAGGAGGCGCGGGCGCTGGGCTATGCGCAGGCCTGTCTGGACACGGCAGGGTTCATGGCGGGCGCGCTGGCGCTGTACCGCGCGCACGGGTTCGCCGAGACCGGGGCCTATTACGACAACCCGTTGCCCGACATCACTTACTTGTCCTGTCGGCTGGACCCGACGTCATAGGCCTCCATCCAGGCCAAGCCGTCGTCCGTGGCGCCGCGGGGGCGGTATTCGGCGCCGAAGGGTCCGGCATAGCCGGCGTCGCGGATCCGGCGCAGCAGATCGGGGTAGTCGACCTGCCCGGTATCGGGTTCGGCGCGGTCGGGCACGCCGGCGAATTGGACATGGGCGACCCAGGCCCGATGGGTGGTGAATTGCGCCAGGATGTCGCCGGTCTGGCGGGCGACATGGTAGCAGTCGAACATCATCCGCAGGCGCGGGTGGCCGATCCGTGCAATGATCTCTGCCGCCTGAGTGGGGGTGTTGAGGAAGTAGTCCGGCACATCGTGGGTATTGATCGGTTCGATCAAGATGGTTCGGTCGCTGCCCTGCGTGCGGTCGAGCGCGTAGGCGAGCGCATCGGCGAACGCCACATCCGTGCCACCGCGCCCGGCCATGACATGGATCGCGCCGCACCCCACGGCCGCGGCGTAGTCGGTCGCCTGATCTATGGCCGCGCGCGCCTCTTCCGCACGGTCGGGCAGGGCGGCAAGCCCGAAATCCCCGGCCGCGGCATCGCCCGGTCGGGTGTTGAGCCCAAGCAGCGGCAATCCGGTTTCCTGCAACGCCGCGCGCACCTCGTCGGGGTGAGTGTCATAGGGGAAGTGGCACTCGACCGCATCGAACCCAGCTGACGCGGCAGCACGAATCCGGTCCGGCAGCGGGCGGTCCGTCCACAGAAAGCCCAGATTGGCGGACAGCGGAATGGCGGCGGCAGGGTGCATCATCGTCTAACTCGTATCTTATTCTTTGCATACCTTTAGCCGGCGGTGCGCAGGGCGCAACACTTTGTTGCAGAAAGATATTTCATCTTTCTCATTGGCATCGGCAAGCACCCGCTTAGCGAAAAATTGCTGAGAAATCAGGCACTATGCGGCGGGTCTATCTTTTGCCGCGAACTCGCATAGTTTCGCCATTAACAGTTCAAGTCGTCGTGGCGCCGCCAAAGTAATTCCCCGATGTTGCGTATGGCGTTCGACAATTCGCGTATCAAAACTTGAATATTTAGATCTTAAGTTGCGTGCGATGCTTTTCGCGCGACTGAGTTCCTGTGCTTAACCGGGTGTTTGCCGCACCCCCCTCCGTCTGACGCGGAATCGCGGTGAATGCCTCGCGAAAAAGAAACGATCGGTGCGCGGTAACGCGGCGAGTGCTTGAAAGGGCTGGACGATGGACGAGACGCTTCAGGGAAATGACGGCAACGAAACACTGGAAGGCGGCGCCGGGAACGACACGATCAACGGCGGCTATGGCGACGACAAACTGGTCGGTGGCGATGGCAATGACGTGCTGGACGGCGGCCGCGGCTCCGATCTGTTGGAAGGCGGCGCCGGCGACGATCTGTTGATCGCACGCTCTGATGCCGGCGAACAGCGCATTGGCCAGTTGGCCATCGACCGGGTGACGCGCGGCGATCCGGATGGCGAGGTCGATGAAGAGCGCCAGAAGCTGAGAGAGTGGCTGGACCAGCCGCTGGTGGCCGACGACATCCTTGTGGGCGGCGAAGGTCGCGACACGTTCCTGCTGGCGCCGCAACTGAACGCCAAGCGCGAGATCATCGAAAAGCACACCCGGGCCGACGGCTCGATCAACTGGGCTGGCGTCGCCGGTGAGAACGATGAGTTGCACGACCACTGGGTCGACAGCATGGGCATCGACATCATCGCCGACTACAATGCCAGCGAAGATACCATTGCCGTGATCGGCCACACGGCCAATATCGACGGTGCCGGATCCATCGAGTACCGGGACGTCAACGGCGACGGGATCGATGAAAGCATCATCAACATCGTCTCGAACCAGCATGGCGGCGGCGGCGCGCATGACCGCGACCTGATCGGCCAGGTGATCGTCTATGGCGACAAGGTCGAGGTGGAAGACGTCATCGTCGATGCCGGTGTGACCTATGGCGTCGTCAACGACATCGCCGATATCGAAGAGGCGCTGAACCCGCAAGGCGAGCTGAAGCAGACCCAGATCGACGGTGAGACGGTCTATGGCTACGACACCCGCGGGCCGAATGGCGAAGAGGGGCCGGTGACCGGCAGCCCGGAAGACTTCGTCGATAACCCTTATCTCGATCAGGTCGATACGGCCGCGCCCAGCGTCGATGACGGGGTCGAACTGACCCGGGATCCGTTTGATCAGTTGGGCACCGTGTCGGCGGCCGATGCGGCGGTCGTGGAAGACGGCCTGCCCGGTGCGCTGGGCTTTTGGAGCCTGTCCGGCGGCGATGACGCGACCTATGAGGATGCGCGCGGCGGCCCGTCGGCGGTGGCCTATACGCTTTATGAAAACCAGTCGCTGCCCCGCGGCGGCGACGCGGTCGAAGGGCCCTATGGCGATGCGGACGGGGCGCTGTCGTTCAACGGCGAGGACGAGTTCGCCTATATCCAGCACGACGACGCCTATGAGATCAGCCAGGGCACCATTGCGCTGTGGGCCAAGCCCGACGATCTGTCCGATGACGGCATGTTCGTCAGCAAGGACCAGCGCAACTCTGGCGATGGCGGGCATTTCCGCCTGGGCCACACCGACGATGGCGGCATCATCCTGCGCATGGCGCCGGGCGATGGCGGCCGCAACAACACGTGGGAAAGCACCTCGGTTCTGACCGAAGGCGAATGGAACCACGTCGCGGTGTCCTTCACCGCCGAGGGCGTCACCGTTTATGTCGATGGCGAGGCGATCCCGGCCAATGCCTGGACCCCGAAAGAGGGCAATGTCCCTTCGCCCAATGTCTATACCGAGGCATTCATTCTGCAGAATGAAGAGCCCTGGGTTCTGGGCGCGGATCAGCGCCGCACCGATCTGAACGGCTCGGCTGCTGAATTCGGCGTCGACGATGACGACCTGGACAACGCCTATGACGGCGCACTGGCCGATTTCGGCATCTGGGGTGGCATGAGCGCCGATGACGTGCTGACCCAGGCCGAGGTTCAGCAGTTGATGACCGAGGGCCCGGGCACTGCCCTGACCAACCCGTCCGGTCCGCAGCCGATGGTGGCCGAGGATCAGGATCTGTCCGGGGTCAGCGATTTCGAAGGCGGCGCGGGCAACGATACCGTGACAGGCACCGATGGCGACGACACGATGCATGGCGGCTATGGCGACGACATGCTGTCGGGCGGCGCCGGCAACGACGTTCTGGATGGCGGCCGCGGCTCTGACGTGATCATGGGCGGCGATGGCGACGATGTGCTGGTGTCGCGCTCCGATGCGGGCGAACAGCGCCTGGGTCAGATCATCACCGACCAGCTGTCGCGCGACTTCCCCGATCCGTCGATCGACAATGACTACCTGAAACTGGTCGATTGGATCGACCAGGAACTGGTGGCAGACGATATCCTGATCGGCGGCGCCGGCAACGACCACTTCAAGATCGAGACGCTGATCAACGGCAAGAAAGACAAGTTGATCGACAACCTGATGGATGACGGCCGGACGATCCACTGGCACGGTGTTGCGGGTGAAAATGACCGGCTGCACGACCATTGGGTGGACAGTTTCGGGATCGACATCATCGGCGATTTCAACGCCGACGAAGACCATATCTCGATCATCGGCCACACGACCGAAATCCTCAGCATCGACTACGTGCCGGTCGACAGCGATGGCGACGGTGCCATCGACAATATGACCTCGGTCATCACCGTCTATTCCCAGCAGGGCGATGGCGGCGGGGCCCATGACGAGGACCTGTTGGGCTATGTCGTGGTCTACGGCGATCTGGTCACCGAGGACATGATCGAAACCGACGCCGGCGCGCATTATGGGATCGTGGACACGATCGACGAGTTGCAGGAGGCGCTTGCGCCGACCGGAGAGACCAAGTGGTCCGAGGACGGCACGCTGTTCGGTTACGACACGCGCGACGTCGACGGCGACCCGATCGGTTCGAACCCCGAGGTCTATTCCAGCAACACTTTCCTGGACAATCTGCGCAGCGAGTTCGCCAGCTCTATTCCCACTGGTCTGGGTGCGCCCGGAGTTATTGCGTCTGATTTGGGCGGCAGCTTTGACGGCACGCTTGGCAGTGCGGTGGAGGTTGCGCACAGCGCAGGCATGGCGCGGGAGAGCGGGACGTTTGCGTTCAACTTCACGGCCAACGATCTGGATGGGACGCAGGCGCTGATTTCCAAGGATCACTCCGGGTTCAAG